>NZ_JBFUPO010000022.1:0-53167 GCF_041355295.1 Mesorhizobium sp. RCC_202
AAGGGAGTAGGGGAGTAAGGGAGTAGGGGAGTAGGGGAGTAGGGAGTAGGGAGTAGGGAGTAGGGAGTAGGGAGTAGGGAGTAGGGAGTAGGGAGTAGGGAGTAGGGAGTAGGGAGTAGGGAGTAGGGAGTAGGGAGTAGGGAGTAGGGAGTAGGGGAGTAGGGAGTAGGGAGTAGGGGAGTAGGGAGTAGGGAGTAGGGAGTAGGGAGTAGGGAGTAGGGAGTAGGGGAGTAGGGAGTAGGGAGTAGGGGAGTAGGGAGTAGGGAGTAGGGAGTAGGGAGTAGGGAGTAGGGGAGGCCGCCTTCGTTCGCCCTACTGCCCTATTCCCTTACTCCCCTACTCCCCTTTCTTTGCTGCAATGCACAAAACGCATTGCGGCCATGCAAAAGCGTCTGTTCATTTCGTGGGCAACACTGCCTATCTAAGCGTCATCGAAACGATTTTATCCAACAAATGGAGGAATACCATGAACCCGATCCGCGCTTTCCGTAACTGGCGTATGTACAACGAGACCGTGCGTGAGCTGAACAAGCTCAATGCGCGTCAGCTGAGCGACCTCGGCATCAGCCGCGCCGACATCGAGCGTATCGCCCGCCAGGCGGTTTAATCAAAAAAGGACAACCCGGCCGTAAGGCCGGGTTGCCCTGTCAAAGCAGAGCCGTCGAGACGCTTGCTTTGTCTCCGGTTCCGAGCCCGCTGGACCTCGTCCAGCGGGTTTTGTCTTTTCTGGACGGTTTAGAGTGCGTCGCGTCGAAGCAACTGCCAGCGCCGCGCTTTACGTCTTTGTTTTAGGCATGTCGTTCTTCCAAAACCGCCGCACGCTTTGGGCGGCATGCATTTTCCGGCTCGTGCCCAAAAATATTGCGAAATCCTGACGGAGCGTTTATACAGGCCGCGAATTTCCCATTTTGGTGGCTCTAAAACCACCGCCCGCGCGGGAACGCGGGCGAACGAGAAGGATTTTTGAAATGGCCAATAGTCTGCTGATGCCCAAGGCGACCGCCGTCTGGCTGGTCGACAACACCGCGCTCTCTTTCGAGCAGATCGCGCAGTTCTGCGGGTTGCATCCGCTGGAAGTCAAGGCGATCGCCGACGGCGAGTCCGCGCAAGGCATCAAGGGCATGGATCCGATCATGACCGGCCAGCTGACGCGCGACGAGATCGCGCGCGGCGAGAAGGACACCAACCACCGTCTGAAACTGTCGGACCCGAAGGTGCGTGTGCCGGAATCGAAGCGCAAGGGTCCGCGCTACACGCCGCTGTCGAAGCGCCAGGACCGCCCCAATGCCATTCTGTGGCTGGTGCGCAACCATCCCGAGCTCAAGGACGCGCAGATCTCGCGGCTCGTCGGCACCACCAAGTCGACGATCGAGCAGATCCGCGAGCGCAAGCACTGGAACTCGGCCAATCTGCAGCCGATGGACCCGGTGACGCTGGGTCTCACCTCGCAGATCGACCTCGACCTCGAAGTCAACCGCGCCTCGCGCGGCCGCGAACAGGCGCAGCCTGTCGGCGACACGCTGCTGCCGGCGGCGCTGACCGAGCGCCTGGTGCCGGCTCCGGAGAAGCCGAAGGACGAGGATGCCGAACTCGACGCCAACGCCGTCTTCGCCAAGCTCTCGGCGCTAAAGTCGAAGGACAAGGACGAAGACGAGGAGTAGGCGCGCCCTCTCCTTCTCCCACAAGGGGAGAAGGGGAAGAGCGGAGCTCACGTCCGCGCGGCGCGGTCGGGGGCCATGCCGTAATCCTCCGAGCGCTCGACCGCGCGGTAGAAATCGGCGAGCTGCTTGCCGCGTTCCGGCTTGAAGACGCGGCCGGCGATGACCACCGAGGCGATGCGGTCGATGCGGAAGGCGCGGAAATCGTCGCGCATCTCGCACCAGGCGACCAGCGTCCAGACCTTGCCCCAGAACCACAGGCCGAGCGGCCTGATGTCGCGCGCGGTGCCGCGGCCTGCCTCGTCGGAATAGTCGATGGTCAGCACCTGGCGCTTTTCGACGGCCCGCTCGATCAGGTCGATCGCCTCACGCGCGGCGTCGCTCACCACCCACATCGGCGTGTGGATCTCGGTGCGGGCGATGCGGTCCTTCTCGGTGTCGGGCAGCACCGCGCCGATCTTGACCAGCGCTTCGTCGGCGGCCCTTGCCATCGCCGCGCCGCCAAAGGCGCGCACCATGCGGGCGCCGGCAACCAGCGCCACGATCTCGTCACGTGTAAACATCAGCGGCGGAAGGTCGAAACCCTCCCTCATCATGTAGCCGACGCCTGCTTCTCCGTCGATCGGCACGCCGGTCGACTGCAGGTCGGCAATGTCGCGGTAAATGGTCCGCTCGGAAACCTCGAGCCAGGTCCCGAGCTTCTGCGCGGTGACCAGCCGGCCACCGCGCAGATGCTGCACGATCTGGAATAGCCTGTCGGCGCGGCGCATGGATTTCTCCCCTGATTCCGGTTCTATGCATGTCGTGACCCCAAAACCGGTTCCCACTTTTGGGCGACATGCATTATGGCTTCAGCCCTTCGCGCTTGCGCTGCGTGGCAACGAATTTGGCGCCGAAGGACAGTCTGCCCGTCGTCGGCGTGCTTGCATCCAGGACGCGCCAGAACGGCGCCACGTCGCTCAGCGCCATGCCGCGTTCGAAATCCTCGTGAGCAGCCTCGGCAATTGTGCGCAGATGATAGCCGATGGTGACCGGACATGTCACTTCCGCGCCGTGTTCCACGGCAAGTGCTGTTCGTAGCGCGCGGACGTCCATCTCCACGCCTTCGGGAATGGAGCGGATGAAATCGTCGACCTGCCGCGCCGTCGGCACCAGCATCGGCTGGCCCTCGACGACATCACCGACCGTCCGCGGCGACGGCTTGATGCCGTTGATGCCGGGCGTGTTCAGCTTGTCGTTCCAGCTTTTCACCATGCCAAAAAAACTCTCAAGGGCGACCAGAAACAGTCGCCATCAGGGTCCGAGCTGCGTTCATTACCGCAGGCCTCCTGACAACATACTGTCAGGAGGCTGCGGCAGGGCGGCCGGGAGGACGGCAGCATTTTCCTGAAACTTGGATTTCCCATCGCCATTACATCTGGGCGCGACATGGTCTCTATCCAAGTCGTGCCCTTGAAAAATTTCAGTGCCTGCTCACGCGGCCATCATAAAGGTCCGGCCAGCCGATGTCCTTGCGGATGTCCGCAGGCAAAGTGTTCAAGAAACGCTGCGTGCGGATTTCGTTGCGCACCGTGCGGATCTTGCCGACATAATTCTGTACGCTGCGCAGGATGGTAGAACCGTTCATGACCTTGCTCCTCTTCTTTGATGAGAGGAGTATCGCACACCCCTCCTGACAGCAGTCTGTCAGGAGGGTGGCAGGTGGTTCCAGAAAGTGTGGCAGGCTTTCTCAGAGGCTCAAGCACCCGGCGTCTGTCAGGAGGGCAGCGTCCGGATGTCAGCGCGACAAACCGCTTTGACAGCCGACCGCGATGCTGGTCAAAGGCGGCATGACGAAACTTCTCGCCCTTGTCATTTGCGGCATCATGCTGATCCAGGTCATCAAGCCGATCGGCTGGCCCGGCTTGAAGCGGCGCGGCGATTTCTGGAAGCTGGCGATCCTGGCCATGGCGGCGATTTCGCTGGCGGCTATCCTCGGACATTGGACCTAGACCGTTTCACCGTTTCACGGAAACGGCGAACCGCTCTATCTCTTTGTTTTGACGCAATTCCGGGCGGAAAACCGATCACACTTTTCCTGGAATTGCTCTAAGGCTCGTTGATATTCAGGTGACGACGGCCTGCAAATGCCGGTTCCCTCCGCCTTCGGTGCTCACGTATTCAAGTACGCTCCGCTCCGGCCTTCGCCGGCCGAAGCTCTCACAAGGTCTCCGCTCTATGAAGGCTATGGCCGGCGTAGGCCGGTTCTCGGTAACCAACATTTTCGGCTCGTCCTGACCTGAATCTCAACGAGCCTTCCCCCGAGCTTCAGTGCCCCAACACAGACTCCAACAGATGCTCGGCCCAGGCGCGATAGCCCGCTTCGGAAGCGTGGAAGCCGTCGGAAGCAAAACCGGCCTCGGGATTGGTGATCGGCAGACGTGGGGCGGGCACGGCGCCGCGCTCATTGCAAAGCCGCACACCCATCTTGTTCATCTCGGCGGCGCGGATTTCGAGGATCTTGCCGAGCAAGGACGGCATGGCCGGCGCGCGGGTGAATTCCAGCACCGGCGACCAGACCACGCGCGCCTCCGGCCACTTGGCGCGCAGCGCATAGAGCAGGCCGCCGAACTCCTTCTTGAAGCGCGGCACGGAATGGAAGTTCTTGGTGTCATTGGTACCGATGGCGAGAACGATATGCGTCCACGGATCGGCCGACAGGTTGGGCAGGACGTAATCGCGGATCTGTCCTGACGTCGCCGAATTGAAGCCGGCGGCGCGCCAGCGCACGGCTTGGCCGGTACGTTCGGCAATCAGCCCGGCGAGTTGCGCGGCAAGCCCATATTCGGATTGCTCGATGCCGACGGAGGCGGCTGAAGAATCGCCCAGGACCAGCAGTGAGACCGCGGGCGCCGTGCCGGCGATCTCATGCATGACCGGGCCTTGCGCCGGCAGCATGCGGCTGGTGCGGCGGCGCACGCCAAGGCCCTGCCAGACATAGACCGGGAAGGCGAGCCAGGTGAGAAGGGCAAGCAGGCGCTGCATGGCGTTTCCGTACGAGTATCGCAAAATCCATTAGCGCATGTTTGAACCGGCGTGAACGACCCGCCGTCTACGCGCAGCAGTCCTGCCGATCCTTGCCTTTGTCCTGATATTCGTCGTGGAGGCGAACCCAGTCCATCAGCCCATGATAGGGGCCGGTCTCGTCGCGGCCCTTCGGCGTCATGTCGAGATAATGATAGGCGCCGATCAGTGCGTCGCCGCCGCGGGCGCGCGACAGGAAGGTGAGGAAGATGTCGCCGCACTCATTGCGATAGAAAATGCTGGTGCCCGGCAAGTCCTTCGAGCGCAGCGGACGCTTCTCGAAATTGTAGGTCGTGTCGCCCGCCGCGATCTGCTTGTCGGTGAAGGAGACCTGCAAGTCGAAGTTGAAGTCGGACGCGTAGGACGACAGCCAGTCGAACTTCCAGCCCATGCGCTGCTTGTAGGGCAGGATCTCGGCCAATGGCGCGCGCGCGATGACGACCAGCGAAACGTCATGATGCTTCAGATGCTGGTTGGCGCCGTCGATATGGTCGGCCAGGAACGAGCAGCCCTCGCAGCGGTGATCGGAGCCCGGCGTCATCATGAAGTGGTAGACGATGAGCTGGCTCTTGCCGGCAAACAGCTCGGCAAGGCGCTTCGGACCCTGCTCGCTGTCGAAGACATAGTCCTTGCGGAGCTTGAACCAGGGCAATTGCCGCCGCTCGGCGGCAACGCAATCGCGCAGCCGCGTCAGTTCCTTTTCGCGTTCGAGATGCTTCCGGTGGGCCTCGAACCAGTCCTCGCGCGAAACCACGGCGTTGCGATGCATGATCATCTCCTGTCCTCTCCTGCCAAGGACGTTCGACATGGGCGCGATCCGACATCATCGCCGCCGTTTCGATGCTTCAAGTGGGAATGTCGTCGGCAAAAAGCAAAACCCGGGCTTCAGGCCCGGGTTTTCAGGTCCAGAAGAACGATGGCTTCAGGCCGCCTTTTCCAGCGCCGGCTTCCATTGCCCGAGCGCCGCGAGATGGTTCATGTAGGCGCGGTGGGTGAAGGCGGCCTGGCCAGCGGCGACGTTCGACGCCTTGCCGCTCCACGCCTTCTGCGGGGCTGCCTGCAGCGCGCGGCCATAGGAGAAGGTCAGCTTCCAGGGATGCGGGCCGATGGCGTTGATGGCGTTGAGATTGGCGGTCGCCTCCTCGTCTTCCTGGCCGCCGGAGAGGAAAGCAATGCCCGGCACCGCCGACGGCACCACTTGGCGGAACAGCTTGATCGTCTTTTCGGCGATTTCTTCGGGGCTGTCGGTCTTGCCCGACTTCTTGCCCGAGATCACCATGTTCGGTTTCAGGATCGAGCCTTCCAGCACGACGCGCGCGGCGTAAAGCTCGTCATAGAGCTTGACCAGCGTCGCCTTGGAGACCTCGTAGCAGGTGTCGATCGAATGGGCGCCGTCCATCAGCACTTCCGGCTCGACGATCGGCACGATGCCGGCCTCCTGGCAAAGCGCGGCATAGCGCGCCAGGGCATGGGTGTTGGAGGCAATCGAATTGGCCGAGGGCACGCCCTTGGCGGTGTCGATGTCGATCACCGCGCGCCACTTGGCGAAACGGGCGCCGAGCTTGTAATAGTCCGCCAGCCGCTCGCGCAGGCCGTCGAGGCCTTCGGTGATGGTGTCGCCGGGAAAGCCGGCCAGCGGCTTCGCGCCGACGTCGACCTTGATGCCCGGAATGGAACCGGACGCCTTGATGATGTCGACGAGCGACGTGCCGTCGGCGGCCTTCTGGCGGATCGTCTCGTCATAGAGGATGACGCCGGAGATGTACTTGGACATCGCGTCCTTGGCGCGGAACATCATCTCGCGATAGTCGCGCCGGCTGTCGGCGGTCGATTCGACGCCGATGACGTCGAAGCGCTTCTTGATGGTGCCGGAGCTTTCATCGGCTGCCAACAGGCCTTTGCCGCCGGCCACGATCGCGGCGGCAATATCTTCGAGACGTTCGCTCATGGGTGCTCTCCTTGACGGGGTTGGTTCCGCGCTTGGCGGAACTCTACCGCCAAAGGAATGGCGTCGAAAAGCGCGAATCGATGGAAAGCCGACCTGGCTTGTCCGTTCTCGAACTCTTTACCGCTTCAGCACCTCGACGCCGGGCAGCGGCTTGCCTTCCATCCATTCGAGGAAGGCGCCGCCGGCGGTCGAGACATACGTGAAGTCGTCGGCGACGCCGGCATGGTTGAGCGCGGCCACCGTGTCGCCGCCGCCGGCGACGGAGACCAGCTTGCCTGCCTTGGTGCGGGCCGCCGCGTGCCTGGCCGCCGCCACCGTCGCGCGGTCGAAGGGCTCGATCTCGAACGCGCCGAGCGGGCCGTTCCAGACCAATGTCGCGGCGCGGTCGATCCAGTCGTTGACGCTCTGCACGGTCTTCTCGCCGACATCGAGGATCATGCCGTCGGCGGGCACGTCGGCGATGGCGACGGTCTGGCTCGCCGCGCCCGCCTTGAATTCCTTGGCCACGACGCCGTCGGTGGGCAGGATGATGGCGCAACCGGCTTCGGCCGCCTCGATCATGATCTGCTTGGCGGTGCCGGCAAGGTCATGCTCACAGAGCGACTTGCCGACATCGGTGCCGCGCGCGGCAAGGAAGGTGTTGGCCATGCCGCCGCCGATGACCAGCGCGTCGACCTTCTTCACCAGGTTCATCAACAGGTCGATCTTGCTCGACACCTTGGCGCCGCCGACAATGGCGACCACCGGCCGCGCCGGATTGCCGAGGCCCTTTTCCAGCGCGTCGAGCTCGGCCTGCATGGTGCGGCCGGCATAGGCGGGCAGGTGACGCGCCAGGCCTTCGGTCGAGGCATGCGCGCGGTGCGCGGCGGAAAACGCGTCGTTGACATAGATATCGCCATTGGCGGCGAGCTTTTCTGTGAAGGCCGGCTCGTTCTTCTCCTCGGCCTTATAGAAGCGGGTGTTTTCCAGAAGCAGGACGTCGCCGTCCTGCATGGCGGAAACCGCCTCGGCTGCTTTGTCACCGACGCAGTCGGCGGCGAAGCCGACCGGGCGGCCAAGCACCTCGGCCGTGGCTTTGGCGATCGGCGCCAGCGAGAACTCGGCTGAAGGCCCGTCCTTCGGGCGGCCGAAATGCGCCAGCAGGATAACCTTGGCGCCCTTGCCGGAGAGCTCTGCGATGGTCGGCGCGATGCGCTCGATGCGGGTGGCGTCGGTGACCTTGCCGTCGGCGACGGGAACGTTGAGGTCGACGCGCACCAGGACACGCTTGCCCGCGACGGCGCCGATATCGTCGAGTGTCTTGAAGCCGGCCATGCGCTGATCCCTTTCCATAGAAAATCGCGGGGACCATACCCGGCACCGGCAACGATGCAAGACCCGTGCTGTTCGCACGCGCAAAAATGATGCGCCCGTGCTCGTTCAGCCTTCGCCGGCCGCCTTTGGCGCAATCGGCTCCGGCACCGGGTCGTCAGGCATCCCGGCCCCGGGCGTGGGCTCGTTCGCCGGCTTGCGCCAGTTGCGGATGAGGGCAGCGATGCGGTCGCCGATTTCGCCGGCGCTGAGGAAGACCGGCACGCGGGCTACCGGCGCGGTCGGCTCGAAGGACAGGCCCAGACCAATGATCTTGCCCTTGTCGTCGACGTCGCGCACGATCAGTTCGATCGGGCCGATCATGACGCGATCGGCGTATTCGGCGTGGCCGCCGAGCCGCTCGGCAACCAGCGCGCCGACGCTGAGCTTGCGTTCAGCCTCGGTGAGGCCTGGCGCGTAGGCGGCCTCCAGCTCTTCGGCCGAGCGGGCCGGATCGACGGCGAAGGCGCCGAAGAAGTCGGCGTCCTCGGGATCGACCACGGCGCGGCTGGCAAACAGCTTGTCGAGCAGGCGTGGGTAGCGGTCGGGAACGAAGATGTAGACCTGGTCGCCGGCGGCGAGCCGGCCCATGTCCTGGAAGCGCATCGAGCGGCCGTCGCGCAGCACCAGTGAAGGCCTCGCCCAGCGCGGAATGCGCTCGCCGCGCGCCACCGGACTGCCGGGCGCGACGCGATAGGCAAGCAGCTCGTGATGGGCCGAACCCGGCAATTCGAGCTCGACCTTGTCGAGCGGCCCGAGGCGAGCCGGCACGATCAGGCCAAGACGGCGCGCCAGCGGGCCGACCGTCCAACCCTGCACCACCAGCGATACCAGCACGATGATGAAGGCGACGTTGAAGATCAGGCGGCCGTGTTCGAGGCCGCCGAGCAGGGGCGTGATGGCGAGCAGGATCGAGACCGCGCCGCGCAAGCCGACCCAGGAGATAAAGGCGATCTCCGGGCGCGGCAGGCGAAACGGGATCAGGCAGAGCCAGACGGCGAGCGGCCGCGCCACGAAGATCAGGAACAGGCCAAGCAGGATAGCCGGCACCAGGATCACCGGAAACTGCGACGGCGTGGCGAACAGGCCGAGGATCAGGAACATGATGATCTGCGCCAGCCACGACATGCCGTCTTGGAAGCGCTTCAGGATGGTGACGGCGCGGATGTCGGAATTGCCGGCCACGAGGCCGGCGAGATAGACGGCGAGGAAGCCCGAGCCGCCAATGGCGCCAGCCGCCGCGAACACCATCAGCGAGAGCGTCAGCACGAAGATCGGCAGCAGGCCGTGGTCGAGGTTGAGCCGCTCGACCAGGCGCACGATGGCGAGGCCGCCGAGCAGGCCGACGACGGCGCCGACCCCCATGTTGATGAGGAAGCCGATGACCAGACTGGTGGCCAGCACATCGGCCTCCGGATTGGCGTGCGCGGCGATGATCTCGACCAAGGTGATGGTCAGGAAGATGGCGATCGGGTCGTTGGTGCCGGACTCCACTTCCAGTGTGGCGCGCACGCGCTCGCGCAGATTGATCTCGCCGGCGCGCAGCAGGAAGAACACAGCCGCGGCGTCGGTCGAGGCGACGGCGGCACCGAGCAGCGCGGATTCCAGCCAGCTGAGATTGAGCAGGTAGTAGGCAGCGACGCCGAACACGGCGGTGGTGAGGATCACGCCAACGGTCGCCAGCGACAGCGCCGGCCCGGCTGCCTGGCGGAGTGCGTTGAGCGGCGTGCCGAAACCGGAATCGAACAGGATGACGGCCAGAGCCAGTGAGCCGGCAAAATAAGCCAGCCGCGCATTGTCGAATTCGATGCCGAGGCCATCGACGCCTGTGGCCAGACCGATGCACAGAAAGAGGAGCAGCAAGGGAGCGCCGAAGCGGAAGGCGATCAGGCTCGAAAACGCGGCGGCGACTATGAGCGCCGTGCCGACCAGCGTCACGAGATAGATCGCATGCTCCATCCGCTCTTGCCCCTCCAAATCCCTCTGTCTGTCGCTTGACCAGAGAGTGGGGCGAAGACATGACCAGTGCAAGGCAACGGCGTGGTTTTTGGCCGAAGCCGGCCAATAAAAAACGCCCGGCCGGAGCCGGGCGTTTCCGATACTAGGAAGACAGGTCTGCGTCAGGCGATGGTCTTGCCGAAGGCGACGGCGGTGTCGCCCATGCGGTTGGAGAAGCCCCACTCATTGTCGTACCAGGACAGCACCGAGACGAAATTGCCGTCCATGACCTTGGTCTGGTCGAGCGCCACGATCGAGGAATGCGGGTCGTGGTTGAAGTCGATCGAGACATTCGGGTGGTGGGTGACCGAGAGCACGCCCTTGAGCTTGCCGTTGGAAGCGGCGATCAAGGCTTCGTTAATCTCTTGCGGGGTGGTCGAGCGCTTGGCGATGAACTTCAGGTCGACGACCGAGACGTTCGGCGTCGGCACGCGGATCGAGATGCCGTCGAGCTTGCCCTTGAGCTCGGGCAGCACCAGGCCGATCGCCTTGGCAGCACCCGTCGAGGTCGGGATCTGCGAGAGCGCCGCGGCGCGGGCGCGGTAGAGATCCTTGTGCATGGTGTCCAGCGTCGGCTGGTCGCCGGTGTAGGAATGGATCGTCGTCATCATGCCTTTTTCGATACCCACCGTTTCGTGCAACACGGCGGCGAGCGGCGCCAGGCAGTTGGTAGTGCAGGACGCGTTCGAGATGACGATGTGGTCCTTGGTCAGCTTGTCGTGGTTGATGCCGTAGACGACGGTGAGGTCGGCGCCTTCGGCAGGCGCCGAGACGATGACGCGCTTGGCGCCGGCGGTCAGGTGCGCGGCAGCCTTGTCGCGGGCGGTGAAGATGCCGGTGCATTCGAGCGCGATGTCGACGCCGAGCTCCTTCCACGGCAGCTGGGTTGGATCCTTGATCGCGGTGACCTTGAACTTTTCCTTGCCGACGGTGATCTGGTCGCCATCGACGCTCACCTCATGCGGAAAGCGGCCATGGACGCTGTCGTAGCGCAAAAGATGCGCGTTGGTCTCGACCGGGCCGAGATCGTTGACGGCGACGACGTCGATGTCCTTGCGGCCGGATTCATGGATGGCGCGCAGGATGTTGCGGCCGATGCGGCCAAATCCGTTGATGGCAACTCTGACGGTCATTGTTTTCTCCCTAGGGACTGGGGGCGATGGGGTCCGCTGCTTCATAGCGGCGGACGGCGCAAGAATCCAGCCGCAGAAGGCCGAATTTAAATCGATTAGTTTGGTCCAGCAAGGCGGAACCGCACGAGCGGTTCCGCAAAGTTGTCTTGTTTGAGGCATGTGGCCAAAGCGATATGCCCAAGGCCTTACTTGGCGTGCAAGCGGGCTTCCACGGCCTTGGCCGTCGCATCTGCGGTGATGCCGAAATGCGGATAGAGCTGGTCGATGGTGCCGGAAGCGCCGAAGCCGTGCATGCCGATGAAGATGCCGTCGGTGCCGATCAGGTGGTCCCAGCCCTGGCGGATGCCGGCCTCGATGGCGACCTTGATCTTGGCATTGCCGATGGTCTTTGCGCGGTAATCCTCGCTCTGCTGGTCGAACAACTCGAAACAGGGCACCGAGACGACGCGCGTCGGGTGGCCGTGTTTTTCGATCAGCTCGCGGGCAGCGAGCGCAATCTCGACCTCGGAGCCGGTGGCGAAGATCGTCACCGCCGCCTCGCCATTTGCCGCGGCGAGCTCGTAAGCGCCCTGGCTGCTCAGGTTCTTGGCCGAATACTCGGTGCGCACGGTCGGCAGGTTCTGGCGGGTCAGCGCCAGGGTCGACGGCGTCTTTTCGGATTCGAGAGCGATCTGCCAGCATTCGGCGGTCTCGACCGCGTCGGCCGGCCGGAAGACATTGTGGTTCGGGATGGCTCGCAGCGCCGCCAGATGCTCGACCGGCTGGTGGGTCGGGCCGTCCTCGCCGAGGCCGATCGAGTCATGCGTCATGACGAAGATCGAGCGGATGCCCATGAGCGAGGCCAGCCGCATCGACGGGCGGGCATAGTCGGAGAAGCACAGGAAGGTGCCGCCATAGGCGATCAGGCCGCCATGCAGCGTCAGGCCGTTGATCGCCGCCGCCATGCCGTGCTCGCGGATGCCGTAATGGACATAGCGCTGGCCGTAATCGTCGGGCGTGATGTTCTTGGTCTGGCTGGTCTTGGTGTTGTTGGAGCCGGTCAAGTCGGCCGAGCCGCCGATGGTTTCCGGCACGATGCCGTTGATGACTTCCAGCGCCATTTCCGACGATTTACGGGTGGCGACCTTCGGCTTGTCGACCGAGAGCTTCTTCTTGTAGTCGGCGATGACGGCGTCGAAGTTGGACGGCAGCTTGCCAGCGATGCGGCGTTCGAACTCGGCCTTCAGCTTCGGCTCGGCCTTGGCCAAACGGCCTTCCCAATCGGCGCGCGCCTTGGCGCCGCCCTTGCCGATGGCGCGCCATGCATCGAGGATGTCAGCGGGAATCTCGAAGGGGGGCGAGCCCCAATTGAAGAATTTGCGCGCGCCGGCAATCTCCTCCGCGCCGAGCGCCGAACCATGTGCCTTGTTGGTGCCGGCCTTGGTCGGGGCGCCGAAGCCGATGGTGGTCTTGCAGGCGATCATCGTCGGCTTGTCGGAATGGCGCGCCGCCTCGATGGCGTAGGCGATCGCTTCCGGATCCATGCCGTCAATGTGGCTGGCGTTCCAGCCCGAGGCCTGGAAGCGGGCGACCTGGTCGGTGTTGTCGGACAGCGAGACCGGGCCGTCGATCGAGATATTGTTGTTGTCCCAGAAGACGATCAGCTTGTTGAGCTTCAAATGCCCGGCAAGCGCGATGGCTTCCTGGGAGACGCCTTCCATCAGGCAGCCGTCGCCCGCCAGCACATAGGTGTAGTGGCTGACGAGGTCGTTGCCGAAGGCGGCGTTCATGATGCGCTCGCCGAGCGCAAAGCCGACCGAGTTGGCAAGGCCCTGGCCGAGCGGACCGGTGGTGGTCTCGATGCCGGTGGCATGGCCGTATTCGGGATGCCCCGCGGTCTTGGAACCGAGCTGGCGGAAATGTTTGATCTGGTCGATCGTCATGTCCTCATATCCGGTCAAATAGAGGAGCGAGTAGAGCAGCATCGAGCCGTGGCCGGCCGACAGGATGAAACGGTCGCGGTCGGGCCAGTGCGGGGCCTTGGCGTCGAATTTCAGGAACTGGCTGAACAACACCGTGGCGATGTCGGCGCAGCCCATCGGCAGGCCGGGGTGGCCGGAGTTTGCCTTCTCGACGGCGTCCATGGCGAGAAAACGGATCGCATTGGCCATCCGGTCATGTTGTTCGCGCGAGCTCATGTTTCCTCCGGGAAAATCGGGTTGAGGGCCTTGGGAAAAGCCTAGGAAAGGGTTGCGCGACACATAGCAGGCACGGGCTTTTAGTCAACAAATCGGGGCGGCTTTTGCCGGGCTTGTGATGCAGTCTTTTCCACGTGTCGGGCGGTTTACATTAGCGATAGCGGGGGACAGTCGCGAGAGCTTTGTTGACGCGCGCTTCACCCGGTGCCTAATCTTTCCAAGGTAACGCGTTCTGAACGCGAGCGATTCGGTGATGGGCAGGGCATAGGACGAAGGCCATGACCGGGGAAACGACCCTCAAGGAAGTCATTGCCAGGCTGGGCAAGGCCATGGAAGGCCTGGAAAACGCCGTGGCGGCGAAGCTTGAGCACGAGCGCGACTATTCGGAAGCCGAGGCCGAGGTGCAGCGCATGAATGCCGACCGCTCGCGGCTGGCGCAGGAGCTCGACAATTCCGAAGCGCGGGCCGAGCGGCTGGAAGACGCCAACAAGGAAGTCTCGCGCCGGCTGGTGACCGCCATGGAAACCATCCGGGCGGTGTTGGACAGGTAAGCCAATGGCACAGGTCACGGTCTCCATCGACGGCAAGCAGTACCGCATGGCCTGCGACGAAGGCCAGGAAGAGCATCTGATCGATCTTGCGGAGCGCTTCGATCGCTATGTCTCGCATCTGAAGGATTCCTTCGGCGAGATCGGCGACCAGCGGCTGACGGTGATGGCCGGCATCATGGTGATGGACGAGCTCTCCGAACTCACCAAGCGCGTCAAAGGCATGGAGAGCGAGGTGCTTACGCTGCGCAAGACGCGCGACGAGGCGCTGACCAAGGCCGACAAGAGCGATAATGTGCTGACCACGGCGCTCGACGCGCTGGCGCAGCGCATGGAAGACCTCGCCATAACGCTGGCGATAAAGAAAGCCTGACCGGCTTTCGTTTCCCGCAATCGGAAAATCCAGTTCCGAATTGCCCCCACTTGCGGAAAAATTTGGCTCGGTGGCGGCCCGGACCGTGGTTCGCGGCGTTTGACCGCCAGGGCGATGGTGCTAGCTTAGCATTGCGGCCGGCCGTACCGGCCACAGTCTCACAAAAAGGGGTAGGGACAGGTCATGAGTCTTCGTATCAACGACGTCGCGCCGGATTTCACGGCCGAGACCACGCAAGGCACCATCAACTTCCACGAATGGATCGGCGACGGCTGGGCGGTGCTGTTCAGCCACCCCAAGAACTTCACGCCGGTCTGCACCACCGAGCTCGGCACCATGGCCGGCCTTGAGGGCGAATTCAAAAAGCGCAACGTCAAGGTCGTCGGCATTTCGGTCGACCCGGTGGCGAGCCACGACAAATGGCAGGCCGACATCAAGACGGCCACCGGCCACACCGTGAACTATCCGCTGATCGGCGACAAAGACCTCAAGGTCGCCAAGCTCTATGAAATGCTGCCGGCAGGCGCCGGCGAGAGCTCGGAAGGCCGCACGCCGGCCGACAACGCCACGGTGCGCTCGGTTTATGTGATTGGCCCGGACAAGAAGATCAAGCTGGTGCTGACCTATCCGATGACCACCGGTCGCAACTTCGACGAGATCCTGCGCGTCATCGATTCCATCCAGCTGACCGCCAAGCACCAGGTGGCGACGCCGGCCAACTGGAAGCAGGGCGACGACGTCATCATCACCGCCGCCGTCTCCAACGAGGACGCGATCAAACGCTTCGGCGCCTACGAGACGGTGTTGCCGTATCTGAGGAAGACGAAACAGCCGACGGCGTGAGCTTTCCTTCGCCCCGTTTGCGGGGAGAAGGTGCCCGAAGGGCGGATGAGGGGCGGCGCGGCGTTCGAGGAAAATAACGCCCCGGCTCTATCCGGTGATTGTTGCCTCGAACGATAACCTTGCGGCGCCGGCGCTGCCCCTCATTGCCCTGCCGGGCATTTCTCCCCGTACAGAGACGGGGAGAAATCGCTGGCTCGCCGCCTTCGCCCAATAAAAAAGGCGGCGCCGAAGCGCCGCCTTTTCATGTCTCTGCCTTGAAGCTTAAGCTGCAGGCTGCGCGTCGATGGTGCGCAGCGCCTGGTTCTGGCGCCTGGCCGCGGCCTTGACCGCGTCCTGCACCTTCTCGAAGGCGCGCACCTCGATCTGCCGCACGCGCTCGCGGCTGATGTCGAACTCGGCCGACAGCTCTTCCAGCGTCAGCGGCTCTTCGGCGAGGCGACGGGCCTCGAAGATGCGCCGCTCGCGATCGTTGAGCACCGAAAGCGCGCCCGACAGCATGCCGCGCCGGTTCTCCAGCTCGTCCTGCTCGATCAGCATGTCTTCCTGGCTTTCGTGATCGTCGACCAGCCAATCCTGCCATTCTCCGGACTCGCCTTCGCTCGCCCGGATCGGGGCGTTGAGCGACGCGTCGCCCGACAGGCGGCGGTTCATCGATACCACTTCGGCCTCGGACACATTCAGGCGGGTGGCGATCTCGGCGATCTGGTCGGGCTTGAGGTCGCCGTCATCCAAAGCCTGGATCTTGCCCTTCACCTTGCGCAGGTTGAAGAACAGGCGCTTCTGGTTGGCGGTGGTACCCATCTTGACCAGGCTCCACGAGCGCAGGATGTACTCCTGGATCGAGGCCTTGATCCACCACATGGCGTAAGTGGCAAGGCGGAAGCCACGCTCGGGTTCGAATTTCTTGACGGCCTGCATGAGGCCGACATTGCCTTCCGAGATCACTTCGCCGATCGGCAAGCCGTAGCCGCGATAGCCCATGGCGATCTTGGCGACGAGCCGCAAATGGCTGGTGACGAGCTTGTGCGCAGCCGTGGTGTCTTCATGCTCGGCATAACGCTTGGCGAGCATATACTCTTCCTGCGGCTGAAGCATCGGAAAGCGACGGATTTCTTCCAGGTAACGGCTGAGGCCGCCTTCACCGGAAACGATACTGGGTAATGATTGGGCCATGATAGCGCCCCCTCTCTATTGGAGTGATGCATGTCCCCTGAACGCGGCGGACATGTATTGCGGATGCCAAAGGCTCATCCGCTACAACCGGTATATATAGGAACAAAACCAGAAAAGACAGGCAATTGTTCAACACGAAACAGTGTGTCACTCATAAGTGAACAACGCCAGTCAGGTTTTTTGAAGGCTGGTTTGAAGCGTCTTGATGGCAGGTCTTTTCAGAGCTTGCGGAAGCCGCCGACGATTTCCTCCATGTCCCTTGGTATCGGCGCCTCGAACCTCATCGTTAGATGGGTGGTCGGGTGCCGGAATTCAAGGAGCCAGGCATGCAGGGCCTGCCTGGGAAATGCATTGACCCGGCTTTTCAAGGGTTCCGCCAGCCGGTTGGCCTTGGTGCGGAAGGCAAGGCCGTAATCCGGGTCACCGATGACCGGATGGCCGATATGGGCCATGTGGACGCGGATCTGGTGGGTTCGGCCGGTTTCCAGCCGGCATTCGACCAGGCTGGCGGTGGCGAATTCTCTCTGCGCCTCGCCGAAGCGCTCGACGACCGTGAAATGCGTGATGGCATGGCGGGCATCGTCGCGGCCCTCGGGGACGACGGCGCGGCGCACACGGTCGGCGGCGCGGCCAAGCGACGTTTCGATGGTGCCGGTCGGGCGGGTCGGAATGCCCCAGACCAGCGCCAGATAGGCGCGCTCGAGATCGCCGGTGCGGCCGTGGTCGGCGAAGGCTTCCGACAGCGTCTTGTGGGCGCGGTCGGTCTTGGCCACCACCATGACGCCGCTGGTTTCCTTGTCGAGCCGATGGACGATGCCGGGACGCCTGACGCCGCCGATGCCGGAGAGGCTGTCGCCGCAATGGTGGATCAGCGCGTTGACCAACGTGCCGGTCCAGTTGCCGGCGCCGGGGTGCACGACCAGCCCGGCCGGCTTGTTGATGACGATCAGCTCGTCGTCCTCATAGAGGATGTCGAGCGGGATGTTCTCGCCCTGCGGTTCGGCAGGCTCCGGCGCTGGAACGACGACCGAGACGCGTTCGCCGGCCGCCAGCTTGCGCTTGGCCTCCAGCACCGCCTTGCCGGCGATGGTGACGGCGCCTTGTTTGATCAGCGCCTGGACGCGGCTGCGTGAGAGCTCCGGCCCGAGCTTTGCGGCAAGCCATTGGTCGAGGCGTTGGCCGGCCGCGTCCGCGCCGGTTTCCAGCACGGTGGCTTCGCTGGCGGTCGATTCCTCGTCCGCCAATTCGTCCTCTATCAATATCGGGGTCTCTTCGTTATGAGCGCTCATCGAAACCCGTTGCGGATTGTTTAGCCATGGCCCGGCCCGTCGCCGAAGAAGAAGAGGAAAAGCCGCTGGACCCGGCTGCCGAAAATGTGCGCCGGAAGCTCGTCCGCTTCATGATGATCAATCTCGGCATTCTGTTTCTCGCGGTTATGGTGGTGATCGCGGCGCTTGTCTACAAAATGAACAGGTTGCCGGGCACGGCATCCGCGCCGGTCGCCGACCTACAGGTGCCGGCCGGCGTTGCCTTGAGCGGCGATATCGTGCTGCCGGTCGGCGCCAAGGTGATCAGCCAGTCGCTCTCCGGCAATCGCCTGTCGATCGACGCCGAGCTCGCCGACGGCAGTCGCGCCATCTTCCTCTACGACATCGCCGAACGCCGCGTTATCGGGCAGTTCCCAATCCGCAACAAATGAGCACGCAACAAATGAGCGGCTTTGCCGGGCATCGCAGCGTTGCCACCGTCGCGCTCGTCGTCGGCAACTATGACGAGGCGATTGCCTGGTATGTCTGTCGTCTCGGCTTTGTGCTGACCGACGACGTCGACCTCGGCGGCGGCAAGCGCTGGGTCACGGTCACGCCGGCGGCAGGGCAGGGTGCGCGGCTGCTTCTGGCCGAAGCTTCCGGCGAAGAGCAGTCAAGCCGCATCGGCAATCAGACCGGCGGCCGCGTGTTCCTCTTCCTCGAAACCGACGATTTTGCCCGCGACCATCACGCGATGCTGGCAAACGGCATCGAATTTCGCGAAGCGCCACGCCAAGAGCCCTATGGCACGGTGGCGGTGTTCGCCGACCTCTACGGCAATCTCTGGGACCTGATCGAGCCTAAACGGCAGGCTTGAGGACATGCCTTCGGCAAAGTCGGCGCGGCGTCCAAAACCCCGTTGCTTTTTGCCGGCCGCCAGCCTATGTAGCGCCTTCTTGAGCGCGCCCATCGTCTAGCGGTCAGGACACCGCCCTCTCACGGCGGGAACAGGGGTTCGATTCCCCTTGGGCGTACCAAGCATAGGCTCCTCCCACATTATCGGCAATTTTCAGGCAGCCGCCGTGTGGATTGCGTTTGATTGCGAGCGGCGGCGGCATCGGCGAAAACCCTGCAGATCCGTGTACCCCGATACACCCAATTTAAGTCAGGCCGCCACGCTTGAAAGCGTAGCAATCTCTGTTACTTGCGGTGCGGGGATAGCATCTGCGGCAACGCGGATTTGGGTCGGGTAGAGTAGGTAATGACCTCAGTGAAAATGACGTGCCCGCACTGCCACGGCAGCGGGAAAGTTTTCGATTGCTCCAGGTGGTGTGCGTCAAAAGGCCATTGCTGCCCGCAAGGAACACACCGGGCCGGTTGCCCGGGACAGACCATGGCGTGCGCCGAATGCGCGGGCCTGGGCACGATGGCCGACGCCGAGTTTAGAGCCGTTGCGTAGCAGACAGCTGCAGCCTTAAACGCCACCGATCTTTCACAGCCTTGTACCGGCGTCGCTTCTGGCGCGTCGCTGCCAATTGCACTAACATCCTGGTACGAAAGCCTTCCAAAGGGCTCGTTACGGCGCTGAGAACGCTGGGGAACAGACTGGGAAAAGCCGCCAGGCGTGCACATCCGCCGCGCACATGACGTGGGGCGATGGCATGACGTGGCAGCATCCAGGCTCGCCGAGATGGCGAGGGGTCGGCGAGGAGAGATCGATGCAGAAACTGCAGTCGCAGGGCGTCCATCACATCACGCTGGTCGGCGCGGGGCGCCAGACCTCCATCGATTTCTGGGAAGGCGTGCTCGGCATGCCGTTCATCTTCGAGCAGCCCAATCTCGACAAGGCGAGCGAAAGCCATCTCTATTTCGATCCGGGTGACGGAAGGCTGATCACCGTCTTCACCGATGAGAGCCGTGACTCGGTCAAGCGGCGCACGCCGACCGAAACGGGCTGCGTGCACCACATCGCGTTTTCGGTGTCGCGGGTGACCTTCCTGCAGGCTGTCGCCCGGCTCGACGAGCGCGGCATCAAACATAGCGGCGTCAAGGATCGCGGCTTCATGGATTCGATCTATTTCGAGGACCCGCTCGGGCTGCTGATCGAGCTCGCTTCGTATCGTTTCGAGCCGCCCGCCGGCTTTACCCATGCCGATGTCTTGATGGAGGCGCACAAGATCCGTGTCGCGCGCGGCGATTACAACATCGCCGAAGCGCACCTTGCCGACGCGATCCAGACGCTTGTCGAGCGTTCACGCGAGACATTGTCGCAGAGCAGGGCGCCGAGGAATCCATACTGACGGCAACAAAAAGGGGAGGACGACAATGGCAAAGACAGTGAAGAGCGCAAAGAAACCCGCGGCCAAGGCAATGCCGAAAGCTGCCGCAAAGCCAGCCGCGAAAGCCGCGGCAAAGCCCGCCGCCAAAAAGCTGGCGCCGAAGGCCAAGGCCACGAAAAAGCCGGCGCTGAAGCTCAGCATGCTGAAGCCCAGCGTCAACAACATGACCGTTCGCGTGTTTGCCCGCGCGGCCGGCTTCGACGCCGCCGAGACCGACGCCTGGGGAAGCACGCGTTCGCCCGAATATATGGCGCGCAACCCCGCGCATCTGACGCCGATGATCGAAGACAAGGGGCTGCCGCGCGGCGTGCTGTGGGAAAGCTGCGCCATCATGCAGTATCTCGCCAACAAGCACGGGCTGGAAAAATTCTATCCCAAGGCGCCGGCCAAGCGGGCGATGGTCGACAGCGCCATGTTCTACCTGATCGGCACGCTCTATCCCTATGTCGCTCGAGCCACCTATCCGGCGCTCGGCTTTCCGCATTATGCCGGCGAGGTCGGCCACAGCGACGCCCATCCGGACAAGAAGTCGGAAGCCCAGAAGGCAGCCATGGCGGCGATCGCCGAGCCGCTCGAGGTGTTCCACTCCTTCTTCAGGGATGGCAAACCGTTCATCGGCGGCAAGCATCCGTCGATCGCCGACATACGCCTGGCGTCGACACTCGAATTCCTGGCCGTCATCGACTACCCGCTGCCCAAATGGGCGAAGGAGTATGTGGCGGCGATCGAGAAGAAACTCGGCAAGGCCTACGCCGAGCCGGCCGGCGATGTGCGCGGCTACATCGCGTATGTGAGGTCGCAAGCCAAAGCCTGAGAAGCCGCCGTTAGGGATTCGTTTACCCAAACTCTGTCTACTGGTCCCAGTCCTCGCCGCGACCACGGATGTACTGGCGCCATGACGAGGCAAGGGAAAGGTCGGCTCCGTGCCGGCCTTTTGCTTTTCCAATGCATGTCGCCCAAAAGCGCACAGGGGTTTTGGGAGAACGACATGCATCAAACAAAGATTAAAGCGCGTCGCCTGAATGCGTTTTAACGCGACGCGCTTTCAGCCATCGCGCGGCAATCACGACAGTATGAATTTTGCCGACGCCGAACCGACTGAAATGCTATTGTCATACGCGTCGGCGATCGTACCATTGTTTTCGGTCGACGGGGAGAAAAGCGACGAGGACGCGATGACGAAAGCAATGAAATTCCCGGCGATCGCAGCAGCCGTGCTGACGATGTCCTTTCCCGCCGGAGCGGCAACGCTCAACACCATGAACGAGGTCGGCGCCGCCCTGCAGACCTGCTGGACACCGCCGGCCAATTCCGACAAATCCTCGGTGACGCTGAGCTTCAGCTTCAAGCGCGACGGCACGCTGATCGGGCCTCCGAAAGCTACCGCTATCCATGTCACGGGTGACGACAAGGCGCGCAAGGCCTATGTCGATGCGGCCACCAAAGCGCTAAACGACTGCCTGCCGGTCAGCTTTTCGCCTTCCCTGGCGCAGGGCGTTGCGGGCACCGTCTTTACCTTGCAGTTCAATTCGCCGAAGACATAACGAGCAACCGGCGCCTCGTTCACGTCACGGCGCGGCCGCGCCGTGCGCTGAGATGTTTTCCCAGTTCCGGCATCTCGAACACATAGTCGCTCCACGCCGATTCCGGGATTTGTCCGGCCAGATAGCATTCGAGCAGCAAGTTTTGTTCGGGTGTCAAATGCCTCGGCGCCCAGTCGTGGTCCAGCCCAAGCGAATGGATCAGGTTCCTGGTCAGGCCAGAGACAGTGAAGTGAATGGACATCTTCAGTCTCCCCTTGCACTGCGCTGGTTACGTCAGCCTCAACAACGCCGGGAATAGGCAAAAGGTTTCATGAACAGCGATCGATCACGCGGGCTTACCGCCTAAGGGCGATCAGTCGCACACGACGCGGAAACGCCGGCCCTGTTCGCCGACATTGCGGCAGGCAAGCGACTTTTCCGGTTCGGACGGATCCCCGGACAGTTGCGAGGCCATCGACGGCGTTGCCGGCCGGGAATACCTGCGAGCCGCTGGTCCAGGCGGCATATGCGGCGGCGGGGGAAAGACTTCCGATTCCAGTTGCCGGGAGGACGCCGTTCCCGGTGGAGTTTTGTCCCACACACGCCTGACGTCCATGCGACTGGGCACGATCACCGTGCCGTCGTCGCTGCGCACGCAGCCCGCCGCCGCAAGCAGCGCCGGACACAGGACAAAAGCCGCGATTCGACCAAACATTAGCAACCCCCAATACGTCTTATAGTACCTGATGTCCCGATCGCCAACGGACGGATTACCGCAGCCGGTGCCAGGACCGGAATTGCATTCAACGGCACCGGCTGCGCGTGGTTGCAAATCGTTAAGGTTAGCGGATCATTAATGCTTGTCGGGCACATTCCGCCGACGAACCCCGCGCGGTTCGGCGTAGGGGGTAGGGATGGCGGATACGGACGGGACTTCCGAAGCGCTCGGCAATCTTCGGATGATGGTCGATTCGATGCCGATCGGCGTCATCGTTCTCGATGCCGATCTGCGGACCGAGGTTGTCAACCGCGCCTTCTATGATTTCTGGAGCATTGATCCGCGCCGCGCCGCGGTGGGTTGCTCGTTCCGTGAGCTGATGGAGGCCAGCCGCGGCGCCGATCCCTACGGCGCCGACGAGGCGAACTGGCAACGTCACATCGCCCAGCGCGAAGCTGAAATCATCGTTGGCATCGCCAGTTCCAGGCAATTGCCACGCAGTGACGGCCGCACGCTTATCGCCTCGCTGGCGTCGCTTCCAGGCGGTAAACGGCTGATCTCCTATGTCGACATCACCGACATGAAACAGCGCGAGATGGAGGCGGAGGACGCGCGCAAGAACCTCGCCACCGTGTTGGAGTCGCTGCCGGCGGGCGTCATCATCTACGACCGCGACGACAAGTTCCTCTTCGCCAACCGCAAGCTGCAGGACACGCTGCCTGCGCTGAAGCCAGCCTGGCAGCCGGGCTGCAGCTTCCGCGAGGCGCTCGCTCTAGGCCATTCCGTGGGCTACTTCCGGTCGAGCGGCGACCCCGGAATCGACAAGCTGTACGGCGCCGATACCGAACGCTGGCTCGATGCCATGCTGGAACGCTACCGTCTGCCCAACTCGTCCTATGAGCGGGTCAACCCCGACGGCAGCTGGCACCAGGTCTATGACATGCGCACCAGCGACGGCACGTTCATCGGCGTGCGTGTCGACATCACCGGCATCAAGGCGCGCGAGAAGGCGCTGCGCGATTCCATGCGCCAGATCGACCTCTATCGCCACGTCATGGACGAACTGCCGGTGGCCGCGTTCATCAAGGCCGACGACCTCACCATCGAATTCGTCAATAAGGCCTGGTCCACGCTGACCGGCCTTGCCAAGGAAGATGTCATCGGCAAGACGGATCGCGAGCTGTTCGCCACCGACGAGGCCGACGGCTTCAGCAGCGACGACACCGAGGTGGTGGCGACCGGCGCCGGGCGCGAGGTCGAGGAGGCCGTCACCAGCCGCGACGGCACGGTGCGGCAATTGATGACGCGTAAAAGCCGGCTGGTGGCCATCGACGGCTCGGTCCATCTGGTCGGCTCCAGCACCGACATCACCGAGGTCAAGGCGCGCGAGCAGGCGCTCAAGGTAAGCATGAGCGAGAACGAGGTGTTTCGCAGCCTCATCGACAACGTGCCGGTGTCGATCTACGCCAAACGCTCGGATCTCAGGCAATTCTACGTCAACAAGGGCTGGTGCGATCTTACCGGCTTCAGCAAGGAAGAGGCGGTCGGCAAGACCGATGTCGAGATCTTCGGCGCCGACGGCGAAGCCTTTGTCGCCGGTGACCTTGCCGTGCTGCGCACCGGCGAGACGCAGGAGATCGAAGAGACCGTGACGATGCCCGACGGCAGCGTGCGGCACCAGTTCGCGCGCAAGGGCGCGATGATCGCCTCCGATGGCTCGCTCTATCTGATCGGCTCGACCACCGACATCACAGAGCTCAAGCAGCGCGAGGCCGAGCTTTCCGAAGCGCGCCAGCGCGCCGTTCTTGCCGATCGGGCCAAGTCGGAATTCCTGGCCAATATGAGCCACGAGATCCGCACGCCGATGAACGGGGTTCTTGGGATGGCCGAACTGCTCGCCAAATCCGAGCTCGACCCGAAGCAAAAGACGTTCACCGACATCATCGTGAAGTCGGGCAACGCGCTGCTCACCATCATCAACGACATCCTCGACTTCTCCAAGATCGACGCTGGTCAGCTCGTGCTCGACCCGGCGCCCTTCAACCTCGCCGAGGCGATCGAGGACGTGGCGACCCTGGTGTCGACGCGCGCCAAGGAAAAGGATCTCGAGCTCATCGTGCGCGTGCAGCCGGGGCTCGACGGTCAGTTCGTCGGCGACGTCGGCCGCATAAGGCAGATCGTCACCAACCTGCTCGGCAATGCGGTGAAATTCACCGATGAAGGCCACGTCCTGGTCGACGTCACCGGCGAGCGGGTCCCCGCGGGCACCAGGCTCACCATTTCGGTGACCGACACAGGCATCGGCATTGCGGAAGAGAAGCTGAAGCTGGTGTTCGAGAAGTTCAGCCAGGTCGACACCTCTTCGACAAGACGCCACGAAGGCACCGGGCTCGGCCTGGCCATCACCTCGCGGCTGGTCGAGCTGATGAAGGGCGAGATCGGTGTCGACAGCGCCGAGGGCAAAGGCTCTACCTTCTGGTTCAGCGTGACGCTGCCCAAGGCCGAACAGGGCGGACAGCGCATCATGCCGGTCGACGTCACCGGCGCGCGTGTGCTGATCGTCGACGACAATGCGGTCAACCGCTCGATCCTGAGCGAGCAGATGGCGTCGTGGACGTTCGATTCCTGCGCGGCCGAAAGCGGCGCCGAAGGGTTGAAGGTGCTGATTGCCGCCGCCGCCTATGGCGTGCCGGTCGATTGTGTGGTTCTCGACTATCAGATGCCCGGCATGACCGGGGCCGAGATGGCGCGCATCGTGCGCAACACGGCGGGCCTGGCGCATACCCCGATCATCATGCTGACGTCGGTCGACCAGTCGCTCTCCAACACCGGCTATCGCGACCTCGGCATCGACGCGCAGCTGATCAAGCCGGCGCGCTCCTCCATCCTGCTCGAGACGCTGGTCGCCACCATCCAGCGCCACCGTCACAGCGCGGCGGTTCAGCCGCCGGTGACCGTCAGCGCCGATGCCGGCGTGGCGG
Organism: Mesorhizobium sp. RCC_202; assembly: GCF_041355295.1. Classification (NCBI taxonomy): domain Bacteria; kingdom Pseudomonadati; phylum Pseudomonadota; class Alphaproteobacteria; order Hyphomicrobiales; family Phyllobacteriaceae; genus Mesorhizobium; species Mesorhizobium sp. RCC_202. The sequence goes on from NZ_JBFUPO010000022.1 coordinate 25,073, forward strand.
CGCCGGCCGTCCGGTCCTCAGTCTCGGATCGCGCCATGCTGCAGCCGCCGCCGGCGCGCGCGCGCCCAAGGCCGGCCGGTGACGAGCGCGGGCTCGACATCCTCGTTGCCGAGGACAACGAAGTGAACCAGCTGGTGTTCACCCAGATCCTCGGCGAGACCGGCTACCGCTTCGAAATCGTCGGCAATGGCCGCAAGGCGCTCGATGCCTTCGGCAAGCTCAATCCGCGCATGATCCTGATGGATGTGTCGATGCCGGAAATGAACGGATTGGAGGCGACGGGCGCCATTCGCCGGCTGGAAGAGGAGATGGGCACCCATGTGCCGATCGTCGGCGTCACCGCGCATGCGCTGAAAGGCGACCGCGAACGCTGTATCGAGGCCGGCATGGACGATTACCTGCCGAAGCCGATCAGCCCGCGGGCACTGCTCGAAAAGCTCGAGCGCTGGTTGGGCACGGACGCCGAAATCCGGCGCAACGCCGGCTGACAGGATGCTTTTTAAAGGTCGGCGTTGCACTCGAAGTTGACGTATACGTATGGTGCGATCGCACCATATCAAACATGCGCCAAGTCCGGACAATGGTCGTAATTGATTCCGCCCTTCGGTTACGGGCGGGGGCAGCGACCGCCAAACAAGAAACAGCGTCAAATCTACCCCAACGGACCTGTTTTCGGCGATGGCCATGCCATGATCCGCTCTGGCATTCAGGCAACGCACTCTCGTCCGGATTTTATTTCCCGGCGGCCGCAACCAGGCCGCCGGGATAAATTTTGGCCCAAAAGTCAGACAAGTCGCTGATTCCGGCGACAAACTCCCGCCGCCCGTCAAAGGCCGCGAAAGGCTTGTTCGGACAGGCCTGTCCAGCCGTTACCGGGCTGACATGAAACTGTCATGCGACTGTTATAATCGAAGGCTATGCCCCTCCCGGGCGCCGACAGAAATGGTGCCGAGAGACCATCTTCCGAACAGGAGCAGGCCATATGAGACATTTCATCCGCTCGGCGGCCGTTGCGATTGCAATGGCTGCGGCATCCACCGTTACGCTCACCGCGGCCATGGCCGCTGATCTTTCCGGCGCCGGCTCGACCTTCATCTATCCGGTGTTCGCCAAATGGGCCGACACCTACAAGAAGGACACCGGCACCGGCCTCAACTATCAGTCGATCGGCTCCGGCGGCGGCATCAAGCAGGTCATAGCCAAGACCGTGACCTTCGGCGCCACCGACAAGCCGATGTCCGACGCCGACCTCGAAAAGAACGGCCTCGTGCAGTTCCCGATGGTGATGGGCGGCATCGTGCCGATCGTCAACCTCCAGGGCGTGAAGCCGGGCGAACTCGTGCTCGACGGCAAGACGCTGGCCCAGATCTATCTCGGCGCCATCACCACCTGGGATGACGCCGCGATCAAGGCGCTGAACCCGAACCTCACCCTGCCGTCGACCGCGATTGCCGTCGTCCACCGTTCGGATGGCTCGGGCACCACCTTCAACTTCACCAACTATCTGGTGAAGCTCTCGCCGGACTGGAAGGACAAGGTCGGTTCGGACACCGCCGTCGAATGGCCCACGGGCGTCGGCGCCAAGGGTTCGGAAGGCGTCGCCAACACCGTCAAGCAGACCGACGGCGGCATCGGCTACGTCGAATACGCCTACGCCAAGCAGAACAGCCTTTCCTACTCCAAGCTGGTGAATGCCGCCGGCAAGGTGGTCGAGCCGTCGCTCGAGTCGTTTGGCGCGGCTGCTTCGAATGCCGATTTCAAGAATGCCAAGAACTTCAACGTCATCATCACCAACGAGCCCGGCGACACCACCTGGCCGATCGCCGCCTCGACCTGGGTGCTGATCCATAAGACCCCGGATGACGCCGCCGCCACCGGCGAGGCACTTAAGTTCTTCGCCTGGGCCTACAAGGACGGCAAGGAAACCGCCAAGGCGCTCGACTATGTGTCGATCCCCGACAGCGTTGTCGATCTGATCAAGACCTCGTGGAAGGCCGACATCCAGGCCGACGGCAAGCCCGTCTACGCTGGCGAGTAAGACCATCGAAGGAGCGCCGTACCCGCGGCGCTCCTTTCCTCCTCGAGCCAAAGAGCAGACTTGACATGAGTGCTGTCCAGGAAGCCATGCCGGCCGGCCGCGGTTCGCGCGATGCCACGGTCAGGCGCTTCGCCCTCACCGATGCGATCTTCAGCGGGTTGACCAAGGCCGCAGCGATACTGGTCCTGGTGCTGCTCGGCGGCGTCGCCGTGTCGCTGGTTGCCGGCTCGTGGCCGGCGCTTTCCACTTTCGGCTTCTCCTTCGTGACCTCGGAGTCCTGGAACCCGGTCACGGAGAAATTCGGCGCGCTCGCGCCTATCTACGGCACCATCGTCACGTCGGCGATCGCCATCATCGTCGCAGTGCCGCTCGGCATCGGCATCGCCATTTTTCTCACCGAACTTTGCCCACGTCCGCTGCGGCGCCCGATCGGCATGGCGGTGGAACTGCTGGCCGGTATTCCCTCGATCATCTACGGCATCTGGGGCCTGTTCGTGCTGGCGCCGTTCCTGCAGACGACGGTGCAGCCCTTTATCATCTGGCTGTTCCACGGCGTTCCCGGCCTCAACAGCCTGTTTGCCGGTCCGCCTTACGGCATCGGCCTGCTGACGTCCTCGCTTATCCTGGCCATCATGGTGCTGCCCTTCATCACCTCGATCACCAAGGACGTGTTCGACACGGTGCCGGCGGTTCTCAAGGAATCGGCCTATGGCATCGGCTGCACGACCTGGGAAGTGACGCGGCGCGTGGTTATTCCCTATACCCGCGTCGGCATCATGGGCGGCGTCATGCTCGGCCTCGGCCGCGCGCTCGGCGAAACCATGGCTGTCACCTTTGTCATCGGCAATGCGCACCGCATCAGCGCCTCGCTGTTTGCGCCGGCAACGACCATCTCGGCGACCATCGCCAACGAATTCACCGAAGCTGTCGGCGACCTCTACACCTCGTCGCTGGTGGCGCTCGGCCTTCTCCTCTTCCTCATCACCTTCGTCATCCTTGCCATCGCACGCTACATGCTGCTGCGTATCGATAGCCGCGCGGGAGCCTGATCCATGTCGACAGCCTCGTCCCTCCACCAGAGCCGCAAGCGCAGGAACGGCGTGATGATGGCGCTGTGCGTCATCGCCGCCGGCATCGGTCTCGCCTGGCTGGCGCTGATCCTCGGCGCGCTGCTCTACAAGGGCCTGTCCGGCGTATCGCTGGCGGTGTTCACCGAGATGACACCGCCGCCCGGCGATGCCGGCGGCCTGCTCAACGCCATCTACGGCAGCATCGTGATGACCATCATCGGCATTCTCGTCGGCACGCCGATCGGCGTTCTGGCCGGCACCTACATGGCCGAGTATGGGCGGTTCTCGAAGCTGACCACCGTGGTGCGTTTCATCAACGACATCCTTTTGTCGGCGCCTTCGATCATCGTCGGCCTGTTCGTCTATGAGCTGATGGTGCGGCCGATGGGCCATTTCTCGGCGATCGCCGGCGCCGTCGCGCTGTCGATCCTGGTGATCCCCGTCGTGGTGCGCACCACCGAGGACATGCTGAACCTTGTGCCCAACGCGCTGCGCGAGGCAGGCACCGCCATCGGCGCGCCGCGCTGGGTGGTCATCCGCTCGGTCGCCTATCGCGCGGCAATGTCGGGTATCGTCACCGGCATCCTGCTGGCGATCGCCCGCATCTCCGGCGAGACAGCACCCCTGCTCTTCACCGCGCTCAACAACCAGTTCTGGTCGAGCAATCTCAATGCCCCGATGGCCAGCCTGCCGGTGACCATCTTCCAGTTCGCGCTCAGCCCCTATGAGGAATGGCAGCAACTGGCCTGGACGGGCGCACTCATAATCACCCTGACGGTTCTCGCGCTGAGCATTGTTGCCCGCAGCCTGACCGGACGCAGAGAGGACAGATGAAACCGATGTTGTCCACCGATCTGAACGCAGTCGACACGACCGTCGAGAAGGCCAAGATCGAGGTCAAGGACCTCAACTTCTACTATGGCCAGTCGAAGGCGCTGAAGAACATCAACCTGTCGTTGCCCGAGCGCAGCGTCACCGCCTTCATCGGCCCGTCGGGCTGCGGCAAGTCGACGCTGCTGCGCGTCTTGAACCGCATCTACGAGCTCTATCCGAAGCAGAGCGCGGAAGGGCAGGTGCTGCTCGACGGCAAGAACATCCTCGATCGCTCGCAGGACTTGAACCTGCTTCGCACCAAGATCGGCATGGTGTTCCAGAAACCGACGCCGTTCCCCATGTCGATCTATGAGAACATCGCCTTCGGCGTCAGGCTGTATGAGAAGATCAGCAAGGCCGAGATGGACAACCGCGTCGAGCTGGCGCTGAAGCGCGCGGCGCTGTGGAACGAGGTCAAGGACAAGCTCAACGCGAGCGGCCTCAGCCTCTCCGGCGGCCAGCAGCAGCGCCTGTGCATCGCCCGCACGGTGGCGGTGAAGCCCGAGGTCATCCTGCTCGACGAGCCGGCCTCGGCGCTCGACCCGCTGTCGACCGCCAAGATCGAGGAACTGATCGACGAGTTGCAGGCCGAGTATACGATCGTCATCGTCACCCACAACATGCAGCAGGCGGCGCGCGTGTCGCGGCAGACGGCGTTCATGTATCTGGGCGAGCTGATCGAGTTCGACCGTACCGAGAAGATCTTCACCTCGCCGCGTGAGAAGCGCACGCAGGATTACATCACCGGCCGCTTCGGCTGAGTTCATACGAGGACATCATTATGGCCGAACATACCGTCGCTTCCTTCGACGAGGATCTGAGGCAGATAAGCCGGCTGATCATCGATATGGGCGATCTTGCCGGTTCCATGGTCGGTGCTTCGACCAGGGCCCTGCTTGAATCCGACAACGCGATGGCGCAGCGTGTCGTCTCCGACGATGCGATCATGGACGCGCGGCAGCGCGAACTGGACGACCGCGCCATAACGCTGATTGCCAAGCGCCAGCCGATGGCCGACGACCTGCGCAGCGTTGTCGGCGCTATCCGCATGGCCGGCGACCTCGAGCGCATCGGCGATCTCGCCAAGAACATCGCCAAGCGAGTCGGCTCCGTCGGCGTCAGCGCCGCGCCACGCGACCTCTCGCATTCGATCGACGGCATGGCGCAGATGGTGCTGATCCAGGTCCAGGCCGTTATCCAGGAATATACGGCTGGCGATGCCACTGCGCTCGCCAAGCTTCGCAACGACGACGAGCGCATCGACGTCAAATACACCTCCGTCTTCCGCGAGCTCCTGACCTATATGATGGAAGATCCGCGCAACATCACCGCTTGCACGCACCTCTTGTTCTGCGCCAAGAACCTGGAGCGTATCGGCGACCACGTGACCAACATCGCCGAAAACGCTTATTATGTCCTGACCGGCACGCAATTGCCCGCCAACCGTCCGAAGCAGGACGAGACGGCGATGCCAGCACCGGCGGCCTGACGAAAAGGTTACCCAATGATCGCGCCACGCATCATGGTGGTGGAGGATGAGGAGCCGCTAGGGGTGCTGCTCCGCTACAACCTCGAATCCGAAGGTTATCACGTCGAGGTGGTGAGCCGCGGCGACGAGGCCGAGATCCGCCTGCAAGAGAATGTGCCAGACCTGCTCGTCCTCGACTGGATGGTGCCGGCGGTTTCCGGCATCGAGCTTTGCCGCCGGCTCAGGATGCGGCCGGAGACCGAGCGGCTGCCGATCATCATGCTGACCGCGCGCGGCGAGGAAAGCGACCGCGTGCGGGGCCTCTCCACCGGCGCCGACGATTATCTGGTCAAGCCGTTCTCGACGCCGGAATTCATGGCCCGTGTGAAGGCGTTGCTGCGGCGCGCCAAGCCGGAAGTGCTGTCCAGCGTGCTCAAGGTCGGCGACATCGTGCTCGATCGTGAATCGCACCGCGTCTATCGCAAGAAGAGCGAGATCCGGCTCGGGCCGACCGAGTTCCGGCTGCTCGAATTCATGATGCGTCACCCCGGCCGCGTGTTCTCGCGCAGCCAGTTGCTCGACAATGTCTGGGGCGAGACGATCTACATCGACGAACGCACGGTCGACGTGCATGTCGGCCGCCTGCGCAAGGCGGTCAACAATGGCCGCATGCCGGACGTCATTAGAACCATACGCGGGGCGGGCTACGCGATCAGGGAAGACTAGGGGATATGCTGATATTCAGGTGAGGCCGGCCTGCGAATGGCAGCTTCCTGCGCTTCCGGTACTCACGTACCTAAAGTACGCTCCGTTCCGGTTCTCGGAACCTACCATTCTCGACTCGGCCTGACCTGAATCTCAGCATATCCCCGCGCCTGCACTCGCGCCCTATGCGACGTGCTTGCCTGCCCGCGCCTGCCCGCCCGGCGCGAAGATCTCCTGGTCGACGAAGGTCAGCGCGCGCATGGCGCAGCCTTCGCGGATCAGCGGCAATTCGTTGGGCTCGGTGTCGAAGGAAATCGACCTGGAATGCTGGCCGCCGGCGGTCTGGGCGATCGTCTCACGCAGGGCGGGCTCGATCAGGTCGAAAGCGGCGGCGCTGACGCCGACCATGGCGACAGGCGCCGGATCGATCAGCGCGAACAGGCTGCCGAGACCGAAGCCAAGCGCTTCGCCGGCGCGCCGGTAGGCTTCACGTTCCGGACCGTCCTCGAGCCGCGCCTTTGCCGCGAGCGCCCGCATTTCGGGGTCGCCGACATCGGTCGGCTCGGCGTCTTCGCTCGCTCCCATGGCGGCGCGCCAGATGGCATAGTTGCCGGCATAGGCTTCGACGCAACCGCGCCGGCCGCAGCGGCAGAGCGCGCCGCCGGGACGGTGGATCATGTGGCCGAACTCGCCGCCGGAGGAATGCGTGCCGGTGAACAATTCACCCTTCAGCACCAAGCCCATGCCGATGCCATGCGATAAAAGGATAGCGATGAAATTGTCGCGGTAGCGGGCCGGGTCACGCCACTGCAGGGCGATGGCCATCATGTTGCAGTCGTTCTCCATGGTCGCGGGAATGCCGAATTCCTTTTCCAGAATGTCGGCAAAGGCAATGTCGGTCAGCGGCGTGATCGGCGACCACAGCATGGCGCGGGCGTGGGAATCGGTGATGCCTTGAATGCCCATGGCGATGCGGGCGACGCTGCCGACATCAAGGTCGGGGTCTTCCAGCCTGCGCCGCACGATTGCCACGCATTCGCCGACCAGCTCGTCGCGCGGCATGGTCAGCGTGTCGACCCGCCGCTGTTCCTCGGCAACGACATGGCCGGAATAGTCGATGACGGCGACGGAGAGGAAATTCAGCGACAGCACCACCGTTACCACGGCCGCCGCCTCGGGGCTCAGCGCCAGGCCGATCTGTGGCCGGCCGCGTTTCAGCGATGTGGTTTCGCTGGCCTTGCTTTCGGTCAGGATGCCTTCGCCGATCAGGTCGGAGGAGATCGCCGAAATGGTGGAGTGGCTCAGCCCGGTGGTGGCGGCGATCTCGGTTCGTGACGGCTGGCCGGCCCTGCGCACAGCCGAGATCACCATGGCGCGGTTGCGCCGGCGCAGGTCGTCGTGGCGGATCCCGACCGACATCGTTCTCTCAATCCTCCCGGTCATCGCGGCCTTGTGATCATGCCATGGGCCGTCGTTGACGCGCTAGGGATAGTGGCAGAAGCGCGAAGTCGTGTCATTATTTATTGCGGGCCTCGAAAAAATTAGCATGCGCCATCAGATCCCATCAGAATCGCTGTTGACAGCACCTCATCGCTGCATCAGTATTTTTTTGAGGCTCGAAAAAAAGGGCCTTTGTGCCGGCCTTCGGGCTAGTCTGGTCGCGCCGCACGGCGCAGGGAGGATATTATGAAGAAATTCACAGCCGCCATTCTGGCGGGTGTCGCCATGTCGCTGACGCTGGCGTCGGTCGCCGAGGCGAAGGACAAGGTGATCGGCGTTTCGTGGTCCAACTTCCAGGAAGAGCGCTGGAAGACCGACGAAGCCGCGATGAAGGCAGCGATCGAAGCCGCCGGCGACAAGTACATTTCGGCCGACGCGCAGTCCAATCCGGGCAAGCAGCTGACCGACGTCGAAAGCCTGATCTCGCAGGGTGCCAACTCGCTGATCATCCTGGCGCAGGATGCCTCCGCCATCGGCCCGGCGGTGCAGAAGGCTCTGGACGAAGGCATTCCGGTCGTCGGCTACGACCGCCTGATCGAGAACAAGGACGTCTTCTACCTGACCTTCGACAACAAGGAAGTGGGCCGCATGCAGGCTCGCGAAGTGTTCAAGGCGAAGCCCGAAGGCAATTATGTCTTCATCAAGGGCTCGGGCTCCGACCCGAACGCCGACTTCCTGTTCTCGGGTTCGATGGAAGTGCTGAAGGCGGCTATCGACTCGGGCAAGATCAAGAATGTCGGCGAAGCCTATACGGACGGCTGGCTGCCGGCCAACGCGCAGAAGAACATGGAACAGTTCCTGACCGCCAACGACAACAAGGTCGACGCGGTCGTCGCGGCCAATGACGGCACTGCCGGCGGCGTCGTCGCGGCGCTGACGGCGCAGGGTCTCGCCGGCACCGTGCCGGTCTCGGGCCAGGATGGCGACCACGCCGCGCTGAACCGCATCGCGCTCGGCACGCAGACCGTGTCGGTGTGGAAGGACGCGCGCGAACTCGGCAAGAACGCCGCCGAGATCGCGTCGCAGCTGGCCGGCGGCAAGAAGATGACCGACATCGCCGGTGTGAAGGACTTCACGACGCCCGGCGGCAACACCGTCAAGTCGCTGTTCCTGACCCCGGTCGCCATCACCAAGGACAATCTCAACGTCGTCATCGACGCCGGCTGGATCAAGAAGGACGAAGTCTGCGCGGGCGTCGCCGCCGGCAGCGTCGCGGCCTGCAAGTAAGTTTGCCGACGTTCGATCAAATCCTGGCGCCGCGGCCTGAAAGCCGCGGCGTTTTCTCAAAGATTTGTGTTTCCGCTTCACGCGGATAGCTTCTAGGCTCGGTTCCGGCATCCGCGTCAGACGGGCAAGCCGGCGGGAGGAAATCATGACCGACACGACGTCCAACCCCCAGGCGGACACGGCGCGCGCGTCGGAACTCGGCATGCTTGCCCGGTTCCTCAAGGCGACCGAGATCGACACCCGCATGCTCGGCATGGTCGGTGCCCTTTTGATCATCTGGATCGGGCTGCATGTCATTTCCAGCCTGCGCCTCGGCGTCAATCCGCTCGATTTCGACAGCCGCACTTTTCTCACGCCACGCAATCTGTGGAACCTGTCGGTGCAGACATCCGCCGTCGCCATCATGGCGTCGGGCATGGTGCTGGTCATCGTCATGCGCAACATCGACCTGTCCGTCGGCTCCGCCGAAGGCGTGATCGGCATGATCATGGGCTTTGCGCAAGTGCATTTCCTGGTCCGGTTCGTCGGGCTCGGACTCGGCAATCCGTGGATATGGGTCCTGGCGCTGCTCATCGGCCTTGCGCTCGGGCTGCTGATCGGAGCCTTCCAGGGTTTCATCATCGCCTATCTCGAAGTGCCGGCTTTCATCGTCACGCTGGGCGGCCTGCTGATCTGGCGCGGCGCCGCGTGGTGGGTCACCAGCGGCCAGACCGTTGCGCCGCTCGATGCGACATTCCAGCTGATGGGCGGCGGGCCGGCCGGATCGATCGGCGCAACATGGAGCTGGGTCGTCGGCATCGTCGCTTGCCTCGCCGTGGTGTTCGCGCTGTCCAACGGCCGCGTGCAGCGCAAGCGTTTCCGCTTCCCGCTGCGTCCGATCTGGGCCGAGACGCTGCTCGGCGCGGTCACCTGCGCGGTTATCATGGGCGCGGTGTGGCTCGCCAATTCCTACCCCTGGCCGGTCGGCATCGTGAACCGCTATGCCGCCGCCAACAACATCACCGTGCCCGAGGGCGGCCTGTTCATCGCGCATGGCATCGCGATCCCGGTGCTGATGGCGATCGCCGTCGGACTGATCATGACCTTCGTCAGCAACCGAACCCGTTTCGGCCGCTATGTCTTTGCCATCGGCGGCAATCCGGAGGCCGCCAACCTTGCCGGCATCAACACGCGCTGGATCACCATGAAAGTGTTCATGATCATGGGCGTGCTGGCCACAATCGCGGCGGCGATCTCGTCGGCCCGGCAGAACTCGTCCACCAACGTGCTTGGAACGCTCGATGAGCTGCTGGTCATAGCCGCGGCCGTCATCGGCGGCACGTCGCTCGCCGGCGGCTCGGGAACGATCATCGGCGCCATGCTCGGCGCCCTTTTGATGCAATCGCTGCAGTCCGGCATGGTGCTGCTCGGTGTCGACTCGCCGCTGCAAAGCATCGTCGTCGGCGCCGTGCTGGTCATCGCGGTGTGGCTCGACACCATGTATCGCAAGCGCGTCTGAGCATGATCCCGAAAAGTGGACCCCGGTTTTCGGACAAGATCATGCTCGAGCATAATTTTTAGGGAGGAGAACGTCTCATGGCTGAACAAACCGCTCCCGCAGGCGTGCCGCTGGTCGACATGCGCAACGTCTCGATCGCCTTCGGCGGCATCCGCGCCGTCGACGACGCGTCCGTCGATCTCTTTCCCGGGGAAGTGATGGCGCTGCTCGGTCACAACGGCGCCGGCAAGTCGACGCTGATCAAGATCCTGTCCGGCGCCTACAAACGCGATGCTGGCCAGATCTTCATCAACGGCGAGGAGGCTTCGATCTCCAATCCGCGTGACGCCAAGAAATACGGCGTCGAGACGATCTACCAGACGCTGGCGCTGGCCGACAACGTCGATGCCGCAGCCAACCTCTTCCTCGGGCGTGAGCTGATGACGGCCTGGGGGACGCTCGATGACGTCGCCATGGAGGCCGAGGCACGCAAGGTCATGGGCCGGCTCAACCCGCGCTTCCAGCGCTTCAAGGAGCCGGTGGTGAAGCTGTCGGGCGGCCAGCGGCAATCCGTGGCGATCGCGCGCGCCATCCTGTTCAATGCCCGCATCCTGATCATGGACGAGCCGACCGCTGCGCTCGGGCCGCAAGAGACGGCGCAGGTCGGCGAGCTGGTCAAGCAGCTCAAGGCCGACGGCATCGGCATCTTCCTGATCAGCCACGACATCCATGACGTGTTCGAGCTCGCCGACCGGGTCTGCGTGATGAAGAACGGTCAGGTGGTCGGCACCGCCCGCACCAGCGACGTCACTCAGGACGAGGTGCTTGGCATGATCATCCTCGGCAAAGTTCCGCCTGGCGCCATTCCTGGTCCCGGCGCGCTGAAAATCGCCGCGTAGCGAGCTGAAGACAGCCGCATTAGCGAGCTGAAGGCAGCCGCATAGCGATAAGTTAGCCGGCTACTTTTCAGCGTGCAGATAGGCCAGGCGCCGAGATGGTTTGACCCCGCCATTGTGTTGTTGGCCGGACTTGCCCATAAAGGCCCGACCTTTCTGGACTCGGCTGTTGAAAAGATTCTTCCCTATCGTCGCGTTCATCGCCGTCGCGCTGATCAGCCTCACGATGGCGGGGTTTGCCTATTTCGCGACGCAGGAAGCGGCGCGGATCAAGTTCGAGGGCACCGCCGACGACGCGCTCAACCGCATCGAAAGCCGCATCGACCTGCATCTGTCGCTGCTGCGTTCGACGCAGGCGCTGTTCGATGCCCGCAATGGCGATATCACGCGCGGCGAATTCAAGGCCTTCTTCACCGCGCTCGATATCGAAGACAATTTCGCGGGCCTGCGCGGCATCGGCTTCCTCAGGCTCGCCAAGACCGGCGACGAGGCGGCGGTCGAACGCGACATCCTGCACGATCATGGCTCCGCCCACCCGATCTTTCCCGCCACCACCGAACAATGGCGCACGCCGATCGTGCTGTTCGAGCCGCTCGATACGTCCAACCAGTCGATCCTCGGCTTTGACATGTTCAGCGAGCCGGTCCGGCGGGCGGCGATCGAAAAGGCAATGGGCGACGACCAGCAGCATGCGAGCGGCCTGGTCCAGCTTGGCCAGGGCGTCGGCGTGACGCAAACTTTCACGGGATTCCTGGTTTTCGTGCGGCTGAACGTGGAGACCGCTCCCGACGTCATCAACGCAAGCCGCTCCTCCACCGCCGGCTTTCTTTATGCTGCGTTCCGGGCCAGCGACCTGTTCCAGGTCGCGCTCAGCCGATCACCCCTGCTGCCGGTCAATGTCGAGGTTTATGACGGCAAACCAGAGGCGGGTAAGCTGCTGTTCCGGTCGGAGGCACCACCGGTCGAAGCCATCGGCGGAAAGCTTGTGGCGCGGCGCGATATTGTCGTGGCCGGTCGGCCGTGGACCCTGCTTTTCCGGCCAACAAGCGCCTTCTCTGCGCCGTCCTCGCGCTTCATCCCTGTGATGCTCGGGCTGCTGGGCCTGCTGCTTGCTGGCACCATCGCCCTGGTGGCGCGCTATCAGGAGCGCGCCTATGACGCAAAATCGGCGCTGCACGAGGCGACCGAGAAGAGCCTGCTGGAAAAGGACCTGATCCTGCAGGAGATGAAGCATCGTATCAAGAATTCGATCACGCGCGTGCTGGCGATCGCGCGCCAGACGGCCTCCCATGCCACCGATGTGAAGGAGTTTTCAGGTCATTCTCGGCGCGTCTCCAGGCGATGGCGGCCTCGCAGGACATGCTGACGCGCTCGCGCTGGCAGAAGGCGGACCTGGGCGATCTGCTGCGCATCGAGCTCGGGCAGGTGTTCGGCAAGGATCTTCCAGAAGGGGTATTGTCCGGGGCGCAGGTACTGCTCGACGAGACGACGACGCAGGCGCTCGGACTGACCTTCCATGAACTCGCGACCAACGCGCTGAAATACGGCGAAGCCGGTAACGCCGTCGGTGCGCTCAAGGTGGACTGGCGGGTTGAAGGCCGGGACAAAGAGCGCCTATTGGTGCTCAACTGGCGCGAGGCAGGGCAGAAAAACCTTGAGGCGCCGACCAAGACCGGTTTCGGCACCAAGCTGATCGACCTCAACGTCACGCGCGAATTGCGCGGCACGATCAAGCGCGATTTTCAGGCCGACGGGCTGACAGTGGAGATCAGAATTCCGCTGAGCGGCTGAGCTCTAACTCTTTGACGCAATTCTGGACGGAAAACCGATCACACTTTTCCTGGAATTGCTCTGGAGAACCCGATGGTGGGCGAAAAGGCTCGAATCAAAAGGAAAGGCTCGAGGGTCGGCAACCGTCCCTCGAGCCTTTCCCGATGCTGAATTAATTGCAGCGAGCCCAGTGGATCGTACCGTCACGGCGGCGATACTTGCAGCGGCCAGTCTGCACGTTACGGTACAACAAACCAGAGCCGGCTCCGACAGCCGCGCCGACCAGCGCACCCTTGCCGCCGCCGACCAGGCCGCCGATGCCGGCGCCGATCAGGCCGCCGCCGACGACGTCCTGCTCGGTGCTGGTGCAGCCGCTGACAGCGACCACGGCAACCATCGCAATCATCATTTTCCGCATAGAATTGCTCCTCACTTTTGTCCTCACTTTTGGCAACGCCAGCAACCATTTAGCATGAAAAAGCGGCCTTTGCCCAACCTATCTTATTGTTGACTAAGATAGTCTTTTTCGGGGCGCATGCTTGCAGAAGCGAGCAGCGTTCCGGAAACCTCAAGCGACGCGTCGAGCATGCCATCTGGCCGCACGTTCCAGACGATCTGGTCGTAGTCGTCTTCAAGCGCGGGGTCGACAGCAAGGCACTCGCCCACGATGCGGGGCGCCCGACCTTGCAGATCGCCCAGCGCGAAGGGTCTTTCGGCTGTGCAGGCTTCCTGGGTCTCGAAGACGCTCACAGGCACGTTGAGCTCGCGACAATCGGTCATGGCATTTGAGCAGCCGACGACAAACAGCAGTGCGGCGATATGTTCCATGGCGGCAGTCCTCTCGCCGCCAACAACGAGCCGTGCCTGCTAAAAGTTCCTCTGCCGAACTTTAGTCGAAACAAAGCAGGATGGCAGGGATCAAAACAGCTGCCAGACGGCCGTCAGCGCTACGGCCGCAAGAAGCGCCACCGCCGCCAGACGAAGCGAAAGATGAGATGATCGCGGCGCCGGCGGTGGCTCGGGATCCTGGAAGCCGCTCATCGAGACGCGGGCAGCCTGCTCCAGCCTGTTCATGTCGGCAACCATCATCTTCAGCTCCCAGGTCGCGCAGCGGGGCGCGGATGGGTTTCCGGCGCACCGTTGTCAGCCGGGAACATAGGATCGGACTTTATGGTGAACAGCCGGTTAAAGGCCTTCGCCGGCAAGCCTGGCAAGGGATCAATCGGTCTCGAAATTGCCGCGTGGGACGGTCAGGCGATACTGCAGACGGCTTGCGCCGATTTCGAGCGTCGCGGAGCCATTCAGCGATAGCGGCACGACCCGCTCCAGCGCCACGCTGCCAAAGCGCTTTTCGTGGGGTGGCGCGTCGCCGATCGCTTCGGTCCAGGTCAGCAAAAGGCTGGGCGAAATCACGCCATCGGCCTCAAGCTTCGCGCTGACCTCGACATGGCCATCGGGCTGTGACAGCGCCCCGTAGGCCACGGAGTTCACGGCCAACTCATGCATCGCCAGACCGACATGCAAGGCGGCGTTGGGATTGAGATAGGGATTTTCGCCGGCAAGCCGCAGGCTGCGCGCCGGGTCGCTACTATAGCGACCGACCTGACCGGATACGAGTTCCTGGAACGCTGCTCCCCGCCAGTTGGAAGAAGTGACGAGATCCTGCGAGGATGCCAGCGACTGCAGCCGACCTCGAAACCGCGCCAGGAACTCATCGAGCGTTTCGGTGTAGCGTCCAGTCTGGGTGGCAATGCTTTGGATGATCGCCAGCAGATTCTTCGACCGGTGGCTGACTTCGCGCAGCAAGGTCTTGAGTGTCTGCTCGCGGCGCTTCTGCTCCGTCGTCTCGACCATGGTGGTGACAACGCCAAGCACGTCTCCCGCATCGCCGCGATCGGCGTCGACCCATAGCTGGAACCAGCGCACGCCATGGCTGCCTGGAATGCTGAGTTCGAGCTGCTCGGCATTGCCGGATTCGACCACCTGGCGTTTGACGGCGCTTATGCGTTGGAACTGCGCCGGCGCAAGCAGGTCGTCGCGGTCGGCGGTTTCGGCCGCCCAGCGCGCGCGCATGTTGCGCGCCCAGACAGTCTTCAACTCCCGGTCCTGATAGAGAACGGAAATTCCAGCGTTGTGAAGCGCATGAAGCAACGCCCGTCCGACTTGCATTCCATTTTCAGCCGGATGCATTGCGATGACGTCGCCGTCGGGGACGGTGTCGCCATCCTTCTTTTCGGATTCATCTTCCTTTGAGGCCTTGGAACGCATCGAACACTTCCTGCACTCAGGCTGGAACGGCTCTCTCCAGAAGAAGTTCCTGATCCGGTTCGACGGCTCGGAATTGCAAGCCCTAAAAACGGTCCGCCGGACGGCGCCCTTTTGAGGCACCGCCCGGCGGTGGCTGGAAACCGTTTGAGGGGTGCGGCTTCCAGTGTTCGATGTCTGATGTCAGGCTCTCCTGAAGAGGCCGGCGATCAGAGAGATGACCAGGAAGGCCAGGAAGATGAAGAACAATATCTGCGCGATGCCGGCCGAGGTGCCGGCTATGCCGCCGAAGCCAAGCGCGCCGGCAATGATCGCGACTACGAGAAATACGAGCGCCCAGTACAGCATGATGCGTCTCCTTCTTCTGTCCGGAAAAGAACGTGGCTCGGTGGCGTTTGTTCCACCATTCGCCGAAAAAGACGATCCCCCGGAAGCAGGCTTTTTCAGGGTAGGGGTACGCATGACGTCGTGCGAGGCACAAGGCCTCGCACCGGATTTTCAATGGTAGTGGCGGGACCGATCAGGCTGCGGCCTTGGCTTGCCGATCAAAGAAAAGCGCCTGGCTGATCAGGGCCTTGACCATGTCGGGATTGAACGGCTTGGTCACCAGAAAGGCCGGTTCCGGCCGCTCGCCCGTCAAAAGGCGCTCGGGGAAGGCGGTGATGAAGATCACCGGCACCGGCGTCGAGGACAGGATCTCGTTCACGGCCTCGATGCCGGAACTGCCATCGGCCAGCTGGATGTCGGCCAGAACCATTTTTGGACGCGTCTTGCCGAACATGGCTACCGCTTCGGCGTGCGTGCGCGCCGTGCCGACCACACGGTGACCGAGGCTTTCGACCATCTCCTCGATGTCCATGGCAATCAGCGGCTCGTCCTCGATGATCAGGACATCGGTCGCGACCTGGCGGGAAATCTCGTTGCTCGCCTGGGCAAGCAGCT
Organism: Mesorhizobium sp. RCC_202; assembly: GCF_041355295.1. NCBI lineage: Bacteria > Pseudomonadati > Pseudomonadota > Alphaproteobacteria > Hyphomicrobiales > Phyllobacteriaceae > Mesorhizobium > Mesorhizobium sp. RCC_202. The sequence continues at coordinate 41,304 of NZ_JBFUPO010000022.1, forward strand.
CGGAGAACTCATCCTCTTCGACATCGAGGATTTCAGCCGCCTCGTCCTCGCTGAAGCCCTCGACGGCGACCAGGAGGAAGGCCTGCCGGGGCTGCGGCGCGATCGCATTGAGATTGGCGGCCGCGCGCTGTTCCCACGCGGTCTGCGCGTGTTCCTGTGGCACGCGGATGGCTACGGACGTGAACAGCTTGGCGAACACCTTATACAGCGCGATGCGGTCACTGGAGGCAGTGGGGAAAATATCGATATCGGCGATGATGGCTTCCAGCATTGCGGCGACCAGCGCGTCACCGCTCTCCTGGGACCCTGACACGGCGCGCGAGAAGCGGCGCAGGAATGGCAGGTGCGGAGCGATGGTTGCGGACAAACTCATATTTTACGTCTCCCTCAGATGACGTTGTTGCTCTGACAGGCCAGACTGATTGCAAGCCCCTGCAAACCAACGCCGGCTTTCAGAAAAAGTTCCGCCGGCTGTGGAACTAAATTAGCAGGCGAGCGTTTCGGGGGTCGGGATGGGCAACCAGACGAAGGTTCCGCTTGCGTTGTGGTTTGAAGTCGAAGAGCGGTTCGATGCTGGAAACTAGGGCGACTATGAAAGAAATGTCAAAAGATACCACGGCTGGCGCCGCAAACAGGCACCGGATCGCCGAAGGCAATCCGCTCGGCGCGAATTCAGAAATCGCCCGCAAGCTCAAGCAATATTATGACGAACTGGTCTCGGACAATGTGCCGGACCGTTTCGCTCAGTTGCTCAGTCAGCTGGAGCAGACCGAACCTGCCCAGAAAAAGGATTGAGGCATGGCGGTTTCCCAGAGCTTCAAGACCGAGTTGCTCGGCGCGATACCGAGCCTGCGCGCTTTCGCGGTGTCGCTGACCCAGAATGCCGACAAGGCCGACGACCTCGTCCAGGAGACGCTGGTCAAGGCCTGGGACAAGCACGAGAGCTTCCAGCCGGGCACCAACCTCAAGGCCTGGCTGTTCACCATCCTGCGCAACGAATTCTATTCGCAGATGCGCAAGCGCGGCCGCGAGGTGCAGGACAGCGACGGCATCATGACCGCCCGGCTCGCTGTTCACCCGGCACAGCACGGCCAGCTCGACCTCAAGGATTTTCGCGGCGCGCTCGAGCAACTGCCCGAGGATCAGCGCGAAGCTATCATCCTGATCGGCGCGTCCGGCTTCTCCTATGAAGAGGCAGCTGAAATCTGCGGCTGCGCAGTCGGCACGATCAAGAGCCGGGTCAGCCGGGCGCGCAGCAGGCTGCAGGAGATCCTCAAGATTTCGGGGGAGGACGAATTCGGGCCGGACGCGATTTCGGCGCAGGTGACCGGGTCGAACGCCGCCTGAGCCGGCCTGTCAGGCCGCCTTCGCGCGCCCGCAGGCTATGGCCACCGCTTCGATCAGATCGTCGCCCGAGTAGGGCTTGGTCACTAGCCTGACGTCCGGGAACGAAACGTTGACTTCGTCGGAATCCGAATAACCCGATGCGAACACAAACGGCACGGCTTCGCTGCGCAACCGCGCGGCGAAGTCCAATGTCGAGACGCCGCCGAGCATCAGATCGACAACGGCCGCATCGAAGCGTGATGACAGCGCCTGGCCATCGACCTCGCCGATCTCGCGCGCGATCGTCACGTCGCTGGCGCCATGGTCGCGGCAAAGCTGCTCGACATCCATCGCGATCAGAAATTCGTCTTCCAGGACGAGGATGCGCAGTCCGTCAAGCAATGCTGGCAATTTGTTGGTGTCTCCGCGGCGGGCCGCACTCATGCGCGGAATCTGGCGCCGTGTCATTTAAAAAAGACATGGGCTCCCTGCCTTGCGGAACCTGGATCGGTCTCGAACGTTCCTGTGCGCCCAGAAGGGCAGGGATTTCGAAGAGGGGTCGAAATGTCCAGTCAAAACGCACGTTCCGTCGCCACTCGTCAATACCCCTGCGAAAAGTGCCCGCTTCGGCCTTTGCCGGCTTTTCGCGCGTTTGAAAAGCAGGAATTGTCGTTCGTCAGCACCTTCAAGAAAGGCGAGCTTGCCGTCGACAAGGGCGCGACGGTGCTGGTCGAAGGCAGTCATAGCGCTCACCTCTACACCGTGCTTTCCGGCTGGGCTTTCCGCTACAAGCTTTTGTCCGACGGGCGCCGGCAGATCCTCAATTATTCCATGCCTGGCGATCTCATCGGCCTGCAAGGCAGCCTGATGGGCGAGATGCAGCACTCGGTCGAAGCCCTGTCGCCGATGCTATTGTGCGTGTTCGAACGCGAGCAGTTGCCCGAACTCTATCGCAATCATCCCGGGCTCGCCTACGACATCACATGGCTGGCATCCCGCGAGGAACGCATGCTGGACGAGAATCTGCTCAGCATCGGCCGGCGCACAGCGCTGGAGCGTGCCGCGTACCTCATCGCCTTCATCGTCAGCCGTGCCCGCAGCGCCGGCCTCAACGGCAAGACGCCAGTGCAAATCCCGATCACGCAGCAGCATATTGCCGACACGCTCGGCCTGTCGCTCGTCCACACCAACAAGACGATCCGCAAGCTGATGGACCGCAAGCTGCTTGTCTGGCGCGATGGCGGCTGCGAGGTCATTAATTATGATGGGCTCAAGGCTCTCGCCCGATGGGAAGGCATGGGCGAGGACCGCAGGCCGCTGATCTAGGCATTAGACTTGGGCGTACCGGAACCTTGGCATGGGTCCGGCGTTGAAATTGAAGCAAACGCAAGGAGTTAGAGAATGGCAACCGCTGCTGGCAAATCCGCGACCGCAGACCCCAACACCGCCGACCTCGAGGCCGACATCCAGCAATTGAAGGCCGATATCGAAAAGCTGACCAAGCAGCTCGCCAAGACCGGCGAGCATGGCTATGGCGCGGCGCGACGCGCGGCAGCCGAGGGTGTCGAGCAGTTGCGTGCCCAAGGCGAAGCGGCTTTCGAGAATGTGCGCGGCAGCGCCGAGGATATCGAAGCGCAGATCATCGCAAGAGTGCGCGAAAAGCCGGTGACGTCGTTGGCGATCGCGGCGGGCGTGGGCTTCCTTTTCGCGCTTCTTACCCGACGCTGATCTGAGATGGGGTCGCTGATTTCGCTGATTTCGGGCCTTGCATCGGGGGAGGCCATGGCTGCCGTGCAAAGAGCGCGGACAACAGCAATCCTCTACGGACTTGCCGGCCTGTTCGCGCTGTGCGGTGTCGGTTTCCTCATCGGCGCTGCCTATATCTGGCTGACGGCGCGCTATGGACCGTTGGCGACCAGCCTCGGCTTCGGCGTCGGTTTCCTGGTAATTGCCGGGCTGATCCTTGTTATCCGCAAGCTGGTGGTCAGCATGCGCAGCAGGCGCCGGGCACGACGGCGACAGGCCGATATGACGGCAATGGGGATTACCGCGGCGCTTGCGCTGCTTCCGGTCCTTGCCAAAAGCAAAGGCGGGCTCGGCGTTCTCGCCGCGCCGGCGCTGGCGGCGCTCGCCTACGCCGTCTATCGCGAGAATACCAAACCCAGGCCGCCTAAGCGCGATCCTGACGAAACGTAAAAGCGCCTTACTTCAAGGCGTGTTCGAGCGACATCGATATTTCGGCAAAGACACCGCCTGGCCGAAATTCGTGCGTGACCTCGCTGTCGATGACCTTGGCCAGGCTGCGGCGGATCAGGATCGAGCCGAAGCCGTGACGGTCGGGGGGCGCGACCTGTGGCCCGCCGCTTTCGCGCCAGGTGAGCACCAGCCGCCGCGCCCCTTTGCGGCTCTGCGTCTTCCAGTCGAGATCGACCTTGCCGGATGGCGACGTCAGCGAGCCGTATTTCAGCGCATTGCTGGCAAGCTCGTGCAGGATCAGGCCAAGCCCTACCGCTTGATCCGGCGAGAGCAGGAGATCGGGGCCTGAAATCGCGATGCGCGGCTTGTCGCCGGTTTCGAAAGGTTTCACCTCTGTGCGCGCCAGCTCGCTGATGCCGATGCCGCGCCATTCGCGGTCGGAAAGCATGCTGTGGGCGGCGCCAAGCGCCTGCAGCCTGGCGCTGAAGGCCTCGAGGAATTCGCTTGGCTGGCGGGCGTGGCGCACCGTCTGTGTCGCCAGCGCCTGCACGGTCGCGAGTGTATTCTTGACGCGATGGTTGAGCTCGCGAAGCAGCAGACGCTGCCGCTCGTCGCCCAGCTTGCGCTCGGTAATGTCGTAGTTGACGCCGAAGATCAGGGTCGGCTTGCCATCGCTGTCGCGTTCGACGACACGTCCGCGCGTGGCGATCCAGCGCGGAGGGTCGAATCCCGTCACCCGATATTCGCCAAAGTAATCGTCGCTGCCGCTCAGTGCATCGCGGAAGCGCGTCTCGGTCTGGTAGACGTCGCGCGGATCGATGGCGCGCAGGATGTCGCGCGCCTTGAGCCGGTTCGACGGCGGCAGGTTGAAAAGCTCGGCCATCAGCACGTCGCAGTCGATGATATCGGTGCGGACATCCCACACCCAGCTCGCCAGCGAAGCGGCATCGAGCGCGATGGCGCGACGCTTTTCCTCGCGCGCCAGCTCGGCCTTGGCGATGGCGCCGTTGCGGTTGGCGTCCTTGAGGGTGAACAGGCTGGCCGCCAGGTCGGCGAGTGTCTTCAACTGCGCGAGCCTGTCGGCGGGCGGGGCCGCCTTCATCTCCCGATCGAGCACGCAAAGCGTGCCGATCCTGGCGCCAGCGACCACTATCGGCACGCCGGCGTAGAAACGGATATGCTCCGGGCCGGTCACCAACGGACTGCGGACAAAACGGGGGTCCAGCGTCGCGTCGGTCACCACCATCGCGTCGTCGCCGGCGGCGATGGCATGGGCGCAGAACGAGATGTCGGTTGCGGTTTCCTTGGCGTCGAGGCCGATCCGCGATTTGAACCACTGCCGATCGGTATCGAGCAAGGTCACCAGGGCGACAGGCGCTTCGATGATGGCCGCCGCAAGCGCGGTGATGCGGTCGAAATCGGCATCGGCCGCCGTATCAATGGCATCGAGGCCGCGCAGCACGGCAAGCCGGTCCGCATCCTCGACAACCTGACTGACATCGGCCGGCAGTCTTTGCGCCTTGCTGCTCACTGTTCCCTCAAACGCCACGTTCCCCGATCGCGGACGACCGCTTGAACGTCGCCAGCCGGGTCCGGAACCTTCGCGGACAGGATCCGTTACCCCAACGTGTCGGGTTCAAATCGCCCACCGCGCCGCAGTATAGAGGCCAAGAATGACCAAGATCGTACCTGAAGACAAAGCCCGCCAGGGGCATTGGGGCTGGCATGCGCTCAGGATACTCATTGCCGGGCTGTTGCTGGCCTTCATTGCATGGGGCGGGGTGGAGATTTACGGCGAACTCATCAAATCCCCGAGGACCCAGCAGACCATGCCGCAAGCGCCGCCTGCCGAACAAAAACCCACCCAGGGCGGCTGATCGTTGCATCATGCCGCCTTTGCCTGCGTATTGCTTGCGGGAACGAGCACGTTCAGAGCGCCGGGGTGAATTTCTATCGTCGTTTCGCGCTCCAGCCGGATCAGTTCGCCATCCATGACGGCACTGAACTTCCTGGTCGGCGAATGGATCTTCAACACCACCTTGTCGGCTTGATGAACTTCAATATGGGCGCTTTGGCGCCAACGGCCGCGCAGCATGTCAAGCAACAGCTGCGCGAGGTGGTGGCGTTTGCGCGCGACGCTGACATAGATGCCAAGCACGCCGCCGGCGGGGTTGTCGGCATAAGGCAGGTGGCCTTCGCCGAACAGATTGTTGGAGATGCCGATGCCGGTCGTGCGGGTGACGATCTCGGCCTTGCCGACGGTGAGGCTCACTCTAAGCGCCGGCGGACGCTTGATCGTCGCCCATGCGGCGCGAACCGACGCATGAATCTTGCCGAGGCGGGAGGCGAAGTCCATTTTCTCGCGCAGTTGAACCATCCTGGCATGCATGCCGATCGAAAACTGATGCACGAAGGGCTGGCCGTTGGCGGTCGCCATGTCTACGGCCATCACTTGGCCGTCGGCGAAAGATTTCAGAGCTGCGTCAAGCGTCTGCGGGATACTCAAGCCGCGCGCGAAGAGATTCATCGTACCGGCAGGCAATATGGCCAAGGCCTTCTTCTTGTTCATTAGAAGCGCTGCCGCAGTGGAAATCGTACCATCGCCGCCTCCGGCGAGAACCACGTCGACGTTGCGCCTGGCGATCGCTTTTTCCAACGCTGCCGCAACCTCACGGCCAGCAACTATGTCGACCTGGACGGAATGTCCGGTCGCTTCAAGCGTCTGGCGGATCCGTTCGGAAAAGGCGGCGATATCGATCGTGCGCAACGTGCCGCCGTCCTGGTTCAGCACCGCAGCAAACCGCATGCCCACCCGCCTTCCTTCTCAATCCCTTTGGGCTTTGAGACAAAATACCGCTCAGCCGCAGGCTGCAACGAAGACAGCGGTGCAAAGGTTCCATGGAAGGTCAGGTGTCCAGAGCGGCGGCAAGGTCCGGGCTTTTTGGGAACAAGGCCATTGTCACGACGTTGTGAACCTGTCGAACGCGCCGCGTCGGCCTGCCCTTTCCGTTGGGATCGATGCACGGCGCGCATGAATAAGGCACGAGGAGAGACAGTCATGATCCGCACGCTTTTCGCCACGACCGCCCTTGCAACCCTGCTTGCAACCGGCGCTTTTGCCCAGACCGCAACACCGGCGCCGGCTGATGCGCCGGCGGCGACAAACCCCGCACCCGTAACGCCCGCCGAGGGCGCATTGATGACCAATATCATCGGCGAGTCGGTCTACAACGGCACCGGCAACGATGCCCAGAACATCGGCAAGGTCGACGACATCGTCTTCGACGGCGGCGGCAAAGCCAAGTCCGCCATCATCGGCGTCGGCGGTTTTCTTGGCGTCGGCAAGAAGGATGTGGCCTTCGAGTACGCCAAGCTGCAGTGGGCCGAAAAGAACGGCGACCGTTGGCTGGTGGCGACGACCACCAAGGACGAGCTGACCGCGCAGCCTGCTTTCGACCGCAAGCCGTACGATCCGGCGCCGGCACAGGCCACCGATGCGACGCAGCCTGCGGCGACCGATACGACGGGAACCCAGAAGCAAGCGGCTGCGCAGCCGGCAGAGCCGATGAAGAAAGCCGATGGCAACCTCGCTTCCAATATCATGGGCGAGGAGGTCTATAACGGCACGGCGGACGATGCCCAGAAGATCGGCGACGTCAAGGACATCGTGCTTGCCAAGGACGGTAAGGCGGACTCGCTGGTGATCGGCGTCGGCGGCTTCCTCGGCATCGGCACGAAGAATGTCACCTATGACTTCGCCAAGGCCAAGTGGGCGGAGAAGAACGGTAACCGCTGGCTGGTGGCCGAGACCACCAAGGAGGAACTGCAGGCGCAGCCTGAGTTCAACCGCAAGGCCTATGATCCCGCTCCGGGCTCGACGACGGCAGGGAATGAGGCCCCGGCCACGACCACGCCGGCCGTGGCGGCATCCGATGCCACTTCGGACAAGGGCGCCAAGCCTGTCGAGCCAGCAAAGTCGACGGCCGAGGCCAAGCCAGCAACGCCGCCGGCTCAAACCACGGCTGAAAACAAGCCTGCCGATACCAGCGCTTCCGCCACGGACCAAACCAAGACCGCTTCGATCGACAAGTCGACGCTGACCGAGATGCCAATGGGCAATATCAGGGGCGATGATCTGAAGGGCACGACGGTCTATGGCGCCAACGACGCCAAGATCGGGTCCATCGGTGACGTCGTGCTGACGCCCGACAATAAGCCGGACGCGGTGGTCATCGATGTCGGCGGCTTCCTCGGCATCGGGGCCAAGGAAGTGGCGGTCGGCATGGACAAGCTCAAGTTCATGACCGACAAGAACGGCAAGAGGTACCTGTATACCAACTTCACCAAGGAGCAACTGCAGGCGCAAACCGCCTATGACAAGAGCAGTTACGCCGCCAACCGCGACCAGCAGCGGATGATGTTGAAGTAAGGGAATAGGGGAATAGGGGAATAGGGGAATAGGGGAGTAGGGGAATAGGGGAATAGGGGAGTAGGGGAGTAGGGGAGTAGGGGAGTAGGGGAGTAAGGGAGTAGGGGAGTAAGGGAAGAGATGCTGGCCAAGCATCGAATCGGCCGTTGTCTCTTCCTACTTCCTACTTCCTACTTCCTACTTCCTACTCCCTTACTCCCCCTACTCACATATCCAACCACCCCATCCTCCGTCAGCTCCGCCAAGGCCAGCGACTGGTCGAGATGGCGGGCGCGCCAGGCAAGCAGCCTTTCGGCGAATTCCAGCCGCGCTGGCAGATATGCAGGATCATTCGCGACATTGTTGAGTTCGCCGGGATCCTTATTCAGATCGAACAACAACGACGGCAGGCCGCCGCCGAAATGGACGTATTTGAAATCGCCGGAGCGGATGACGGCAAGGTTGCATTGCCGCGAGTCGATGCCGAAATAGCGTTCTGCCTCGCCCGCGGCGACAGAGCGAAAATCGAATTCCCAATGTGCGGCGTCGCGCCAGTCGGTTGGTTTCTCGCCATCCAGCCATGGCGTGAGCGACCTGCCGTCGAGATGCGGTTGCGGCTTGGCGCCGATCAAGTCGAGCAAGGTCGGGAAGATGTCGACAGCTTCGGAGAAGCGGTCAACGGATGAGCCCGCCGTTGCCTTGCGCCTTGGATCGCGGATGACCAACGGAATGTGGTAGCTGGCGTCGAAGAAGCCGCCTTTGCCGAGCATGAAGTGGTCGCCCATCATCTCGGCATGGTCGGAGGTGAGCACGACCACCGTGTCGTCCCAGGCGCCGGCGGTTTTGATCGCCTGCCAGATGCGGCCGAGCTGGGCGTCGACCTCCGAAATCATGCCGTAATAGATTGCGCGGATGCGGCGGAAGTTTTCCTCGCTCCAGTCGGGCACCTTATCCTCGATACCTGGAACGAATTTGGTCCGTTTCTGCCGCCCCATATCGTAGGCGAGGTAGGGATGGCCGGCGGCCTCCGCCTGCCAATCCGCCGCGCGTTTGAACGCCGGACCGTCGGCCGGATCATACATCGTGTTGTAGGGCGCAGGCACGATGAAGGGGGGGTGCGGGCTGATGAAGGAGATATGCGCGAACCATGGCGCGCCTTGTTCCTGCTCGCCGAGCCAGCGGATGAACTCGCCAGCGAGAAACGCCGTCGGCGTCTGATCTTTCGAATAGACTGGCGGCGCGTTGGTCACATCGCTCTTGGCTTGCCCGGCGGCTGGACGATGGATGTCCGGGCTGCCCGCGCTGGTGTCGGTGCCTTGCGCGCGCAGCCAGGACAGCCATTGTTTCTGATGTTCCGGCAGAGCCTGCCGCACGGTGAAACCGGGCAGCACGCCTTCGTAGCTGCGCAGGCGTGGGTCATTGTCGGCGAGCAGGCGCGGATCGAGCGAGACATCGGTGTAGCCGAATAGCGTCGGATCGTAACCTGCCGCCCGCGCGGCGAGCGCGATGTTGCCGTGGCGGGAATCGAGCGGTGTGCCGTTGCGGCAGACGCGATTGTTCATCTGGTAGAGGCCGGTATAGAGACAGGCGCGGGCCGGCGAGCAGGGCGCGGCGCCGCCATAGTGCCGGCGAAACAGAACGCCCTCGGCGGCAAGCACGTCCGCATTCGGCGTTTTCACCACAGGATGGCCGGCGGCCGAGAGGCAATCGCCGCGCCACTGGTCGCAGGTGACGAGGAGAACATTCGGCCGGCCGTGCAGGTTCAAGATCGTCTCCTCATGGATGCGCGGCCGCAGATGGAGCGGAAAATTGCCGGTTTTGCAAGGCAAGCTCGATCATCGAATGGTGAACGGGTCCGGCCCATTCGTTCACTTTTACTGCACAGTCCATTCTGTGTTTGCCCGCTTTGCCGCGGCCGTCACTATCCTCATATTGGCGTGGAGAGCGGCAAGGGGCCGCAGAAAGACAAAGGAAGGAGCACCATCATGCTCAATCAGATCCAGGGGCTGCATCACGTCACCTCGATGGCCAGCGATGCGCGCCGCAACAATGAGTTCTTCACCCAAAAGCTCGGCCTGCGCCGGGTCAAGAAGACGGTCAATTTCGACGCGCCGGACGTCTACCATCTCTACTATGCCGATGAGTTCGGCACGCCGGGCTCGGTCATGACCTATTTCCCGTTCCCCGATATCGCCAAGGGCCGGCATGGGGTCGGCGAGGTCGGCACGACGGTGTTCTCGGTGCCCGAGGGCACGCTCGGCTATTGGGAAAAGCGCTTCACCGACGAGGGTGTCGGCAATGTCGCCCGTGCGGAGAGCTTCGGCGAGAAGCGGCTGACTTTCACCGGTCCCGACGGCGACAGTTTCGCGCTGGTCGAGGACAAGGCCGACATCCGGGCGCCCTGGGTCAAGGGCGGCGTTCCCGGCGACGAGGCGATCCGCGGCTTCCACTCGGTTTCGCTCAGGCTGAAGGACGGCGGCGCCACCGAGGAACTGCTGAAGTTCATGGGCTATGAGGAAGTCGACAAATCAGGCAACACGCGCCGGCTGGCGATCAAGAACGGCAACGGCGCCGATGTCGTCGACATCGAATCGCTGCCCGGCGCCGGTTTTGCCAATCTCGGCGCCGGCTCGGTGCATCACGTCGCCTTCGCCGTCGAGGATCGCGCCAAGCAACTGGAAGTTCGCAAGGCGCTGATCGATACAGGCTACGGCGTGACGCCGGTCATCGATCGCGACTATTTCTGGGCGATCTATTTCCGCACGCCGGGCGGCGTGCTGTTCGAAGTGTCGACCAACGAGCCGGGCTTCAACCGCGACGAAGATACCGCGCATCTGGGCGAGGCGCTGAAGCTGCCCATGCAGCACCAGCATCTGCGGCCCTATCTCGAAGAGCACCTGCAGAAGCTGGAAGGCTAAGGCGATGAACAGGGACGCCTACATCCACAAAGTGCTGCCCGGCTCGCCGGGCGGCCCGCTGCTGTTCGTCTTCCACGGCACCGGGGCCGACGAAAATCAGCTCCTGACTTTTGGGCGCGAGCTGCTGCCGGCGGCGACCATCGTGTCGCCGCGTGGCGACGTGTCCGAATATGGCGCGGCGCGTTTCTTCCGCCGCACCGGCGAGGGCGTCTACGACATGGACGATCTGGCACGGGCGACGGAAAAGATGGCCGGCTTCGTCAAGACGCATGTCGAGGCGGCAAAGCCGTCGGCGGTGTTCGGGCTAGGCTATTCCAACGGCGCCAACATCCTGGCATCGGTGGTGTTCGCGCAGCCGACTATGTTCGATGCCACGGCGTTGATGCATCCGCTGATCCCGTTCGAGCCGCAGGTTCAGGGCAGCCTCGCCGGCCGGCATATGCTGATCACGGCGGGCAGGCGCGACCCGATCTGCCCGCCGAACCTGACCTCGCGTCTGGAAGCCTATTTGCGCGCCGACGGCGCCGATGTCACAGTGGAATGGCACGATGGCGGGCACGAGGTGCAGCCGAATGAAATCGAAGCGGCACGGCGGCTTTTTGCCCTCGCGCCCGCTGAAGGAGGCAAAGACAATGGCTGACCAGCTGCCCGAGATCGAATTGGAAGACCGTGGCTCCAAGGGACGCTACGTGATACGCGGCCCGGGCGGCGCCGAGGCCGAGATGACCTTCACCAAGATCGGCGAGCACCAGCTCATCATCGATCACACCGAGGTGCCGGACGCGTTTCGCGGCCAGGGTGCGGGGCTTCGCCTCGTCACCCGCGCGGTCGGGGACGCGCGCGCCGCCGGCAAGAAGATCATCCCGCTCTGCCCCTTCGCCAACGCGCAGTTCCGCCGCCACCCGGAGTGGGCGGATGTGCTGAAGCAGTAAGCTTTCACCTTCTCCCCTTGTGGGAGAAGCGCAACCATTAGCTCAGGCGGTGTGGTTTGCTGGCGGACTTTTGCTCCACGGAGT
>NZ_JBFUPO010000023.1:0-3033 GCF_041355295.1 Mesorhizobium sp. RCC_202
ATCGAAACTTCAGCGCAATGATCTACGCTTGCGCATCCGTCATCAACTCACGCTGATTCTCAACAGGCCCTAGAGCGTTTCGCCGTTTCGGAAACGGCGAACCGCTCTATCTCTTTGTTTTTACGCAATTCCGGACGGAAAACCGATCACGCTTTTCCTGGAATTGCTTTAAAAAACGAAGCCGCGAAATTGGCCTTGGCATAGTTTTGTCGAGTGACCGTTTCGTGTAAAGAGCGCGCACCTCAAAATTCTTGGATCAGCATTGTTCGCTGTCCGACCGAAATCGACAGGAAAACCAACGGAATGCGCACCGATACCGGCCATGTCTTCAGGCTCGAAGACTATCGCCCCAGCGATTATCTCATCCCGAAGACCAGCCTCGACTTTCGCCTGTCGCCGGATGCGACCCGCGTCACTGCCTTGCTTACCATCGCACGGCGCGAGGGCGTGGCCGCCTCGGCGCCGCTGGTGCTCGACGGCGATGGGCTGAAGCTGCTCAGCGTTGCTATTGACGGCAAGACGCTGCCGCCCGCCGACTATCAGGCGACGCCGGACCAGCTGACGATCCCGGTGCCGCCGGCGGCATCGCGTTTCGAGCTCAGTCTCGAAACCGAGATCGCGCCGGCCGGCAACGAGGCGCTGATGGGCCTCTACCGCTCCAGCAATGTCTATTGCACGCAATGCGAGGCCGAAGGCTTTCGCCGCATCACCTATTTCCTCGACCGGCCCGACATCCTGTCGGTCTACACGGTTCGCATCGAGGCGCCGCACAACGAGGCGCCACTGCTGCTTTCCAACGGCAACCCTGCCGAAAGCGGCGCGCTGGACAATGGATGGCACTACGCCGTCTGGCACGACCCCTTCCCCAAGCCATCCTATCTTTTCGCGCTGGTGGCCGGCGCGCTTGGCAAGGTGGCGGACAGCTTCACCACCCTGTCCGGCCGCACTGTCGAGCTCGGCATTTATGTCGAGCCCGGCAAGGAGCGGCTCGCCGGCTATGCCATGGACGCGCTGAAGCGCTCGATGAAATGGGACGAGGAGGCCTTCGGCCGCGAATACGACCTCGACGTCTTCAACATCGTCGCCGTGTCCGACTTCAACATGGGCGCGATGGAGAACAAGGGCCTCAACGTCTTCAACGACAAATATGTGCTGGCCGACGAAGAGACCGCCACGGATGCCGACTTCGCCAATATCGAGGCGATCATCGCGCATGAGTATTTCCACAATTGGACCGGCAACAGGATCACCTGCCGCGACTGGTTCCAGCTCTGCCTGAAGGAAGGGCTGACGGTTTATCGCGACCACGAGTTCTCCGCCGACCAGCGTTCGCGCGCGGTCAAGCGCATTGCCGAGGTGCGCACGCTGCGTTCGCACCAGTTCCCGGAAGACCAGGGCCCGCTGGCGCATCCGGTCAGGCCGCGCCGCTACCGCGAGATCAACAACTTCTACACGGCGACCGTCTACGAAAAAGGCTCGGAAGTGGTGCGCATGATCCGCACCATCCTCGGAGCCGAAACCTTCCGGGCCGGCATGGACCTCTATTTCGAGCGCCATGACGGCGAGGCGGCGACGATCGAGGATTTCGTGAAAGTGTTCGAGGATGTGTCGGGCCGCGACCTGGCGCAATTTGGGCTCTGGTACCACCAGGCTGGCACGCCGAACCTGACGGTCAGTTCCTCGCACAACCCGGCGGCAAAGGAATTCACGCTGGAGATCGAGCAGTCGGTGCCGCCGACGCCGTCGGAAAGCCGCAAGCGGCTGATGCACATCCCGCTGGCTTTCGGTCTGGTCGGCGCCGGCGGCAAGCCCGTCAACTGGACCGCCGTCGAGGGCGCCACGGTCGAGGACGGCGTCATCCACGTCCGCAGGCGCCGGCACACGGTGCGTTTCTCCGGCATAGAGGAACGGCCCGCCGTATCGCTCAACCGCGGCTTCTCGGCGCCGATCACGCTTTCGGTGCAGCAGAAGGCCGACGACCAGTTCTTCCTGGCCGCGCATGACAGCGATTCCTTCGCGCGCTGGCAGGCGTTCAACACGCTGCTCACCGACGCGCTGATCGCGGCCTTCCGCCAGGTGCTGGGCGGCAAGGAGCCGGCCTTTACGGCAAAGCTTGCCGCGCTTGCCGGCAAGATCGCCGGCGACGACACGCTGGAGCCGGCCTACCGCGCTCTGGCGCTGACGCTGCCGGGCGAGGCCGATATTGCCCGCGACATCGGCAAGGGCATCGACCCCGACGCCATCTTTGCCGCGCGCGAGGCACTGGCGCGGACGATCGCTGCGGCAAACCGCGAGGGCTTCTCGGCGCTCTATGAAAGCCTCGGCGACGACGGCCCCTACACGCCGGAGGCGGGGAGCGCCGGACGACGGGCGCTGCGCAACGCCTTGCTCGACTATCTGTCGCTGCTGCCGGAAGGTGCCGCGCTTGCCGCGCGGCACTTCAACACCGCCACCAACATGACCGATCGCGCCGCCGCACTTGCCGTGCTGGCGCACCGCCATGCCGGTTCCCGTCAAGCCGAGGAAGCGCTGGCGACGTTCGAGGCGCGTTATCGCGGCGACGCCCTGGTGCTCGACAAATGGTTCCAGATCCAGGCCAGCGTGCCTGGTGCGCAAACCGTCGACAAGGTGCGCGAGCTTATGCAGCACCAAGCCTTCTCGATCGCCAACCCGAACCGCATGCGCTCATTGATCGGCACCTTCTCCAGCGCCAACCAGACCGGCTTCCACCGCGCCGATGGCGAAGGCTACCGGCTGTTCGCCGAGACGGTGCTGGAGGTCGAGAAGCGCAACCCACAGGTCGCGGCGCGACTGGCGACGGCGCTCAGGTCATGGCGCTCGCTGGAACCTGGACGCCAAGCCAAGGCCAGGGACGCGCTGCTTAAGATCGCGAAGGCGGAGAACCTGTCGGCGGATCTGCGCGATATCGTGGAGCGCACCCTGGCATAGTGCTTCTCCTTCTCCCCTTGTGAGGCCTTTGCACGGAAGCGGGTTGGTGATTCCGTCGGCAAGGATGAAGGGGAGATGATTCGG
>NZ_JBFUPO010000024.1:0-1212 GCF_041355295.1 Mesorhizobium sp. RCC_202
CCTTCTCCCCTTGTGAGGCCTTTGCACGGAAGCGGGTTGGTGATTCCGTCGGCAAGGATGAAGGGGAGATGATTCGGATGGTCGATCGTGTGCTTGGTCAACTTAGCCTTGCGGATGGGCTGGTGTGGTCGGATACGACGGAGCTCGACCAGATCGCACGAGTGATCGACTGGGCACCGATCAGGGCGCTTCTTGGTCAGCGCAGCGAGCCGGGGCGGGGCAACGTCAGCTATCCGGCCGAGGCATTGCTGCGCTGTCTGCTGCTTGGCGTGTGGAACAATCTCAGTGATCCCGCACTGGAGGCCCAACTGCGCGACCGGCTGTCGTTCCGCCGCTTTGCCGGCTTCAGCCTGTCGGACTGCACGCCGGACCATTCGACATTGTGGCGCTTCCGCCAAGAGCTGACGAGTGATGGGTTGATCGATCGGGTGTTTTACGAGATCACGCGGCAGCTTGAGCAGAAGGGGCTGATCGTCAAGCGCGGCACGCTGATTGATGCTTCCTTCATGCAAGCTGCCGCGCGCCCGCCGGCGAAGCCGAAGAAGGGTGAGGAGGGATCGGCACGGCCATCGGCCGACAGCGATGCGCGCTGGGGGCGCAAGGGCAACAAGAGCGTGTTCGGCTATAAGGTGCACAACGGCGTCGACGATGCTCACACGCTGATCCGGCGCATGGACTTCACGGATGCATCGATCACCGACACCGAGCCGGCCGACGGCCTGATCAGCGGGGACGAGGCGGCGGCCTATGGCGACCAGGCCTACTACACCCATGCCCGGCATGCCCGGCTTAAGCAGGCCGGCATCAAGGATCGGCTGATGCATCGAGCCAACAAGCACCATCCGCTGACGCCGCGCCAGAAGCTGCGCAACCGGCTGATCTCGACGGTGCGGGCGGCGGTAGAGCGGCCGTTTGCGGTGTTCAAGCAGCGCTATGGCATGCGGCGACTGCGCTTCTTCAACCTGGCGACCAACCGGACGCAATGCATGCTTGCCGGCTGCGGTTACAATCTGCAGCGAGCGGCCGCAGTCCTCTTCCCGAAGAGGAAACCGGCATGAGGCGGAGTCCGCCCAAAATCCGCCGCGCGAGCGGCCAGAGGCCCGGGAGCGGCCAAAATATCCCGCCAAAGCGGCCCGATTGCATTTCAAAAAACGCCTGTGCGCCATGTGCGCCAGATACCGGCTCCCGTGCAAAGCCCTCCTTGTGGGAGAA
>NZ_JBFUPO010000025.1:0-1133 GCF_041355295.1 Mesorhizobium sp. RCC_202
GCGCAGACCCGAGGATCCTGTGTGTTGGTCCCATGCTATGTTTGAAGTGGGAAGGAGACCGAGAGGATCCTGGTCGTCCTTTTGAGGACAGGCCGCGGCATGGCTCGGTCCCTTCCCACCGGTGAACCATCAACCTGAACAGTTGCACGGGGCTGTAACCAGCAGACCTCGCACCACAGGAAGAGGCGTGGACATGATAATGCAGAACTATGTCGGCTGCGATATCTCCAAGCAGTGGCTCGACTTTTTTGATGAAACAAGCGGCCGTTGTCAGCGCATCGACAACCAGGCTGATGCGATCGGCACCTATGTGGCAGGCCTTTGCCCTGCCCGTGACTTCGTCGTCATGGAGGCGACAGGCGTTCATGACCGGCTGTTGCGCCATGCGCTGGCCAAGGCCGGCATTGGGTTCTCGCGGCACAATCCGGCACATACCCACCACTATGCGAAGTCGACGGCACGGCGCGCCAAGACCGATCCTCTCGATGCCAGGATGCTGAGCAGCTATGGCCGGCGCTATCATCCTGAAGCCGAGCCGGCGCCACGCGAGGAAGGCGAACATCTTCAATCGCTTGCCCGCCACCGTGACCACCTGGTCGAGATCAGGGCAAAGCTGAAGAAGCTTCGCAGTGAGGCCTTCGACGCGATGGTCATCGAAGACCTTGAAGACATGATCGTCAGCTGCGACACACGCATCAAGACGACCGAGAGCCGGATTGCCGAAGCCATTCGTCAATCCGAGGATACTGCCCGAGACAATGCGCTGATGGTCTCCGTGCCCGGTGTCTCCAAAGTCACAGCATTCTCGCTGCTGGCGCATCTGCCCGAGCTCGGCCTGCGATCACCCAAGGCGATCGCGGCACTCGCCGGCCTTGCCCCGTTCGACAACAAGAGCGGCAAGCTCAATCGCAGGAGCCAGATCCAAGGCGGCCGATCGCGCGTGCGCCGTGCCCTCTACATGGCAGCGCTCGGCGCCATCCGGGCTTGTGAGCGCTTCAGAGATTTCTACAGCGCCATCGCAGCCCGATCAGGGTCAAAGAAGTTGGCAATCATCGCCGTCGCAAGGAAGCTTCTCGTCGTCCTAAACGCCGTCATCCGAGATAAAAAAGCTTTCGCATGAACACAGTTGCCAT
>NZ_JBFUPO010000026.1:0-1121 GCF_041355295.1 Mesorhizobium sp. RCC_202
GACGACGGCGTTGGCGAAGATGAGGAGCTTTCTGACACAGGCGATGATGGCTTTCCTGTGAGCCTTGCCGTTGTTCGTAAGGCGGCCGTAGAGAGCAACCAGAGCGGTGTTCCAGCGCTGGGATGCGGGCAATGCAGCATTGAAGAGCGCTCGGCGGACACGACTGCGACCGCCGGCGATATGGCGCTCGCCGGTACGTTCGCCCGAGTCGTCGTCGTAAGGAGCGACGCCAACCAAGGCAGAGATTTGCTCGCGACTGACCTTGCCGAGTTGGGGCAAGAGGATGACGAGGGTGAGCGCGGTGCGTATGCCGATGCCATCGACGCTGGCGATCAGCTCGAGCCGCCGAGCGAGATCATCGTGTTTGCACACGACGACCTGCAGGAGCAGTAGTTCGGCCTCGCGGCGCCGCTGCAGACGCTGAACGTCACGCTCGAGTTGCTTGAGAATCCGCTTGGTGGAGAAGTGCTCGCGCCGCGTCTTGAGGTGAGCGATATCGTACTCCAGCTGCTCGATGAAGAGCAGATGCTCAGCGAGCGCGGTCAGCCTGGTGTCTGGCGGTTCATGCAGGTCGGCGAGATTGGCAGCGCACTCGGCGATGAGGGCGGCGTCGATACGATCGTTCTTGGCACGACGCAGCTTGTAGATGGCAAAGGCATGCACTTGACGCGGCTGCAGGAGAGCGACCTCGAAGCCGTGCTCGCGCAAATATTCCACGACGGCTCGTTCGTAACCCCCGGAGGCTTCGATGCCGACGCGTTTGATCTTACGCGCACTCAGCCAAGCAACCAGCTCTTGATGTCCGTCTCTGGCATTGGCTACGCGCAACCTCTCGCTCGCCGGATAGGTTGCGACATCAAGCGACTTCTTGCTGGTGTCGATTCCGGCGGTTTTTGTGCTAGTCTCATTCATCTTCGTCGTCCCTGCCTTGCATACGAACCAGGTTGTTCCAGCAACCATCCGGGCCACGATGAAGAGCCGATCGCGATCTTGCTTCTCCTTAACCCCACGGGTTCGGGTGTCCCGCGATCCGACGATCAGCGCCAACGGCCGGGTGGCCACCCGGCCGTTGGCGTCTCTTACGAGACGACCACTTCATACAACATCGCTTATGCAAGGTG
>NZ_JBFUPO010000027.1:0-834 GCF_041355295.1 Mesorhizobium sp. RCC_202
AATTGCTCTAAGGCCTGTTGATATTCAGGATTCCCATCCGGGGCTGAGCGTGATTCAAGCTTCGGATGGAACGATTCGTATTGACGGACGCCCAGTGGGCGAAGATGGAACCGCATTGTCTTGGCAAGCCGACGGACCCTGGGCGAAGCGGGACTGACAATCGCCTGTTTGTCGAGGCTGTTCTTTGGATCGTGCGGACGGGAAGCCCTTGGCGCGATCTGCCTGCCTCCTTCGGGAAGTGGAACAGTGTCTTCACGCGATACCGAGGTTGGGTCAAAACCGATGTTTTCATTCGGCTTTTCGAAGCGTGCTCTGACGAGCCGGACATGGAGTATGCCATGGTCGATGCCACTATCGTCAAGGTCCATCGGCACGGCCAGGGCGCAAAAGGGGGACTCAGAGCCAGGCCATCGGTCGCTCCAAGGGCGGCATGACAACCAAAATCCTGGCGCTCACCGATGCCCTCGGCAATCTCGTGCGCTTCATCCTGCTGCCGGGCCATCGCTTCGATACCGTTGGCGTTGAACCGCTCATCAAGGGCCTCGCCTTCGACGCGCTGATCGCGGACAAGGCATTCGATAGCAACAGTATCGTGGCAGAACTCAACGAGCGCGGCGCCAAGATCGTCATCTCCCAGCATTCGCGCCGCACAAAGCCGCTGCCGCTCGATGTCGAGATGTACAAATGGCGTCACCTGATCGAAAACTTCTTCTGTAAACTCAAAGAGTTCAAGCGCATCGCCATGCGAGCCGACAAAACCGACCAGAGCTTCAACGCCATTATCCATCTCGCCGCCGCCGTCATAAACTCAAGATGAATCTCAACAGGCCCTAG
>NZ_JBFUPO010000028.1:0-743 GCF_041355295.1 Mesorhizobium sp. RCC_202
CTAGGGCCTGTTGAGAATCAGCGTGAGTTGATGACGGATGCGCAAGCGTAGATCATTGCGCTGAAGTTTCGATCTGTCTTTTCGCTTCGCATAGCGATGCCTTTGAAGGCCTTGAGCTTTGCGAAGAAGTTCTCGACGAGATGGCGCCATTTGTAGATCTCATCATCGATTTGGATTGGCAGCTTGCGCTTGGGCCGTTGCGAGATGACGATCTTTACACCTCGTTCGTTCATCTCCTCGACGATCCAGTTGGCATCGAAAGCCTTGTCGGCAATCAACCCATCGAAATCGATGCCTTCGATCAAAGACGCGACGCCTATAGTGTCGTAGCGATGGCCGGGCAGCAGGATGAAACGCACCAAGTTGCCGAGCGCGTCGGTCAGTGCCAGGATTTTGGTTGTCCAACCGCCCTTGGACTTGCCGATCGCCTGATTTTGAGTCCCCCTTTAGCGCCGTGTCCATGACGATGGACCGGAACGATGGTGGCGTCGATCATGGCGTATTCCATGTCCGGATCGTCTGAAACCGCTTCGAAAATACGTTCGAACACGCCCCGCTTCGACCAATAGTCGAAGCGTTTGAAAATTGCATTCCAGTCGCCGAAAGCATCAGGAAGGTCCCGCCAAGGGCTATTGGTGCGCGCTTTCCAAAGCACCGCCTCCAGAAACAGCCGATTGTCCTTGCCGCTGCGTCCGGCATCCGTCGTCTTGCCAAGACAATGCGGCGCCATCTTCTCCCACTGC
>NZ_JBFUPO010000029.1:0-740 GCF_041355295.1 Mesorhizobium sp. RCC_202
GGCACGATATCGCCGTCGATCTCCTTCGGATTGACGAAATGCGTCATGCCGAATTTTTCGCCCCAGGCTTTCTTGTCGTTGTTCAAATCGACGCCGATGATCATGTCGGCGCCGGCGAGCTTCAGACCCTGGATGACGTTGAGACCGATGCCGCCGAGACCAAAGACCACCGCGGTCGCGCCTTGCTCGACCTTGGCGGTGTTGATGACGGCGCCGATGCCGGTGGTGACGCCGCAGCCGATGTAGCAGATCTTGTCGAAGGGCGCGTCGGGATTGACCTTGGCCAGCGCGATCTCGGGCAGCACGGTGAAGTTCGAGAAGGTCGAGCAGCCCATATAGTGAAAAATCTTGTCCTTGCCGATCGAGAAGCGCGACGAGCCATCCGGCATCAGGCCTTGCCCCTGGGTGGCGCGGATGGCGGTGCACAGATTGGTCTTGCGCGACAGACAAGACGGACACTGGCGGCATTCCGGCGTGTAGAGCGGAATGACATGATCGCCCTTCTTGACCGAGGTGACACCCTTGCCGACATCGACGACCACACCGGCGCCCTCATGGCCGAGGATCGCCGGGAACAGGCCTTCGGGATCGGCGCCCGACAGCGTGAACTCGTCGGTGTGGCAGATGCCGGTCGCCTTGATCTCGACCAGCACCTCGCCATCGCGCGGGCCCTCGAGGTCGACCTCCATGATCTCCAACGGCTTTCCAGCGGCGACAGCGACTGCGGCGCGCGTTTTCAT
>NZ_JBFUPO010000002.1:0-595514 GCF_041355295.1 Mesorhizobium sp. RCC_202
CGCGGGCCCTCGAGGTCGACCTCCATGATCTCCAACGGCTTTCCAGCGGCGACAGCGACTGCGGCGCGCGTTTTCATTCTTTTTTCTCTCCCAAAACTCTATTTTGCCGGGCCATGGCGGCGCGGCTCTTTTGTGATCGGACTATGCGGCGATCTTGCCGGGGCCGGCGGGGAATACGCCCGACATCACCGTAAAGCCCTTGATGCGTTTAACGCGATCGCACCAGCGTCGGATCGCCGGATAGTCCTGGCGGGGAATGCCGCCCTCCTCCGACAGCATGACGTAGGGGAAACAGGCAATATCGGCGATGGTCGGATGCGCGGCGGAGCAAATCCACTGGCGTCCCTGCTGCTCGCCGAACCATAGATGCTCGTCTAGGATTCGGAACAGGCGGTGCGCGCCAGCGCGCGCGGCTTCGATGTCGAAATCGTAGAACAAGGCATCGTGCAGGCGGGCGGCCGATGCCGTGGCGGTGATGCCATCGGCGAAGGCCAGCCACTGGCTGATCTCGCCGAGCAGAGCCGGATTGTCCCTGGGGTACCATGTGCCGGACGGATCGTACTTCGATGCGAGGTAGACCAGGATCGCCTGGGCATCGCGCAGGATCAGACCGTCATCCTCGATGACCGGCAACTGGCCAAGCGGATTGAGCCTCAGGAACCATTCCGACTTGTGTTCGCGGCCGGGATAGAAGTCGACCGGTATTGTCTTGTACTCGATGCCGAGAAAGCTCATCAGCTGCCGCAGCTTGTAGCAATTGCCCGACAGTTCGTAGTCGTAAAGGGTGATCATCGGCAGCTCCTAGATGTCGAGCACAAGACGCGCCGATTTGGCGCGCGAGACGCAGGTCATGATCTTGGTTCCTGCCTTTCTCTCGGCTTCATTGAGGTAGACGTCCTGATGATCGGGCTCGCCCTCGATCACCGTCGCCACGCAGGTACCGCAGGCGCCCTGCTCGCAGGATGACGGAACGTCTATGCCGCTTTCGCGCATGACCTGCATGATGGTCTTGCCGGCCGGCACCTGAAGGGTGACGCAGGAGCGCGCCAGCGCGATCTCGAAACTCGAACTGTCGTCGATCTTGTTGACGTTCTTGAAATACTCGAAATGGACGGCTGTATCCGGCCAGCCCTGGTCGGCGGCGATCTTGCGCGCGGCTTCCAGCATCGGGCCGGGGCCGCAGATGTAGAGATGCATGCCATTCCGATAACCGGCGACGACTTGACGAAGCTCGGCGCCGGTCTGATCGGGCGAGAGCCCGAGATGCGGCTTCAGCGCGTCGCCGAGATGCTTCAGCCGTTCGGCGAAAGCGAGATGTTCTTCACCTTGCGCGAAATAGTGAAGCTCGTGCGTCAGGTCCTGATTCTTCAGCGCCTGCGCCATGGCGAGCAGTGGCGTGATGCCGATGCCGCCGGCAACGAAGATCGTCTTGATCGCATCGCGGCGCAGCGGGAAGTTGTTGCGCGGCTCGGAGATTGCCAGCACATCGCCCTCGCGCACGGTCTCGTGCATGCATTTCGATCCGCCCTTCGAATCCCGCTCCAGCTTGACGCCGATGGTGAAGCTGTCGGTTTCGCCGGGGCCGTTGGTGATCGAATACTGCCTGACCTCGCCATTGGGCATATGGACGTCGATATGCGCGCCGGGCTGGAACGTCGGCAGGATGCCCTTGATCGGGCGAAGCTCGAAGCCGGCGATGCCGTCCGCGGTCTGCCATTTCCTGGCCACGCTGACGCGCAGCGCCGCCTTGCGGCCATGCGTGGTCACTTCTGGCATCTCGGCAAGCTCGGCCGACACTCTTTCGTAGACAGGCTCAATAGGCAGAAGCGAAGGTGCGCTCGCCGCTTCGCGCTCGACCTCATCGCGCAGCCTGGAAAGCCGTTCATTGTGATGACGCAGGATGGCGAAGCGTGCAGGCCCCTCTGCCTCCTGATCGAGTACGCCACGGATGACCGAGCGGTTGGAATCGACCGGCTGAACGAAGAAGACGCCGTGCGTCTCGACACCGTCGTCGCGCGAGCGAAGCGCCACGGCAAAATCCTGCGCGGCCTCGATGATGGTTTCCGCGCCCTCGCCATCAATCGCCGCATTGGGCTGGAAGCGATAGGCTTTCAGCTTTTCGACGACCTTCTCGGCCGCCGCGTTGACTGGAATTCCACGCAAGGCAAGCAGCTTGCCTTCGGCCAGCGCGGCAACATCGGGCACTTCGCCGCGCGGCTCTTCCGAGGACCAGACCAGGCCGTAGCGCTCGACCGCCGGGAAGGTGCGGTTGGTGATGGTGCGGGCCGGCGCGTCGGCCGGATGCGCAGGGATATAGGTGCAGCCGGCGGTGCGGTTCGAATAGCGCCAGCCATGATATTGGCATTTCAGTTCGCGCCCGTCATTGATGCCGATCGACAGCCTGACGCCGCGATGCAGGCAGCGGTTCTCCCAGATGTTGACGTAGCCGTCATCGGCCCGCCAGACGGCGAATTCCCGGCCAAGCAACTGGCCATGGAAAACGTGGCGGTGAGGCAGATCGTGGGCAGCGGCGATCGGATGCCACTGGCTTCTGGCTTCTTCCAACATTCGTCGTCTCCCAAAAAATGTCTTGTCAGGCTGCGGCCGGGATGACCCCGTAGGTCACGCCCTTCTGGCTGAGCCAGCGCCGGTAGGCGATGGCCGACTTGTCGGCTCGGATCGGGGTTTCGGCGCGAGGGTCCAGCGGCAGGCGTTTCGGCACCTGGTTTTCCAGGATCGGCTTGTCCTGCCCGAAGATCGTCTGCTGGAAACGCTTGATCACCTTGTCTTCATTGTCTTCGTCAAGCACGCAAAGCAGCATGTGGGCGCGCACATGTTCCTGGTCGACCGGCTGCAGGAAGATGGCGATCACATCGCGCCTGGCCTCGTCGACCGGGCTCGATTTGTAGAGCACCGAGCAAAAGGGATGCGGCACACGATAGACGTAGTCGACGTCGGCGCCACCGTCGGAAGCTGTCGAGGCCATCGGCTGAAAGAAGCGGCAGCGCGTGGCCAGGATCTCGTCACGGTCGACCGAGATTTCGACATCGTATTCCTTGACTTCGGTGTGCGGCTCGACGCCGAGAATATCGGTGTGCACGTAAGGGAAATGGCCCATGTCGAGAAAGTTCTCAATGGCGCGCGGCGCCGAGACGTTGACCCCGAAAGTCGCGGCATTGAGCCGGCGGCGATCCGGCTCGTCATATTCGGGGATCGGGAACAGACCGGCCGGCGGTGACCCGAGCGAGGTCCAGACATAGCCGTAGGCACTTAGCGCCGGCAGCCTGTCCGCGGTTGAAACCTGCCCAGGCCCTTGCGCACCTAAACGCGAGCGCCAGACGACGGGCTCGCCATCCGCATTGATCGCAAAGCAGAGGCGCTCCTCGAGCAGGACGGTTTCCTGGACTCCGCTAGGCACGGCCTCGGCGATCGCTCCCACCGGATGCCAGAGATTGAGGATCACCGGATCCGTGCATTTTGTCATCGTTTTACCCCTTGAATGCCCATGAACGTCATCAAGCCTGGGCCGGTATCGCACCATAGGTGACGGCCCGATCACGCAACCAGCGCCGGTAGGAAACCGAGACGGCGTCGGCGCGGATCGGCGTCTCGGCGCGCGGATCGAGCGGCAGGCGTTTGGGCACCTGGTTCTCCAGGATCGGCTTGTCCTGCGCAAAGATCAATTGCATGAAGCTGCGCACCGTTGCCGCGTCCATGCCTTCCTTGAGATAGCAAAGATAGGGATGCGCGACGCAGTTCTCTTCGTCGACCGGCTGCACGAACAGCGTGATGACATCCAGCCGATGCTTCTGGATCGGATTGCTCTTGTAGAGCGCCACCGTATAGGGCCGGATCACCTTGTAGATGTAGTCGACGACAAAACCTTCCTTGGCCGTCGGCGATGCGACCGGCTGATAGAATTTGCATTCGGTCGCCAGCACTTCGTCCTGAGGTGTGATTTCCACCTTGTAGGGGGCCACCTCGGTATGCGGTTCCTCGCCAAGCCAGCCGGTATGGATGAACGGGAAATGGCCCATATCGAGAAAATTCTCGACGGCACGAAGGCCCGACACCTTGACCGCGATCGAGCCGCCATTGACCAGATGCCGGTCCGCCTCATTGGCCTCGGGGATGTAGATGATGTCGCGCCAGGGTTTGTCCAGGCATGTCCAGATGAAGCCGTAGCGCTCGGCGCTTTTCAACGTGGCGCCCGTATCGGCGCGAGCGACTTCGATCTTGTTTGAGCGTTTGTGAACGGCGAGATCGACCCCAAGCAAGCGTGTCGGAAACAGCGTAGCCTGGGAGAGCGATTCCTGATCGGCAACGATGTGCCAGTCGTTCAGAAGCTCGCGGTCAACGCAACGGGTTGCCATCGGCTTCCCTCCAACTCGGTTAGCCCTTCACCATGAACCTAACCCGACGTCTCGACATAACGAAACCACAAGATTGGATACCAATCAACATTTTTTTGTCATCCAAAATCCTTTTTTGTGTTGACAGATTATGATGATTGAATTCCGATATGGAAAAGCTGAACCTGGGATATGTCGTGCCCCCACAAAGCATGCCTCCCACACGAAAGCCTGCTGATCATGTCGTCGAAATGGCGGAGAGCCGCGCCTTGAGCAGCCGTTCCCAGACAATCGCGGACACGCTGACCCGCGCCATCATCGACCATCGACTCGTGCCCGGCTGCAAGCTCGGTGAACGCGAACTCTCTGAAATATTCAACGTCAGCCGCATCGTTGTGCGCCAGGCATTGATCCGGCTCGCCGATGACGGGCTGGCACAGATAGAGCGCAATCGCGGGGCCTTTGTCGCCAAGCCCAGCATGCAGGAGGCGATGGAAATCTATGACGCGCTGACGCTCGTCGAGCAAGGGGTGGCAGCGCAGCTCAGCGATCGGCTCGGTCCGGCCGGCTGGGCCGAACTGCGCCATCATGTCGAGCGCCAGCGCCAGGCTGTCGCCGGCGGCAACGATGCGCTGGCCGATGTGCTCGGCCAGGAATTCCACACCGTGTTCGTGCGCCTCAGCCGCAACAAGGTGATGCAGGAAATCCACGCGCAACTGGTGCGCCGCACGACGCTGTTGCGCTCGCTCATCACCGCCGATTTCGACTATTGCAATCTGCTGGACGACCACTCGCGGGTCGTCGACCTGCTGGAAAAGGGTCGCCTGAAACAGGCCATGGACCTGATCGACACCCACCATCGCGCAGTGGTGCGCGGCTATATCATGGATCGCGAAGTGTTTCCGGAGATGACGCCTGCCGAGGCGCTGGCGCCTTATCTCGACGGCGCGGCTGTGCCGGTTGCGCCAAGGAAGCCAGCCAAGACGTCAGGGAATGGCGATAGCGCCACGCATGTGCACGTCCATCTCCCCAAAATAGACCGGGCACCGACAAGCCGGGCATCAACGAAAAAAACCAACAGAGGGTTACCATCATGAACGACCTGACAAGACGCAATTTCCTCAAATACAGCGGCGCGCTGGGTGCTGCGCTCGGCACCGGAGGACTAAGCACCGTCGCCAGAGCCGATGACGTGCTCAAGATCGGCGTGGTCTATGTCTCGCCGATCGCCGAGATCGGCTGGACCAAGCAGCACAGCCTCGGCGTCGAGGCGATCAAGTCCGAATTCGGCGACAAGGCGAAGCTCACCGTCATCGACAACATCTTCATGCCCCAGGATGCCGAGCGCGTCTTTCGCGAGCTTGCCAGCGCCGGCAACCAGTTGATCTTCGGCACCAGCTTCTCGCACGGCACGCCGATGCAGAAGGTGGCGCCGCGGTTCCCCAAGATCGCTTTCGAGCATTGCTCGGGCATCGTCCATCTCGCCAATCTCGGCACCTTCGAAGCCAAGTACTATGAAGGCACCTTCGTTGCCGGCGCGGCCGGCGGCTACATGTCGAAAACGGGCAAGATCGGCTTCATCGGCGGCTTCCCGATCCCCGACATCGTCGGCCCGGCCAATGCGCTGCTGCTTGGCGCGCAGAGCGTCAACCCCAACGCCACCTGCAACGCCATCTTCCTTAATTCCTGGTTCGATCCGGGCAAGGAGAAGGAGGCCGCCAAGACGCTGCTGTCGCAAGGCTGCGACGTCATCTGCTCGATGACCGATACCGCGACCGGTGTGCAGGTTGCGGGCGAAGGCGGCGCCTGGTCGATCGGCTACGCCAGCGACATGTCGAAATTCGCCTCCGGCAAGCAGCTGACCTCCTTCGTGCTCGACTGGACCAGCGACTATGTCGGCGCCGCCAAGGCTGTCGCCGCCGGCAGCTGGAAGCCGGAAGTGCGTTGGGACGGACTGGCAGGCGGCGTGGTCAAGATGGCGCCCTACAATGAAGGCATACCGGCCGACACCAAGGCCAAGCTGAAGCAGCTGGAGGCCGATATCGGCAGCGGCAAGGTGCATCCCTATGCCGGCGAGCTGAAGGACCAGGACGGCAGCGTCAAGGTCGCGGCCGGATCGGTGCTCGACGATGACGGCATTCGCGGCATGAACTGGTTCGTCAAGGGAATGATCGGCAAATTGAGCTGATCGCCTCCATAGACCGGGGCAAGGCCGAAACCGACCTTCGGCTTTGCCCCGCCTGGTTCCCGTCCAACCTCGCTTCACGCCACGGCAGGACCCGCCATGCATCCGCGTCTAGAACTGCGCAACATCTGCAAGCGTTATCCCGGCGTCGTCGCCAATGACGACGTCTCGCTGTCGATCCAGCCCGGCGAAATCCATGCCGTGCTGGGCGAAAACGGCGCCGGCAAATCGACCCTGATGAAGATCATCTATGGCGCGGCGCAGGCCGATTCCGGCGAGATCTTCTGCGACGGCAATCCGATCGCGGCGCACAACCCGGCGACGTCGCGCGCACTCGGCATCGAGATGGTCTATCAGCACTTCGCGCTGTTCGAATCCGTTTCCGTGGTCGAGAACATCGCGCTCTCGGCGAGCAGCGCCTTCGACCTGCCCTCGCTCGCCGAGAAGATCCGCGAGCTTTCGCTTCGCTACGGCATGCCGATCGACCCGCATCGCCAGGTGCATGACCTGTCGGTCGGCGAGCGGCAGCGCGTCGAGATCGTGCGCTGCCTGCTGCAGGCGCCCAAGCTTCTGATCCTCGACGAGCCAACCTCGGTGTTGACGCCACAGGCCGTGGTCAAGCTGTTCGAGACGCTGCGGCAGCTTGCCGCCGAGGGCTGCAGCATCGTCTACATCAGCCATAAGCTCGACGAGGTGCAGGAACTCTGTGACACCGCCACCGTGCTACGTAACGGCAAGGTCACCGGCACCGCTCGGCCGAAGGAAACGACCTCGCTCGAGCTTGCCCGCATGATGGTCGGCTCCAAGCTGCCGGAAATGCATGTCAGCCCGGCGACCCTCAGTAAGAAACCGGTGCTCGAGGTCAACAATCTGTCGGCCAAGGCAAGGGATCATTTCGGCGTCGAGCTAAAGGACGTGTCGTTCGATGTGCATGGCGGAGAAATCGTCGGCCTAGCCGGCGTCTCCGGAAACGGCCAGGCCGAACTCATCGCCTTGCTCAGCGGCGAGCGCACACATGGGCGGAGCGACGCGGTCAGGATCTCAGGGACACCAGCAGCCGGCCTGCGTGCCGACGAGCGCCGCAAGCTGGGCCTCGCCTTCGTTCCCGAGGAACGACTTGGACGGGGCGCCGTGCCATCGCATACACTGTGGGAGAACGCGGTTCTCACCGCCCACCGCTTCGGCACGGTCCGAAAGGGCCTTGTCGACCGCCGCAAGGCAAGTGCCTTCGCCGCCGGCGTCATCGACAAGTTCAAGGTCAAGGCCAACGGCCCGGGCTCGACGGCGCAGAGCCTGTCGGGCGGCAATCTGCAAAAATTCATCGTCGGCCGCGAGATCGCGCTGGCGCCGAAGCTGCTGCTCGTTTCCCAACCGACCTGGGGCGTCGATGTCGGCGCCAGCGCCTTCATCCGCCAGACCATCGTCGATCTCAGCCGCGCCGGCACGGCGGTGTTCGTCGTCTCGGAAGAACTCGACGAGCTGTTCGAGATCTGCGACCGGCTGCTGGTGATCTGCCAGGGCCGCGTGTCGCCGCCGCTGGTGCGCAAGAGCACCGACCGCGAGGAGATCGGGCTGTTGATGACCGGCCGCACCATGGGCAAGGACAAGACAGGGAGTAGCAGCGTTGCGCTTCAGGATTGAACAAAGGCCGGAGCCTTCGGCCGTGATGCGCATCGCAGCGCCAGTGCTGGCGTCCGTACTGACGTTGATCGTCGGCTCCGTCTTCTTCGCCTCGCTCGGGCATGATCCGCTGCCGACGCTTTATGCCTTCTTCGTCGAGCCGCTCAACTCGATGAACGGGCTGTCGGAATGGCTGCTGAAAGCCTCGCCGCTGATCCTGATCGCCTGTGGGCTGGCGGTCGGCTTCCGCGCCAATGTCTGGAACATCGGCGCCGAGGGACAATTCACCATGGGCGCGATTGCCGCCAGCGGCGTCGGCCTGTTCTGGCCCGATCCGGAGAGCGCGCTGCTCCTGCCGCTGATGTTCCTGGGCGGCATGGCCGCCGGTATGGCCTGGGCGGCGATCCCGGCCTTCCTGCGCTCGCGCATGAACACCAACGAGATTCTGGTCACGCTGATGATGACCTATATCGCAACGCTGTTCCTGTCCTATCTCGTGCATGGACCGTGGCGCGACCCGGCGGGCTTCAACTATCCCCAGACGGCGCTGCTGCCGGCAGCGGCCATGTTTCAATCATTCGATCCTGCCTACCGGCTCAATTCCTCGATCTTCGTCACCGTCGTCGCCGTGCTTTTGATGTGGTTGTTCACCGACCGCAGCTTCCTCGGCTACAAGATGTCGGTCAGCGGCGCAGCACCTCTGGCCGCGCGCTATGCCGGTTTTCGCGAGTCGGCTGCCGTCTGGATCGGGCTGCTGGCAGGTGGTGCCGCGGCAGGCATTGCCGGCATGGCGGAAGCCGCCGGGCCGCTCGGCCAGCTGTCGCCGCAGATTTCGCCGGGCTATGGCTTCGCGGCCATCATCGTGGCCTTCATCGGAAGGCTGAACGCTTTCGGCATCGTGCTCGGCGGACTGTTGATGTCGCTGCTTTTCCTCGGCGGCGAAGGCGTGCAGATGACGCTTGGACTGCCCTCGGCGCTGACGCGCATCTTCCAGGGCATCCTGCTGTTCTTCCTGCTCGCCGCCGACTTTTTCATCTTCTACCGCGTTCGTCTGGTACGGCCGGCCCGAGACGCGCATGCGCTGGAGACAGCCTGATGGATCTGTTCATTGCCATCTTCACCGGCACCATCATAGCCGCCACGCCGTTGATCTTCGCCGCACTTGGCGAGCTGGTGGTGGAGAAATCGGGCGTGCTCAATCTCGGCATCGAAGGCATGATGCTGATGGGCGCAGCGCTTGCCTTCTGGGCGGTCACCGCCGGCTACCCGATGCCAGTCGCGATCCTTGCCGGAGCGCTGGCGGGCGCCGCAGCTTCGCTGCTGTTCGGCGTTCTGGCGCTTACCTTCCTCACCAACCAATATGCGGCCGGCCTTGCGCTGGCGATCTTCGGTTCCGGCGTCTCTGCCTTCATCGGTCGCGGCTTCGGCAGCGATCCCATCGAAGCGCTGCATAGCGTTAGTATCCCGATCCTGTCCGACCTGCCGGTGCTCGGCCCCCTGCTCTTCCGCTTCGACCCGCTCGTCTATCTGGCGCTCGCGATGTTCGTCGCCATCAGCTGGTTCCTCTACCGCACCAAGGCCGGCCTCATCCTGCGCACGATCGGCGAATCGCCACAGACCTCGCATGCCATCGGTTATCCGGTGATCCGGATCCGCTACATGGCGGTGCTGTTCGGCGGAGCGATGGCGGGGCTCGCGGGAGCCTATCTGTCGGTCGCCTATACGCCGCTCTGGGTCGAGAATATGACGGCAGGTAAGGGCTGGATCGCGCTGGCGCTGGTGGTGTTCGCCACCTGGCGGCCGCTGCGCGTCCTGCTCGGCGCCTGGCTATTCGGCGGCATGACGATCCTGCAACTTCAGGGACAAGCGCTCGGACTGGATGTGCCTTCCGAGTTGCTGTCGGCCCTGCCCTATCTGGCGACAATCATCGTGCTGGTCCTGATCTCGCGAAACCGCCAAATGCTGGCGCTGCATTTCCCGGCGTCATTGGCCAAACCCTTCCGCCCGGCCAGCTGAAACGGGACTATTCCCTGTTGTAAGGTGCCGAGGGAGATCGGCCGATGGGTGCGCGAGCGCAGGCCCGCAAGCAGCACAAGCGACGCCACATAGGGCAGGACGAGAAATAGCTGGTGGGGGACGGGAACCCTGCGTTGCCAAGCGCCCGTTGCAACCCTTTTGCCCTTCGGCCACGGGCGCTATTTGTTTGACCCGGCAAGTAGGCCTGCAATGAGGTAGCGATTAAGGAAGATCACCAGCAGGCAGGGCACCGCTATGGCTATAGACCCCCCCGCCATAATGAGCCCATAGTCGACAAAGTTTTTTCCGGCGAATTCCGGGATCAGAACCGTGAGCGGTTTTGTGTCCTTGGGCGAAAAAACGAGCGGCACAGCATATTGCCCCCAAGCGCCAAGGAAAGTGAGAATGGCGGCCGCCGTAAGTCCCGGTGCCGCGATCGGCGCAATGATGGAAAAGAGGATGCGCATATGGCTTGCCCCATCGATGCGCGCCGCCTCTTCCAGGGATTGCGGCAGCGTATCCATGACGCCTTTCAAGAGCCACAAGCAAAGCGGCAGGAAAGCCGAGACGTAGATGAGCGTCACGCCGAGATAGGCGTCGATCTGCCGAAGCGACACCATTAGCCGGAACAGCGGGATGAGCACCGCGTACCCCGGCACCGCCATGGTCGCCACTACTGCGTAGAAAAGCACCTCGCGCCCGGGAAAGTTGAGGCGCGCGAAGGCATAGGCCGCAAGCAGCGACATCAGCACGCAAAGCACGGTGGCAGCACTCGAAGTGAGTATGCTGTTGAAAAGCGCAAGCCGGAACTCGCCGGCCACGTCGACGCCGCCCATATGCCCGTCGAGCACGCCAAGAAGCCTCAGATAATGCTCGCCGCTGGGATGCTCGGGAAAAAGATGAAGCGGCCGAGCGTTGAACTCGACCGTCGGCGTCAGGCTCGAGGCGAGCGTCCAGTAGATCGGAAGAAGCGACCAGGCGAGTAGCAGAGCAACGCCGGCCCAGATTCCCAGACGGATGTGCCAAGGCTCCTTCATCAGTCGAGCCTCGTGCTGCGGTGGATGCGCAGCACATAACCAAGCGAGATTGCGAGCGAAATGAAGGTCACCATCAGCGACAATGCCATGCCGTATGAGAAATTCAGTTTCTTGAAGGCCTCAAGGTAGATCTGCAGCAGAATTGGCCGCGTCTCCAGACTGTTGCGGGCAAGCACGATCGCTTCGTCGAACAGGTTGAAAGCCGACACTGTGGCATTGGTCATCGCCACCGCGATCGCGCCGCGCGTCAGCGGCAAGGTGATATTGCGGAACATGACCAGGCGACTGGCGCCGTCCATGCGCGCGGCCTCATAGAGGTCCCCCGGAATGCTTTGCATCGCCGCCAGCACGATGACGATCGTAAGCGGTAACATGCGCCACACATGCACCACCGAGACAGCGAGCATGGCGCTGGTGCTGTTGTTGAACCAGAGATGACCCTCGTAGTCTAAACCGATCATCACCAGCAGCCCGTTGAGGAGGCCGGGGCCGGGCGAGTAGATCCATTGCCATATGACGCCGCTGACCACGCCGGGCAGCGCCCAGGGCAGCACAACGGCGGCCAGCACCCACTGACGCCCGCTCTTCAACTGATTGATGAGCGCAGCCGCCAAGACCCCCAGCACGGTCTCGGCCGAAACGGCGATGGCGACATACTTGAACGTGTTAAGCCATGCCTGTCTTACCTCTGCGTCGCTGAACACACGCGTATAATTGGAAATGCCGACGAACGGCGTTCCCGCCTGCATCGGGTTGACGCGGTGCAAGCTATCCCAGGCGGTGCTCAGCAGCGGGTAGAAAACGAGCCCGCCCATGGTGAGCGCAATCGGCAAAACCATCAAAAAGGCGGTCGTCGCGTCGGCAACTTTGCGGGCGCCACGACCTCGTCGCGGGAGGACAGATACCGTTTGCGACGTCACTGCTTTACGGCTTCAGCCGCGGCATTGGCGATGCGCTGAACGGCCTGGTCCACCGTGATCTCGCCTTTTGCCGCGCTGTTGATGGACGTGTTGACAGCCAACGAAAATTGCGGATACCAGGGTGGCGCGCCGGACGGGAACAGCGCCTCGACGGTTGGCGCCTGCTCCACGAGCGCCTCGCCGCTGACCAGCTTGCCCTGCTGCTGCAGCTCTGCAAGCGCGGACGTGCGCGTCGGCAATACGCCGTTTCCATAGTTGTGCATCTGATAATCCTTGGACGTCATCCACTTGATGAATTCCTTGGCGGCTTCCGGGTTCTGGGCGTTCTTGGGGATACCCAGGCCTTCCAGTAGTCCGAATGAGCGCGTCTTGCCACTGGCGGTGGCCACCGGGATCGCCTGAACTTGTCCGGCAACGACGGACTGTGCGGGATCATTGTAAGCGCCAAGACGGCCCGGTTCGCCGCTGATCATGATGCTGGTCAGGCCCTTGGCGAAAAGTGTCTCGTTGATCTCGCTGTCCTTAAGACCGGTCGAGGCCGGATCAACTAGGCCCTCCTTCAAGAGCATCATCTCGAAGGCCATCGCCTTGTAACCGGCGGAGTCTGGCGCAGTGAACAGAGGCTTCATGTCCTTGTCGAAGAGATCTCCGCCAAACGCCTTGGTCAGAAGGTACCAGCTCGTCGATGCGCCTTCGGTCGCCGAAAGCGGCAGGCCGATCGGATACTTGACTATGCCCGCGGCCTTCACGGCCTTGGCCGCCGCCACAAGCTCGTCAAGCGTCTTGGGCATGGCGGTCACCCCGGCCTCGCCGAACTGCTTCTTGTTGACCAGCATGACGCGAAAGTCGTTGGTGTAAGGAATGGCGAGGACCTCGCCGTTCACATTAAAGATGGTCGAACCCCTGATGTCGTCGAGTGTCGCGGCGTCGACGACATCGTTGAGCGGGGTATACCAGCCTGCCGCCGCGAACTGGCCTGTCCACGACCAGTCGAACTCGGTCACGTCAGCCGGCGCCGTGCCGGCCAGCAAAGCCGTCGAAATCTTAACCGACACGTCGTCCCATGACGCAGTCTGCAGATCGAGCTTGATGCCGGTGGCCTTCTCGAAATCCGCCGCCATGTTTGCATCCTGGGGCGAGGGAAGGAGCACCGAAATCGTCTGTCCGGAGAAGGGCTTGGCATCGTCAGCCAGCGCCGCCCCGGTGGTTGCGGCCACCAGCGCGACGCTGAAGGCGAGGATCACATCTGACTTCGGCAAACGCATGTCTTTCTCCCGTGTCTTCGCGGGCGGCAGCATTGTTCCCACTATGCTTTTGGCCACCGCTCGCACCGCTAGAAGGTAACGCTATCGCTGGAAATTCTGATATTCTTGCCGGTTTCGACCCAAATTTTCAGTTTTTTCAGCCCTGCGGCTTTTGGCACTGAAAAGTCTCGCGCGTTGGTGCGGCGTCGCCGCCCGGTCCGGGCTCAGCCCCGGAAGCGGCGGCGATAATCCTTCGGCGTACAGCCCACCTGACGCTGGAAGGCGTCGTAGAAGCGGCTGAGCGAGCCGTGGCCGCTTTCGAAAGCAACTTCGATGATCGCCATGTCGGTGTCAGCCAAAAGCTTTAATGCATGGTTGAGCCGTCGGCGGCGCAGATATTGCGCGATCGACTGTCCCAGCACCTTCTGAAACGTCGCCGTCGCATTTGTTGGGTGCAGGCCGCCGACAAGCGCTACGTCCGCGACGTTGATGGGGTTGGCGAACTCGTTGTTAATGAAGGTAGTCATCTGCTGCACCCGCGCGACGACCCGCCGGCCAGCGACATGCATTGCATGGCGACGATGTTCGGCCTCGACGCCTCCCGCTTCTGTATCGGCAAGCCGCCTGTCTGCCGCCAGCCTGCGAAGGCGCAGGCGAACCTCGTCGCGCAATAAGTCAGCGACCACTTCGTCGAAGGTGTCCCATTCTCGCGCCCAGCGCATCACCAGCAATCTGTCGGCAGCGTCGACGGACGACGCCGTGACGACGTGACCCGCCATGAGATCGTTCTTGAAATCGCTGGAGACCGCGAGCGACAGGAGATCGGCAAAGGGCACGTAGACGCAGACGAGCTTCGTTCCGTCTCCAGCAGATATGACCTGGTGGGGGACCGCGGCCCAGAAGCAATATATGGCGCCTTCGCGCAGGCTGACCTGCTTGCCATTGATGAGATAGGTCATGCTGCCGTGCGTGATGACGTTGAGTTCCACATGGTCATGCCAGTGAGCTTCCGGCATGGGCTCAACCATGTGCGCCTCGGCCAGGAACTCATCCGGCTGGAGGAAACGGTTGCCTGTCTGGCGCGGGTCAAGCTGACGCAAGGTGGTCCCCGTGTTTGCGCGCCCTTCTTCGCTGACGAAGCTGACGCTGCCCACTTAAAAACCGGAAATAACACTTACAATCAAGCAAGCATTTTCCGGTTTCTAATGGCAAGAGGAAAAGCTGCGCCGAAAGGCTCAGCAAAGAATGGATGCCGTGCAATGCCCAAGATCTGTCTGGTCGGTGCCGGAAGCACCGTGTTTGCCCGCAACATCTTGAGCGACGTTTTGAGCAATGAGGCTCTCGCGCGTTGCGAGATCGCGCTCCACGATGTCGATCCGGAGCGCCTTGCCACCTCCGAGATCATGACGCGCCGCATCTGTCGCGCGCTCGGGATTGAGGACCAGGTAAAACTCCTCGCAACGGTCGATCGCGCAATCGCGCTCAAGGACGCCGACTTCGTCATCCTGATGATGCAGGTGGGCGGCTACAAGCCGGCGACTGTCGTCGATTTCGAGGTGCCGAAGACGTTCGGTCTGAGGCAGACCATTGCCGACACACTGGGCATCGGCGGCATCTTTCGAGCCCTACGTACGATTCCGGTCGTCTTCGCCATCGCCGATGACATGCGCACGCACTGCCCGCAGGCGTTGATGATGAACTATGTGAATCCGATGGCCATGATCAGTTGGGCCATGGCCGAGCGCTATCCGGATATTCACTATGTTGGCCTGTGCCACTCGGTTCAGGAGACATCGCAGTTCCTGGCGCGCACGCTGGACGAGGATATCGCCGACATCGACTATCTCTGCGCCGGCCTCAACCATGTGGCATTCTTCCTCAAGTTCGAGAAGCGCCTGGCTGACGGCAGCCGCGTGGATCTATACCCGCGGCTGCAACAGATCGCCCATGACGGCACTTTTCCGGTCGAAGACTCGGTCCGCTTCGAAGTCATGAAGCATTTCGGCCATTTCGTGACCGAGAGCTCCATCCACTTTTCCGAGTACACGCCCTGGTTCATCAAACGCGGCCGAGAGGATTTGCTGAAGCAATTCCACCTGCCGCTCGACGAATACATCACGCGCTGCGAAAGACAGGTGGCGCAATGGCACAAACTGCGCCATGAGCTCGAGGACGAAAGTCGTCCGATCGAAGTCTCGCGCAGCAAGGAGTATGCCGCCGCCATCATCCATGCCTGCGTGACAGGGACTTCAAGCCTGATCTACGGCAATGTCGGTAATCGGGGCTTGATCGAAAATCTGCCGCCGAACGCCGCGGTCGAGGTTCCCTGCCATGTCGATCGCAATGGCATTCAGCCTATCCGGATCGGACGCATCCCGGTTC
The DNA here is from genome assembly GCF_041355295.1 of Mesorhizobium sp. RCC_202. NCBI lineage: Bacteria > Pseudomonadati > Pseudomonadota > Alphaproteobacteria > Hyphomicrobiales > Phyllobacteriaceae > Mesorhizobium > Mesorhizobium sp. RCC_202. Next base: position 15,757 of record NZ_JBFUPO010000002.1, read on the forward strand.
AGCTCGCCGCCATCATGCAGAGCAACATCAATGTGCAGGAGCTGACGGTGACAGCCGCCCTCACCGGGATCCGCGAGCACATCTACCACGCAGCCGCCATGGACCCGCACACGGCAGCCGAACTTTCGCTGGCCGAAATCGCTGCCCTGGTGGATGCGCTGATCGAAGCACATGGCGGCTTGCTACCCGTGTTTGCCCGGGCTGCTCAATGAGTGGCTTCGATCTGTCGGGCAAGGTTGCCATCGTCACCGGTGCACAACGCGGGATCGGACTCGGCGTTGCCACGGAGTTGGCACGGGCCGGCGCGCACGTCTTTCTGACGGGGATAAAGGACGACGACGGCGCACGCGCCGCTGCCAACATTCGCACCTCGGGTCTGGCCGCAACATATCGCCGTATGGATACGAGCGATGAGTTGGAGGTGGCGCGCGTGATCGATGATATCTTTGCCGAGATGGGACGACTTGACATCGCCGTTGCCAATGCCGCGATCTATCCAAACACCAATATCGCGTCGATCACCGCAAACGAATGGGACAGCGTTATGGCGGTGAACCTGCGAGGGCCTTTCCTGCTGGCAAAGGCCTGCCTGCCCTACTTTCAGCAGAGGCGTTACGGCCGGGTGGTGTTTTTGTCCTCAATAACGGGTGCGCGCGTATCTTCTCCCGGCTATTCGCACTATGCGGCCAGCAAAGCAGGAATCTTGGGCTTCATGCGGACGGCGGCTCTCGAATTTGCGCCTTGGAATGTGACGCTGAATGCCGTTGAGCCGGGCAACATTCTGACGGAAGGCGTTTTGGAGCACCAGTCCCAAAGCTTCGTGGACGCCCAGTGTGCCGCCGTGCCGCTTCGCCGTCTCGGCTCGCCACAGGATGTTGCCCATGCGGTGCGTTTTCTGGCTTCCGACGAAGCGGCCTACATCACCGGCCAAAGTCTCGTTGTGGACGGAGGGCAGACGTTGCCTGAAATGTCGACCGCGATCCTGCCCGAGGCGGCACGCTGAGTTGTCAGTCGGTTGACGGAACGCAGCCGTCCGTTCGTTGCCGGCATCAGACAGGTATCCTGACCCGATCGAATTCGATTCACCGAACTGCCCAGGCGCGCGGCGAGGCCCCAACCTTTGGACGGACGATCCTCATGCCGTTCGAAACGTACCAGCAGCGTTACCTGCGGGGCGTCACTATGAGGCGATCTATTACATGTGGTCACGCGGGATGCGGGAATTGCGCTCGCGCTCAAACACTTTGCGGCCGTCATCCAGTGCTTCGATTCGTTGCGAAATCACCCATTCGGTCGCCGTGCAGGAGAGATGCGTGGTGCAATGGCTCTGCGTTCGCCAGCCTTCCCGCTCTGCACGGCACGTCCAGCGGATCTCTGCCGTCAGCGACAGCGGGTTGTCGGGCGCTATCGACCATACCTCCTGCCGGATGTCGCGCGTGCACAAGCCGTTGCCCGGATGGCGGCTAAGACCTGTGTCCTCGTGCACCCGGTAGCGCGTCACGCCATTTTGCAGATCGCGTTCAACAGATCGGTCCGACGATCCGTCTGTCAGGACTTCGTAACGGGGCAGAGGATCGGGATTGGATGGCTGCGGGATTTCGACTCTTCGATGCTGGCCAAGCAGCGGCAGTTCCAATCGCAGCGTGGCAAGATCGATCGTCAGCGTTGCGTCGCAGGGCTGGGGCAGGATCGTCGGCCAATAGGCGCTCGACAAGGACAGACGCAGACGGTGACCGGGCGCAAAACGGTAGCCGCACGCGTCGAGCATCAACTCAATCTCAACCGTCTCGCCCGCCTTCAGAGGCTGCGGGGCGGCATTGCCGCCGCGATGTGCGAGATTGAGCACACCGTAGCTGACGCGCGTCGCCACACCGTCGGGATGGACGTCGACGAGCCTGACGGCAAGGTTGGCAAAGTTGGCATCACTGGAAAGCGACAGCTTTGCGAGCGGCCGGCCAAACACGACGCATTCCTCAGCAAGGACGGCGCTGTCGAAGGTGATCGATCCAGCATCGTCAACACGCTGGTCACCGGCCATTTCCGAATCTGGCCCGCGCGGAAAGAACTCTCCCGCAGCGGTGCCCGTATCTTGTGGGGAGTGCAGGAGGGCTTTCCCCTTAGCATGCGATGAAGTGCACCGAGCGAGCCTGCCCGACGCGTCCAGGCTAAGAACGAGTGTGTCGGGAGCGTCCCATCTGTCCATGGCAACCCAATAGCCCGGGTCGGTCTCGCGCCGGCGGCCGGGTCGCGGCCCGTCCAGGATATAGGCACGCAGCCTCGGGGTATGCTCCACCTTGTTGTCTTCTGCGCATAGCCAATGCCGCCACCATGAAATTGCCTCGGCATGAAAATCGGCGCGGGGCTTCGGATAGGCGAAATGCGGATACTTGTGAACCCATGGACCGATCAGGCCCCAGGCCATTTCCGGCATCCCGGCGACGGCCTTTAAGGGCGTGTTGCGGTAGCCGTCGGCCCATCCGGCAATCACCAGGGCGGGAATGGAAAAGCCGGCGAAATCTTCGCATATCGAACCCTGACGCCAGAAGTCGTCGCGGCGCTGATGGGAGAGCCACTCCTCCATGAAGAACGGCTCGCCTTCCAGTCGCTCAAGCCACATGTCGCGCCAGCGTTCTCCGACGACATCGGGATCGGGTGCCCGCGACTGGAAGGCATTCATCGTCGCCGCCCATGACAGTTGCGCCGACAGATGCGCGCCATTCTTGTAGTGGATGTCGTCATTGTAGCGGTCGACGGTGGACGACAGGGAAATCACGGCCTTGAGAGCTGGTGGTTTGAGAGCCGCGACCTGAAGCGCGTTGAACCCGCCCCAGGAAATTCCCATCATGCCGACATTGCCGTTCGACCAGTCCTGCGCAGCGATCCATTCGATAACCTCGACGGCGTCGGCAAGCTCGCGCGCCGTATATTCGCCGTCGATCACGCCGTCGGATTCTCCGCAACCGCGAATGTCGACACGCACGCCCGCGATGCCGGCCGCCGCGAAGACCGGATAGGTGGACTCGTCACGCGCGGCGGTGCCGTTGCGTTTTCGATAAGGCAGGAATTCGAGCACCGCCGGTACGCCGCCAGGAACCGTTTCTGGCATCCAGATGCGCGCCGCGAGCCGGGTGCCGTCTTTCAGGACGATCCACTCATTTTCTACGACACGGAAATTCCTGTTCGTCATGCGATCAACCACAAAAGCTCCAATCGGCGACAACCATCGTCCGCGGGAATTGCACGATCACTTCCCCGGTTCAAACCTCCAGCCAGACCCGACTGGCGATGCGGCCATTGGAAAAGTCATTGCCGATATCGGGAACAAAACCTTTGAGATGGCTCGTGCAGGCGTTGATGAAGTCGTTGAATACCGGCAGTATCAAGCCGCCCTCATCTCGCACCATGAGCGCCATGTCACGGTAGAGTAGGCGCCGCTTGGTCTCATCCAGTTCACCGCGCGCACGCACCACCATCTTGTCGAAGTCGGGGCGCTTGAATCGGGTGTCGTTCCACTCCGCATTGGAAACGTAGGAAGTGGAATAGCGCGCGTCCTGCGTCGGACGACCACCCCAAAAGGAGGTGCAGAACGGCTTGACGTTCCAGACTTCCGACCAGTAGCCGTCACTCGGCTCGCGCTGCACATTGATCTTGATGCCGGCCTTTTCCGCGCTCAATTGGAAAAGCTGGGCCGCATCGACCGCGCCGGGAAACGCCGCCTCGGAAGTGCGCAGCAGGATTGGATCCTGAACGCCAGACTTCTTGAAGTGGAATGCAGCCTTGTCGGGATCGTAATTGCGCTGCTCTATATCGGTGGGCGCGAGGGCATAGTTGGCGTTGATCGGGTAATCATTGCCAATGGTGCCGAACCCGCCCAGAACCCGCTTGAGGATAGCCTCGCGGTCCACCGCATATTTGAGCGCCAGGCGTAGGTCGTTGTTGTCGAAAGGCGCGGTGTCGCAATGCATCAGAAAGGAATAGAATCCCTTGCCGGAGGTGCGCAGGATCTCGACGCCCGGAACCTGCTTCAGCAACGGCACGATCTTGGGTTCGACGGTGCTGATGAAATCGACCTGACCGGAGCGCAAGGCGCTGGCCCGGGCGGTCAGATCGTTCAACACGGTAATAAGGACGCTGTCGACGTAGCCTCGGTCTTGACGCCAGTCGTCGGTGTTTTTTTCGAAAGCGGCGCGAACGCCCGGCTCGAACGCGACCAGCTTGTAGGGGCCGGTGCCGATCGCTGCCGCCGGTTTTTCCGCGCCGCCGCCTGGCTGGATCTGAAGATGATAATCGGTAAATATCAGCGGCAAGTCAGCATTGGCTTCCTTCAGCGTCACCACCATGTCGCCCGACCGTTCCTCGATGCGGTCTATCCCGGACAGCAGGCCGAGCGCGCCCGATTGCGATTTCTTCCCGGCGTGGCGGCGCAACGTCTCGACAGCATCGGAAACGGTAAACGCCTTGCCATCGTGGAAACGAACGTTCTTGCATATCTTGAAGGTCCACTCCTTGGCGTCGGCCGACGGTGACCAGGATTCGGCCAGCGAGGGAACCGCCGCGCCGGTCTTGGGATCGGATTCGACCAGCGTATCGCCCCAGCAATGCGCGATCACAAAATTGACGCTGGCGGACGCCAGGGCCGGGTCGAGCGTATCGGCGGAGGCGCCGCCATCGAGCCCCAGCCGCAACTGTCCGCCGCGCACTGGCGTTTGCGCCGCGGCCGGTGACGCCAGCGAGCCTGCGGCTGCGACAAGGCCTAGAGCCACCCCCGCTTGAAGAAGATCACGGCGTGAGAGACTCGATAACCTGCTGGAAGCGCTCATTGGGTTCCCCTTTGGACTGAAGCCTTGTGGCCGATACTAGGCAGAGCCCGTGGCAGCGCAATTTCGTCGCTTGAAGCGTTTTTAAGCGAGTTTATACTGTCTCCATGAGCAAGCCATGGGCCAATTTCAGCAGCAACCTGAAACTCGCCTGCAGCACGCACAGATCGGTATCTGATCTATGCCGCACCATCGGTATCAACCGGCAGCAGTTCAACCGCTACCTCAATGCAGGAACCCTTCCTTCCGCCCATAATCTCCTGACGATCGCGGCAGCCTTTGGCCTCGAACCAGCCGATTTCGACCTTCCTCCGGGCGTGTTCCGCAGCAAATTGGGCGAGCGGCGCCGACACGCCGACCTTACAGGCCCCCTGGCGGATGCCTTTCCGGGCGACCTGCATGCGCTCGAACCCTATCTCGGATTCTTCCAGACGTGGCACACGTCGCTGTCCTGGCCCGACCGGATCGTCTGCGCCTGCGCTCACCTGCGCGAGAATGACGGACAAGTTCTGGTTTCCTCGCTTGAGCGCATCGAAGATGCCGAAAACGGCATCGTGCAGCGTTCACGCTATACTGGGCTCGCGGCGTATCGGCACCAGCGCATATTTTTGACGGAACTGACGCGCGGCGAGGCCCCAACCTTTGGACAGACGATCCTCATGCCGTTCGAAACGTACCAGCGGCGTTACCTGCGGGGCATTACTATGGGCATATCGTGGCGAGCCAACAACCTGCCCTACGCCACCCGCACCGTCTGGCACTATCTGGGGAAACGCGTCAACAAGAGGAGTCTTATATCGCGTTGCGGCATCTATGCGCCCAATTCCGCAGCGCTACCCTCGGCCGTGCTGTCTTTCCTGACCGAGGCTGAGCCGGTTGCCGCCGCGCCTGTGCAGGCACCAAGACCGGATCGCCGAGCGCCTCCCTGAGCCGCGACAGGGTGCGGCTCATCGCCGAGGTGCTTCGCCGGAGCCTGGGCGGCGCGCGGGCTGCGGCCCAACTGGCGAATGGCAACCTCGCGGGCGCGAAGTTGTCCGCGGCTATTGGCTGACAGCAGATTGTCGGCTTTTTGGCAGGGTAGCTGGCAGCTGTTCCAGGGAACAGGGATGAGGCCGCTCATTGTGCCGTAGCCTCTACGTTCCTTGACATCGGGTATTTATCCGAAATTATGCAGGAAAGAAGGATAGCAAGCATGACGGGAATCGCGCTGTCGGGCGTATCAAAGCACTTTGGCGCTGTCGAAGTGATCCGCGACGTGAGCCTGGACATTGAACCAGGAGAGCTGGTCGTGTTTCTCGGTCCATCCGGTTCTGGCAAGACGACGCTGCTTCGGATGATCGCCGGCCTCGAAAGCATTGACGAGGGCACGCTGACGATCGACGGGGTGCGCTCGGAGAACCTTGCGCCGGGCAGGCGCAACGTTGCGATGGTCTTTCAGAACTATGCGCTTTACCCACATATGACAGTCGCTGAGAACATGGCCTTTGGGCTAAGGAACATTCGGGTCGCGCCGGATGTCATACGCCAACGGATCGTTGAGGCCGCGCGTATCTTGGAGATCGAAGCGCTGCTCGATCGTCGCCCGTCGCAGCTCTCCGGCGGGCAGCGCCAGCGCGTGGCCATCGGGCGTGCGATCGTCAAGGAGCCCAAGGCATTCCTGTTCGACGAGCCACTTTCCAATCTAGACGCGGCGCTTCGAGCCCGTACGCGCGTCGAGCTTGCCGAACTGCATCAGCGTTTGAAGTCGACAATGATCTACGTCACCCACGACCAGGTGGAAGCGATGACGCTCGCTGACCGTATTGTGGTCCTCAACGATTGCCGGATAGAGCAGGTGGGAAGACCCGTCGAGGTCTATGCACGTCCGGCGTCGCGATTTGTCGCGACCTTCGTCGGGTCTCCGGCGATGAACATTCTGCCTGTTACGGTTTCGGGCTCAGGCGACAAGCTCAATGCGCGCTTGACGGATGGATCGCTCGTCGAACTTCCCGGCGCGCCGGTCAACATGGATTGGCGCGAACTCGGAGTGCGGCCGGAATCGCTGACAGTCGTCTCCGTAGGCGGTGAAACATCCGCCACGGCCATCGTTATCGAGCGCCTTGGCGAGCGAACGCTTGTCTATGCGCGGCTCGCGGATGGGACGCAGGTGACGGCCCAAGATCGCGGGCTTTCGAGCGTCAAACCGGGCGACGCCGTTCGGCTGAAGTTCGACACCGCCGCCCTGCATCTCTTCGCCGCGGACGGATCGACCTGGCACACGAGCGCTGACGGGGTCTGAACCTGTCAGGTCTGAATCCGGTTCTACGCCGACGCGCTCTAGCCCTTGATACCTGCCGAGAGCGTTATCGCTTCGGTTACTCGGCGCTGGAAGAAAAGGTAGGCCAGTGCCACCGGAAGGCCGGCCAGTACGGCTGCCGACAACTGGCGCGCGTAGTAGACACCGAAGGCGTCATTGACCTGCGTGATGCCGACGGTGATCGTCATCATCTCGGTACGGGTCACCGAGAGGAACGGCCACAAAAACGCGTTCCACGTCCAGATGAAGCAGACGATCGACAGCGCCGTCGTTACCCCCCAGTTCATCGGCATGTAGATTTTGAAGAGGATCCCGAATTCAGACGCATTGTCCATGACCGCGGCCTCGCGGAAGTCCTTCGGGACCTGATCGAAGAACTGCTTGTACACGATGATGATGACGGGGTGGATAAGCTGCGGCAACATGATTCCGGCCCAGCTGTTGAGCAGGCCAAGGTTGGCGACCAGCACGAAATGATTGATGATCAGCGCCGAAATTGGCACCATGAAGGAGGCAAGGATCAGCCACCATAGCGCGATCCGCCCCGGAAACCGCAACTGCGAGATCGCGTAGCCGCACAGCATCGAGATGAAGATGGTGATGACCGTTACGCCGACCGCGACCGCCACCGAATTGACGTACCAGGCGCCGATCTCTGTGGTGGTGAGGGCGTTAATGTAGTTCTCCAGCGTCGGCGTCTCGGGCCAGAGTTCGATGTAAGGCCGGACGACCTCGCTGTCAGGTTTGAGCGATGAGATCACACCCCAATAGAGCGGGAACGCCCATAGGACGGCCCAGACGAGCGTCAGTGCCGTGATTATCCCGCCCCAAAAGTTCCAGCGTTGCGCAGCCATGCCGTTCACCTGCGCCGCCTTTCGGCGAACCGGAGCAGTTGGAATTGCAGGACCGAGACGACGACCACAAGTACGAAAAGGGTCACGGCGACAGCCGCCGCGCTGCCCCCTTGGTTCTGCTGGAAGGCCTTCTGGAAGACGTAGTAGACGAGCACCATGTTGTCGTTCGGCCGGCCGCCGATCGAGAACAGATAGACCTGGTCGAAGATCTTGAGCTGCAGGATCAGTTGGATGGTGAACACCAGCGAGGTGATCGGCCATAGCAGCGGCCAGGTGATACGCCGGAACGTGGTCCATCGCGTCGAGTTGTCGAGCGCCGCCGCTTCGTAGATCTCCGCTGGTATGGACCGCAGTCCGGCGAGGAAGAGGAGGATCGAGAAGCCCGCGGTCCACCAGATCGTCACCCCGGCCACAGCCGGCAAGAACCAGACGCGCGACTTGAAGACCGGCACGCGCGGTATTCCCAGCCAGTCCAGCGCATGCATCGCGATCCCGAACTGGAAATTCAGCGTCCAGTCCCAGATCAGATAGACTACGGACACCGGCAGGATGTACGGCAGGAAGAACAGCGCCAGAACGATCGCCTGGAACCGGCCCTTGAGGCGCGACACGCCAAGCGCGATCAACAGCGCGATGAGCGTCCCGGGGACGACCGTCATCAGCACGAAGTAAGCGGTGTTCCAAACCGCGCGCCGGAACATCGGGTCGTTGCCGAGCCGCAGGTAGTTGTCGAGACCAACCCACCGCCCCTCGCCGATCAGCGGGGCATCGGTGAAGGAAATGCGGAACATCTGGACCGTCGGATAGACGAACGTCAGCAAGTAGATCGCCAGGAAGGGAGCGACCAGCACCAGCGCGACAAGACGTTCAGTGCGGGAGTTGCGAAGCATGGCTCTTCCTCAAATATGGCTGGGACCGTTCTGGTAGGGCGGCCCCAGCCTTTGAGTCCTTACATGCTGTTCAGCTCTTCCTTGATGGATTTCACCGCCTCGCCCGGGTCCATCTCGCCGTTGAGGGTCGGCACGAAATAATTGGACATGATGTCGAAGATCGGCCCGGCGACACCAGCCTTGGGTGACTTTGGATCGAAGATCATGTTGGCCGTCAGCGTCGAGTAGGTCGCATTGGGCTCCATTGCCTTGTATTCGGCCGTCTCGGTGACTGGCTTGTATGCCGGGATGTGGCCTGCCGTGGCCCAGAACAGCGAGTGCTTGTCAATCCATGAGATCACCTCGAGAACGGCGGCACGCTTTTCCGGGCTGATCTCCTTGCCCTTGTTCTTCGGGATTGCGAATGAATGGCTGTCCGCATAGGTGCATGGCTTGTCGAAGATCACCGGAATCTCGACGGCGCCCCAGTCGAACAGCTTGCCTTGCTTGGCGAGGTCGGTCATCGTGGGGACTTCCCAGACGCCGTTGATCATCATTGCGGCCTTGCCCGAGGTGAACAGGGCGACGGTTGCGGGATAGTCCGTATAGGTCGACTGCAGCCCGGCCTTCGTCCACCCTTGCAGAACCGCTAAGGCGTTCGCCAGCTTCTTAGCGTTGTCGCCGGCGAGGAATTCGTTTCCCGTCAGAAGCTCGCCGCCTTGCTGGCACACCAGCGAATAGATGGTGCGGTACATGAAGTTGCCATCGGCGGTGACGCTGCCCAACGGGAACTCGATGCCGGCGTCCTTCAACTTCTGCAGTGTCGCGGTGAATTGCTCCTTGTTGCCCATGCCCACGGGACGGCCGTCGTCGCCGAGCACGCCTGCCTTCTTCAGAAGGTCGCGATTGTAGTACAGGACGATTGGATGAGTATCGAGCGGCACTGCGTATTGCTTGCCGTCGACCGTCACGGCGTCCATCGTCGTCTTGGCGAAGTCCGAGGCCGAGAGGCCCATCTTGCTCATGTCGTCGGCGGTGATTTCTTCGAGAATGTCCTGGCTCACCGCCAGGGGGATGCGGCTGGCGTGATAGGTCATGACGTCTGCCGCCTCACCGACCGCGGCCGAGGTCTGTACCTTTGTGTAGAAGGGCGTGCCCCACTCCAGCGTCGTGGCGTCGATCTTGATCTTGCCCACGTGGGCGGCGTTGAAGTCGGTGATCATCTGCTTCATACGCACACCGTCACCGCCGCCGAGGAAATCCCACCATATGACGGTTTCTTCGGCCTGGGCCGCGACGGCCCAGAATCCTGCGGCCGCAACCACCGCTATGGCCATCATCCTGCGAAAGTTCATCTCAGCTTCCTCCCGAGTACGGCGGTTAGATCCGCCTTGAACGTTTCAATGCTACACCAAACCAAACCGCCCGCAACGGATTTTACGGTATATATCGGATAGTCGGATATTGATTCAGAGTGTCACACGCACCATCGAGTAGGAGTGCGGCGGCAAGTTCAGCGTCATCCCCTTGCTGCTGAGCGCTGCCCCGTTGCCTTTGACCGGTGATACGTTGTCCGGCGCGTCCTTCGTGTTGCAGGCCTCGAGATCGTCATGACGGATGATCGTATGCTCGATCGACTTGGCGGCAAACCGCTCGAGAGCGACGTCGGCCTCTATCGTCTCGGATCCATGCCGGTTGATTGCGAAGAAGGTGAGCGTGCCGGCGTTCGAATTGTGCACGCCTGCGATGTCGAGCCACGGCACCTTGTCGGCCGCGGCCGCGTCATAGGTAGGCACCTCGACCGCGAGCTGCAGCGCGGTGCCGCGGCCGTGCCTGGAGGCCAGCATGAAAGGCCAGTAGATCGTCTGCCGCCAGGCGCTGCCGCCGGGATCGGTCATGATCGGCGCGATAACGTTCACCAGCTGCGCAATGCAAGCGATGCGAACAATATCCGACCGGCGGATGAAGGTGTTGATGATGCAGCCGACCTGCAGCACGTCCTCGAAATTGTAGATGTCTTCCAGAAGCCTGGGCGCTTCCGGCCAGTCCCAGCCGCGCATGCGCTCGGCGTCCCGCTTGCGCTGATGGTACCAGACGTTCCACTCGTCGAAGGAGATCTTCACGTCCCGCTTCGAGCGGGTCTTGGCCTTCACGTAGTCGATGATGCCCGCGACCGTGCCAATGTAGCGGTCAAGCTTGGCCGGAAGAGCGAGATATTCGGCCGTATTCTTCTCGTAATTCTCGAAATACATGTGGAGAGAGATGTAGTCGACCTGCTCGTAGGTCGCTTCCAACACGGTTGCTTCCCACTGCGGATAGGTCGGCATATTGGAATGCGACGAGCCACAGACGACCAGTTCCACCGTCGGGTCGAGGCCACGCAGCGCCTTGGCGGTCTCGTTGGCGAGATGGCCGTATTCGCTCGCCGACTTGTGGCCGACCTGCCAGGGACCGTCCATTTCATTGCCGAGGCACCAGAGGCGGCAGTTCCAGGGTTGCGTTCGTCCGTTCTTGGCCCTGAGGTCGGACCAGTAGCTGCCGCCCGGGTGATTGACGTATTCAACGAATGCCCTCGCCTCGTCGAGGCCGCGGGAACCGAGATTGACCGCAAGCATCATCTCGGTGCCGGCTTTTTCGGCCCAGTCGGCGAATTCGTGAATTCCAACCAGGTTCGGCTCCGTGGTGCGCCACGCAAGATCGAGCCGCCGCGGGCGGTTCTCCTTTGGGCCTATGCCGTCTTCCCAATTGTAGGCGGACACGAAGTTGCCACCCGGGTAACGGCAGATCGGCGTGTCGAGCGCACGCACCAACTCGATCACGTCCTTGCGCATTCCCTCTGCATCCGCTTGCGGATGTCCGGGCTCGTAGATGCCCGTATAAACCGCCCGGCCAAGATGCTCGAGAAACGAGCCGTAAAGACGTTTGTCGATATCCGCGATGGCATAGGCCGCGTTCGCTGTGACTCTGGCTTTCATGATCCCTCCCACTGCGGACTATCAATCCGACTTTCCGGTCTATATCCGGGTCGTGGGTCAGTTAAGGGCGGAGTTCATCCGCCCGTCAAGGGTTCAGTATGCCCTCAAGCCTTCAGCAGGCGCAGAACGATGTCGTTGCTATAATTGCCGAAGCCGCTGCCGAAGATGTTTATGCCGCCGGGGTGACGTGCATCTTCCTTCACGCCGATTCGTACCCGGATCGAGCGGTGCCGCTCGAGTTCCAGATCGGCCAGCGAGCATTTGGAAACCTTGTCATCGCCGCGATAGGTGCCGTTACTCGTGACGCGCCAGTGTACGAGGTCGCCATACTGCGATCCGGCTAGCTTCCACCAGCCGGGCGTATGTTTGCCGCGCTTGTCGCCATAGTCGGCCGGCGCCGTCCATGTATCGATCTCGTGCCCGTTGATCGCCACCGTGATGTCCGATGGCCAATCCTTCGATGTGCCCGGCACCTCGGACGAAAGCTCCATCGCCAGTTCCAACCCGCCGACTTTGGCATTGGCAAGCGTCGCATTGTTGGGAAACTGATATTCGACGAAGCCGCGGGTGAACCACAGCAGCCCGGCCCGCATACGGTCGGGATCGAGGAAGGTGTCGGGTACATCGAGAAGTCCGATGACGCCGTCTTTTGAACACAGTCCGCAGGGAGCGGAAACCTCGCATCTTGTATAGAGTCCAAGCGGCATCGCCACTTCTATGACACCGAGATCCTGCGCCGGGGTGCGGTCCTTAAAGACGACAACCAACTCGGAGAAGGTCGAATAGCAGACCTTCTGGCTTCCCTTGCGCGCCTTCTGTGATTTCGTCTCGATCAATCCGACATCGACAAGAACCTGGATGTTTGCGGAAATTGTCGATTGCGGAAGACCCAGTTCTTCGGCCACTTGATTGACGTTTTTAGGCCCCTTGCGGTGCAGCAGATCGAGAATCCGGACCCGGACCTCGCTCGCGAGGCTCTTCAACAAGTCAAGCCGCTCAAGCGGATCGACGACCATGATTTCATTCGACATATGGGCCTGCACTCGTCACACGGGGTTATGTATCAGCAGATCAGATACAAATAAAGACGGTGGCGTTATGAATTGAACAGCCCAGCTGGCATATCCTTCGTAGCGACTTCGTCATTCAGGAGTTGACCAGCACGGCCACCACGGCGGCGGAGTCGCCTGCCTTGACCGGTGCCGGGAAATGCCTGGCCGCCAGCATGCCTATCCACTTGGCAAAGCGTCGCGGACCTTCTCATCCGCCGTTTGAAAGGTGAAATGCGCGCCCCAGAACGGCTCGTCTTGCCGACAGGGATCATTGAGCGCGGATCCGTTGGCTCGCTGCGCCGCGCGCACTCGATATGTCATCCTTTGACGCCTTGCCCTTAGCAGCCCACCAAAATCAAAGTGATGCGCGGAGATTCGCCACCTCCACGTGGCTAACCGAAGGAAGAAATAGGGGCTAAGCTATTGATAAAAAACGACAATGGTGGGCCCGGAGGGTCAGCGTTTTATACACAAAATCAATACGTTAGCGGATGGTTCGCCAAGCCGTTTCCTTCGTATTCTCTCGTATGGTCTGGCGAACCTAAGGACGATGAACGCAACTGATTGCATGCTTTGAGATATCGCCGATCTAGCCGCAGGTCGCCAGAAACGCCCTGGTAGTGAGGCCGAGGGGTCGAGTAAGCTGACATTCCGCAGCCGACCCACTCATGCAATGCTCGCTTTATGCACGTGGCCGAAGACGATTCTGGTTCCAGGAAGGCGCCAAGATGACCTGAACGACCGACAATGGGGCGCATTGTCAAAGGGCTAGGAGTCAGAACCTACCATTTGCCAGTATCAGCTTCATGATCCATAGGCACAGGTCAGATGCGATGGCGCAGCGCCTCAATCCTCGAAGCGGGGAACGAGAGATTGGAAAAGTGGCTCGCCGGCCTCGGTCGGTGAGACGCTCCGCGTCGTACGGGTCAGCAGGCGGACGCCAAGACGTGCTTCAAGCTCCTTGATTGTCGAACTCAGGGTCGACTGCGAGGTGCCGAGCTTGGCCGCCGCCTTGGTGAAGCTGCGCTCCCGGGCGACCGCCACGAACCATAGCAGATCCTTCATGCCATGGCGCTGCATAGGGCTACCTCACGTCGGGCATTTATATCATGAGCAGATAAGTCCATGCGAATTACTTGGTCTAATTAAATGGGTTCCTCTGCAATATCTTCTGGCATGGCGACGGGAGTGATCCGCCCAGTCGCCTTGTAAGGATGTCAATTATGGAAACGACGTACGACACAAGGCTTGTCGAAGACCGCGCCGCATGGGGCGCGGTGTTGTCGATGGCGCTGTGTGTTTTCGTGCTCATCGCGTCGGAATTCATGCCGGTCAGCCTGCTGTCGCCGCTAGCGGCCGATCTCGGCATCACCGAAGGCCGCGCGGGACAGGCGATTTCGATTTCGGGCGCTTTCGCCGTCGTCACCAGGCTGCTGGTCGCCAGCGTCACGCGCCGGATCGACCGCCGATTGGTCGTGACCGGCTTCACCCTTCTCCTCATCGTGTCCGGGCTGGCTGTCACCTTCGCGCCAAACTACGGATTCCTCATGGGTGGCCGGGCGCTGCTCGGCATCGCGATCGGCGGGTTCTGGTCGATGTCGGCCCCGATCGTCATGCGCCTCGTGCAGCAAGACATGGTTCCGAAGGGTCTCGCCACGCTAAACGCTGGCAATGCCATTGCGGCCACCATCGCCGCCCCGCTGGGCAGTTTTCTTGGCGCCTATGTCGGCTGGCGCGGCGCTTTCTTCCTCGTCGTGCCGCTTGGCGTCCTGGCGCTGGTCTGGCAGTGGCTCAGCCTGCCGGCGCTGCCCCCGCGCCGCAGGAACCGTGCAGGCAATCCGATGGCGCTGCTCGGCCGTCTTCCTGTCGCCATCGGCATGGCGTCGACCATGATGCTGTTCATGGGCCAGTTTGCGCTCTCGAAGCAGATGGCAGGCACTCCGGCTGCGATTGCTAAGAGCGAACGGCCAGCGGCACCAGGCCCTCGTGCCGTTCGCCGAGATAGCAGACGACCCGGTCGCCGACGCGCTGGAAATTGAGATCGACCTTCGCCTCCCCAACGGCTAAATGCCGGATGACAATGTTGTCGATGCCGATCGGCAACCGCGGGCGTTCGACGTTGATCTCGCACTTCCAACCGTCGACGCGGATCCCAAGACAGGCCTGCAGCATCATGAAGGCCGAACCGGCCGACCAGGCCTGCGGCAGACAGGCTACAGGGTAGGCTATCGGCGCGTCGCCGGTAGCGCGCGTAAAGCCGCAGAACAGCTCCGGAAGCCGCATGTTGAACCGGACCGCCGCCTCAAACATGCTGCTCATAAGCTTCACCACGCTGGTGCGCTCCTGATAGCGGGCTAGCCCGGCGGCGCAGATTGCCGTGTCATGCGGCCAGATCGAACCGTTATGATAAGACATTGGATTGAACGGAAGTTCATCGTCGGCCAAGGTGCGAACGCCCCAACCGCTGTGGAGATGCGCCGACAGCAACTGTTCGGCAATTGACTGCGCCCGTTCCGCCGATGGCAGTCCAACGTAAAGCAGGTGACCCGCGTTGGAGGCGCGCACCGCGCATTGCTTGCCTTCCCCATCGATTGCTAACGCATAGAAGTTTCGCTCCGGCATCCAGAACCGGGTCTCCACGCCGCTGCGGATCTTTTCCGCCACGGCGCTCCAGTGCGCCGCCTTGGCGACGTCGCCGCGCTTGGCTGCCAACGCAGCCATGCCTCTATAGGCTGCGAAGACGTAGCCTTGCACCTCGACCAGCGCGATTGGCCCCTTCGGTATTGTGCCATCGGCATGGAAGATCGCATCGGCGCTGTCCTTCCAGCCCTGGTTGAAGAGCCCGGTGTCTGCCGCCCTGCTGTAAGTCACGAAACCCTCTCCGTTGCGGGCGCCGACCTCCTCCATCCACCCGATTGCAGCGCATAGCGAATCCCACATGCGATCGACGAATTCCTGATCGCCAGTGCGGTCGGCGTAGGAGCAAGCGAGATAGACATAGAGCGGCGTGGTGTCGACGCCGCCGTAGTAGCGGCCGAAAGGCAGCTCGCGCAGCACAGCCATTTCCCCCTTGCGCGTCTCATGCATGATCTTGCCTGGCTCGGCATCGTCGAATACCGAAGTTTCCGTCGATTGATAGCGGGCAAGGAACGCCAGCACTCCGCGGGCAAGCTCAGGGTTGAGCCACAGCATCTGCAAGGCGGAAATGACGCCATCGCGGCCAAAGGCGGTCGAAAACCAGGGAATGCCGGCGTACGGATATGGCCCGGTCTCCAGATCGGTGGTCAGCAGGGCAATATCGGCCCGTGTGCGCGTGAGCCAGTCGTTGAACACGCGGCCCGAGCTGAAGACAGTGGCGCCCTGTCGACGCTTCGAGCGCATTGCAAATCGCGCTCGCGCCGCAGCGGCGCGGAAGCGATCACTGGACGGGACTTCTTCGTTCTGACCTACTTCCAGATACAGCGCCTTTCTGTCGCGCCTTCCCACCAGAATGAGGAACTCGGCGTGATGAGGATGTATCTGGTCGGGCCTCATCGAAAAGGCGATAACCGATCGGCGCGCCACATTATCGAGGCCCTCGTAGCAAAACGTCACGCCTGACTCGCCGACTAGGGCGTCATGTGCGCGGCCGCGCCGGCTGCGCGTGGTGCCGCGCACCTCGAACATGTCACGGAAATCGGCATCGAAATCGAAGCGGACCGGCAGCAACACCTCACGGGCAGAGTAATTCGTGAAAGTGACTCGCTCGAACATTCGGTCTTGCCAGATGAACCTGGTCCGCTCGATGTGCACGACGCCCGGCAGCGCTTCACTACCGTCGGACCCAATGGTGGACAGATTTGTGAGATTGGCTGTGAATAGGATGTTGTCCTGCGACAGCGAGGCGCCGAGCAGCGAGGGCATGTGGTCGCCGACGAACAGCCGGAAGCGCGACAGCACACGCGTATCATCGCGGAAAAGCCCGTCGCCAGTGCCGCGTATATCGCCATAACTGTCCGCAACGACGAAGCAGTCCTCGTGCTTCAGCGCAAATTGCCTATGCGGCTCGCGCGGTGCCGATTCATCGAGTGCGGGAAGAGCAACGGCTGGATTAAGCTTGCGTTCTTCGACTTCGATGCTCATCTCAACCCTCCTATTCGGGCGGCCGATGCTGGCATATGGCTGCGCCCAGCCCCTATCAACGGTGTCTCGCATCAATGCCGTGATGCTCGGTTGCGGAGAGCGTCCTTCGAATCCTTGGCGGATTTTCGGCGAAGTTTCGCTGTTGGAGGCCGACCGAAGCCGGCGAGAACCTCGCGGCTCTAGACAGCCAACACTCCTGAAACAGGGCTGGTTACCACATCTGCTTTTGCCGCGAAGCCATTTCGCGAGCCGAGTGAGAATCGTTGGTCGCGCGCCAGCGAGCGGTAGATTGCCAAATATTCGCTGCACATGCGCCCGACTGTGAATCGCTTTTCAAAAGCTTTTCGCACTCGGGCGCGATCGAGACCGTCTATCCGCCGTAGAGCCTCTACGGCTTCATCAACGGTTTCCACGATCAGTCCGGACACACCATCATCGATGACCTCTGGAACGGCGCCGCGGTTGAAGGCTATCACCGGGGTGCCGCAAGCCATCGCCTCGATCGTTACGAGGCCGAATGGTTCCGGCCAGTCTATAGGAAAGAGCAGCGCCGCCGCATTGCCGAGAAACTCCGCCTTCTTCCGCTCATCTATCTCGCCAATGAACTCGACCTTCGAATTTCGAACCAACTGGGGTTCGACTTTCTCAGTCCAAAATGATTGGTCCACCGCGTCGATTTTGGCCGCGATCTTCAGTGGCATTCCGGCGCGCGCAGCGATTTCCATCGCGACTTCAGGCCCTTTTTCCGGCGAGATGCGGCCAAGGAACGCCAGATAACCCGAGGCCTTGGGCTGGAAGGGGAGAACGTCGGGCGGCAAGCCATGGTAGACGGTTCCGAGCCAATTGACCGGCGGCATCGGCCGCCGCTGATCATTGGAAATCGAGACCAGCGGAACGTCGTCGAATATCGCGTAAAGCTGCGCCAGGTCCGGAAGGTCGAGCCGACCATGAAGGGTGGTAACGGTTCGCTGCGCGAAATCACGGATTATCGGAAAGTGCAGGACATCGACGTGAAAATGTAGCACGTCGAATTTATCCGCCCGTCGGCGAACCTGTTCCAGCATCATGACATGGTACGGGATGTGATTATGGGCGTTCGGGTTCAGGCGCAGTGCAGTATCGCAACACGCCACAAGTTCGGCCGAAGTGCTTGAATCGCCGCTGGCGAACAACGTCACATCGTGGCCCTGTCGAACCAGCTCTTCGGTCAAATAGGAAACGATACGCTCGGTCCCGCCATAAAGCCTCGGCGGCACCGACTCCATCAGAGGTGCGATCTGGGCTATCTTCATCTGCACATATTCGCTCAAGAGTTTGAGACGGCCACGAAAAGCGATTGTCCCTGCCGTTCGATGCGGAACAGGATCGGCTTGTTCTGCTGCCGGGATTTCGCCCACTCCTGTCGGACATCCGAAGGGTGAGTAACATTCTGGTTGTTCGCCGAGACGATCACATCGCCGGGCTTGAGACCGCTTTCAGCCGCAAGACTGTTCGGCGCGACCTCCTGGACAAACACGCCGGTGGTACCCGGCTGGAGACCGAGCTGCTGGCGCGCTTCTTCCGGAATTGGGCTGAGCGACAGCCCGAGACCTTGATCCGCCGCTTCCGGATTCGGAACAGCACCGGTCTGCACCTCCTCGTCCTTGCGTTGACCGACGGTCAGTTCCATCTCCTGCTGGGAGCTGCCGCGGTTCCTTGTCAACGTCGCTATCGACCCAGGCTTTTCGTTCGCCGCAGCCAGCGTCAAGTCATGGACACCCTGGATGTCCTTGCCGTTGAACCGAGTGATTACGTCGCCCGATCGTAAGCCGGCCTTCTCCGCTGGACTGCCGGGCTCGACCGAGGCGACCAGCGCTCCCTTGGTGCCAGACATTCCAAGTGCCTCGGCAAGCGACGGAGTCACCTCCTGGAGACGCACACCGATGAAACCGCGCTCGATCCGGCCGGTGCGGATCAGTTGATCGGCGACGCTCCGTGCCGTTCGTGACGGCACGGCGAAGCCGATGCCTATGCTGCCGCCCGACGGCGAGACGATGGCGGTGTTGACGCCGATCACTTCGCCGCGTGCGTTAAATAGGGGACCGCCGGAATTGCCTCTGTTGATGGAGGCGTCTGTCTGGAGGAAATCGTCATAAGGGCCGGCCTGGATGTCGCGCGAGCGGGCCGAAAGAACACCGACGGTAACGGTTCCCCCGAGCCCGAAGGGACTGCCGATAGCGATCGTCCAGGCACCCGGCTGCATTGCGTCGGAATCACCCCAGACCGCGATGGTCATGTTGGGCCGTGGATCGACCTTCAGCACCGCGATGTCGGTTGCTGGATCGCGGCCCACCAGTCGCGCGGGCGAAGTTTCCTTGTCGGAGAAGACGACGTGTATTTCGGTGGAGTCGGCCACGACATGATTGTTGGTGACGATATAGCCCTCGGGACTGATGACGAAGCCGGAGCCAAGCGCTTCCCGCACCTGCGGCTGGACAGGCCCGCGGCCGTCGAAGGGGTTCAGAAAATCGTCGAGCGTCGTTTGGTCCTGGATGATCTGCCTGGTCGTGATGGCGACCACCGCCGGCAGTTTCTGACGCACGATGGCGCTGAAGTCGTTTGGGATTTCTTGTGCTGAAACCGGAGCAAAGCCGCCAGCCGAGAGCGTCAAAACTCCTGCGAGGAGGCCAATGCACAGCCGCTTCCTGGAAATGTAAGACATGATTGGCTCTCCTGCCCGACTACCCTGGCGCTGCTGCGCGCCTTGTTCAGACGCCAGAACTGACATTCACGCCGATTGTTTCACCGGTTCGAAAAAATGTTGATGTTAGGCTGAACCGAGAGGATGCGGCCTTGTTGGCGCCATTGAAATTTGGTCGAAACTCTCCAAAATTTCAGCCGGTGGAAATCACGAGAGCCACCAAGATGACGTCAACAGAGGAGACTATTGAAAGCGGAGAGACCACCAATGGAAAGAGCCATTTCGACGAGTTTTGGCCCAGTCGGGCCCGAAGCCCCTGATGTTTTTCTTGACCGCTTGCTGCATCCGGCACGGCATTTCAAGCGGCCTCAGGACGTGCTGGACGACATGACGCTCGAGGCTCTGGAGAAGCGTGCAATCCTCTCGTCATGGGCATCGGATGCCTGTGCAGTGGAATCGATGCCGGCACTGCGCATGCCGCCCGGGGTCACCGAACCGGTCAGCTTTGATGCCATCATGGACGCGTTGCGCCAATTGGATCAATGCGAGAAGCTTCCCGCCGCCGGTCGCAGTCACGAGATCGACATCGCGGCTGCCGGATTCACAGCACTGGTAGATCGACTTTAACCCAAGCGCCGCCTTCCGGAATCCGAGGGGGGGGCTTTCTGCTGGCGAATTTTCGCCAGCAGAACCAGCGCGTTCTTACCGCCGTGTTCCCCTATACGCCCGGATCTTGCCTGAAAATTTTCCTAAGCGCCTCTTGAACGCGCAACCCGCCATTCTAAATCGACAAGCGCCGGCCGCCTGATGGGGCCGGTGCTAAGTCAGGAGGCGTCAAGGCTTTCTTGGCGTCCTTTTGTATCCATGTTGCTCAAAGGAGGATGTGGCTATGAAGACAAACCTCGATTTTACCCCCTTGTTCCGGTCCAGCATCGGCTTCGATCGCATTTTCGATCTGCTCGAAAATGCGAGCCGTGTCACCGCGATAGACAATTGGCCGCCCTACAACATCGCCAAGATCGGTGAGGACGACTATCGCATCACAATGACGGTAGCCGGTTTCTCGCAGGATCAACTGACCATCACCCATCAACCGAACTTGCTGCTCGTGAGCGGCTCGCAATCGGGTGAGGACAACGGCCAGTATCTTTATCGCGGCGTTCCCGGGCGCGCCTTCGAGCGGCAGTTCGAACTGGCAGACCATGTGAAGGTCGTCGGCGCCAGCCTGGAAAACGGGTTGCTGAACATCAATCTCAAGCGCGAGCTTCCCGAAGAGATGAAACCGCGCCGGATCGCCATCGCCGGCAGCACGGCCCAGGCGAAGCCACGGCAGATCGAAGCTGAGAAGAACGCCGCCTGAAGTCAGAGTGAACCGGAAGCGACAGGCACCGGCGCTCGTCCGGTGCCGCGCTCTTGAACATGGAAGTGAATGAAGATGAACATGCGTGACCTTATCCCGTGGGGCCGCAACAACAATCAGGCCCCCAACATCTATGGCGGTGGTGATCCCTTTGTTTCGCTTCACGTGAGGTAAATAGGCTCTTTGACGATGTGTTGAGGAGCTTCCAGACGCGTTTGCCTTCTATGGGGCAGCTCTCGTCTTTCGACAATGGCTGGCCGAAGGTGGAGATTTCGGAGTCGGACAATGAGCTTCGCGTCATCGCCGAGGTTCCCGGTATGGAAGAGAAGGACATCGAAGTCCTGCTCGACGAGGACGTGCTTACCCTGCGCGGTGAAAAGCGTGAGATCGACAGCGTTTATGAGGCTATTTTCCACGCTGTAGAACACCGAGAGGGAGGACTTCCGGAATGAAGGGCTGGCCACGCAGAGCTCGGCCGGCCGAACAAGTGCGATGGTGATCCCAACCTCGGAACGCCACGCCCCTAGCGCCTATTTTTCGGGCTATCAATGCTTTTCACGCTTGGCGGCTCAAACTAACAGCCGCACGTTATCCAAGCTGACCATGCTTAGGCTTGTGTTAGAGCCGCACGAACGTATCCAGACCCAGGCGCATCCGTTGGCCTTCCGCAAAGGCTAGGGCGAACGCTTCAATCTCAAATGCAAGAGTGGTCTTTTTTTGCCCATCGACCACGCGGACAAACCATTCGCCGCATGCTTCAACGACTTCTACGCACGGTTGGACCTTGCCAAGCATCTGCACGTC
The DNA here is from genome assembly GCF_041355295.1 of Mesorhizobium sp. RCC_202. Classification (NCBI taxonomy): domain Bacteria; kingdom Pseudomonadati; phylum Pseudomonadota; class Alphaproteobacteria; order Hyphomicrobiales; family Phyllobacteriaceae; genus Mesorhizobium; species Mesorhizobium sp. RCC_202. The sequence continues at coordinate 37,586 of NZ_JBFUPO010000002.1, forward strand.
ATCCATCGCAACCTCCCTGCAAAGCAAGGCCGAACGCCAAATCTTGCCCCCCGAAGCCCACGCTTCAAGTTAACTTATTGTACGAATCCGTACGGTTGGGATGTCGCTGGCAAGTAGATTGTCGGTTTCGTACCTAGCCGGACAGCTTTGTGCCAGGTTTGTAGATTAACCCACCGTTCACTCAATCGTACCGGCGTGAACGGCTGGGAGAAAGAGCGCTCTCGCCGTGCCTGCGAGCGCCACATGAACCAACGACCTGCGAATTTGCTGCTTAAGCAACTGTCATCTGACGACTTTGAATCGCTTAAGCCTCACCTGGAAGAAGTTTTCCTAGAACTTCACTCCTCATTAGAGAAGGCTGGCCAGCCGATCAAATACGTCTACTTCCTGAACAGCGGTCTCGCCTCGGTGGTCGGGTACAAAGCGCCTGCTGTCGACGCGGAGGTCGGCATGATCGGCCTCGAAGGGATGACAGGATCGGCCCTCTTGATGGGTGACGACCGTGCCAGTCACGATTGCTTCATACAGATGACGAGCAACGCGTATAGGGTCGAAGCTGACATGTTCACCAACGCCTTGCGGCAAAGCGAAACTCTAAAGTCGTTCCTGCTGCGCTACGTCCACGCTTTGCATGTTCAAACCATGCACACCGCACTGGTCAACGCACGCTCCAAAACAAATGAACGCTTGGCACGGTGGCTGCTGATGTGTGACGACCGGGCGATAGGTGAGCGGCTGTTCATCACCCATGAATTTCTGGCAGTAATGCTAGGCGTAAGACGGCCAGGCGTGACGGTTGCACTCCAGGAGTTGGAGGGGCAAGGCCTGATCGGCTCCATGCGCGGGCAAGTGCTCATTCGTGACCGAGCGGGGTTGGTTAAGCTGGCAAACGGGGCGTACGGACCGCCCGAGGCCCAATATCGACGGCTGATTGGCGCCTTCGGAAAATAACCGTTCGCACTCGCCCGCGATGATGAAGCCCGCCGGCGCGCCGCCTTCGGTTCCTTGCCGCGTCGAGCAACTCGTTCTCGGCAGTCAAACCATTCGGACCAAGTTGGAGAGTTTGGTCATTACTTTTTCTATCCTGCCCGTTGATCAACCCCATCGGAGAGGAAAGATGCGGCGATCAAGTCGTCGCCAGGAATCTGACCGCGACCGTCATCCATGGTTGCCACCACCTTTTGAAAGATTTTAAGTTCGGCGTCGGTTATACGCGCTGCGCGCATTCTCGCCTGCAGATCTGCCAAGCGCGCTACCAGGGCTTTCGTGGTCTCGACCTCAGGGTTCTTCATCTTCATTTGTCCGGTTGAGTGGGGATATGATACCCGCCGCCCGGTTGGCGGCGGGGCGTGGGTCCTTCGAAGTCTCAGTCGTAGACTTTGACAATCTTGCGGGTGCTCGGGTCGACCAGAACTGTGTGTTTGTCGACCACCACATAACGGTATTTGACGTTCGGAACCTCGTGGAGCTCGACCGTGTCCGGCAGAGCGGTGCCGACTTTCAGTTCCACTCCCGGAATCTTGACCGAAGCCATTGGCTGCTTCTTCACGTATTCCCGCACTACGGTGTCCTGCTCAGGTGTGATGACAACATCCTCGGCCGCTGCTGCGCCGATGCCAGCAAGCAGGACGAGCGCCGCTGCGGCGCTGGTTAGGTGCATTCTCATACTTTTTCTCCTCTTGTAATCTGGCGACAGCAGGACTTTCTGCCGCCGAAGCCCCGAACTTGTTGCCAGCCGTACCGTTCCCGTGCACGGGCTTCGGTCGCACAGTGATCGGACCAAAGTCCCATCCCAAAATGGCGAGATTTCCCAAGCGCAAAATGTTCGCGTGACGCCGAGTCAAACTTTCGAGGGAACTTTCAGTCAGGAACAACGCTCATAGCCTATGGATACACGCGGGGTGGAATCTTCGCCAAATCGGTCGCACTGGACCATCTATGCGATGATCCAGTGGTGGTGGCCCGTATATCAAATAGGATTTTAAAGGCCGCTGAGAACGCTAAGACGACTGCGAAGTCAGAACGGGCAGAGGCGGTAGAAGATAATAAAGCTCAGACAACGATGAGTCGTCCCACAATGAAATTGCCAGCCCTCTAATCCGTATGATCATGACAGCCTATCAAAGCGACTTTTTCCCCGTCCTTTTACTCCTCGCGATCTATACGCTGCTCGCGTTTGGGGCGGCACTGTTCGTTCTTCTGGTGATCGCGCATATTGCCTAGAAAAACGCATCACCGGTCGCGACTAGAGCTTAGGCCAGATCTCGATCGCCCGGCTTGGCTCGTTCCCGCCTGTTCCCATTTTGGTCTTCTGCAACGATAGACCGGCTTTTCCGGCCGAACTCCCGCGGCGGGAAAGGATCGGCGGTGCGCGACATACACCGCCGACGGCGAGTTCCTTCCGCATGACCAATGCCCAATGGCGTCGGGCCGGAAGTTCAGAGCATTGGACAGGGTGGCTTTGGAACCGTCGTGCTGAAGCGGGTGGCGCCAGCGCCGGTTGGAGGGCAGGGAAATCTCGAGCACGGGCCGCATGGGGTTACTTGGAGCTTGGAAGCGCCGTTGGCAGCCGTGGAGGCATCTGTATCCAATGAGCCCTAGAAGCCAGTGGCCGATCTCTGCCATCTTCGCTTAGTCCCTCCGGAACTGAGCTTGCAGCAAAGCGATCCGCCAGCTTATGTCCCCGCCGATCGGGGCGAGGGCGGAGGGACTTGATAACCGGTTGCGAAATCCGCGATCCAGCACGGGCTCACCGTTCGATTTGACCGCAAGAAAAATGCCGCTTGATTTCCGACCATCCAAGATAGCGGAGCAGGAATGGCCGATCATGGGGACAGGCGGTAGCCTCTAGCGACGAACCCCGCATACCTTTCAGGCTACTAATCCTCGTCATCCATCAGTTCCACAACAGGCGCTGCTTGGAAGCGCAATCCATGGCGCATGCGGGCGTATTATTTGCTGTGCGACTGACTGGCCAAACATTCGACGTGAGATGGCCTCTTGCTGCTAGCGCAAATGATCGCTCAGCAGTTTGGTTGCGCGTGATGTAACCTGCATTAACGCCCGGGATTGAGTGGTTCAAAAGGTGAAGTCCAGCTCCGCGATGCCCCGCAGCCCGGGCAATCGTGCGGAACGTCTGCGGAAGAATCTGAGAGGCGGTGACGCCACCGACGAGGGTTGTGCCTTGAGGCGGCTTCGCGCTGCACCGGTTCAGCGCAACTCGTTCGAACCGTCAGCGACACCCACGCGATGCCGATAGACCATTTCCCATCCCTTCCAGCCTGTAAACAGCAGGATGAGAACCACTATCAACGAGAGGATCAGGCCGGTAGGAATCACAGCCGCCTCCCCATGTCCATATCGGGAGTACCAGTTGTAGAGCTCAATGAGAACGACAAGTACATTTCCACCCGCATGAAGCCATGCCGCTGTGAGATTGCGAATCTGAACATCGCCCAATACATCCGTGAGACCGGCAAGAGCGGCCAGAGCGGCCATTATCAGGCCCGCTCCAAGGAGCCAAAGCGTACCCGTGATCCACCCTGGGTTAGCAGTTCGCCAGAAGATCAGGTCGCAAACGAAGGTAGCAACAAAAAAAGCGATCGGGAACGGAATCAACATTGGGTGGATTGGATGGCCGGCGACGCTGGCGGTGCTGTGTGGGTTGCGGGTCATTAGGATGCCTCCAACGGACGTCACGCCAACGCTTCACGCGCCAATACATAGTTCCAACAGGACCGCCTACGCCGCCTAGCCATAACCCGATCCACAGCCACAACGCTGGTTTCTACGGAATGTTCCCTAACCCGGCTCGCTCAATTCCACGACGGTGCCAATCGCCTCAATCGGAAGAATGCGCTCTCCGGTTCAGACGGCGGTGGCGAGCTCTGGGCGACCGTCGCCTCGCTCGTAGAACTGCGGAACTCAAAGGCGTCGACCCGACGCGTGCCTCGCCGACGACAACACCTGCATCGTCGCAGGCCATCCGCACAGCCAGCTCGACGACCTGCCGCCCTGGGCCTATACCCCCGCGCCACTCAAGGCCGTGGCCTGAGAAGACCGGTTTCGCTTGGGTTGATCTTGCCTCGCTAGCCAGCTGAAGCCAACGAATGGCCGCCGTATTGGTAATCGGCAATACGCTGAGGCTCCGCATTTGCAGCGCCAATTTCTGGCAAGATGCTGGGCCGTGCATCAGCTTAGGCGGTGACCCTAGTCCTGATGAAGGCGCGCTGAGGCCGACCGGCCGTCGCCCAGTCGCATCGCCGGGCGGCGAGAGCTTACTTTTCAGAAGCTTGGCGTTTATTTGCAGGCATATGGCTCTAGTGGCCTCAATCATTGAGGCCGATTCATCTGCGATTAGTACATTCGAGAGTAGCCTTCGCAACTTCAGTTCACAACTTCCTCTTTGCTTTGCTCCAAGCACCAAACCCGAGGAGCTCTGTTTGGTCACGAAATCATCCGCGAGAGCCGCCGAAGCGCCGGAGTCGGCCAGTCTAGCCGCACTGGCAAAACTGGCGACTGCTTCCTACCAAAGTCTCGAGCATGAGTTTGGAGCTAAGATCGCCGAGCTCGAAGGCCAAGCGCTTCGATTAACCACGCTGATCGACAGCATCTCGCAAGGCATCTGCTTTTTTGACGCCGATGAACGGCTGATATTGTCCAACCGACGTTATGCGGAGATCTATCGCATTGCGCCCGAGCAAATGGGGCCGGGTCTGACGCTCGGTGAGATTGTGGAACGACGCGTGGCCGCCGGGACATCCGCGATGTCAACCGACGACTATCTCGCATTGGCTCGTACGGTCAATTCGGGCACCGCGTCGAGAACATGGACGGCCAGCCTAGCAGATGGCCGGACAATTCAGGTTTGTCACCAACCTATGTCCGACGGCGGTTGGGTCTCAACGCACGAGGACATCACCGAACTTGCCACCAAACGCCAGATCGTCGACGAGCGCATCTCGCTGCAAACGTTGATCGACTGGGTGCCCGACTACCTCTGGGTCAAGGATACGCAAAGCCGTTTCGTCGTGGTCAACAGCGCCCTTGCAGCCGACAGTGGCAGGGATAAGACCAGTGACATGATCGGCTTGACCGATTTTGATCTCCATGCTCCGGAACTGGCCCAAAAATTCCGCCTCATCGAGCAAGAGGTCCTCAACAGCGGACAACCGATGATCGACGAGGAGGAGTTTGTCGTCGATGCGTCGGGCGCCGGCAAATGGCTCTCGTCGACGAAAGTTCCGTTGCGCAATACCGCAAATGCCATCTTCGGTCTGGTTGGCATTGCTCACGACATCACCGCCCGCAAACAGGCCGACGTGCTTCGCAACGGACAGGCGGAAATCCTGGAAATGATCGCGATGAGCGCTCCGCTTGAAGATGTGCTCGATAGTCTCATGCGCCTCGTGGAATCCCAGTTGAGCGGGATATTCGGTTCCGTCTTGCTGCTCGACAAAGACGGCATCCACTTGCGGCACGGCGCCGCGCCGAGCCTGGCGAGAGACTATACGGTTCTCATCGACGGGATCGCCATCGGTCCCAAGGTAGGGTCCTGTGGAACCGCCGTTTATCGGCGGGAGCCGGTCATTGTCGCCGATATCCTGCAGGATCCCCTCTGGGAAGTTTACCGCGAGCTGGTGGCGCCCTACGACTATCGTTCGTGCTGGTCGACCCCGATCCTGTCGCATCAAGGTGCCGTGTTGGGTGTCTTTGCGATGTATTCGATGACGGTGCGTGAACCGGCCGAAGCAGAGACCCGATTGATTGACTTCACGACCCGCATCGCCGGAATCGCGATCGAGCGCAAATTGGCTGAAGATCAGATTCACTTCATGGCCAATCATGACGTGCTTACCAGACTTCCCAATCGCGCCTTGCTGGAGGACCGGCTTTCTCAAGCGATCTTGTACGCTCAGCGATACGATCGCTGGGTGACAGTGGTGTTCATCGATCTGGACAATTTCAAATTCGTCAATGACACGCTGGCCACAATGCCGGAGACGAACTGCTGAAAGCTGTCGCCGGCCGTATGGTTGAATGCGTAAGGGCGACCGATACCGTGGTGCGGCTTGGCGGCGATGAATTTGTCATCGTTCTGTTCGACCAGCCTACGAATGTCGATCTCATCTCGGAGACCTTGCAGACCATCCGGGCAGCGATTGCAGCGCCGGTTCATATCGGAGAGCACCACCTGAGGACGACGGCCAGCATCGGCATTGCAAACTATCCCAAGGATGGGACGAGCCCGGATACGCTCCTGGCCAATGCCGATGCGGCCATGTATCGAGCGAAAGAATTCGGCCGCGACAATTTCCAGTTCTACGCTCCCGAATTCAACACCAGGGCGCATGAAAAATTCGTGCTTCAGGAGGAATTGCGAAACGCCGTGGCCCGCTCAGAATTCGTCTTGCTTTATCAGCCGCAAGTCGATCTTCGTTCCGGGCGCGTCTTTGCGGTAGAAGCGTTAATACGCTGGAATCATCCGACACTAGGCGTGGTAGCACCGATGACGTTCATTCCGACGGCCGAAGAGACAGGTTTGATCGTGCCGATCGGCGACTGGGTTCTGCATGAAGCCTGTCGGCAGAACAAGGCCTGGCAGGATGCGGGTCTGCCGCCGATGACCGTTTGCGTCAACGTGTCGGCACGGCAATTCAGGGAGAAGAACCTGATCGACCGCGTCGTCAACGCATTACAGGAAAGCGGCCTGGAAGCGAGTTACCTTGAGCTGGAGTTGACCGAAAGCCTCATCATGCAGGACATCGACCTCGCCGTCGCGACGATGAACGAACTGCAACATCTCGGCGTTCAGATATCGATCGACGATTTCGGAACTGGCTACTCCAGTCTCAGCGCACTCAAGAGATTTCCGGTAGCCCGGCTGAAGATCGATAAATCGTTCATCAACGACGTTGCGGAAGACGAAAACGATCAGGCTGTTGCCAGCGCCGTAATTTCGTTGGGTCAAAAGTTGAAGATGAGGGTTATCGCCGAAGGCGTAGAAACCGACGATCAAATCGCCTTCCTGCTCAAAAATAATTGCGATGAAATGCAGGGCTATCATTTCAGCAAACCGGTCTCCGCACGGGACATCGAGAAATTGCTCAACGCGCCCGGTAACTCATAGTCAATTCTCGCCTTGTTCTCCTGCCTGAACCTGCGCCTGGAATGAAGCACCTGGACCGCCAGTCTCACCGGCGAAAATCCAACGTCGTGCTCCTCGACCGTCTCACCCATCATTGCGAGATCATCGAGACCGGAAACGAGTCCTGGCGCTTCAAGAACCGCGCCTGATCACCCCATCAAGCTGCCAAGCGCCATCCGCGTTCGCCCCGGCTGCGCAACCCTGACCAGCTCCGCCCGGGCGAACGCTGACCGCCGCGCATTGCATAAGGGGGATCAAAATTGGACGCCGATCTGGCCTTTGAACGAAGACTCGGCTGACGGCAAAAGCCGCCGACCATTGAGATCAAGGAGGCCGCAGTGAAGCAATATGTCGGACTGGATGTGTCGCAGAGGGAGACGAGCGTCTGCGTGGTCGATGATGCCGGAAAGACGGTGTTCCAGGGAAAGGCGAAGTCCGATCCGGGAGCCTTGACGGAGCTGCTGCGTAAACGTGCGCCTCACGCCGAGCGCATCGGTTTTGAGCGGGTGCCATGTCCAGCTGGCTCTGGCACGAGCTGAAAAGGGTCGGGTTGCCGGTCGTCTGCCTTGATGCTCGGCATGCAAGGCAGCGCTTTCAGTCCGAATGAACAAGAGCGATGAGAACGATGCCCGCGGCCTGGCTGAACTGGTTCGCGTCGGCTGGTATCGGGAAGTGAAGGTCAAGAGCACAGAGAGTCAGGCCACCCGGTCCATGCTCGTCGCACGGTCAAGACTTGTCGAGATCCGTCGCGATCTCGAAAATCAGACACGGTCCATGCTGAAGGAATATGGGCTGCAGTTCAGTCGATCGATTGGGTCACAGTTCCGGCGAAAGGTTTGGGAACTGGTTGCTGACGGCCATCCGCTTCGCCCTTTGATTCAGGCGCTTCTGTCTGTCCATGAGCAGGCCTGCTGTGAACAGGAGAAGCTCGATCGGCAGGTCCGGCATCTCGCTCGTGAAGACGAAACCACACGCCGGCTGATGACAGTCCCCGGCATCGGTGTGGTGACCGCGCTCACCTTCCGCCACACGATCGACGATCCCTCGCGCTTTCGCTCGGCCGCCAACGTGGGTGCCTATCTCGGCCTGACGCCGCGACGAAAGCAGTCCGGTGAAACGGATATCAATGGCCGCGTCTCATGCTGGGGCGATCGACTGCTGCGAAGCTACTTGTACGAGGCGGCCAGCGTGCTCCTGCATCGGACGAAGAAATGGTCTACGCTGAAGGCGTGGGGCGTTCGCCTGTCGAAGCGGATCGGCATGAAGAAAGCGAAAGTAGCGGTCGCACGGAAGATCGCCGTTCTTCTTCACTGCATTTGGGTTGACGGCACCAGCTTTGAGTGGGGCAACGAAAAGATGGCTCAGTCGACTCCACCCCAAACGAGTTCTCGGGCCGCTATCAACGCGGAACTCGTGATGTCCCCGCCGCGACGGTGGTTGCGGCGACCTCGGTCAAACGGCTGACAGCAGGTTACCTGCATCTCGTTGGAAACGTTGAGGCGCGCCCGACCCGAACATCATCATGAGGCATTCGACCTCGGAAAGGACCATGACCCCGGCGATGGCAATGCGAGATCTGAATTGACAACTACCCGCAATTAAAGGGCCGTTTGACATGCCGGCTTCGCCTGACTTCGCGCCAAGCTCGCCTTAGCGAGCAACCGTGGGGCAAATGATCAACAAAATCTCTTTTGCGGGAACTTACCGCGGCACTCGAGGTTGGAAAGGCACCCGAACGGGTGATTTCGACCAGAGGAGATTTCCAGATGGCAGCCACCAAGAAAGCCAATGCCAGCAGCAACGGCCTTGAGGACCTGTTCCTCGACGGCCTCAAGGATATTTACTACGCCGAGAAGAAAATTCTGAAAGCTTTGCCGAAGATGGCGAAGGGAGCAGAGGACGAGCAGGTCTCGGCCGCATTCGAAAAGCATCGTGCCGAGACCGAGGGCCACGTCGAGCGGCTGGAACAGGTATTCGAGATCCTGGGCGTCGCCGCGCGCGGCAAGACCTGCCCTGCCATCGACGGCATCATCGAGGAAGGGTCCGAGATCCTTGAGGAATACAAAGGCTCAAACTCGATCGATGCGGGCCTCGTCGCCGCTGCTCAAGCGGTGGAGCACTATGAGATAGCGCGCTATGGCACTCTGATCGCGTGGGCCACCTCGCTGGGCAAGAACGACATTGTCGAATTGCTGAATGCCACCCTTGAAGAGGAGAAGGCGACTGATGAGGCGCTGACTGCCCTCGGCGAGTCCGGCGTCAACGATAAGGCGGCCGAGCAGCAAAAAGCCGCTTGAGCCCGAAAGTGCCACATCAGAAGGGCCACGGCACCAATGTCGTGGCCTTTTCGTGTCAGGGAACAGAGACATCTATGGCTGATGACGAGACCTCGACGCAGTCTCGATTTTACCACCGAACCCGAGCAGATTTGAAGCGCGGCTGTCAAACGGCTTCCAAAACTGACCCTCGATCGGCGTCCAATTTTGACCCCCCTTATGTAATGCGCGGCGGTCAGCGTTCGCCCGGGCGGAGCTGGTCAGGGTTGCGCAGCCCGGGCGAGCGCGGATGGCGCTTGGCAGGTGATTAGGCGCGGTTCTTGAAGCGCCAGGATTCGTTTCCGGTCTCGATGATCTCGCAATGATGGGTGAGACGGTCGAGCAGCGCTGTCGTCATCTTGGCGTCGCCGAAGACGGCGGGCCATTCGCCGAACGCCAGGTTGGTGGTGACGATGATCGAGGTCCGTTCATAGAGCCTGCTGATCAGGTGGAAGAGCAATTGCCCGCCGGCTTGCGCGAACGGGAGATAGCCGAGTTCATCGAGCACGACGAAATCGAGCCGGGTGAGGTAGTCGGCGATACGGCCCTGCTTGCCGCTGCGGTGCTCGGTCTCGAGCCGGTTGACGAGATCGACGACGTTGAAGAAGCGGCCACGTGAGCCGTTGCGGGTCAGGGCGCGGGCAATGGCGATTGCCAGATGCGACTTGCCGGTTCCGGTGCCGCCGATGAGCACGGCGTTGCGCTGGTCGGCGACGAAGGTGCCGTTGGCAAGGTCCCGGACCAGCACCTCATTGACCGGCGTGCCGTCGAAGTCGAACTCATCGATGTCCTTGGCGATCGGCAGCTTGGCGACAGTGAGCTGGTATTTGATGGAGCGGGCCTGCTTCTCGGCGATCTCGGCCGATAGCAGATCGCCGACGATCCTCGGCGGCTCGTGCTGGCGCTTGATGCCTGTCGCCATGACCTCGTCATAGGCGCCCCGCATCCCGTAGAGCTTCAGCGTGCCCATCAGTTCCAGAACCTGCGTGCGTTCCATCAGCTTGCCCTCCTGAGGCTGTCGTAGCGGGCGCAGTCGGCTTGCGGTTCGTGCTGCAGGCGAAGAGCGTCCGGGGTGAGAATGGTGACTGCCGGCGCCGGATCGCGTCGCCGCGCCAGGATGTTGATGATGACGGCGGCGGAGCAGACGTTCTGGTCGAGCGCTTCCTGGCAGGCGGCCTCGACGGCATCGATGCCGTCGGTCAACACCGCGGCCAGGATCGACACCATCTGCCGATCGCCATCATGCGCCGCCTTCAATCTGCGTCGGATACGCTCCATCGCCGACGGCAGAACCCAGTCCCGGAACGGCGCGCCATTGCCCAGCGCACCGGGCTTGCGGGAAAGCACCGGAACGTAATGCCAGGGATCGTAGATCGTCTCGCCGCGCCCGAAGGAGCGGACGTGCTCGGCGACGACCACGCCGTCCTGGCGGATGACGATCTTGCCGGCATAGGCATGGATCTCGACCGGGCGGCCGACGGCCGTCGACAGCACCGAGTATTTGTTGTTGTCGAAGCGAACCGTGCAGGTCTTCGACACCGAGGCCGGCACCGCATGGAATCCGTCGAAGGGGCCGCGATATTCGACCAGCTTGCCGCGCTCTTGCTCGAACACGTTCCAGATCGTTCGTTCCGGCTGTTCGATGTGACGGTGCGCCTTGGCGTAGGCGACGCACTTGTCCTGCAGCCAGGCGTTCAGCTCCTCATAGGTCTTGAAGCGCAGCCTAGGCGTGAAGAAACGCTCGCGCACCAGCCCGACCTGGTTCTCGACCTGACCCTTCTCCCAGCCCGACGCTGGCGTGCAGGCGACCGGCTGCACCAGATAATGGCTACACATCTGCAGGAGGCGGCGATTGTATTGGCGGTCCTTGCCAACAAAGATCGTTTCCACCGCCGTCTTCATGTTGTCGTAGATGCCGCGCGTGCAGGCGCCGCCGAAGAAGGCAAAGGCCCTGTCATGGGCGTCGAACACCATCTCCTGCGTCTCGCGCGGATAGGCCCTGACGAACATCATGCGGCTGTGGCAGAGCCGGACATGGGCGACCTTCACGGTCACCGTCACGCCGTTGATCAGGACGATCTCGTGGCTCCAGTCGAACTGGTAGGCCTCGCCCGGTGCGAAGAACAGCGGCACATAGGCGTCCGCCGTCGCCGACCCCTGCGCCTTCGCCCAGCCCTTCGCGTAGCGGCGGACGGCGTCATAGCCACCCTCGTAGCCGAGACTGCAAAGCTCTTCGTAAATCCGGATCAGTGTCAGTTGCTCGCGCGCCGCCTTGCCACGGTTGCCATTCAGAAACCCGTCAAGCTGATCCTGCCACGGACCGATCTTCGGCTTGGGCTGCCGCTCGCGTTCGTAAGGAGAACGATGTCTCATTGGATCTGAGAATCTTGCGGACGGTGTTCCGCGACACATGCAGTTCGCGGCAAATCCGCTTGAGCGACCATCCTTGCACATGGAATGCGCGCCGAACTCGGGCAATCGTATCCACCGACTTCATCCCCACACCATCCGCTCGCCACGACGAGCTGATGGTCGCAAATCAAAGCATCAGGGGGGTCAAAATTGGACGCCGATCCCCCGGCTTATGGGGTCAATTTTGCACGCCGATTCACAGCGCGGCGATCTTTTATGCGTCGGCCACGCTTCCAACTTCAGGCCAGAGCCATGTCGTGGATCTATTTCGCGCAAACGCTTGAGGCCGCCACCTGGGGCGCCGAACTGGCTGCGGGCGATGGCCGTCAAAGGATTTATATCGCTGAACCCACCGGGCCATTTGTGGAAGATCCGAACCTGACCGATAAGAAGTTTCCCAGCAATCCGACGAAATCCTACCGCTCTCGCGCCCCGCTGCGTATCATCGGCGAGGTCACTGAGTGGCAGGCTCATGCGCCAGAACAATTAAGGCGATGCACGATGGGCTTGCTCGCCTCAGAGCAGAGGGGCGCGACATTATCGAGGATTAGGAAGATTGGTGGTCGACCGATAAAAATTTGCCCGCCTGTCACACGTCGCCCTCGCGGAGAGCATCGCGCGGCGCAGGAGGATACGATCGCAGGCAGCTGGTAGAGGCCGCAAGACTTGCGGACCTGCTTGCAGCGGAATGATCAGTTTTTGAGCATCGCCTGATTCGGATTGTCAGCAGCCAGATGCCAGCGCCCCCGATAGCGCTGCGCCGCCTACATGAGCCGACCACCGTTTACCGCTATGACGGCTCCGGTGATGTAGTTTGCGTCTGCCGAAGCAAGCAGAACATAGGTGGCCGCCAGCTCGGCTGGGTGGGCGGGGCCCCGATAGGCGTGTTGCGGCCGAACTCCGCGACTTTCTCTGGTGGCGTCGTTGAAGGGATCAGCGGCGTCCAGACCGGACCGGGGGCAACGGCGTTAACACGGACGCCGCGCTTGGCGACCATTTTGGACAGTCCCTTTGTCAGGTTCACGATGGCCCCCTTAGTGGCGGCGTAGGCCAGGAGCTGTGGGGACGGATCAGCTGCCTGGATCGAAGCCGTGTTGATGATGCTGGCGCCATTGCCCATATGCCGCAATCCCGCTTTTGACAGAAAGAACTGGCCGTAGATGTTCGTCCTGAACGTCTGATCCAGCTCTTCCGCGGAGAGGTCCGCAATATCGTCGAGGGTGGCCTGGTGTGCCGCGTTGTTGACCAGTATGTCGAGCTGGCCCAGCCGGATCCGCGTATGCGACCTGCCCTTGCCAGGCGGCTGCAGCGACGGATGCGGGCTTGTCCTGATCAGGCCGACTCGCTGATCACAATGTCGCTGCCGGAGAGCTTAGAAACAGTCGTGCGCTGACGTCGCGCCCGGTTCCTCTCGGCGTCCAACAATTCATCCTCCCCAGCTAAGCCGTTCATGAATAGCTTGAGCAGTTGTGCAGCCAAGCGCTCCCGCTCTGGCGACTTAGGCGCGACACCTCGCTCGCTACCGATCGTCTCAGCAACTCGGGCAAGCATTGCGATTTCGTTCGGCTCCAAAAAATGACCCGGGTACAACATGCCGCTCTCCTGAAAAAACCTCTGTCCATTTACGCACGGCGCCGGAGGCTCGCAATTAACTATGATAACAGCCCATCTCAGATTTCGTCGAATGCCGAGATTGCTGTTCAGCGATTGAAACTGTCACCTGAAAGCTTGCTCCGTTCGCAATTGGCGCAACAGAGCGGCAAAGCGCTGGGCTCTGGCAGGAGGTCCCCCAAAATGTTGAAAGCAAAGCAGAAGCGTCGTGAACCTCTCAGGCTGATTAGACCAGTGCCATCGGTAGGTAGCGAATGATGATTTCGTCCTGCCGGAAACGGCGCTCGAGCTCCGCTCGGCGCTTTTGCCAGTCGGGCAGATCGACTTCTTCCGTCATCACCTCGAAGATGATGATCTCATCGATATCGGACTCTTTTCCCGGCTTCCACACCCCTTCCGCGGGCGTCCGAAAATACGCGGTAACACCTTTGAACGTATTGGCGAGTTCGTCCTTCACACGATCGAAGTCTGCCTTGGCGAAGGGCTCTCCCGCGTTGTCGGAACGAGGAAGCAGTATCTGGACAAGGTGCATGCGCCGCCTCCAACATCATTCAACGGTACGACAGGGCACGATGTTCCGTCGGCTGGCGCGATGCGCGTGCCGCGGCGCAAACGTGTAGAGGACGTGCCAATGTCTAAGGATTGCGCCGCAGGAACCGCTTTCTGCTCGGCGCCGCTGTTGGCAGCGCCCGCAGCTCAGCGGATTCCGACTTGCCGCCACCAAGGTCAGTGACGCCGGATCTACACCGCACCCCCGCGGCGACCCCAACGGCGGCACTTGAAGGCACCGTCCGTTCAACGGCTTGCTGACGGTCTTGTTGAAATTGCCGTCCACCGCAAAGTCGGCGGAGTGTGGAACTATTGAAAAAGTCGACCGTTACCGGTGCTCTCTATCAGAGCGTGAGGGAACTTTGGAAAGAGACGATGCTTCACCTGTAGCGACCGGCGTTCCGGGCCTCGATTATATCCTGCGAGGCGGCTACGCAAAATTCCGGTCCCATTTGGTGGAGGGCCGCCCAGGGTCGGGCAAGACGACACTCGGCCTTCAGTTTCTGATCAATGGCGTCCAAAATGGCGAAAAATGCTTGTACATCACTCTTTCCGAGAGCAAGCGTGAGCTCCAGTCGGTAGCTTATCGACATGGCTTGTCGCTGGACGGCATCGAGATCCTGGAACTGGTTCCCCCTGAACTTAGTTTGGATCCCTCGCAACTCCAGACACTGGTGCATTCGTCCGACCTCGAGCTCGGCGAAACGGTCCAAACTGCGATCGCCGAAATCGACCGGCTCCAGCCTGATCGCGTGGTGTTCGACTCCTTGTCCGAGATCCGCTTGCTGTCCCAAGGCTCCTTGCGTTATCGACGACAGGTGCTGGCCTTGAAGAGCTTCTTTCTCCTCCACAACGTAACGGTGCTCCTCCTCGACGACCTGACGGCTGAACATGACGATCTTAACCTGCACTCCATCAGCCATGGAGTGATCAGGATGGAACAGCTGTCGCCGGTTTACGGAGGTGAACGCCGCCGCTTGCGTGTCATCAAGATGCGAGGCGTAGAGCTGCGAGGCGGGTTCCACGACTTTGTGATCCGTCCTGGCGGGGTAAAGGTTTTTCCCCGGCTGGTCGCAGCTGAACATGATGATGGTGAGCACGGGCCGCCGGCACTCAGTGGCACTTCTCTGGATGCTCTCCTGGGAGGCGGCTTGGCACGCGGCACGAGTACGCTCTTGATAGGCCCCTCCGGAATCGGCAAATCCACCATCGCATCGACCTTCTGCCACGCTGCGCTTCAATGTGGTGAAACTGCCCTGGTTCTATTGTTCGACGAGACGACGCGGATCTTCCTCGCGCGGGCCAAAGGACTGGGCCTGGAGCTGGAACCCTTCGTCGAGAGCGGGGTGCTCCTGCTCGAAAAAATAGAGCCCGCCGAGCTGTCACCAGGTGAATTGTCGTCACGCATCCAAGCTGCGATAGACGGCGCAAATGCTCGGCTTGTGGTGATCGACAGCCTGACCGGATACTTGAATGCAATGGCGGAGGAACAGCATCTCGTCCTCCAAATGCATGAGATCCTAACCTACCTCAACCAAAAAGGTATTGTCACAATCCTGCTGTTGGCGAACCATGGGCTGCTGGGCCAAATGGCGGCGCCCGTGGACATGACCTACCTCTGCGATTCCATAATGCTGCTGCGCTTTTTCGAGAATGGTGGACGTTTGAGGCGGGCGATATCCGTGGTCAAAAAGCGGGTCGGCTCACACGAGGACACTATTCGCGAATTCAAGATTAGCGAAGGCGGTGTGGCGGTAGGAGAGCCCCTGGAACAGTTCCGAGGTATCCTGACGGGAGTGCCTTCATTCGAAGGCAAGCAGAGCGACCTCCTTAAAGACCAGACATCGTGATGTCAGCCAGCAATGGAGTTCTGATCCTCGCCCCGCTCGGGCGCGATGCGAAGATTGCGGCGTCTATCCTCACGGCGAAAGGCATTGCAACGAGGATTTGTGGCGATTTGCAGGAGGCTGTCTCCCTTCTTGACACCGCGCAGTGCCTTGTGGTCGCCGAAGAAGCCTTGACCCATTCCGATCGAAAGCTGTTTGCCGCATGGATCGACGGCCAGCCAGCGTGGTCGGATTTACCCATCGTCCTCCTGACGATGCGTAAGACTGAACTTGATGATCGACTCAGATTTCTTGATCACTACGTTATCGTTCTGGAGCGGCCGCTACTGGCTTCAAGTCTCTTAAACACCGTCCGCTCCGCCCTGCGCGCCCGCGCGCGGCAGTTGGAGGTCAAGTCCTTGCTCGAGCAACAGGAGGAGGTGGCCCAGCGCCAGAGGCTTTTGATCCGGGAGCTTCATCACCGTGTGAAAAACACCCTGGCCAATGTCCGGGCGATGATGGGAGCAACCGCCAGGTCGAGTGAAAGCGTCGACCAGTTCGTAAGGGACTTTTCGGCCAGGCTGGTTTCGCTTGCCGAAACGCACTCGATGTTGACGGACGACTACTGGCAGACAGCTTTATTGCACAAGCTGCTGGAAACAGAGCTCCGGCCCTACGATACGCTCGAGCCCTCGCGCATTTCGATGGAGGGTCCTGATGTTTCGCTCATCGCAGATCTCGCCATACCTATCGGCATGGCCTTTCACGAACTGGCCTCCAATTCTTCGAAATATGGCGCCCTGTCCAAGCCTGAGGGAAGGCTTGAAATCCGGTGGTCGGTCGATTCGCCCGCAGATGCAAGAATGCTTGATTTTTTCTGGCGGGAGCGCGACGGCCCAAAGGTAGAATCTCCCAAACGGCGTGGATTTGGTACGACCTTGTTGGAGAAGGTTGTCGCCGTACAATGCGAGGCCGAGATTGATCTGAAGTATCACCCGGACGGTCTGCAATTCGCTATGAAACTGCCGCTCCGTAACACCAGGCTCGTTCCGCCTTATTAACTACGTGCCCAAAGGCATCGAAGGCTGACGTCGATGCGCAACCAGCGCGCCCTTTTCATGCTTCATCCCGAGCGCCTCAGCCAGCGACGGCGTGATGTCCTGCAGGCGGACCCCGATGAAGCCACGCTCGATCCGGCCGGTTCGGATCAACTGGTCGGCGATGCTCTGGGCGGTGCGCGATGGCACCGCAAACCCGATTCCGATGCTGCCGCCCGACGGCGAGACGATTGCCGTGTTGACCCCGATCACCTCGCCACGTGCGTTGAACAGCGGACCGCCCGAGTTGCCTCGATTGATCGACGCGTCCGTCTGGAGAAAATCGTCGTACGGCCCGGCTTGAATGTCTCGCGAGCGGGCCGACAGAACGCCGACAGTGACTGTCCCTCCGAGTCCGAAGGGACTGCCGGCGCCGGCTGATGGAGGTTCTTGGCGAGAGGCCGCAACGCCTTGGTGTTGGAAAGGGCCTCGCCGTCTTGGTATCGTATCGCCGCCGCTCGGTCGTGGCGGGCGTGGCAGCACGAAGAAGCAGCGATACGGCCCCGGGTGGAGCGTTCCATGTCCTGCCCGGTGGGCCCTTATAGCGAGCCGCGTTCGGGCAGCTCGGTCTCTTCCGCAACCTCTTTTTGCAGGTCTCGGCGCAAGCGTTCCGCTGCGTCGGAATTATTTTCGTCGCCCGTGCGCTCGAGTTCGCGATCGGTAGTTTCGCGAGACCCCTCCACCGGATCCTGTTGCGGAAATGTTTTCGGGCCGGTTTCGATCTTGCCTTCGCCGGGCACGGCGCGGTCGGGAGATTTCGACATCTTCAGCTTCCTTCGTCTGTCGTCGCACCTCGACATGGGAATGAGTTTTGATGGCATCCCCGCCCAACTGGATCGTGGATGATTTGTTCCGAGACAGGACCCCGCGGTTCGTTTGGCCCGCCCGCATCAGGTGCGATTCGCTCCCGGGCCCGGAACATTCGAGGCGATCGAAAGTTCGTCTCAAACACTTTTCCAGATCGGCCCTTTTGTCCCAATTTCGCCCTCGGAAGCCCTCAAGCTGCAGAGAATCTCGGAGCTGCGTGAGAGCGACCTCGCCGTCCTGAGAGGCATCGCGATCCAGGAGAAGGAATTCGAGGCCAATCACGCCCTGGTCCTCGTGGGGAACCGGCCTTCGCATTCCTTTGTTCTAGTCGACGGCCTGGTCGGGTCGACCAAATATACCGGCGAGGGCAAGCGGCAGATCACGTCCTCCTTCGTGACCGGCGACATTCCGGATCTGCACGGGCTGCATCTTGCCGTGATGGACTGCACCTTCTCGCCGCTGACCCATCGCGCGTCGGCTTCATACGCCACGACACGCTGCGCGCCATCTGCGAACAGCACCCTAGTATCGCGACAGCGTTCTGGCGCTCGACGCTCGACGCGGCGATCTACAGGGAATGGGTCACCAATGTCGGGCGGCGCGAGGCCTTCACGCGCATGGCTCACATCCTGTGTGATCTGATCTTCCGGCTCCGTGCGGTCGGCCGCATCGAGGATCACGTGGCGGAAATTCCGATCACGCAGGCGGCGCTTGGGACCCCCTGAGCCTGTCCACTGTAGGCCCCCAGCCTGCGGCCAATGGGCGACGCCTGGCGAACCGGCTGGGCGCCGCACCCTGCCCTGCCGCAGGCTGCCCTAATCGATGATGGTCAGCGTGCAACTGGCGAGAGCCCGTCGCTGCTGTCTCCGTCTTTTGGTGGACGAGCCATACAGGTGACCTTGTCGATCATTCGGAGCACCGCCTGCGAGTCGCTGTGATGAGCCATGTGCCCGGAATTCCGGATTATCTCACAGTGACCCTGAAATTTCGGCGTGCAAGCGTTCCGCTTCACGCCAGGCGTCGAACAGCCTGTCCCCTGCGCCAGCGACAATTCCGGTCGGCACGTCGATGTCCCGATAGCTAGGCTTCGTAAACAGCCCCGCGCCGAGCATCAGGGCTGTTTCCATACCGACTGAGCGCAACTGAGAGGGGCGGCTGGCGACCTCCTTTGTACTCGCCGAAAAAGCGTCCGAGATCGGCCCGGGCCGGAATATCTTTTGCATGGCCGATCGCCAGCCGAGCCTTACTGCGAATGGCAGCAAGGTGTGACGGAATGCCGAACCTATCAGCGGTACGGCCGGTAGTGCCGCAAGAACGAGACCCGGCCTCGGTGGGGGATAGTAATAACCCGAGACGAGCACTAGGCCCGCGACCGAGGGAGCATGCCTGCGGGCCATCTCCAGCGCAATCCAAGCGCCCCACGAATGTCCGAGCACGAGGTATTTGTGCACGCCGAGGTTGGCGGCGGCCTCGTGGAAGAGATCGGCCTGCTCGCACGCCGACCATCGCTTTCGAGCCGGTCGCGAGCTTCCGCCGAAGCCGGGCCGGTCGAACGCCAGGACCCTGTGTTTCGCACTCGCCAGGTCGAGCACGCCGCTAATCGCAAAATCCTCCGCAACCGAGCCATTGCCATGTAACAGGAGCAAAGGAGGGCCGCTGCCTTTCTCGATGATACTCAGGTCCACCCCATCCACCCTCAGAGTGCGTCCCATCGAACGGGCAGCCAAGGCCTTCCTGGCGCGCGCGTGATTGTATGCCGCCAGCGACAGGGCGGCAGCCGCAAACAGCATGGTGAGCTTTATCCGCTTTGAAAACATACTGAACTCCGGCGCTGGGCCTGCACAGTGGTCCACCATTGAGCGCGTCGCGGTGCGCGTCGGCGTAGGCTATTCCGCCGTATCTTTGCCATAGGGTGTCGAAGTCACGGAACGCCTGCCGGACGTCGCTTCGCGAGATCGAAGGCATCGCCGGAGCTCAGCACGTGAACCCTCAAATCATGAATGGAAAGGGCGGCATCAGGTTCACCTTCCGCGATGTTGGAATGCGTCACGCCGGCTGCATCGACCAGATAAACAGCGCCGCTGCCGATGACCTTGAACATCTCACCCTTCACCACGATTGCGGTGTCTTCATCGATGCCAATGCCCAGGACGCGTGGGTTCTGCGACACCGCCCCGATGAGCCGCCCGATACGGCCCCGTTCCGCAAAGTGCTGGTCAATGATGACATTCGGCAGCAGGCCCAGGCCGGGTGCCATACGAATGTGGCCGATCCGAAAGGACGCTGCGTTCGGTCCCTTCACCATCATCGTGTCGCTCATGACCGACGCGCCCGCGGAGGTGCCGGCAATGATGCCTCCGGCTTCATAGATTTCGTGCACCCGCTCGTCGATGGGCGTGTCGCCGATCTGGCTGGTGATCCGGAGCTGGTCGCCACCGGAGAAGAACACCGCACTCACGTCTGCAAGCGCGCTTATTTTTTTTTCATGAGCCGCCTCGAGGCGGTCGTTGACGTAGAGCTCGATGACATCCTTGATGCCCAGCTCACCGAAGGACCTCTGATATTTTTCGAGATACCCATCGGGCTCATGAGACGCGATCGTGGCAAGCACCAGGCGGCCGTTCGGGACCAGGCTCGCTACCTCCTTCAAGATGACACGATCGCCGTCATGGTCCTCGTGGCCGCCGATGATAACGAGCGTTCCGGTTTTCCCGTTCGGGGATCGCTTTTTCTTCTTGTCGGTCATTTGCCCACGTCTCTCTTGCGCAAGAAAACCTGCGGGTGGTTGTCCTCGCTGGTCATGAATGCGACTGCGAACTCCCTGCTGTTATGCGCCCATCCAGACATGCCGGTCGCGGTAAGCACGATGGCTCCCGCTTCGCCGCCGATCGCCTCGACTTCCCTGAGCGCGGGATTCAGTACCTGCTCCAGACCGCCCGCAGCCTGTCCCGACGACAGCGCCTGCCGCGCCGAGAGTGCCTGCATGACGCGGGCCGCGAGAGCCTTTCGCGCGATATGCTCACCGTCTCCGGAGAGGGCCACGGCTCCCAACTTGTTGTCGGCATAGTAGCCGCAACCGGGTTGCGGAGAATCCCCCACGCGACCCGGAGCACTGCCGTCCAGTCCGCCGGTCGAAGTGCCCACGGCGATGTCACCGTACTGATCAAGGGCAACGACACCGATCGTATCCTTCGCCTCCGACTTGCTGGAGGCCTCCCGCTGCTGCGGCGCGATCAAATCCGCCGGGTCGCAAAGCTCCAGCTGCTTGTCGGTGGCGAAACGCCGGGCCCCCTCCGATGCCAGCAGGATGGGCTCCTCATGCAGCATCGCCTTGGCGACACTGATTGGATGGCACACGCCCTTGATCACGGCGACGGCACCCACGTTGAAGTCCCTGCCCTCCATCAGGCCAGCACACATCTCGACCTCGCCGTCCGAATTGAGGGCACTTCCATATCCCGCATTAAACGTCGGGTCGGCCTCGAGGATACGACCGGCAGCTTCCACCGCATCGACCGCCGTTCCGCCGCCGGCCAGGACGGCCCGACCTGCCTCGAGTGCCTTGATGCATCCGTTGCGATGCGCCTCCTCCTCTTGCGGATCGATCTCCTTGGCGCCACCGTGCAGGATCAGCGACCACATCAGCCAGCCCTCAGATGGCGGACGGAGGTCTGATCAGGACCTCGCCTTGAAGGCGTCGCGCCTCCGAAGCCGGTCACCTGTCGCCACACGGCCTCGATGTCGTCGACGGTGAGCACGACGAGGTCGTTCTCCCGTGCAAGCTGGAGACACATGTCGACGGCCTCCTTCTCGGGACAGACGGCGTGTATGCGGCCTGGGGCGCAGCCGGCGTTAAAGGCGCCTTCCCGCAGCAAGCCGGCGATCGCCCCGGGGGCTCGGCCGCGCAGCTCCTGCTCATCTTCCTTGAAGACGATGACGTCGAATATCCGCGAAGCGATGGCGCCCATCTCGCGTATGTCGCAATCGCGGCGGTCGCCCGGTATGGCGACCAGGCCGATCGTGCGCTGATAGCCGCGCCTCATATGAGCAACGAGCTTTCCGAGCGCCTTCAGCCCCTCCGGATTGTGCGCATAGTCGACGATCGTGCGGAAACCATTGCCGTCGAAGACGTTGAGGCGACCGGGAGATTGCTCGAACGAGGTGCCAAATTCGGCCAGGGCCGCCCGGATCGTTGCCGCCGGAACGTCGTGGCAATGCGCCATCGCCACGGCTGCCAGGCTGTTGGCAACGTTGAATTCAGCCGAACCGTCGAAGGTCGCGGGAATTTCATCGACGCTCATCAGGAACATCGACTCCCCATCCTCATGGATGAAGATGTCCCAGCCGTCCCTGCTGTGCTCCCGCGTCACGGCGCGGCCGCCTTCGGCCAGGTGCGTGCACAAGAAATCGGGCCACTTGCTCCTGTTCGCCAGCGAGAAGTAGCAGATCCTGCCGCCAGCATCGCGCGACATTGCGGACGTATGGACATCATCGGCATTGAGAATGCTCCATCCGCCGCGGCGGACGGATTCGACCACGACCGACTTCACCTCCGCCAGGTCCTCGATCGTGTCGATGCCCCTCAGCCCGAGATGATCGCCGTGGACGTTCAGCACCGCGCCAACGTCGCACGCATCGAAGGCAAGCCCTTCGCGCAGGATCCCGCCGCGCGCACATTCCAGCACCGCGACATCGACGCCCGGCTCGCGCAGCACGATCCTGGCGCTTTGCGGACCCGAGCAATCGCCTGTCATGATCCGTTCGCCGTTCAGGTAGACGCCGGTGGTGGAGGTGAGCCCGACGGTTGCCCCATTCACCTGCAGTATGTGCGCCAGCATCCGGGCGGTGGTCGACTTGCCGTTGGTCCCGGTGATCGCGAAAATCGGAATCCGGCCGTCCTTGCCGCCCTTGAAGAGAAGATCGAGCACGGGGCGTGCGACGTTGCGCGCCCGCCCCGACGAGGGTTCGAGATGCATGCGAAAGCCAGGACCGGCATTCACCTCTATGATGCCGCCGCCGGTCTCTGTGACCGGCCGGGAAATGTCGGGGCAGACGAAGTCGATCCCGGCAATGTCGAGACCGACGATCTGTGCCGCCCGCCTGGCGATCAGCGCGTTTTCGGGATGGATTTCTTCCGTCCGGTCGATCGCGGTCCCACCCGTGGAGAGGTTTGCGGTGGGCCGCAAGAGCACCATTTGACGCGGCGCTGGAACGCTCGCCAGGGTCAGCTGCGATCTTGACAGGAAATGCTCGACGCATTCGTCGATTTCAATGCGGGTCAGTACCGAGGAATGGCCCTCTCCCCTCCGCGGGTCGCGGTTGATCTCCTCGACGAGCTCGGCGACAGAACTCCGGCCATCGCCGACCACATGGGCCGGAACCCTCTCGGCAAGCGCCGCCACCTTTCCGCCGATCACCAGGATCCTGTGGTCCGAGCCGACGAAGTGCTGCTCGACAATCACACTGCGGCTATGTTCCCGAGCCTGTTCGAAACCCCAGCGAACCTCGTCTTCACTGGCGAGGCCAATGTTGACACCGTTTCCATGATTGCCGTCGAGCGGTTTGGTGACGACGGGATAGCCGAGCCGTGCTGCCGCGGCGACGGCGTCCTGCGCCGACCGCACCAGTTGCCCGCGCGGCACCGGCAGCCCGGCCTGCTCCAGCAGGAACTTGGTGAGGTCCTTGTCGGAGGCGATCTCGGTCGCTATCTCGGAGGTGAGGTCGCTGCAACTCGCGCGGATGCGCTTCTGGTGCTTGCCGTGGCCAAGCAGCACGAGGCTGCTGTCGTCGATCCGCGCCGCGGGAATGCCCCTCCGCTCGGCCTCACGCACCAGGGAGGTAGTCGTCGGCCCCAAGGCACGCTCGGCGGCCAGACGCTTGAGCTGCTGCAACCTGGCTGCGAACTCGAATGACCCCTGCGTCTCCGCAATGTCGTCGAGCCCCTCGACACCATGCAGATTGGCCGGCATCAGGCTGTCCACCAGTTCGAGCGCGACGCGTCCCGCGAGCAGCCCGACAAGCTCATCCTTGTAGGCGAACATGACGTTGTAAGTGCCCGGACTGCCTTTGACCGACCGCGTCTTTCCTCGTGTCACCCGGTGACCGAGCATGCTCTGCAGTTCCAGGGCGACATGCTCGACGACGTGGCCGAGCCAAGTTCCTTCTTGCATGCGGCGGACAAAACCGCCGGCGGCTCCATAGCTGCAGCCGTGGGCCGCAAGGGCGGGCAACAGTCGGACTATTTTTTCGGAAAACCCGGGCAGTTTGTCTGTCGGGAACGCTTCAAGAGCTCCGAGGTCGATCCGGATCTGGACCATTGGCGTCATGCTGGAGAGGTGCGGCCCGCGAAACACGCGAGCATCCAAGACGCGGATAGGGTGAAAACGCGAGGCGTCCCGATGAATTTCGTTGTGCGACATAGTTCGTTTCTCCTGACTAACTCCGCAACATCTGGAGGATCGATCAGTTCCCGGCCTTCAGCCCCAAATATTTTTGCAGGAGAGAGAAACAAAAGTGGACATTAACATATGTTGGCCCAAGAACACGCTCAGGTCATCTCGGCCACGTGCGGTCGCCGTTCTTAAGGGCTACTTAATGTCTCGGACGAGCCGGACCAGGCATTCGCTCCTCTTCACAAGCATTCGCCGGGCACGCCGCGGCCGTCGAGCTAATGCCCGGCTTAGCTCATGGCGGCCCATTGTGCGGATCCGCGCGTGCTCATTGTCGTCGATCGGGTAGCGGGCGAGGTTCGTCGACATCTGCATGAGCGGTATCGATCAGGGTGATCGCGCTCGATGCCTTGTCCTGTGCAAGCCCTATGTCCATTTCCCACATGCCATGGATGCAGCCTCTGGTGTGGTCGATGTTCCGAATCCCACGGAGGGCATCACGGGTCTCGCATAAGGTCGCTCGGAGGATGTCTGACATCGGGATACCCGCCTTTTACCACCAACCTCGGGCGCGACTGTCGGTTCCGTACATTTCGAAGAATGCCCGTTGGCCCGCTTCTGTTCCTTCGTTAGCGCCCCAGCGGCTGTCTCGACAGTGAGACGAGCTCGGCCTCATCCTTTATCCGGCCATGTAGAGCAATGATCCGGTAGGCCAAGCGGCCCTGCGTATCGGGTGATTGGTCGTCGATGAGTTTGAGTTGGTCGAAAACCCGCCCCAGCAGGGCCAGTTCGGCGCGATCAAAAATCCCGGCGTCCACGGCTTTTCGTCTGATTGGCAAGGTTAATCCTCCACGATCCCCTTCACTGAAGCCGTCTCGACCAGGCGCGGCAATTGCGGCGGGATACATTTCAGCCGCCCAGGGCTGGGACTTCTACGCATGCACACCACTCCAGCAACGCGATTCAATCAGCATGTGCTAAAATAGTTCCGGGAACATTTTAGACGAATTGCATGTTTGAAGGTGATGAAGATCGAAGCCGACGAATGCCGGGCAGCCCTGATGCTGATCCGGCGCACGATCGAGGAACACTGTCCGCCCGGCGTGCTGCCGAGCGAGGAAGCGGTGAACGGCCTCTACGGGCCGGAGTTGATCAATGAGGCCGAAGCGCTGGCGGCCGCCATCATCGCAACTATCGACAAGATGCAGTTGCGCGTGATGATGAAACTGCCTGCCCCCAATATCAAATAATGGCCGACACAGGAAGAAGGAAGCCGGCCAGCGCGCGTTTCAGCCGGCCGGTCTCCTACGCCGCTGAAATCGTCAAGCGCGCCCTTGCGGGAGCCGGCTTGCGTTTGTGCTGGGGCGGGGCGATGCTATTCGCTGGGGAACAGTAGGGAAATAAAATGTCAACAAAACATAGCATCACTGCCGCTAAACTGAATTGCGACGGTATTCGTGGCGCATGGCTGTTTATAGGATCGCCGATAGTGCAAATGGCCGCCTGGCTTTGGTATAGTCACCAACCAATTTTTGGGCATTTATTGACCGGAATCACGTTTCTGTGCGACTTCGTTCTGCTACTGATCGGTCGCGACTATTATACTTTGGTCGACTAAACCCGCCTAATGAAGCCTGAGCAGCCCCACCAGCGCGCGTTTCCTTGGCATCGCGTCTAGGCTCGCCGAGATCACCCCAACGCAATCACAGCGAGCCAGCCGCCCAGTCGTGGAGGGCACAACAAGAGCGACAGATCCTTCTACGAGTCCACCATACAAAGTCGCCTGAAATCGTCAAGCGCGCCCTTGCGGGGGCGAAGCTGGGGCGCGGTGGAGCCGGTCGAAGAAAACGCTAGTTATCTGTAAGGTAGGGCGTCGAAATTGCGCAACACCTAGTCGCGCCCTCTCGCTTTGCGCGAAGGCTGCGGCCTCAGACTGCGCGCTGAATGCCGTGATGTGTACGACGCCGTTTTCTATCACACGAACGAACGGGCTGCCGCCTGCTGCGTCGAGTTCAACCGCCGTTTTCCAAGATTGATTGTCCATTTGCCCATACCCTATCCACCCTGCAATCTGGGCGAGCAAGGCGGGTCCGTCAACTACAGGGTGTAGCGCGTGTTTCCCGGTCTACATCGCCGCCATCACCGCTACCATGCTCGCTGGCGCCGTCTGGCGCTACCGGCAGCGCAGGCTTGGGCGCAGTTCGTAGCCGATCTCTTTGGCCATATCCAAAGCCGCCTGCTTGTCCTTGGTAGTCAGCACCGTGCGCCAATGCGGCTTCTCGAACACGCTCACGATATAGGTTGTGGTTGGCTGCTCGGTCATCGCTTCCCCGCGCGAGGGTATCGGCGCTGCGGCGCGCCAGCAGTTGCTCGTCGCCGTTGTCGTGCCCGCCGTTAGACTTTTGCATCGGAACCTCCTGAAATCGTCCCGAACTAGCTGAAGGACCTTTCGTTTCCCGGATAGATGAAAAAAGCCCGCCAGCCAGAGCCAGCGGGAAGTTGGGAGCATCATGAAAACATGCGACAGTGCGAAGATCGAATTTCGTGGAGTTAGAGATGTTCCACGAATGCAAGAAAAAAGGGTGCAGACGGAATAAGGCCCGCCACCGAGGGACAGTGGCGGGCCGGCCCACGCACCCCGCGAAGGCCCGGAACAGGTAAGGGGAAAAAAACCTGTCGCGGCCCTCTAACAAGGCTCCCCGGGCGAAGTTCCATTGGTTCAGAAAAAACCCACCACCTTTCGGCATCGGGCAAGTCCACGGGGAAGCACCGTACCAGGAGTGACAGTGCAATCGTCGACCTGTCTCGCAGCACCAATGTTCCACGAAAATGCCCGCGAGCCTTGGTCAGCGGCAGCCGCTACGCGTGGATGATCCAATCCGCCAAGCAATCTTCCACCCGCTCGCAACCGGTGAATTCGTGTACCAGAGTCTTGGCCAACTCCCGCCACTGGCATTCGGGCACGCCCGTTTCCCGGACTAGTGTTCGAAACACAGACCGCAGAATGTCGGCATCAAACGCCGATACCAAAGGGCGTGGGTCAGCATCACCGCTAATAAGGTGCGCCATGTCGTCGCGATAGCGCAGACGGAGGCGTTTCAGCAGTTCGCGTGACGCTTGGATAGCCTTCCGGGACTGATCCACGTCCCGGCGAAACGCGGCGGTCCCTGTGGCCGAATTTCGCTCAAGAAGAAAGGCGGATGCGATCACCGCCCGAGCGTAATCTGTATGTTCAGCCTTAACCATCGCGGCCTCCCTTCCAGCGAAGCTAGTTTTTTATACCATTCGGCAGGGTGTCTCAAAATGATTCAAGGTACGATTTTTACCAACTCTGAGGGCTGGGTTGGCCAATATGAAATCGCCTGTGCGCTATTGGCAGATGCGCTCTCGCCGGCAGCCTTATAAGAGGCCCGCCACCTTGCCAGCAGCGAGCCTCCTGGGAAGGCATAGGTGGGTTTGGAGCCTCGCCTTCCGCTTGGTTTTTTTGCCGCAATCGGAAGAGGACTGTCAACGCAAAAAGGCCCGCTGCGGCGACCCCTGGTCGACATGGTCTGGGGATCCGTAATGGAAGATGTCCCAGATAACCTGGACACCTGCCGATTGCGCAACTTCGATCATTGGCGCCCAGCTTGACCAGTCGTAAATTCCCGGAGCGGTTTCGATCAGATGCCAGCGAAGCCCGTCGCGAATTGTGCGAAGACCGAGTTCGGCGCAACCGCGATAGCCGCCCAGAGCATGTAGGTTATGCGAAGTCGCGCGGATAAGATCGACGCGAACGCCATCCTTGCGCCGGTGCGAAGAGCACTCGAAGCCAGCCATGAAAAAACCGGCGAAGCGCGAAGCTTCCGGATCCGAGGCTTCCACACGGTGCTCGTCCCTGCGTCCCACTTCGTTCATTCGAAGTCTCCTTCGGGCAGTCGGCTCAAACTCGGCCGCCTTGTTTGGACAGGGAACCGCGTTGGCGAAAGTTGCGCATCCAATGGCATGCGCGCGCTCTTCGTTGCCCAGTCCAGCCTCCCTCGTCCTTGCTTGACGGGTAATGCCGAACCGATTGATCAAGCCTTTGTTCCGGTGACGGACTGTCTGGAAACTGGGTGGCGAATGAGGAACAAGGAGGCCCGTGCCAAGTTCGGGGCGATGTACACGGCCGTCGATCAACCTCGAGCGGCTCTCAGCAACAACAGAGGCACGGGATCACATGACCGTTCAGATTCGACTTTCCGAGATCGACCACGCCAGGCGCGAGGATCGTGGCGATGGCGCTTGGAGCATCGCACCGGATGTGGGCTATCTACGGCTGGCAATCGTCAACATCGTGTTCTTCGGCGTACCGGGCGGCGGAGATCGGAACTGGGTGCTGATCGATACGGGGTTGCCGACGTCCCGCAGCAGCATTCTTGCGGTCGCGGAAAAGCGGTTTGGCACGAACGCACGGCCAGCCGCAATCATCTTGACCCACGGCCATTTCGACCATGTGGGAACGGTTCTGGACCTCGCCAACAGGTGGGACGTGCCTGTCTTCGCGCATCCCCTCGAGCGCCCCTATCTGGACGGGACCGCATCCTATCCGCCACCGGATCCCTGGGCCGGGGGTGGACTGATGGCGCTGCTTTCTCCGCTTTTTCCACGCGGGCCGATCGATCTTGGCAACCGTTTGGAGGTCTTGCCGGCCGACGGATCGATCCCGGGAATGCCGGGATGGCAATGGCTGCATACACCCGGGCACGCTCCCGGGCACATCTCGCTCTGGCGCGAGGAAGACCGCTCGCTGATCGTAGGGGACGCGTTCATCACCACGGGCCAGGAGTCCGTCTATGAGGTGGCGGTCCAGGATCTGGAGATGCACGGTCCGCCGCGCTACTTCACGCCGGACTGGGATGCGGCGGAAAGATCCGTGAAGCATCTGGCTGCGCTCAAGCCGCAGATGGTCATCAGTGGACACGGTGCGGCTGCTGCGGGAGTGGGCATGCGTCAAGCTCTTGATAGCCTGGCTGAGCGGTTCAGGGAATTCGCCGTGCCGCCGAAACTGAAATTCGTGCGCGAGCCAGCGGCGGTCCCAAACAGCTGGGGTCAACCCAGCCGCCGCAGTTCCGAACGTCCGGCCCGATTGGGTTAACTCTCCCGCCGAGCAGGCCGAACTTCGCTCCGGGCCGCCCCAATGACGGCGGCTGCGCTTTCTCGAATCCTGCATGGTCACCGATGACATCGACGGGCGGAACAAACTCGGGAGACCCAAGTTAGGGCGTTCGTTCGGCGGGGGAGCTGCATCCGGCCAGGTGCCTTGAAGTTGCCTCAGGGGAAGACTTCAGATGGAAAGCGCGAAGAACGTGGGCCCCAAAGACGCGTCCTCTTCAGGATCGGTGGCCGAGCCAGTGTTGTTGCCATCCAACTCCAAGCCGGGGCGGCACCTGCTCTGGATCCCGGCAGCCGCATGCCTGCCCGGTTGCGCGGGGGGTGTGCTCGACCCGCAGGGACCCATTGGCTCGGGCAACCGCACGATCCTCTTGAACTCGCTGGCGGTGATGCTGGTGATCGTCGTTCCGACGCTCGTTGCGCTCCTGGCCTTCGCATGGAAATTCCGCGCCTCGAACAGCAACGCCCGCTATGATCCGGAGTTCACCTATTCGGGGCGCATCGAGTTGATCGTCTGGTCGATCCCGACGCTGACCATCCTCTTCCTTGGCGGGCTGATCTATTACGGATCGCACCAGCTCGACCCGCGCAAACCGATCCCTTCCGGGCAGCAGCCGCTCGACATCCAGGTGGTGGCGCTCGACTGGAAATGGCTATTCCTTTACCCCGACCAGGGCGTGGGCGCGGTCAATCAACTGGTCATCCCCGCTGGCGTTCCAGTGCATTTCAGGCTGACCTCCGCCAGCGTGATGAACACGTTCTTCGTGCCTCAGCTCGGCAGCATGGTCTACGTCATGAACGGCATGCAGACCGAGTTGCATCTGCAGGCCGACCGCGAGGGCAGCTTTTTCGGTCAGTCGGCTCACTTCAGCGGCGACGGCTTCTCGGATATGAACTTCAGCGTGAGCGCGGTTTCAGCCGATGCCTTCGCCCGCTGGGCGTCGTCGCTGCGCGGCGGCGGCGGCGTGCTCAACGCCGATGCATATCGAGAGCTCGCCCGGCAAAGCACAAAGGTGCCGCCGACCACGTTCGGCCATGTGCAGCCTGGGCTGTTCGATGCAGTCGCTCAGCAGACGCTGCCGCCAGGCCCCGGGCCTGCTGAAAGCGCAGCCAGCGGCGAGCCACAGGTGAGCCCAAAGGCGTTACCCGCAGCGGCGGCCCCGATCGCGTATCATCCACAGGCAGAAAGGGCTGAATGATAATGCTGGGCAAGCTCGACTGGTCGGCCATTCCCTTCGATCAACCCATCCCGCTCGGCGCGGCCCTCGGCGTCTTTCTGGCAGCAGCCGCCGTGCTTGGCTGGATAACGGTGAAGGGCTACTGGCCCTATCTGTGGAACGAGTGGATAAGCTCCGTCGACCACAAGCGCATCGGCGTGATGTACATAGTGCTGGCGATGCTTATGCTTCTGCGTGGCTTCATCGATGCCATCATGATGCGCACGCAACAGGTGCTGGCGATCCACGGGCCGGGATACCTGCCGCCCGAGCACTATGACCAGATCTTCTCCGCGCACGGCACGATCATGATCTTCTTCGCGGCGATGCCTTTCATGATCGGCCTGATGAATTTCGCCGTGCCGCTGCAGCTTGGCATACGCGATGTGGCTTTTCCGACGCTCAATTCCGTCAGCTTCTGGCTGACAGCTTCCGGAGCCCTGCTGGTCAACATCTCGCTTGTCATCGGGGAGTTCGCGCGCACCGGCTGGCTGCCATACGCCCCCTTGTCGGAAACCACCTACTCGCCGGGCGTCGGTGTCGATTACTATCTCTGGTCGATCCAGATCTCCGGCGTGGGAACGCTGCTGACCGGCGTGAACCTGGTGACGACCATCCTCAAGATGCGTGCGCCGGGCATGGGCTACCTGCGGATGCCAATGTTCTGCTGGACCTCGCTCGCATCCAACCTGCTCATCGTCGCAGCCTTCCCGATCCTCACCGCCACGCTCGCGATGCTGACGCTGGACCGCTATCTCGGCTTCCATTTCTTCACCAACGGAGCCGGCGGAAACCAGATGATGTTCGTCAACCTGATCTGGGCCTGGGGCCATCCCGAGGTCTACATTCTGGTGCTTCCCGCCTTCGGCATCTTCTCCGAGATCTTCTCGACGTTTTCGTCAAAACCGTTGTTCGGGTACCGCTCGATGGTCGCGGCCACGATGTTCATCTGCATCGTCTCGTTCATGGTCTGGCTGCATCACTTCTTCACCATGGGCGCCGGAGCAGACGTCAACGCCGCCTTCGGCATCGCCACGTCGGTGATCGCTGTCGGCACCGGAGTGAAGATCTACAACTGGCTCTTCACCATGTATGGCGGGCGCGTGCGCTTCGACACGCCGATGCTTTGGGCACTGGCTTTCGTGACTACCTTCACAGTCGGCGGCATGACCGGCGTTCTGCTTGCCGTCCCACCGGCCGACTTCGTGCTGCACAATTCGCTTTTCCTCGTGGCGCATTTCCACAACGTCATCATTTCGGGCGTGCTGTTCGGCGCGTTCGCCGGCTTCACCTACTGGTTTCCCAAGGCGTTCGGCTTCCGCTTGCACGAAGGCTGGGGCAAGGCCGCATTCTGGGTCACCCTGGCCGGCTACATGCTGGTCTTCGTGCCACTCTATATCGTCGGTCTGCTCGGCATGACGCGGCGCCTGCAGCATATCGACGTGGATCTGTGGGCGCCGTGGCTGATGGTGGCCGCGTTCGGCGTGCTGGTGATGATCGCCGGCGCCGCACTGCAGATCATGCAACTGGCCGTTTCGATCCGACATCGCGACAAACTTCGCGATGAAACGGGCGACCCATGGGACGGGCGTTCACTGGAGTGGTCGACATCGTCCCCTCCTCCCGTCTTCAACTATGCGCGGCTGCCTAACGTCGAGGACGAAGAGCCCTACTGGAGCATCAAGCAACGGGCGAGGGAGAAGAGGCCCGATACGGATGAAGGATACGAGCCGATCGAGATGCCGCGGAACAGCCCGACAGGCTTCGTCACCGCCTTCTTCAGCACGCTGATCGGCTTCGCGCTGGTCTGGCACATATGGTGGCTGGCGATCGTCGGCTTCATCGGCGCCTACGCAACCTTCGTCGTCTTCGCTTGGCGCGATCATGGGGATTACGAGATTCCCGCCGAGGAGGTCGCGCGCATCGACGAGGGCCGCAAGGCCGCGCAATTTGCCTGGTTGCGCAGGTGGGAACGCCCGGCATGAGCGATCACACTTTACCTGGCGACTTCGGCGCAGGCACCCAGACACGAGACCCCTATCGGCTTGGTCACGGCAGTCGAAACGCCGTGCGCTCCGCGACCGGCCACGGAGAAGGCGGCCCAGCCTCGAAATTCGTTACCGTGGCGTATGGGTTCTGGATCTTTCTGCTGTCCGACATCATCATATTCTCAGCCTTCTTCGCGGCGTATGCAGTGCTTGCCAAGGCGACGGCCGGCGGATCGACCGGCAAGGATTTGTTCGAGCCCACCCGCGTTGCGGTGCAGACGGGCCTTCTGCTGACGTCGAGCTTCACCGGTGGCCTGGCAACGCTCGCGACCCAGCGCAAATCGATGGCTGCCACGCAGGCTTGGCTTCTCGTCACCGGATTGCTCGGGGCAGCCTTCCTGTTTCTGGAGGTGCAGGAGTTCGCGGCGATGATCGGCGAGCAGGCAGGGCCCTCGCGCAGCGCATTTCTGTCAGCCTTTTTTGCGCTCGTTGGCTGCCACGGCACCCATGTCGGACTCGGCCTGCTTTGGCTGGGCACGATGATGGCGCAGGTGTGGGTCAAGGGTTTTCGGCCGGATATTTTGCGGCGGCTCCACTGCTTCGGGCTTTTCTGGCACGCGCTCGACATCATCTGGGTTTCCATCTTCACCCTGGTCTATCTGTTGGGAGCATCGCCATGACCGAAATCGAGAGCAGGCCCGGCGAGACGCAGGACCGCCGCGATTCAGCGCCGGGCGAGGAACGTATAACCGAGCACGAAATGGCTGGAGGGCTTTTGGGCTATATGCTCGGCTTTGGCCTGGCCATCCTGCTCACGATTGCGTCCTTCCTGGCGGCTCAAACCAACCTGATCTACCAGCCGGCGGTGATCTCGGCCCTGGTGGTGCTCGCTGTCGCGCAGATGGGCGTGCATCTTGTTTTCTTTCTGCACCTGACCACCGGGCCGGACAACACTAACAACATCCTCGCCCTGGCCTTCGGCGTGCTGATCGTTGCGCTGGTGGTCCTGGGCTCGGTTTGGATCATGGCCCACCTGAACGAGAACATGGCCGCCATGACGGCCCATCAAGCCGGAACAATGCCTTGAGCGACTCGCGCCCTCCCACGGCACGGTCACCGAAAACCTCTTGCAGCTCACTTGGCCGGCACGAGGGCATCTTTCTTGCGCGCCGGCGGCCTCGGAGCGCCCGCCGCTTGGCAACGGTCTTCAGCGCAATCGCCGGATCCCTCGATAGCGCTCCCGTAACGGCGGTGACCGTGTCGAGCGCGACGATATCAGCGTTGATTTCATTGCCCAACTTACCGGCTGTCTCGCCGTGGTCGTCGCCGTTTCCTCCCCAGAACACGACGCCCACCCGTATCGCCGGATTCATACGTTTTATGCGGCGCACCATGAAACGCGCATGTGTGACGGAGTTGCGGTTCAACCCGATCACGACAGCGTTCAGCCCCTTCAGCTCCAGCCGGCGAATGCCCGCCGGATGCAGATCTGCGAAACTGGCCCTCGACGTCGCCGCGCCTTGGATCAGCAAGACCTGCGCAGCATCGCGGCGGCCGCGTCGTCGAATTCGCCGCGCCTGCCGGCACAAAGCACGGCCATGCCGGTGCCGTCCGGGAGCTCTATGTCCTGTCCGGCTTCCGCGTCGATTGCCTTCTCCTTCTCCGAGCCGGATGCATCGCCCGCGGAGAGATCGTCCTCCTCCGCTTCCTCGTGAGCGTTGTCGTCAAGATTGGCGACCAATGTCTAGGCGCTGGCAGCCAGCTGCCGCAGTTGGTGATCATCCATCACACCCCCTGACCCGGTCCTGTTCGCCGAGGAACCGCGACCTTGCCGTAGAACTCGACCAGATATTGTTCCTCAAGAATTTCCTCGGCGTGGTCCGTGGCTTCTCCTGGATCACCGGCCAGCAGGCGCTGATACAGCTGGGCATGCGGTTCGAGCACCGATTCGTTGCCGAACAGGACGTCGAGGAACTCGAACTGCGTCATATGCCTGCCCAGCACGACGAGACAGACCGTGAGCGGAGTCGACAAGACCGAGAGGTCCCCAGAGCCAGGTCCAGAAAATCGCTGCCACGATGACGGCCAAGTGAGAGAGCCCGGTGCGCGATCCGTAGAGCCAAGGTTCGATGACATTGCCGGTGACGAGTTCCATGATCACGAACAGCGCGGCTGTCCACAATACCAGCGACCATCCGGGCGCCACGACAGGGCAAGGAACAAGGGCAGCAGAGCACCGATGATAGGACCGATATAGGGAATGAAGCGCAGCGCTAACGCCAGCAACCCCCCACAACAGTGCATTGGGGATCCCAAGGACCCACAATCCGATTGAGATGGGGGCGGCATACAAGATGTTCACGACCAGTTGCATGAGCAGATAGCGACCGAGCCGTTTGCCGGCGTCCTGGAGCGCTTCGGTGGTTCTGTGAAGGTTTCCGTAGCCGACCAACCGTATGAAGCGATCGCGAAGGTCCTCGCGCTCGGGCAGCATGAAAATGACGACGACAATGATGAGCCCCGCCGACGCCAGGGGACTGATAAGCGGTGCGAGCAGGTTTTGCAGGATCTCGAGCGGCCTTTCGCGTGACACGATCTCAACGGGAACCGGTTCGCGTTGGGGCTGGCTGGCTGCTGGCTGCGAGGGCTAACGCTTGTTAATCTCCTGGCCGACGCGCTCGATCACTCCGGTCAACCTGGCGATGATGCCGCTGCCACGCCGGTTTTTTGCCGAGATGTTTCCGGCGGTGACCCAGAAAGAGCGGATGCCAACCGCTGAATTGCCTGGTGACGAGCCCAACTTCCCACACGATCTGGAGCCGGTAATCCGCCCGTATCCTCCACATGAGGCGTCGTCGCAAGGCGCCGTTGACTGCAGCCGAATTCCCAAGCATGCCGCACCGGGCGCACGGTGATGTCGCGCGTTCCCGCGACCATGAGATCGCCGATCGCCGCGGTTCGGTCAAGTCACGTCACTCGACTGGGCGGCGCGCACGGCGCCAAGTGCCAGGCGGACTGCATCGGCGTCCGAGGCCTGGAGTGATCGCCTGAAAATTAAGCGGCCGTTTCGATATTCCAACCCCAGCGCCTTCCTATCACGCCATTGGGCCGCCGCTGGCTTTTTGCGCAAGGTGATGGCGATGGCTTCGGGACCTACGTCGACTCTGCCGACACCCAGTTTCGACGCTGCTATTCGCAACCTGGCGAGCTCCAGCAAAACGGCTACTTCGCCAGGCATGTCGCCAAAGCGGTCCTCGAGTTCTTCGCCGAATGCATCGATGTCCGGCTCCGAACGCATACGAGAGAGCCGTGCAAAGAGGCCAACACGCACCGTAGGCTCGTTGACATAGCTCTCGGGAAAGGCCCCTTTTTCCGGGCCAGCGATGTCGGCAAGTTGCTTGTCGAGGTCGGCCCGTCCTACAGCCGCCGAAACCGCCCGCTCCAGCAAGTGCTCATAGAGGCCCGCTCCGATCAGCTTCATATGGCCGGCCTGATCCTCGCCGAAGAGATCTCCGGCCCCGCGCAGGTCGAGGTCCTTTTGACTGATTGCCAGGCCGGAGCCAAGCCGATCAAGCGCAAGCATCGTCGAAAGTCTGGCTCTGGTGCCGTCGGCCAGTTCGACGCCGGGCTCGGTTAGGAGGAACGCAATGGCCTGCACCGCTCCTCTGCCGACCCGACCCCGAAGCTGGTGCAACTGCGCCAGACCGAACCGATCCGCTCGCCACACAATGATCGTGTTGGCCCGGGGCACATCCAGCCCGCTCTCGATGATGTCGGTGCTCAACAAGATGTCGCCATCACCGTCGGCGAACCCGACCATGACTTCGTCCAGCTGCCGCCCCTTCATTTCACCATGCGCCGTCTTGACCCCGAGTTCCGGGACCAGCCTGTTCAGCTGGTCACGGACCGGAGCGATGTCCTCGATGCGCGGGACCACGAAGAAGCTCTGTCCACCCCTGTTGAACTCACGAAAAAGGGCAGCGCGCACAGATGCTGGATCGAACGCCGCCAGGATCGTGCGAACAGGGCGCCTTTTGGCGGGCGGAGAGTTTAGGACGCTGACGTCCTGGATGCCCGACAAGGCCGATTGCAGCGTCCGCGGTATCGGCGTGGCGCTCATGCTCAGCGTATGAAGGCACGGCGCCATGTTCCGCAGGGCCCGCTTCAACTTGACACCGAACCGGTGCTCCTCGTCGATCACCAGCAGTCCAAGATTGGCGAAGTTGACGCTCCTGGACGCCAAGGCCTGAGTACCCACGACGACCGCAACCTCGCCGCTCCGCAGGCCCTCTTTTGCCGCTCTTGCCTCCGCTGCCCCGACCATCCTTGAAAGGTGGCCGACCTGGAGGCCCGTTCCCGCGAAGCGGCGGCTGAACGTCTCATGGTGCTGGCGTGCCAGCACCGTTGTCGGCGCTATGACCGCAACCTGTTTCCCACAGAGAGCGGCGGCGGCGCAAGCACGCAGCGCCACCTCCGTCTTGCCGAAGCCGACGTCGCCGCAGACGAGCCGGTTCATTGTTCTCCCCGACGAAAGATCGTCGAGCACAGCGCGGATGGCGGCAGCCTGGTCCGGAGTCTCGGTATAGGGAAATTTCGCGGCAAACCGGGCCAAGTCCGTGCGGGACGGCTTGATGATCTCGGCATCCTGGCTGGACCTTGCCTCGGCAAGGGCCAACAGGCGCTTGGCCAGCCTGCCGATCTCGCGCAACGCAGCTTCGCGTCGCCTGGGCCAGCCCTCGCCATCGAGGCGATCAAGCGACACCGCGTCCGGTTCCGAACCGTAGCGCCATATTCGTCCAAACTCGTCGACCGGAACCAGCAAGGAAGCCCCGCCATTGTATTCCAGCCTGACGACATCCTGTTTTTGGCCCGCCACCTCGACCTGTTCGACCGCCACGAGCACGCCCACGCCATGATCTTCATGAACGACGACGTCGCCGATGCGCAACTCGGGTTCGAGCATGGCTGTGGCCGCGCTCCCGTTCCCCTTGAAGGCGGGACCAAACAGGTCGGTCGCGGCCACCACCGCGATACCGGTTCGGGCGTCGACAAACCCTCCATCGAGGATGAATTCAGCCTTGAGAAGAGAGCCCCTGGCGGCCGAAAGAATTTGCGGCAAATCGGCCGCGTCCTCTGCCCGCCGGTTCAGCATCCTGTCGAGCAGGCGATCTGCCCGCTGCAGTTCGGAGGCATTGCCGGTGAACACCACGCAGGCCCCGCCTCCCGTCTGCGCTGTCACGAATTCCGCGAATTCATGCCCGGGTCGGGCCTGGCGAAAGAATTTGGGAACTCGAACGGCGGAAACGGCAAGTCTCGTGCAGTTGCGGTTGCGCACGGCAGCATCCCACGCTTCACGCGACAGGTAAAACTGTTCTCGCAAAGGTTTTTCCCTTCCGGCAGCCTCCTGCCTGGCACGGCGTGCATCCTCAACCAGATCCAGAATTCTGCCGAGCGGGTGGCCGTCTAGTCTTTCAAGGAAGGAGATAGAGGCGCCGGATGCCGCATCGAAGGCAGATGGCATATCGCCATACAAGGCGACGAGGCGTTCTTCCATCGACGTTGCGCGCATGGCTGCAAACTCGGGGTGGTCCCCGGCTTCAAAAATCAGCTCGGATGCCGGCCGGACGGTAATCGAATCAAGCATCTGTTCACTGAGCTGGCTCGCCGGATCGTAAGTCTTGAGTTCGCGTATGCAGGTGTCCGGACCGATGGCGATACGAACGGGAGCCTCCGCGCCGGCGGGAAAAATATCCATGAGGTCGCCCCTAAAAGCTATTTCACCCGGTTCATCTACCCTCTCGTCGACGACATAGCCGATCGCTTCGGACCTGGTTCTGAAATCGTCTCGGTCGAACTTTTGTCCCACCTCCAGAGTTGTGAAACCGCCGGCAATGACCGGCACGGGGGGCACCCGCTGCAGACTGGCTTCGATCGACATGACCGCGATGCGCGGGCGATCGGGCTTGGTTGCGATCTCACGCACCGCACGAAGCCGCCGCCCCATATTGGCGCGTGTGGGCCACACCCTGTCGTAAGGCAGGCAATCCCAGGACGGCAGCAAGATGATGTCCGTTTGGGGCAGGAACTGACGCAAAGCCCCGGCGATCTCCTCGGCACTGCGTTCCGAGGCAGCTATATGGACGAGGTGCCTGTCCGGACTGGACTCCAGGCAGCCGGCCAGTGCCGCCGCAACTGCTGAAGATGGCGGGTCGCCGTGCTCTGTCGCGAAGCCGCTGTCATCCGTGTGACCGATCCGTTCGACATCCGACCGCGAAATATGCCTGTTCACTAAATCTCACCTCGCCCACCCGGGAGAACGTCAGCGGGGCTACCTCGTTCCTGGCGACGCGCATTAAAGTGTTCAGGTCTGGACACGAGGTGCGGCTTGAAACGGGGCGAGCGATGGGATCAAGGCCGTGCCGCGATCGGCGCGTTTCAGAGGCCGGCTCCCCAGCGGGACGATTTCGAGCCGAGCCCTTTTAGGCATGCACTGCTGCCTGGGACTGCCTGTGGCTGAAAACTGGTGGTTTCGATCACCCGGAATCTTCGATCACGCTCGACGTCGGCGGAAAGCCCCATGTGTGGAACCATGCCGCGAGACGGCGCCCTCTGCCACCGTGCATATGGCTGCATGCCGAGATGACGACCACCACGCGACGGCATCGGTTCGGAACCCGTTACCGGCTAACCGGAACTTTTGGCGCGAATAATAGTTCGATCAGCAACATCAGCTAGGTAATCAGTTTGTCTCCCACCTCATCCTCGGACGTGCTCATTCGCAAGCTTCAGACCATCTCGGAAATCCGGGAGGCTGACGTCGACGTTCTAAAAGGCATTCCGATCCAGGAGAAAGATTTTTCGGCCAATCACGATCTGGTGCGTGAGGGGGACCGTCCTGTCTACTCGTTTGTCGTTCTGGACGGCTTGGTTGGTTCCACCAAGCACACAGGCGACGGCAAGCGACAGATCACATCCTTTTTCGTGGCCGGCGACATTCCGGATCTGCACGGGCTGCATCTATCGGTCATGGATTGTAATATTTCGTCTCTTACGCCGGCCCGAATAGGTTTCATACGGCACGACGCCATACGCACCATTTGCAACCAGCATCCTCGCATTGCCACGGCGTTCTGGCGCTCGACGCTGATCGATGCCGCGATTTACAGGGAGTGGGTCACCAATGTGGGAAGACGCGAGGCCTATACCCGCATGGCCCATATTCTGTGCGAACTGATTTTTCGCTTGCGCTCGGTCGGGCGCATTCAGGATCACGTGGCGGATCTTCCCATCACACAGGCGGCCCTTGGCGATGCATTGGGTTTGTCCACGGTCCACGTCAACCGGATGCTCCAGGAACTACGCCATAAGGGCCTTATCGCCACGACAGGATCAAAAGTGCATGCACGCGACTGGGCCGGCCTCGTTCACGCAGGGGATTTCGACACAACCTACCTGCATCAACGGAACCCCGGGGATCAGCACTGACGGAAGCCGTCCGATGGCACGATTTTACTTTGACAGCGGCGATCGCGATCTGTTCTTCGAGGATGAGATAGGTGTCGAATGTGCCGGCCTCGACGAGGTGCGCCGCGCCGGATTCGAAGGCCTTATCGACCTGACGAGAGAGTCACTGAAGAGCATCGACGGGCAGCAATTGTTCATCGAGGTGCGAGATGAAAACGGTGACAAGATTTTGCGGCTGAGCCTCTCGCTTCAGGTCAAATTGATGAAATAGCTTTGGTGATGCAGGACAGGTGATCAGCTCGTCACCAAGCCGTGCACGATCTTTGCGATGCACTTCTCAAGCCAGAAGATCTACTGGAACCCTGGTGCCATAAGATGCTTTGGCTGCCTTTCGCGAACCGGGCGCTGCAAACAGCCGGTTCCTTTAATCTATGTAAGTGCGCCGGATCGGCGACCGCTTTAATGACTACGTCCGTGCCGAGGACAACACCTTCGATACGCACGCTGTCGATCAGCATTTGTCGGCTGACCAGTTCGAACACCAGCCTGGAGCAATCATGGCCCTTGTCGCGTCTTGGACCCGTCATCCCACCACATCGGACCGGCATGGGAGGGCCACCCCTCGGGAGAACCGGCGCAATGGCTGAACACCGCCGGCAGCCGGAACTCTTCGATCCAGACACTCAGAAGCAGATACAGCCCTCGACGCAATCTGCCCGCTCGTCTCCATCAGGTGATGCCGCACAAACGAATCTGGTCGACCTTGTTCCAGCATTGAGGGCGTTCGCACGCTCGCTCCGCGGCAGCCTTGAGGAAGCCGACGACCTTGTCCGCGAGACACTGATCAAAGGGATGGCGGGTCTCTATGACATTGAGGAATCCCATGTAAAGCCGTGGCTCTTTGCAACCATGCGCACGACCTATTTGGCCAAGCTCGGAGATGCGGCCTCTCAACACGACAGGACGTCGGGCTGCTTATCGCAATCCTTGGCTGGCAACGCGCAGGCAGGGACTCGGGACGGGCGAGAGATGGCTCGTGCCATGGACCGCCTGCCTGCCCCGGAACGTCACGCCGCGGTTCTGGTTTGCATGATCGGACTGTCGTACGAGGACGCTGCCGCCATTTGTGATTGCGACGCAACCACGATCAAGGGCCGGATACAGGATGCAAGGACAAGACTGGCCGCCATGCTCGATACAAGCACCACATCGAGCAAGCCGAATTGACCTCAGCCAGGCCGGGTGGTTATCCCTGCCCTCGGCAGGCGCTATTTCCATTGGCAGGCACGTCGGGCGGCCAGTAATCGTATAGCGTGCGGACTGTTATTCGACTCCCCGGTTTGTGCGCACGACCGGGGAACCATCGGAGACCGGCCGAGTTCGAGCCACGACAAGTTCGGGTGCTCGACATGGAAGAAATCGGCAAGGCACAACAGAAGGTCATAGCCCTTCGCATTCGTCAGTGGATTTCATCGGATGCCAGCCGTCGCCAGTTGCTGGATCTGCCAACCGGTGCGGACATGCCGAGCGAGCATCGGTCATTGCTGGACGAACTCGACCGAAAGCTTAGCCAATGAGAGCGCCTGCTTCAGGAGAGCTGCCAAGAGCATTGTTTGCGAGGCACCTTTTTCTTTGAAGCTCTTGGAACCGCAATTCCACGTGCCGGTACCTGTAATCTCCGACCATGGATCCCGAAATGAAGCGAAAAGCAGACAAAGCGAGCCGGGTGGCCAAGGGACAGGAACTTGAAGTCGAACATGTGGTCGAGGTCACCGACATTGATCCAAAGCAGGCGCGAACACTTCTGCGCCGACATGGCGCCGATTGGCCGAAGCTCAAGGACGAGGCCGAAGACCTGAAGAAAGAAGACTAGCGGTTACCTTCCCAGCGGTTGTCGAGCAAGCTGTTCGAGTTCGTCCTCGTCCGTTATCCCAGCCTGGTAGTAGGCCAGGATGCGCGATGCCCGCCGTTCTCTCTCGGTCTTGGTCTCGTTTTTGAGATCGCTGCGTGCGAGGACGCGGCTCAACACGGCAAGCTCTGATGGGGTGAAGGCGTCTCTATGCATCGCATCTCAAATCCCACGTGCCCGCCTCGGGAGGGGGGCCGAGGCGGGCTGAAGCTGTGGGGTTCCAGCCTCCGATGCCGGACAACAAGGGATTGTGCAACAAGGATGTCCAGCGCCGCCCAACGTTCGACGGCAAAGAATGTTCCATCGGGTTGACGTGGGGCCCGAATAAAAGCACCCGATTGGTCAAGAGCCCGCCGAGCTTCGGGATCCGTGCTCTATGGGATACGCAATGCAAAGACTTCACGTTGCTCGCATATGGCGAGGTGAACAGTCGAGCCGGGGCCCGACTC
This sequence comes from Mesorhizobium sp. RCC_202, assembly GCF_041355295.1. Taxonomy (NCBI): domain Bacteria; kingdom Pseudomonadati; phylum Pseudomonadota; class Alphaproteobacteria; order Hyphomicrobiales; family Phyllobacteriaceae; genus Mesorhizobium; species Mesorhizobium sp. RCC_202. Next base: position 79,899 of record NZ_JBFUPO010000002.1, read on the forward strand.
CTGGATGTGGGGTCCTGGGCCTTGCTGCCCGTTCAAAAGTTGAGAAACGGCAGTATGATCCGCTCACTAAGAAGGACTTGGTGATCATTATACTGTTGCGAACACCTTCCGCTCCCCAATATAGTGCGCTGTCACCACTGATGTAGACAACCAGGATGTTCGAGTTGGAACTCCGCAAGTGCCGAGCGACCTCCCATCCCGATTTTCCTGGCTCCAAACGAACATCCGTGGCCTTGAACTTGGTTGGATCGGGCGCGAAAGCGGACAGCGCCTCTGCGGCATTTCGGACGCCGACGACCTGAAAACCGCTTCCTCCAAAGCTGACTCAAGGTCGAGTATCGCCTCGTCTTCGACGATCAGAACAGCACCTTCGCTCATCCGGCATCTTCCCAAGTCGCCACCGCTACTACGCACCGGCGCCGGCCGGATTGAAATCCGAACTTCAGCCCGAGCGTATGACGCCAGGTTCTTCCGTTTCTTTGGACTGCTCCGAATTCTCCGACGCGGCGATCAGATCCTGGAAGCCAAGGGAGGCAACGAGATAACCCGCGTCATCGTAAACTTTCGCCACCCAACTGGTCGGGTCCGCGCCATCGGCAATTCCGTCAAGCATGGCCTCCTTGGCAGCGCGCTTCGCCTCCCTGACAGCCTCACCCCGATCGGCCATGTCGGCAAAGATTGCAGGCTTGGGCATGCCTTCGATGAACTCGAAGCGAAATTTCGGCATTGATCCTTCCTGTCGGCGGTTCCAGCGGATCGGCCATTGCTGACAAGTCGAGGCTCAACGCGTGCGTCTCGAAAAGGATGCAGCGGATCCTGCAAGCCTGAACCTCGACGTCAGGCAGCGCTGCTGCCCTCCATTTTCCAATCGCCTTGCCAACGTGCGCGCACGGCAATCATCAGCATGGCCGCTTCCGTCATCCCGGTCTGGAAAAGCCTGACCAGTTCTCTGGCGATGGAATGCGCCGCCGCGCTGTCCGGCAGAATAGAAAATTCATCGCACATCGCGTCAAAAACCGCGCGAAGGGTGTTCAGATCATTCGGGTAGAGAGCTTCCGTGTTGGTGCGAATGGGTCGATCGAGCATCAAGCGTCTCCAAACGAGCGAGGGGGCGATGGCCGCTCCCGAAGCAGCGGAGCTCGTCGCATGCCCGCTGACCCGCAGTTTATGCGGCACGTCGCACCACATGTCATTAAACTATGATGTACCGGAACAAGGGTTCAGCCACGCAAGATCCAATTTGCACAGCCGATACCGGCCGGTCTCGCAGTGATCTGAACTGCAGGACTTCGAGCTTTTGGCGGCGGTGGGCGGCCGGATTCGCGAGATTGCTGATCCTGCCGATCTGGCCGTCGCAGCCGCGGAACTGCTGGGCAACCGTTTTGGCGTCAGCCGAGCCGGATACGGCACCATTGATCTTGAAAACGAAACAATCATCATCGACAAGGATTGCGAGGCGCCAGGCATCAAAAGCGTTGTCTGGGACGCTGAGTTTCAAGAACTACGGCTCGTACTTCGGGGACTTGAAGCGAGGCGACACCTGCTTTCAAAAGCTGGCCCGCGAACCGGCCGCCATGCGGGGGCCCTAAGAGCCCATCAGCGCCCAAGTGTAGCCGGTGGTGTAGAGCACCTTTGGCGACGGGTGCATCCTCTTGAGCCGGTCCACCAGCTCTCGGCCCGACATCTCCGGCATGACCACGTCCGTGAACAGAACTTAAGGCACTTGCCCGCTTTCGGTGGCCGCCAGAGCGTCCGGCGGCCCTTGTTTTTCCACAAGCAAGATCGCGCTTCAGCTGACGGAGGCCGAGCGCTCGCAACAGAATCCAGCTCTTGTCCAGCGGACCACCCGCGGTCTCCAGCCTTTGCCCTTGAGGTCCGCCAGAGTTCGAATGGGCGAGCCTTGTGGCAGTTCCAGTGTGCCGACGGCACGAGAATAGGGGTAAAAGACCAGATCGGCGCCTTCGCGCGCTGGCGCATAGCCCACAGCCAATCCGAAACGATGACGTCGACGCTGCCCGCCAGCAATGCTGTCTTGCCCACTTCGGCGGCATTGGACACCGCATACGGAGTATCAATCGAGGCGCAGCGACCATGTTGCCGCGTGACAGCGACTTCCCAAGCAGCGGTGCCATATCCCAGCACGCCAAACCGCAAGCGCGGCTGTGGCTCTGCCGCGGCTTCCGCGGAAACAGCCAACAGCCAGCAACCAATACCTGCAAGAGTCGTCCGCCGCGAGATGCGGCCCTGTTCGTGCCGGGTCAGCCATTCGCCTGGGAGGTTCGCAGTTAGCACGGGGCGCACCGGTGTGGAGGAACTCAGCTAACGTCGTGGCGTCAGGAATGTTCCTCAACCTTGCATCGAGCGAACTCGGACCTTGGCGCTCTACTACGAGACGGCCTCGCCATGCCAGTGCCGCGGGATTGGTCAGGCGAACGGAAGGCGGATGTTGCGGCCTACGGTCCGCTCTTGGGATCATCAACCTCCAGCGCGTCCATCACAGGTGCCAGACCGCCCCCTTCGGAGCTCAGACTCTGCACCCCGGCCATCTTTATCGCTTGCTCGATTGCATCCTCGATGTTTCCGAGTTCGTCCTCTCTTACGTCGCGCCCATACCCAGCCACCTCGGCATCCTGTTCGAATTGTTGGGCAAGCACCGCGACACTAACTTCCTCTCGACCAGGAAGTGTGCCGACGTTCTCCTGTAACCAGTTTTCAAAGAACTCTCTCGTCACGCTCATCTCAGAACCCTTTCGCCACCAGATTAAGCGCGGCGGTGATTTGAAGTTCCATGATGGCTTCACTTTCCCGCCCGCGCTGTGTCCACAGCGATTGCAGCCACGACGTTGCGAGGGGGCTTGATGCGGCAGTGGCCTTTTTCGTTACGCCTCGGAGGCTCGATGCGTGTCCGTTTAGACGCCACTTGGAACAAGGTTGCTTCGCGCGGGTTGGGCGCCATGCCGAGTACTTCGAGCAAACAAGTTTTTGATGTTGCCATCGTCGGCGGCGGTCCTGCGGGGCTCGCTGCAGCCACGTATTTAGCCAGGTTCCTGCGTTCCGTGGTCTCATTCGACGCGGGGGATGCACGTGCCAAGCTAATTCCAAAATCCCATAACTGTCCCGGCTTCCCCCACGGCATCAACGGGGAAGAACTGCTCGGCCGCCAGAGAGCCCAGGCACGGCTGTATGGCGCGAGCGTGGTCGACGGTTGCGTACGCCACGCTGAAAAACGCGAGGGGCTTTTTGTTCTGACGACTACCTGCGGGATAGTCCTGGCAAGTCGCGTAATTTTGGCCACGGGCATTGTGGACAAGGCACCTCCGATTGAAGGACTGCAGCAGGCAATCGCAGCTGGCATTGTCAAACTATGTCCGGTTTGTGATGCGTATGAGGCCAGGGGTAGCCGCCTCGGCGTCGTTGGCCCGGAACATCTCGCCGTCAAGGAGGCTCTGTTCCTGAAGGAATATGGCAGTCATGTTGCCTTGCTCGCCAATTACCCGGATGATGTTTCGCAAGCTGCCCGCGACGTTGCCATGGCAGGCGGAGTTGAAATCTGGGACACCGTCGATGATGTGGTCCGCCGGCGAACCGGCTTCGATGTCGTCATGGCCGAGGGCGGTTCAGTGCGCAACATCGATATGCTGTACCCATCCATGGGCTGCGACGTACGCTCCGAACTTGCGGTTGCGCTCGGGGCTAACTGCGACGCAGAAGGCTATGTTCTGGTCAACAGACACCTTGAGACATCAACTCCAGGACTCTACGCCATCGGTGACGTGGCCGAGGGGCTCAATCAAATTGCTGTTGCGTTCGGGCACGCCGCCACGGCAGCAACTCACATTCACAACGACCTCCGCGATTGCGCCGAGCCGTCAACGAAAATTTGACGGGGGGACCCGCAGGTGCGGACGAACGGGGGAGGTAAGAATGAAAGTTCTGGTCACCGGCGCGTCAGGTCTGATCGGGAACGCGCTTTGCGCGCGACTGACAGGTGAGAGACATGACGTGGTTCGCGTGGTTCACCGCTCAGCTACTGGCGTCCGCGCGGAGATCGCAACCATTTCTCTGGATATGGCGCGGGCCTTGCAACCTGAGGAATGGACCCCTTATCTCGCCGGTGTGGACGCGGTCGTGAATTGTGCCGGCGTGCTGCAGGATAGTGTCCGGGACAACACCCGGCACGTCCATTCGACGGGAGCCTCGGCTCTCTTTAGCGCGTGTGAGCAGGCAGGTGTGCACAAGGTGGTCCACTTTTCTGCCATCGGGGTCGATCGCCAGCAGCCCTCCGCGTTTTCGGCCAGCAAGCTTGCCGGCGATGAAGCATTGATGGCGCGTAAACTCGAGTGGGTCATTCTTCGCCCTTCGGTGGTGCTGGGAAGGCCGGCTTTCGGCGCAAGCGCACTTTTTCGCGGCCTAGCGGCTTTGCCGGTGTTACCTTTGATGCCCGACACGGGCCGTCTCCAAGTCGTTCAGCTGGATGACGTGATCTCCACCGTCGTCTTTTTCCTCAAACCCGACAGCCCATCGCGCCTCACGCTGGAATTGGCCGGGCCCGACTCGCTTTCCATACGCGAGGTCGTGGGCTGCTATCGGCGCTGGTTCGGATGGAGCCGTGCCTGGGCGTTCACCTTACCCAAGTGGACCGCAGCTGCTTTGTACAGGATCGGCGATGCCGCGGCTCAGTTGGGCTGGCGTCCGCCGATGCGCAGCAATGCGGCAAAAGAGATCACCCGTGGCGCTGTCGGCGATCCCCAGCCGTGGATGACGGCGGCCGGCATTCAACCATCAGATCTTACATCCGCACTACGTCTAAATCCTGCGACGGTGCAGGAGCGATGGTTCGCCGGTCTTTATTTTGTCAAGCCGACGCTGTTTGTCGTTTTGCCGCTCTTCTGGATTCTGACCGGTATCATTTCCCTCACCGTCGGCTGGCGCAGCGGAGTTGACTTGCTGATTGGCACTGCTGCCGGCGCCGTGGCCGAACCGGCGGTCGTCGGCGGCGCGCTGGCTGATATCGCTGTGGGGGCGCTTGTCGCTTGGCGCCCAACCAGCCGGCTTGGTCTTTTCGGCGCAATCGCTGTATCGCTTTTCTATGCGATCGCCGGGAGCATTTTGCGGTCGGATCTTTGGTCTGAACCACTCGGGCCGCTGTTAAAAATCTTCCCGATCCTCGTCTTGCATTTTGCAGCGCTGGCCATTCTGGAGGAACGTTGATGATGTACTTTGTGCTCAAATACCTTCACGTAATCGGTGCGGCTGTGCTGCTCGGGACTGGCGCCGGCATTGCGTTTTTCATGCTTCTGGCACACCGGACCGGAAATGCCGCGACGATTGCCGCCGTCGCCCGCATTGTCGTCCTGGCCGATTTCCTGTTCACGGCTACGGCGGTCGTCGCACAACCTCTGACTGGACTGGGTCTCGCCTGGGTTGCGGGGTATTCCCTGTCCGAAGGATGGATCGTTCTCTCGATCCTGCTCTACATCGTGACTGGCCTGTTTTGGCTGCCTGTTGTATGGATGCAGATCGAGATGCGAAATTTAGCCACACAGGCCGCACTGTCCAACCAACCCCCTCCAGAGCGCTACAATCAGCTGTTCAGGCGTTGGTTTACCTTCGGCTTCCCGGCTTTCGCCGCCGTCCTAACCATTTTCTGGCTGATGATTGCGCGCCCGCCAATCGGGTGGTCAGCGTTGTAGTTGAGCCCGATCGGCAACCAACCTCATCGAACGACTTGCACTGGGAAGCTCAGGTCTAAGCAGCGCATTCTCGCGGCAATCGGTGAAACCAACGCTTAACTGCGCGACATGGCAGCGGCCGAGGCATCGGCCATCGGTCCTCTGGTTGGCTTCCCCCGAACTGCCCAGAGACGGCATGACGGAAGAACGTGGAATCACCCTCGAGAGTTCATCGGACGCGCGCAACTGGCTCATGCGGCGCAACATGCTGCGGTCGGAACCAGGGAAGTCATGGAGTGGAACCATCGTGGCCCCGAATGGGACCTTGCGGTGCGGCCTGCAGTCCTATTTGGCTGGCGACATGACGCCCGAGGATGTTCGTAACGCGTTCATTGCCGCTGCTGAGGAGGAAGGCAAGCTGGTCCATTAGTCGGATTGGACTAGCTTGGCTTTGGGGTATGTTGAGGACTTTTTCAGGCCGGTCCGGGCGACGACTTCACCAAACACCAAGAACCTATGGTCGGCCCAGTTGATCGTGCCGCCGATGCCGAGACCGCCCCGAAGCTGCTCGTTGCGGCTCGAAAGACGGCTGCCGGCAAGATCCACCGGCGAGCCGTTTCCAAAATCATAATAGAGGTTCGCGATAGTGTAATGGTTCGTGTGCCCGGCCCGGCCGCTGCGTTCCTGCCACTGCGACTGGTGGTCGAGCGACAGTCCGAGGCGGCCGAGCAGGCTGTCGTTGCTGCTGGCGTAACCCGTGCGCCAAAGGCGTCGGTGAGGCATCCATGTCGGCGGACGACCAGGCAAGCTGCGCCTGTGGCGTCACCGACCAGCTCGGGTCGAGCATGATGCGTTTGCCCGCTTCGGCGCTGAGCGCGTAGCCCACGCCGTTGTTGCCGTCGACGAGCCGCTGTCCGGCGGTCGTCGAGTCGAGATTGCCGTCGTACCAGATCACCTGCGCCTGGCCGTCGAGGTAGAAACCCTGGGCGCAAACCGCTCCTGCGAATGTCAGCAGCCCCCCACCATAAAGAAAATCAAAGGCATAAGAGTGGGTTCGCCAAATGGAATTGGCTAACCGGGGTGTATTGACGTCCTAAATCACTGACAAATAACGATATCGGTGGGTCCGTGGGACAGGATTCTCAATAAAAACTCAAGGACTTAGCAGCCGGTTCGCCAACCCATATCCATCTGTATGTTCCTCGTATGGTCTGGCGAACCCATAAACCAGGAGAAGGAATGAACCCCCTCCTCTCAGAGGCAATACGGCTGGCGCGCGTTGGACGGCAACCCCGCATTTTGAACGAACCCGGCGACGGCCCGTTAGGCTTGACGCGAGACCAGGCCGCGCTCGGCGAGAAACTCCCGTCTGCCGCGTCTCGCGCGAGCGCCGCAACGATCCGCTTCACCAGCTCATCCTTGTGAGGGGCGGCCAAATCGAGGATAGTTTCCAACTCGACCATTGGCCGTAAAGAATCGAACTGTGGGTTCGGGATTCAATTTTCTTTCGCGCCAAAGTGAGGCCACCGACTGCGGTTGAAATGAAGCAGCCTCGTACAAAGGCAATACGAACCGAAAAAGGCCGCAGCATATACCTGAGGCATTCGCATATGTCTGTCACGAGTCTCCGCCACCCTGACTGCTTCTTCAGGCCTTATCCGGAAATTTATTCAGACATATTGGGCAAGAAATTTCGGTACACGAGAGTTATTGCGACCGGCATTTGATTGCATGGCAAAGCGACCTTCAACGACTATTGTAGGTCGACGGCGCCCAGGCCGCGCCGCTCTCCTGCCAGACCGTGATCGGCGGCAAGCCTGGCGAAGAGATCAGAACCGCCGTCCGGCAGCGGGACGTGGGCCGCGACTACCGCTTTTGCTCTCGGCGATGAACGCTTGTTCACGACGTCACTCAGCGAAGCAACCGGGCCAGTTCGTTTAGCGGAGATACAGTCGTTCAGCGCCGTGGGGCGATCAGGAAACCGAAATGGATTGAACGCGATTGAGGCTTCGCTTCGTTGCCCCCGGTGACGCGCCACTCTGATGCTGCGGCGGCAGATTACCGCCGCAGTGAATTCAGCCGTCACTTTCCATAAGATGGTCTGCATTGCCGATCTTCGGCCCTGTCATCCACGGAGGCGCTACGGGCACGTCCTCGATGACACCGACCCTGCGTGCCCAAGTCGTAAAGGCCTTGTTCGCCGCCTCGACAGACTTCCGACCATCGTAGGCGGAGTAGCATGCATCAGACGCTGCTGCGTGGAGGAGGCCGCGCCTTTCAACCGGCCATTCTTCGAGAAACTCTATCGCATCCATGACACAGCCGATCTTTTGGACACCGTAGCCGTCGTCTCTTACGAAAACCGGCTGTTTGAACGTCGCACTTTCCATTAGTGACCTCCCTTCAAACCGTGGGTAACTGATCCTGCCTCACCGTGTGCAGCGACGATGTCAGTTCCCGGCAAACCCATGCCGGCGAGCTTCGCCAACCAGGACGGAACCGGCATCTTCAAAGAAAATCGTTTCCATGCGATCCTTCCGCTCCTGTTCGACATCCGGCAAGCGCACACGGCACGTGGGAAAAAGATTGGAAATACGTCTTTTCAGTTCAAGGGGAGCTGGCGATATTGATTGCCACTGAGAACTAACCCGGCATTGATGGATATTTCCACCGAGAATTGACCCATGTTTGAACCACCCCTGCACGTTAGCGGGGGTTTTGGAGTGATCGACATGGCGTTATTGAGCGTAATCCGACGCTGGCATTTTCGAGAGCATTTATCGATCCGGGAGATTTGCCGCAGGACCGGCCTGTCCCGGAATACCATTCGCAAATTATCTGCGCTCTGATGACTTCGAGCCGATGTCCAAGGTTCCGGAACGGCCGAGCAAACTTGATCCGTTTGCTGACCGATTGTCAGCCTGGCTGAGAACGGAAGCCAAAAAGTTCGAGGCTGGCGAGGCATTCCAGTTCGATTGGTCGGAGGACTGGGCAATCATCGGCAATGAGCGCACCAAACTGCAGGTGGCCCATACAAAGCTAAGCTACAGCCGCGCCTTCATCGTTCGGGCCAATCTGCTGCAGACGCATGAGATGCTGTTTGACGCGCACAATCATGCCTTCCGTGTATTTGGCGGCGTTCCGCGGCGCGGCATCTACGACAATATGCGGACCGCGATCGACAAGGTCGGACGCGGCAAGGAGCGCGACGTCAATGTCCCGTTTCATGGCCATGGCCTTCCGGTCCAAGAACAGCTCAGCCCACGAGCCCAAAGAGCAAAGGAGAAAGCCAGAACCTTGACCCTCAACACCGAACCGAAACATACATGAGAGGCGGGTCACTTCTCGGTGGAAATGCCGGGTCAGTTGTCAGTGAAAATCAACAGGTCGCCGCCGCTTGCCAGCTGACCCGTCGGCGTCATACGCGATCGCGTATATCTCTCTTGTATACGCGATCGCGTATACATCAATTTTATACGCAACCCCGTATATTGATGATTAATACGCGATCGCGTATATTACGGCGTGGAGACCCATCATGACAGACAAGATCGCTCGCAACGAAAAACAACTCGGAGCCATTCTGCGCCGCGCCCGCAAGAACGCCGGGCTCACGCAAGGCTCGCTCAGCAATCAGATCCACCTGCGCCAGGGTACGGTCTCCCGCCTCGAGGCCGGCGAGCCCGCGATGCAACTTCGCACCTTGATGGCCGCCCTCTCCGCTCTAGACCTTGAACTCGTCGTGCGCGCGCGCAGCAAAGGCAGCTCTGCTGATATTGAGGACCTGTTCTGATGGCACGGCGACGGGTCCACATCCCCCTGAATGTCTTCCTGAACGGGCGTCTGGTGGGTGTACTGCGCAGGGAATCGACAGGCGCCATCGACTTTCAATACGCCCTCGAATGGCTGGACTGGCGCGGCACCTTCCCGATCTCACTCTCGCTTCCTTTGCGGGAAGACCGCTATATCGGCACGCCGGTGACCAACGTCTTCGACAACCTGCTTCCGGACAATGACGCCCTACGCAGGCGTGTTGCCGAACGCGTCGGCGCCGACGGCACGGATGCCTACAGCATGCTGGCTGCGCTCGGCCATGACTGCGTCGGCGCGTTGCAATTCCTGCCCGATGGCATGGATCCAGGGCCTCCCGGCAGTGTCGGAGGCAAGCCGGTCAGCGACGAGGACATCGCCGGGATAGTCGAGAACCTTGCGGCCGCTCCGCTAGGCCTGGGCGAGGACGAGGACTTTCGCATCTCGATTGCCGGCGCGCAGGAAAAGACCGCGCTGCTGCGCAAGGACGGAGGCTGGTTCAAACCGATCGGCACGGCAGCGACCACCCACATCCTGAAGCCGCAGATCGGCCGGCTGCCGAACGGCATCGATCTGTCCAACAGCGTCGAGAACGAGTATCTGTGCCTGAAGCTGCTGCAAGGGTTTGGCGTTCCCGCCGCCCAGGCGGAGATCGCTGACTTCGGCAAGCGCCGCACGCTGATCGTAGAACGCTTCGACCGGCTGTGGGCCCGCGGTGGCCGCCTCTTGCGCCTGCCGCAGGAGGATATCTGTCAAGCGCTTTCGGTGCCGCCGACGCGCAAGTACCAGTCGGATGGCGGTCCCGGGATGCGGGAGATTGTCGAGCTCTTTAAGGGTAGCGATACGCCTGATGACGACATCGCCACCTTCTTGCGCACCTGCATCTTGTTCTGGCTGATTGGCGCGACCGACGGCCACGCCAAGAATTTCAGTATTTTTCTCAGCCCTGGCGGACGATTCCGCATGACGCCGCTTTACGACGTGCTGACCGCGCAGCCCAGCCTTGATACCGGCCAAATCCCGCGCAAAAAATTCAGATTGGCAATGTCGGTCGGCAAGAACAAGCACTATTCGGTACCTGACATCATGCCACGCCACTTCCTGCAGACCGCTGACATTGCCGGCGTGGGTACCCCTTTCTTGCGCAGAATTTTCGATGACATTGCTGAAAACGTGGAGAGGCAGGCCGACGAGGTGATCATCTCGCTGCCCCGCGGCTTTCCTGAACAGCTGGTCGACTCGGTGAAGTCAGCTATCGGCAAGCGGGCGGCTCTCCTCGCCGATAACAAGGCTGATGCGATCGATTGATCAAGGTGCGACGAACCGGCTGCCGGGACTTGCTCGCCCATCCTGTTGCCGCTGCTGATCATCATCGTCGCATCGGTGCTATGGACCTGTCCCGGGTCGCGGGTCTTGTTTCAGGCGGTGGCCGGTCACGGTACACCTCTCCCGCATGTTCCCTTGAGGCTATCGTCGCTGCCTTCGCTCCGACGATGTCCGCAGCCGTGTAGCGGTCAAAGGAAATCTCCTGCACTTAGTGAACCGTGCTCCCCTGTGGCATTGCTCGTTCGGCCTTGGCCCTCAACCTTTCCGCTCCTGCTTGGCTCTGGCAAAGCCCCGATCCGTCGCGATAAATCGTTCAAGCATCGGCACAATCAGGCGAAGAGGATCAGTGGAAGGCTGACCTGCGTCGCGGCCAAGGATCTCAGCATATCTGGACAGATCGCGGTGCAGCGGTGCCGGCAGTTCCACTGTGACCTTAACCGGCTTGTCGTCTGCAATCGGACCGAGTTTCAGCTTGGCCATTTTCAGCCTCCGTAGGGTTCGAGCACGAGATCGCGGGTAACGACGACACGCACATTGACGCCCGGCCGTATCGTCAGCGTCGGTGCGATGTTGAGTTGGCGCTGGACGATCTGCTGGCCCACCTGGCTGAGGCTGTCGGAAGCGCCGCCGCGCAAGGCGCGCACGATGTCACTTTCCTGGCCGGACGAGCCGGCCTCCGCGCCAACGCTGAGTATGGTGGTGAGTGCTGCCGCCTTGAACAGCTCGGCCCAATGGAAGTCGACGCCGTCCTCAAGGCCGGCATAGCCTTGGGCGTCAGTGCCAGGCTGGCGTTCAAGAACAATGGAGCGTCCGTTGGGAAAGACCAGCCTGCTCCAGACAAGCGGCACACGCCGCTGGCCGAAGCCGACGCCGTTGTCGTACTGGCCAATGACACGCGCCCCTTGCGGGATCAGCAGCGAGCGACCCGTGGGACTGTCATAGACATTTTCGGTCACCTGCGCGGTGATCTGACCGGGCAGATCGGAACGGATACCGGTGATGAGTGCCGCCGGGATGACGGCCCCTGCCTGGAGCACATAGGGCGACGCCGGCGGCGTGACGCGATCCGGCGTCACGGTGCGCCGATCAGCGGCCGCATTCAGAAAGCCAAGTTGACGGTCTTGCGTGGTCGACTGGCCGATCTGACCGGCAAGGTCGGGGCCGCCCAGGTTCGGCGGGGACGTTCCTCCAGGCGGGGTTTCGGCCATCGCCGCGGTTGACTGCCCCGTCTGGAAGAAAACACGCGAGGTTCGGGCCGCCTCCTCTTCGGCCCGCCGGCGCTGTTCCGCCTCATCGACGATGGGGGTCGCAATCGTTGGCGGCACGACGGGCTGTCCCTTGTTCTGGGCATCAAGCATCGGCCGGCCAAGATCGCCAGGCAGCGGCGGCCCAAGAACAGGCCCGGTATAGTCGCGCGGCAGGCTGGCCAGTCCGTCGGCGGGCTGCCTGTTCGACGTCGAGTAGAGCTCGTCGCCATGCCTGCCGGTTTCACTCGTCTGAAGCGCATAGATCAGCGCGCCGCCGACGCCAAGCGATGCACATAAGCCGATGCCGGCGAGCACCTTGCGGGACAGGCGCGTGACGCGCGGCGGATCGGCGCGAAGCTGCATGGGGGAAGCCGGGATTTCGTTCTCGTTCAAGATTGCTCCCCTCCCCTTTGACGAAATGCGTTCTTTCCATTCGGCGCCGCATTGGTGCCTGATATCCAAAGACCTCTCCGCGTCGCATCGGCGCGAACGATCTTGACGGTCTGTTGCCGCTTGCCGCTGCCAAGCCGCAATTCCGCCGCGCCAAAGAGACGGTCGACGATCAGGGTGTTCTGGTAGACGCGGCTGTTGGCGATCTCGGCCCCGCCGTCCGGGCCGATGACGAAGATGGGCGGCATCTCGCCTTGCACGATCCCGCGTGGAAACTCGACATAGACCCGCCTGCCATCGTCATAGACGCTGACGGGCCTCCAAGGGGGCGCGTCGCCGGTGAGACCGTAGCGGTAGTTGCGTGCGGTGATGGCGGGAATCACCGGTGTCGCGGGGATCGCACGCGCTTGTCCGGCCGGCGGCGCGGGATAGGCCCATGACACGGCGGGCATGTAGGGCTTCTCGCCCGATCGCAGTTCGATCATGTAGCTGCGCCGGTCGGTGGTGATGATGAGATTGGTGGTGATGTCGGCGCGCGACGGCTTGACCAGCACATGGACGCGCCTGGTGACGCCCGCTCCGCTTTCGGTGTCGCCGATGATCCAGCGCGCGGTATCGCCCGCCGCGATCGGACCTTCGCCGGTCAGGCTTTCGCCAGGCTCAAGCGCGACGTCCGTGATCTGCCCTGGAGCGGCATAGACCTGATATAGGGCTCCTTCACTCCAGGGATAAATCTGAATGGCGTTGTAATAGCCCTCACGACGCGGCTGGACGCGCGCCGCCTTGTTGGCGTTCTCAACGCGCGCCACCGGCGTGCTGCCGGCGACACCGCCGCGGGCCGGGACCCACCCTGGTGGAACGTGCAGCGGCTTTGGCCTTTCATCAAGCGCGGCTACCGGAGCGGCGGGCAAAGGCGGCACGTAGGCATCATAGGAGATCTGCGGTGGTTTCTGCGGTGTGGCACAACCGGCAAGTATGGAGCCCGATAGCAACACCACGGCAAACGCCGACCTTGTCAAAGCCGGAGTGGCGATGACACACAATGGCAGGTTCATTGGCTCATCTCCCGGGACCAGTCGATGGCGTTGACGTAGATGCCGAGCGGATTGGCGCGAAGACGTTCGGCGTCGTTTGGCATCTGTGTCACGATCGTCAGGATCGCGGTCCAGCGCTCGGTGGCGGACAGCTGGCCGTTTTCGTAATGGTGCTCGATCCAGGCGACACGAAAGGAGCCTGGTGAAGCCCTGATGACCGAAGAAATATCCACCGCGACCTGCTGCTTGCCGACCCTGGAGAAAGGGTCGTTGGCGCGGGCGTAATCGTTGAGCGCCGCGGCGCCCTGGTCGGTGGTCCAATCATAGGCGCGCAGCCAGTCCTGGCGCAGGATGATCGGATCGGCGGGGATCGAGCGCACCTGTTCGACAAAGCGGGCGAGATGCCACGCGATCTGGGGATCAGTCGGCTTATAATCCGCGATGGCGGGCGCGGTCGCTTGAACCTGGCCGATCGTATCGACCTGCACGACCCAGGGCACGACAGTACCGCGGCCCAATTGCCAGACCAGTGATGTGGAAAGGCCTGCCGACAAGATGAACGACCCGAACGCCATGGCGCGCCAGTTGCGTGCCTGCACGCGAGCAGAGCCGATGCGTTCATCCCAGATCTGCTCCGCCTTTTGATAGGGGGTTTCCGGTCGAGGGGTCTTGCCGTAGTGGACGTCGGGTCGCCTAAAGATATTCATCTTGTCATTTGCCTTCGGAAAGAGAAATCGAAGCTCCGCCGCCATGGCTGTCGCCGGCGCGCACCGCGTGGGCGGCGGTCTGGGCGCCATGAGAGAGGCGTTGAGAGCGCTGCAAGCGTCTGGCCCATTCCGGCTGTCCGTGAGTGCCGGATGGCTTGCCCACGCCGGACGCAGGAGCCGCGTCTGACAACGCGGCGCCTCCGATCGTTCCCATGGTGGTCGACGAACCGCCGGTCATTTCAGCGGCCGAACTGGCGCCGGAGGCGAAGCTGGACTTAAGCGACTGACCGGTGTTTGCGGCAGCGCGCTTGAGGGGGGAGGAGGCTGCCGAAGCGCCAGCACGTGCAATGCCGCCCAAGCCGGCGGCGATGCCTGCCGCGCCAGATTGGCCCGCCGCGCCACGCATATAAGCGCCCGAGGCGCCACCAGCGAGTGACGTCCCGCCACGCGCGGCTGACATCGCGCCCGAGAAAGCGGCTGTCCCACCTCGCGCCGCCAGGCCGGCCGCGCCATGGCCCGCAACCGCCATGCCGCCCGCGGCAAGGCCAGTGCCGACGGCCGCACCGGCGCCAAGCTGCGGTCCACCGGCGACGAGGCCGTTGGCGATGCCGGGACCGAAGATGCCGAGGCCAAGCAGCGACAGCGCCGCCAATACGATCGCCATGGCCTGGTCGATGGTGGGGTTCTCGCTGCCGAAGCCGTGGGTGAACTCGCCGAAGAGCGTCGACCCGATGCCGATGACGACGGCAAGCACAAGAACCTTGATGCCGGACGAAACGACGTTGCCGAGCACACGTTCGGCCATGAAGGCAGTCTTGCCGAAGAGGCCGAAGGGTATCAGCATGAAGCCGGCCAGCGTCGCCAGCTTGAACTCGATCAGCGTCACAAAGAGCTGCACGGCCAAGATGAAGAAGGCGAGCAGGACGAGCACCCAGGCAAAGAGCAGGCAAGCGATCTGGATAAAGTTTTCAAAGAAGGAGACGTAACCCATCAAACCGGAGATCGCCTCGAGCAATGGTCGTCCCGCATCGAGACCGGTTTGCGCCACCTTGCCGGGGTGCAGCAGGTCCTGTGCCGAGAAGCCGGTTCCACTCGCCTTCAGACCAAGACCGGAGAAACTCTCGAAGACGATTTGAGCGAGACCGTTCCAGTTGGAGATCAGATAGGCGAAGACACCGACGAAAAGCGTCTTCTTCACAAGCCGCGCAAGAATGTCGTCATCAGCGCCCCAGCTCCAGAAGAGCGCGGCGAGCGTGACGTCGATGACGATCAGCGTGGTGGCGACGAAGGCGACCTCGCCGCCGAGCAGGCCGAAACCGCTGTCGATGTAGCGGGTGAAAGTGGCCAGGAATTGGTCGATGACACCGGTATTGCCCATCTCTATCGGGCCTCGTGCAGCGCAGCATCCGGCGCCTCCGGCTCGACAATCGAACTCCCCGATGGCTCCTTCAGACCGAGGAAGCGATCGCGCTGTGCGGCCCATAGCCGAGCACATCCATCGTCACGCAGAGCAGCCTCGCCGAGGATTTGGCAGCGGCGCAGACCGTCGTGAAGCGGGTTCGGCATCACGCCTGCGGTTGTGTGCGCGCCCTCGCCCGCCGGCTTGTTCTCCTTCAGGCTCATACCGAGCGCGGCCGCCGTGACGGCGACCGCGACAAAGATGACAGCCACCATACGAGCGAGCGTTCTTGCGTCCATGGCCATCGATCTCAGCGGTTGAACATCTGCACCGAGGCGGCCTCGTAGCCTGAGCCTGGCGCCAGGAAGCGGCGGCGTTGCTCGCGGCCCTGATCGACCGCGGCGGCACGCTCGGCCTCGGTCAGAGCCTGGGCGCGGCCGTTGGCGGCGACCACGGCGGTCAGGTCGGCGAGCTGCTGGCCCTGGAGCGCAAGCAGCTGATTGCCAGCTTGCGTCGCCTGCAGCGCTCCCGTCGCCGATTGGCTGGCGCCGACCAGCGCCGACATCTGTGCGCGGCCGGTCTCGATGTTTCCGACGACGCCTGCCTGGACGCGCATGGCGTCCTGAAGGCCGCCCACCGTGTTTTGCCAGCGCGAGCGCGCGTCCGTGACGAGCTGCTGGTCGGATGCAGAGAGCGAGACGCTGCCGTATTGCTGCTGAAAGGCCTTGTCGACCTGCTGGACGTCGAAGGCGATGTTTTGTGCTTGCCCGAGAAGCTGTTGCGTGCGTTGCACCGACTGTTGCAGTTGCTGCAGCGAGGACAAAGGCAGGCTCGCCAGGTTGCGCGCCTGGTTGATCAGCATCTGGGCCTGGTTCTGAAGCGAGGTGATCTGGTTTGTGATCTGCTGCAGCGAACGCGCGGCCGTCAGAACATTCTGGGAATAGTTCGATGGATCAAACACGATGAGGGCATAGGCTGGGGCAGTCATCATCGGCGGGATGGCGACCGGCGCGGCGAGCATCGCCGCGACCATAAGATGGGCGCGTGGGCGGCTTTGACGAACAGTCATGATTGCGGATCCTTTTCAGGTTCGGGGAGGTTGAGGTTGGGAATGAGGTCGGCGGCCCAGCCGACGTCGCGGGCACGCAGCCAGGCCGCCAGGAAGCCGTGGCGGCCATGCTCGGCGAGGACGCTGCCGATCATCGCCTGATCGCTCTTCGAGGACGCGGCGCAAAGGGCCAGCCCTACCTCGGACAGGCCGAGCTCGAAGAGACGGTTGCCGCGACGGGACTGGCAATAGTAGTCGCGCTTGGGTGTCGCTCGCGCCAGGATTTCGATCTGGCGGTCGTTCAGGCCGAAGCGCCGGTAGATGGCGGTAATCTGCGGCTCAACCGCGCGCTCATTGGGCAACAGCAGCCGGGTTGGACAGCTTTCGATGATCGCCGGCGCAATGGTCGAACTGTCGATATCGGCAAGCGACTGGGTGGCGAAGACGACGCTGGCGTTCTTCTTGCGCAGCGTCTTCAGCCACTCGCGCAACTGCCCGGCAAACCCCTCGTCGTCGAGGGCAAGCCAGCCTTCGTCGATGATGAGCAGCGTCGGACGCCCGTCGAGCCGGTCGCCGATGCGATGAAACAGATAGGACAGGACGGCCGGCGCGGCTTGCGTACCCACCAGTCCTTCAATTTCGAACGCCTGCACCGACGCCTGACCGAGGTGTTCCGCCTCGGCGTCAAGCAATCGGCCGTGAGCGCCTCCGACACAGTACGGGCGCAATGCCTGTTTCAGGTCATTGGCTTGCAAAAGCACGCTGAGCCCGGTGATGGTGCGCTCCTCGACCGGGGCCGAGGCAAGCGACGTCAGCGCCGCCCAGATATGCTCCTTTGCGTCCGGGGTGATCTGGATGCCCTCGCGCATCAGGATCGCGACGATCCAGTCAGCCGCCCAGGCGCGCTCATATGTGTCATGAACCCGGGCGAGCGGCTGCAGCGAAACGGAGGCGTCCATGCCTTCGGTGAGGTGCCCCCCAAGATCGTGCCAGTCGCCACCCATGGCGAGAGCCGCCGCGCGGATAGAGCCGCCGAAATCGAAGGCGAAGATCTGAGCGTTGCGGTAGCGGCAGAACTGCAGCGCCATCAGCGCGAGCAGCACCGACTTGCCGGCGCCAGTGGGGCCGACGACCAGCGTATGCCCGACATCACCGACATGAAGGACCAACCGGAACGGGGTCGAGCCTTCGGTCTTGCCGTAAAGCAAGGGAGGACTGACCAGATGCTCGTCCCGTTCCGGCCCCGCCCACACGGCGGACAGCGGCATCATGTGGGCGAGATTGAGCGTTGAGATGGGAGGCTGACGGACATTGGCGTAGGCGTGCCCAGGCAAGGAGCCGAGCCAGGCGTCGACGGCGTTGACGGTCTCGGCAATCGCCGTGAAGTCGCGCCCCTGGATGACTTTCTCGACAAGCCGTAATTTCTCGTCGGCCACGCGCGGGTCGCAATCCCATATGGCGACGGTCGCGGTGACATAGGCCATGCCCGCCATGTCGGCGCCGAGCTCCTGCAACGCTGTGTCGGCGTCGGCCGCCTTGTTGGCGGCGTCGGTGTCGAGGAGCGCTGACGCTTCGTTGGTCATCACCTCCTTGAGGATCGAGGCGATGCTCTTGCGCTTCGCAAACCATTGCCGCCGTATCCTGGTCAACAGGCGGACAGCGTCGACCTTGTCGAGCAGGATCGCGCGGGTCGACCATCGGTAGGGGAAGGCCAGCCGGTTGAGGTCATCAAGCAGGCCGGGTGTCGTGGCGGTCGGGAAGCCAACAATCGAGAGCACGCGAAGATGCTTGTCGCCAAGCCGCGGTTCGAGCCCGCCGGCGAGCGGTTCATCGGCCAGCAGCGCATCGAGATAGATCGGCGTTTCGGGGACGCGCACCCGATGGCGTTTGGTCGAAATCGTCGAATGCAGGTAGGTGAGCGTTTCGCCGTCATCGAGCCAGCGGCATTCCGGCATGAACCCGTCGAGCAGGGACAGCACGCGCTCTGTCCGGTCGACAAAGGCACGCACGATCTCGCCCGGATCCGCGCCCGACTGGTCGCGACCCTCATAAAGCCACCCCTCGGCGCGCGTGGCGTCTTCGTGCGGTGGCAAAAACAGGAATGTGAGAAAGTAGCTCGATACGAAATGAACCCCTTCCTCGTCGAAATCGGCTTTGCGCTCGGCATCGAGCAGGCTGGAGGCCGCATTGGGAAACTGGCTCTCGGGATAGGAGGCGGCTTCGTGCCGCTGCGCTTCGACAAAGACGCTCCAGCCCGAGCCGAGGCGACGAAAGGCATTGTTGATGCGCGATGCCACCGCAACAAGCTCTGCCGCGACGGCGGAGTCGAGATCGGGGCCGCGAAACCTTGCGGTGCGCTGAAAACTGCCATCCTTGTTGAGCACGACGCCCGGCGCGACGAGAGCGGCCCACGGCAGATAGTCGGCAAGGCGAGCAGCGGTTCGGCGGTATTCGGCAAGGCTCATCATGGCGCCGCCCTCAAACCGAAAGATGTCCGGGGAGCCGCAGGTGCCGGCGCCCAACCTCGAAAAACAGCGGATCGCGCCTGGCGGCCCATACGGCCGTGAAATGTCCGATTGCCCAGATGAGGAGACCGACCAGCCACAGCCGCAGCCCAAGACCGACAGCGCCCGCCAGCGTGCCATTCAGGATCGCGATTGCGCGCGGCGCGCCGCCGAGCAGGATCTGCTCGGTCAGCGCCCGGTGGACGGGCACCGTCCACCCCGGCACGGCGTCGAGTTGCTCGAGAGCGGTTGTCATCAGATCAGCGCTCCGCCGCCGAACGAGAAGAATGACAGGAAGAAACTCGACGCCGCAAAGGCGATCGAAAGGCCAAAAACGATCTGGATGAGCCGCCTGAAGCCGCCCGAACTGTCGCCGAAGGCTAGCGTCAGGCCGGTGACGATGATGATGATGACGGCCATGATCTTGGAAACCGGTCCCTCGACCGACTGCAGGATCTTCTCGAGTGGCTGTTCCCACGGCATTGAGGAGCCTGACGCATGGGCGCTCGACGCAACCAGGAGACTGACGGCAAGGGTGGTGGCCCTCGCGGCCAGGTGGCGGTGGCGGCGTGCAAGGAGGCGGATCATGGGGTTTCTCCTGGGTTGATTGGCGTGGCTTCAGCAATGCGATAATCGCCGTCGGGGCCAAGACCCTCGACCCGGACGAGTTCGCTAAGCCGTCGCGCGGTGCCACGTCCCGACAGGACGGCGACGAGGCCGATCGTGTCGGCGATCAACGCACGCGGGACAGTGACGACGGCTTCCTGGATCAGTTGCTCAAAGCGGCGCAGGGCGCCGATGCCGGACCCCGCATGAAGGGTGCCGATGCCGCCGGGGTGCCCGGTTCCCCATGCCTTCAAGAGGTCGAGTGCTTCGGCGCCACGCACCTCGCCGACGGGAATGCGATCGGGCCGCAGGCGCAGCGAAGAGCGAACCAGGTCGGCGAGCGTGGCGACGCCATCCTTGGTGCGCATTGCGACAAGGTTGGGCGCGGCGCACTGCAGTTCGCGGGTGTCCTCGATGATGACGACCCGATCCATCCCTTTCGCCACTTCGGCGAGCAGCGCGTTGGTGAGGGTGGTCTTGCCAGTCGATGTGCCGCCGGCGACAAGGATGTTCAAGCGGCCGGCAACGGCGGCGCGCAATATCGCGGCCTGCCCGGCGGACATTATGCCTGCCGCGACATAGTCATCGAGCGTGAACACGGCGACGGCGGGCTTGCGGATGGCGAAGGCGGGTGCTGCGACGACGGGCGGCAACAGGCCCTCGAAACGCTCGCCGGTCTGCGGCAGCTCGGCCGAGACGCGTGGCGAACGGGAATGGACCTCGGCGCCGACATGATGGGCGACCAGGCGCACAATCCGCTCGCCAACGGCAGGCGCCAGCATTTCCCCTGTATCGGCCAGGCCTTCCGAAAGCCGATCCACCCAGATACGGCCATCCGGGTTCAGCATTATTTCAACGATCGCGGGATCGTCGAGAAACCGGGCGATGGCGGGTCCGAGCGCGGTGCGCAGCATGCGCGAGCTGCGCGCGCGTCCCTCGGCATCGTTGTGCAATATAGCCATCCTGTCCCCGTTTGAGCCGGGAGCGCATCGAACAGCGGCCGGTCGGAGACGATCAAAACAGCCCTGAAGCGGTCCGATTCAACGAGTTTCAGGCGTCATCGTAGCGTGGCGTGCAATTACCGGCCAACGGCGGCGCCGGCGGCAGCGGCACTTTAATATGTACTTCTGCAATATTTTATCTATGTTTATTGACACGCGACTCCCGCCCGGTTTATGAGAGAGCCACCGATGGCCTGCGCCTACAGGCATCGTTCTTTCCACGGCGCGGAGGGTGTCATGAGATCCGGTCCGGAGGGCGCAATTTCCCGGCGCAAAACCGCCCTCCTCCGGGAAGCCGAAACGACACTGACATCGTCGCCGCCGGCCTTGACGAAGAGTGGTGGCACCCCATGAACATGCTCCACATCTGGCTGGGCATTCTGCAAGGGCTGGGTATCACCGCAGAGGTCACGGCCTATGGCCTGGTCTTTGCGGTCCCCTTCGCGCTCGTCTTCGGCGTCGCGCAGTTTCTGACCACCGGCATGACGCGCTTTTTGGTTACCGCCGTGATCGAATTCTGGCGTAGCTCAGCGGTCGTCGTCCTGCTCTTCTTCTTTTATTACGTGCTGCCGGTGATGGGGGTCACGCTGTCGGCGCTGACCGTCAGTGCCTTGGTGCTCGGTCTCAACACCGGCGGCTATGCCAGCCAGGCGGTTCGCGCCGGGTTGCAGTCTCTGCCCGCCGGCCAACGCGAGGCGGGCATGGCGCTCGGCCTCTCGCGCCCGGCGATCCTGCTCCTGATCGAGCTGCCGCAGGCGCTGGTCGCGATGAGCCCGACCTTCGTCAACAACTTTATCCAGCTCGTCAAGGCGACTTCCCTCGTCTCGCTGGTTACCCTGACGGACATGACCTTCCGCGCCAAGGAAATCGCGCAGACCGACTACGACCCCGTCGCGATCTATTCGGCGCTGCTGCTGGCCTTCTTCGTCGTTTGTTATCCGATCGCACTTGCCGGCCGCTGGCTCGAGGCGCGGGTCAATCCTGAAAGAGGAACGCCGCGTGGGATTTAACTTCGATTTCGCATTATCGACGGTTCCGACGATCATCGGGGCGATCGGAACGACCCTGCTCGCAACGGTGTTGAGTTGCCTCGGCGCTTCGGCGCTTGGCTTCACTTTCGAAATGACGCGCCGCAGGGGTGGTGTGACTGGTCTCGCTGTCCGCTTCCTGATCGACTTCATCCGCTCGACGCCGGTTCTGGCCTGGCTCTATTTCCTGTATTTCGTCCTGCCCTTCTACGGGATCCGGCTTGGCGCCATGACGGTCGGCATACTGGGGCTGAGCCTGTACTACAGCGGCTATCTGGCGGAGGTGTTCAAAACGGGCATCGACGCGATCCCGAAGGGCCAGCAGGAAGCGGCCAGAGCCTTGTCGCTCACCCGCCGCGACACGGTCGTTTTCGTCATCGCGCCGCAGATGTTGCGCAACGTCGCCGCACCGTTGGGCAACTATCTTGTGTCGATCCTCAAGGCGACGCCGTATCTGGCAATCCTGGCCGTGCCCGAAATGCTCGGACGCGCCTTCGATATCGCGTCTGAAACCTATCGATACGCAGAGCCGCTGACCGTCGCCGGCATTCTGTTTCTCGCCTTGGCGCTGCTCATTGCTTATGGCGTGAAGCGCATCGAGCAGCGCCTGCTTGCAGTTGGACGCCGCTGATGCTTGCTCAGGCCCCACCTCCAGTCTCGGCCGTTCAATCCATCCCTCATGTCCGGATCGACGGCCTCAACAAATGGTTCGGCGCCCTGCACGTTTTGAAAAACGTCGATCTTTCCGTAGGAGCGGGCGCACGCATCGTCGTTTGCGGACCGTCCGGCTCCGGCAAGTCGACCTTGATCCGCTGCATCAACGGTCTCGAGCCGTTCCAGAAGGGAACGATCCAGCTTGACGGGATAGCACTGGGACGGAATGCCCGCGATACCACGAAGGCGCGCCGGAAGACAGGCATGGTGTTTCAGAGCTTCAACCTGTTTCCGCACCTCACCGTGCTCGCCAACTGCACGCTGGCGCTGCGCCGGGTTCTCCTGAAACCGGCTCGGGAGGCCGAAGAGATCGCCATGCAGCATCTGACAGCGGTGCGCATCCCTGAAAAGGCGCAGGCCTACCCGGCCCAGCTCTCGGGCGGCCAACAACAACGCGTGGCGATCGCGCGCGCGCTTTGCCTCAATCCTCGCATCATGCTGTTCGACGAACCCACCTCGGCGCTTGACCCGGAAATGATCAAGGAAGTCCTCGACGTCATGATCGCGCTGGCAGGAAGCGGCGTGACCATGGTCTGCGTGACCCATGAAATGGGTTTCGCTCGCGAAGTCGCGGGTGAGATCGTTTTCATGGACGAAGGCCGCGTTGTCGAGCATGCCTCGTCCAAAGACTTTTTCTCAGCAGGGGCGCACCCACGCGCCCGGCTGTTCCTGGATACCATCCTGAGCCATTGAGAGCAGATGCGTGTAGCACCTGCATGCCAGCAATCGGCGCAAGCGCGCCACATGCCGGAATCGCCGAGCAGGTCACCAGTCCGGCGCGAAAGCGTAGCCAGCGGAGCGGACCGTCCGGATCACGTCGGTTCCCACGGACGCCCGAAGCCTTTTGCGCAGCCTGGCGATATGGACGTCGACGCCGCGCACGTCGGTTGCGGCGGCATGTTCAGGCCACGCGCTCGCGACCAATTCCTCGCGGCTGAAGACCTTGCCAGGCTGCGCCAAAAGGCTGCGCAGAAGCTTGAACTCGATCGGTGGCATCACGATTTCTCTTTGCCTGAAGAATGTCCGGTGATTCTGCCGCTCCAGCCGGAAATCGCCCTGCACCAACTCACCCGAGTCCGTCTGGCGCGATAGCTTGGCAAGGCCCGCTTTGCCATGCAGCCAGGCCAAAAGCTGTTCGGGGGCGAACGGCCGCGAAAATATCTCGTCGACGCCAGCCTTGATCAAGTCCAGATGCAGCTTGCCCGAACGCGGGGCAACTAGGCCTGCGACCGGAGTTCCTTTGGTTGCGGCGGTGGACTTCAGCCACGCGCATTGTTTGGCCACTGCACGGTCGCCCGGATGACAGTCTATGATCACGGCAAGCGGGGATGCCGCCTCGATGGCGCGTGCGATCTCCCGGTCTCCCGTTATCAGCTGTGTTTCGAAGCCGGCTACCGAAAGTATGTGCCCGAAGACCAGGAAAAAGTCCGGGTCCTTCGAGGCGATCAGGACCAGCGGCTTCATGAGTCCATCAACCGATTTCGACGCATCATAGCGCTGACTACCGCGCAAATGGGCGCGATGACAATACACCCTACGATCGACGCCTCTCGGGCTTTCCGCAAGTGCCTGGTTACGAGCCTAGATGCTGTCCGCGAGTATGACGCCGCTGATGCCGTAGGCGCGGCGCGTCTGTTCAACAGCCTCGGGCGTGACATCAATCAGCAGCGCGATGATATCGCCGTCGGGATGTTCGAGAACGTCACCGAGCTCGGTCAGCGTCCAGCCGAGCGCGCGCAGCCGTTTTGGCCAGAATGTCTCGCACACCACACTGATCTGTCGAACCCCCAGACGCTGAGCGGTCTCGAGCAGACCGCAAAGAACGAAGCCAGCGATCGGCGACGGGGCGCCTTGCGTGCGAAGTGATGGAACGACGAAGAAACGCGTCCATTCGAAGATTTCCGCGGCTCTTGGAGGCCTGCCGCCGGCGAGAACCGGGAAGACTTCGCTCATGAGATGCGGCTGCAGCGTCGGCACGAGACGCGAGCCGCCCACGATCTTGCCGTTGGTGTCAAGCGCCAGAAGATAAAGCGTATGCTCGTTGTCGAAGGCGTCGATCTCGATGTTGATGGGCCGGGCGACGGCGCGCCAACGCCTTTGCTTGACGTAAATCTCGTACCTTATCCGAAAATAGCGCTCCAGAACTTTCCTGTAGTGCTTCCTGTTGTCCCAAGTGACCAGATGTATACGAACCATGACGCCTCCAGGCGGAGGGTCGTAGGAAAACGGACTTGCGGTACGTATGACGGTATTCAGGTATTGCTAAATCTGGATTTCCTGTCGTCGCAGCGCCTTGACGATGGCGTGCGCGACATTGATCGCGTCGAGCTTTGCGCGAATGTTGCGCTGATGGCTTTCGACCGTGTTCCTGGTAACACCGAGGATACAAGCGATGTCATCGGTGGATTTGCCTTGCGCGCTCCACTCCAGGAGTTCGCGCTCGCGCGCCGTCAAGGGCATGGGCTCATCGCCATCGCTCGTCGGTGTTCCCAGCCCTGAGAGGCTGCGAAAGGTATGTACGCAAAGCGTCTCGATAAGGGGCATGGCGCTTGCCGGAACTTCGATGCGGTCACTCGCCATCGTGACGACGCCTGGCCCGGCCAATGGGACATGAATAGGGATGCAGATGCCTTCCTTCATCCCGAACTCGGCCGCCTCGTCCATTACCAGCTTCGCCCGTGGAACCAGCCTTGCGGCCGGCAGCTCGCCCCATCGGAAAGGCTCTTGCGAGTGTCGACACTGGGCGACACAAGGATCGTGCAAGAAATATTCCTCGGTGACGTAGCGGCGATGCCACTCAGGAGACCAGCCATCGCCAAGAATCTCACGCTGCCAATCCGTGTCGTGCGGCACGGGCAGTCCGGTGATCAGAAAATTGCGCAATCCGTAACGCTCCACGGCTAAACGGAACTCTTGAAGGATTGCATCAGCCGACCGCGCAGCGTCGATCTTCGAGATCGCTGCAAAAAGGTCGACAACAGTTTTGTTCTCCATTGGCAGACCTCAACCACAGTCAAGCCCTACCCCGCGGAACAACCTATGGGTGTCCAGACACGATCTTCAATGGCACATACATCGAATGTACACTGAAGGAGTCAATCCCGCATCACAAAGACGAGATAAGTGAAAATCAGATCGGCACTTCATTGTGGAAGTCTGGCTTCAATCGGTCGACTTTGAAGTGGTCGGTTTCGTCGCCCGAATAGCTCGCTTATTTGCCGGGCTTGCCGAAACCAACTCTTGCGGCTCGACATCCAAGGCCTTGGCTAAAATTTCAACTGTATCCAGCGTGGCGTTGCGCCGTCCGGCCTCGACGCTGCTGATATAGGCGCGCGTGCGGCCCGAAACGAAAGACAACTGCTCCTGAGAGAGCTTTCTCTCTCTTCGAAGCCGCTGCACGTTCAGGCCAAAAACGCCGCGAAGTTTCATCAAACAACGGATGCTACGACGCGCACTATGGTGCGACACACTATAGTGCACATTCCGCATTGACAGCCGTGCTGTTGGCTGTTTGAAACAACCAGCGAATTCATCGTTTCCTTGGGTGAGGAATAGCCATGGCGAGCCAGCCGTTTCGCGACCTCGCGCACGACATGTCCGCGTATTCCTCAGGCGAGATTGGCCGTCCCGAGATGGACAAGAGCCGGGTCCTGGAACTCGTCTGCATCCGGTGCGGCGCTTCCTACCCCGCCGATGTCACAATCAACTCCAAAGGATGCGCGCGGTGCCAAGACACCGCGCCGGCAAATCTTCGCCCGGTCTATGCGGCGCCGCAGTCTCCCCTCTTGGCCGGCGCCACCAGCTCGCGCTCGCTATGGCGTTTTGCGCATATGCTGCCTTGCACAGAAGCGGAGGCGGTGAGCCTCGGCGAGGGGCTGACACCATTGCTTGCCGCGCCGCGTATCGGTGCGTTTCTCGGCGTGCCGGATCTTGCAATCAAGGACGAAGGCCGGAATCCGACCTGGTCGCACAAGGACCGCTTCTCGACCATCGCGATCAGCGTGGCGCGCGCGCGTGGCGCGAAAATCGTCGCGACCGCCTCATCGGGAAACGCCGGCGCTTCGCTGGCTGCCTATGCTGCCCGCGCGGGAATGAAATGCATCGTCACCACCTTTGCGGGATCGGCGGGCGCGATGCTGGCGCAGATCCGCAAATATGGCGCGACGGTCCTGCCCCTGGTCAGCAAAATGGACCGATGGTCGCTGCTTGAACAGGCGGCGGCCCGATACGACTGGTTCATCGCCTCGCCCTATCACGGTCCCGTCGTCGGCAGCCATCCACTCGGCATCGAGGGCTACAAGACGATCGCCTACGAGATCGTCGAGCAATCAGATGGCACGGCGCCAGACTGGTGCGTCCTGCCGGTCTGCTACGGCGATGCCCTGTCTGGCGTGTGGGCTGGCTTTTGCGAGCTGTTCGCGCAAGGGTCGATCACGCGCCTGCCTCGTCTCGTCGCGGCGGAAGTGCATGGGTCGCTGGCGGACGCTCTGGCCAGCGGCGCCGATGCGTTGAGTGAACACAAAATGCTTTTCGACAGCCTTGCCGTATCGATCGGCACGCCGCGCAGCGCCTTTCAGGCGCTGAAGGCGCTGCGCGAATCCGGCGGGCACGCCGTCCCTGTCAGCAATCACGGCCTGATCGCAATGCAGGAGCGCCTTGCGCGGGACGAAGGGATCTTTGCCGAACTGGCATCGGTCACACCGCTGATGGCGATATCGACATTGAAGGACCAAGGTGTCATCGCAGCCACGGACCGCGTCGTCGCCGTCGTGACAGCCAGCGGTCTCAAGGACCTCGATCGGTCCGCCAGATCGAACGAACACGATCAGGTCTTCCAGACGACGGCCGATGCCTGGCGCTGGCTCGACAAGAACGGGCTGGATCTCGCTTCATAGATTTTCCGGCGCACCAACAGCCGATGGCACCTCGCCTGCTGCCTGCGTTTTCAGCACATCGTCGAGGCTGCGACGCAGCCAAAGAAAGCGCGTCCATTGCGTCTCCGCGGCCGGTGCGACGGTGGTCAGCGTCCTTGGCCCGGGCAGTTCCTTGCAGGGCCAGCCAGGCAGAGCCGCAAGCCAGTTATCATTGTAGACAGTCTCGGCATGGCGATGGCCTTCGTCAGGCATGATGACCGCCACTTGCGCATCCGGAAGGGTCGTTGCAACCCATTGCGCCACCAACGCGGCAGCACCGCTGGTCGGCCCCATGAAGAGGCCGTGCTCGCGCAGCAGACGATGCGCGGTCATGTAAGCCGGATAGGCGCCAACCCAATGGATCTCGTCGACAAGCTCGTGCCTGACATTTTTAGGCAGTACGCTGTTGCCCAAGCCGCGCAGCATCCGTTTGCCGACGGGCTGTCCGAACAGGATGCTGCGATGGGTATCGACGGCAAACACCGTCAGATGCGGAAAGACCGTGCGCAAAAACGACGCGGTGCCGCATAGCGAGCCGCCAGTACCGACGCAGCCGACCAGGCAGTCAATCCTGCCCATTGCCCGGATCAAAAGTTCGGCCAGCCGCGCATAGGCAAGCCAGTTGCACGGACTGTCGTATTGGCGGGTCCAGAAGCCGTCCGGCTCGTTGGCCAGGATTTCCTGGAGGCGCTCCAGCCGCCCAGGCTGATTGCCATCGCCGCGCGGATCGTCAAGGGCGATGACCGTGGCGCCGATCCGCTCCAGGCGGGCTTTGTATTTGGCATCGACCAGCGTTGAAGCGGTGACGAGCGTGAGGCGATAGTCACGCGCCGCGGCCAGCAGCGCCACCGCCATTCCGAACGTGCCGGACGTCGTCTCGACAATATGGGATCCGGCCTTCAGCTCGCCATTCGACGCCGCCCGATCCAGAATGTAGCGGGCCGGCATCAGCTTCATCAGCGGAAACGCCGCGGCCACGAGATTTGGCGCCAGGCGTGCAAGGCGCGGGGTCTCAAGGTCCCTGAAATAGTCCACGTCGAGGGTCACCATGTCCAGCCCTCCGCATTGACCAGATGGACTTCGACATCCTTGAAGCCGGCACGTCTTATTTGTTGGGCGACCAGGGCCGCGCGTCGCTTCAGATTCGATGCGAAGAGATCGAAAATCAGGCCGAACAACGAACCGCTATGGGCGACTTGCACCCCGCACGCCCCGGCTCGCCGGGCGATTTCGGCGATCTCGCCGAAGCCCTGTTTCGGCAAGTGCCGTTGACTGATCACCGCACTGGCCGAGGCGGCGCGTCCGAGAAGATAGGGATCCTGAAGGCGAACCGCCCGCGCCACCAGCGCCCGCAGCACGCCGAATTCCTGGATCTCGACACTGTCGTAGCGTGCGGGCGGCAGCTGCAATGTATCGACCGGAACCCCGCCATTTGCCTTGAACCCGACCAGAAGCAGCGGCGGCAGGGAGCCTCCGAAATTCTCGATCACCGTGCCTTCGCGTTGGGCGAAAAGCACTGCGTGATCATCGAACGCGATCGCGTCGCTGGCGCGCTCGGCAGCCACGGCCAGACGCCCGATGCTTGAGGGCCGCAACTGGACCTCAACGGCCGCGGCGACAGCACGAATGGAAGCGACAACGTCCGCCGTCGATGAGCCGTAGCCGTGCCCCACGGGAATTGCGCTTTGAAGCGTCAGCTCGCCGCCGCCGGTGACGTTCAAGAGATCGAGCGTGAGGCGCGCGGCGGCCGACGCCTTGACCTTTTGATCGGGGTGGACAACGACCGCATCTGCGTCGCTCCTGGCAAAGCGCGCCTCCGATCTCAAGCCGGCAATTGGCAGCGTCACGAGCCCGCGATGAAGGCGCCCGCCATCATCCTTGAAGACGCCCTGGATGAGTTCGCCGTGGTGCCCAATCGCCGCCGCTGTCCCCACCGACGACTTCATCGTTTCACGGCTCATAAGATTGCCGGCCTCAGCCATTTTCATCTCCCCCACGCTTTCTCGCCACGCGGGAAGATGGCGCCGACGATTGGCAGCCGCCCTCAAGGAATTCAGGTATTGACGGCTTCCTGACGAACGGGCCGGCCGCGAGGCGATGCTGGCGGATCGTCAGGCGGCGGAGCCAAGGTGCCTCAGCGGCCGGCCGGCCGAAACCGATTGCACCGCGGCCATGATACCTTGCGCATCGATCCCGTAATGCCGATAGAGATCCGCGATCGTACCGGTCTGGCCGAAATGCTCGACGCCGAGCGCGCGCGTGCGGTGGCCGTGGACCGACCCCAGCCATGCGAGCGTTGCGGGATGTCCGTCCAGCACCGTCACGATGGCGCATGAGGCCGGGAGACCGCCCAACAGCCGCTCGACATGACTGCTGGCGCGCGGATGGCCATACTGGCGCGCCCGCGCCGCGGCCGACCAGCCAGCGTTCAGCCGATCGGCCGAGGTCACGGCAAGAAGCCCGATATCGCGCCGGTCACCGGCCATCAGCCCCAATGCCTGTATCGCCTCCGGCGCGACAGCTCCCGAATAGGCGATTACCACAGCGGCATTCGGCCCGGGCTTGCGCAACCAGTAGGCGCCATCGATGATGTCGCGCGCCAGTGGCTCCCCCGTCTGGCGTGCCGGCTGCTCGATCACCCGCGTCGAGAGCCTGAGGTAGACCGAACCTCCAGTCTGATCGCGCAGCCAGGTCTGGTCGTCGGGCTCGGCCTCGCCGGAGCGCTGCATGTAGTCGAATGCCCATCGCAGGATGACTGCCAGCTCGTCGACATAGGCCGGCTCGAATGTCGCCAGGCCGTCCTGCGCCATGCCGATCAGCGGCGTGGCGATCGACTGATGCGCTCCGCCCTCGGGTGCCAGCGTCACGCCGGATGGTGTCGCCGCCAGGATGAAGCGAGCGTCCTGATAGCAGGCATAGTTGAGCGCATCGAGGCCACGCTCGATGAAGGGGTCGTAGAGCGTTCCGACCGGAAGCAGGCGCTCGCCGTGAAGCGAGTGCGACAGACCCAGCGCCGACAGCATCGTGAAGAGGTTCATCTCCGAGATGCCCAGTTCGAAATGCTGTCCCGACGGCGAAAACGTCCAGTTGAAGGTAGAGGGAATGCGTTCTTCACGAAAAGTGTCCGCCTGGTCGCCGCGCGCGAACAGACCCCGCCTGTTCACCCAGGCCCCAAGATTGGTCGAGACCGTGACGTCCGGAGACGTGGTGACGACACGCTTTGCAAAATCGCTGTCTGACTTGGCGATCTCGTGCATCAAAAGGCCGAAGCCCTGCTGCGTCGACATGGACGCCTGGGCGCTGAAGGCAATCCGCGCCGGCACGGTTGCGGCTGGGGCTTGATGGCGGCGGGTAGCTGGCTGCGCGATAGGCGACGACGCCAGATAGGACCGGATCGCGGCCTCATCGTATGCAAGGCCCTCGAACCTCTCCCATTCACGCCCCTCGCGGACACCCATGCCTTGCCGCAACGCCTCGACTTGCGACGGCGTCATCAATCCGGCGTGATTGTCCTTGTGGCCGGCGAGCGGCAGGCCGAAGCCTTTGATCGTATAGGCGATGAAGCAGGTCGGACGATCATGCCCGCGCGCTTCCTCGAAGGCATCGATGATGCTCGCCAGATCATGGCCACCGAGATTTGCCATCAAGGCGGCAAGGTCTTCGTCGCTGCGCTTCTCGATCAGGCGGGTGACCGGTCCCTGATCACCGAGGTCGTCCAGAAGGCGCCGGCGCCATGCGGCGCCGCCCTGGAAGGTCAGCGCGGAATAGAGCTGATTGGGGCATGCGTCGATCCAGGACCGCAGCTTTTCGCCGCCCTCTTCCTCGAAGGCCGCCTGTTGCAATGTCCCATGTTTCAGGATCACCACATCCCAGCCGAAGTTGCGAAAGATGGACTCGAAGCGCTGCCACAGCCCTTCGCGCACCACCGCATCAAGGCTTTGCCTGTTGTAGTCGACGACCCACCAGGTGTTGCGCAGGCCGTGCTTCCACCCTTCGAGAAGAGCTTCGAAGATATTGCCTTCATCCATCTCAGCGTCGCCGAGAAGGGCTATCATCCGACCCTCCGGCTGGTCCGCGTTCCAGCCTTTTGCCCTGACATAATCCTGGACCAGGGAGGAGAACAGGGTCTGCGCCACGCCCAGCCCGACCGACCCGGTCGAGAAATCGACATCGTCGATATCCTTGGTTCGTGACGGGTAGGACTGCGCGCCGCGATAGCCGCGAAAATTCTGCAGCTGCTCAAGCGTCTGCCTGCCGAACAGATACTGGATGGCATGGAAAACCGGGCTGGCATGCGGCTTGACGGCAACGCGGTCTTCAGGCCTGAGGATGTGGAAATAGAGCGCCGTCATCAAGGTCGAGGCGGACGCCGACGACGCCTGGTGGCCGCCGACCTTGAGGCCGTCATCAGACCCGCGAACATGATTGGCATGATGGATCATCCAGACAGCCAGCCACAGAACCTTGCGTTGAAGCTCGGAAAGGATCGTCATCGTCGGCTCCCGTGAAATCGCGGCTCAACGATAGCGGCCACCGTCGCTCAAAAGTGGCTATTCTTACGCAACCATATCAACAATATTGGCTGATCCAGCCAATGATGACGTCCAGACGAGGGAAAACGTGCCAAATCCGACGCTCGATGCAATCGACCTTAAAATCATCGCCGCGCTGCAGAAGAACGCAAAGGCGACGACGAACGACCTCGCTGAAGCCGTCGGTCTTTCGCCTTCTCCGTGCGCCCGGCGCGTCAGGCTCCTGGAGAGCGCCGGCGTCGTCAAGGGTTACACCGTGGTCCTCGACCAGAAGAAGCTCGGCCTGCCGATCAGCGCTTTCGCGTCGATCAAACTTGAACGGCAACGCGAGGATGATCTCGACCGCTTCTCCCAGGCGGTGCTGCGCTGGCCGGAAGTGGTCGACTGCTATCTGATGACCGGCCAGCGGGATTACCTGATGCGCATCGTGGTGCGCGACCTCGAGGCCTATGAGCGGTTCATCAAGGACAAGCTGACGCGGCTGGACAACATCGCTTCGATCGAAAGCAGCTTCGCGCTTGGCCAGGTCAAGCGCTCGGAAGTGCTGCCTGTCTAACCGACCGGATATTCTGCGACGGCCAGTTGTCGGTGTGGCACGCACATTGTGCTCGACGAAAGCAAGCTCATATTCTTCGACAGAAAGTCCCTTAGGGCCATCGCGACCTCACTGTATGGGATGGATCGGCCTGTCGGGTCGATATGATATTGTTCCGAAAGCCAAATGTGAACCGATGCTGGCAAGCCCGATGTCGCGAATTCCTGTTGCCATCGGATATTTTGCGTCAAAAACTTGCAATGGTACATCATCAAAAACTTGCCTCCTAGCAGCGTAATTGACTTGCAATCGCTCAGCTCTATATACTTGTGTTTGAACGGCAGAAAAAACTTGCAAGGGCACAGCCATGGCTAAGCCTCACGAAAAACTCGCGCAATCCCTCGCCATCCTTCAGGACCTGCAGGCAGGAGGGCGCCGCATTTTCAAATCTCAAGAGATCACCCGGGTCCATCGTGAACGCCTACTCCAAAACGGATTCCTCCGTGAGGTGATCAAAGGGTGGTTGATGTCCACCGGACCGCAAGCGCAGGAGCAAGACACGACGCCTTGGTATGCCAGCTTCTGGGAGTTTTGCGCCATGTATTGCAACGAGCGTTTCGGGAAGGCGTGGTACCTTTCTCCCGAGCAATCATTGCTCCTGCACGCAGAGGCTACTGCGATCCCACCGCAGGTGGTGATCAGCAGCCCTTACGGAGGCAACAATAAAATCGGCCTGCTGTTTGGCACATCGCTATACGACCTCAAAATCAAGGATATGCCTGAAAACCTAACGGAGAAGAACGGCTTGCGCCTGTTTCCCGTCAATGCCGCCCTCGTCCGTGTACCCGAGGCATTTTTCCAGCGTTACCCAATCGAAGCCCAGGTTGCCATGGCTTCATTACGCAGTGTCTCAGGCGTGCTAGGGCTTTTGCTCGATGGCGGCCATTCGGCTATCGCCGGGCGGCTTGCCGGCGCGTTTCGACGCATAGGGCACGATGCCTTCTCTGACGAGATCGTCGCCGCGTTCAAGGCTGCAAGCTATGACATTCGAGAGTCCGATCCTTTCGCCGGGCAGGTCGGCGTTACTGCCATCACGTCAGGCGCGCCGCCGATCGTGACAAGGCTCCACGCCATCTGGGAATCACAGCGCGATGCGGTGGCCGAAATTTTCCCGAAGGCACCCGGGCTGCCATCCGACAAGGATAGCTATATGAAATTCGTGGAAGATATTTATGAGAGCGATGCCTATCATTCATTGTCGATCGAAGGCTACAGCGTTACGCCAGAACTGATCGACCGCGTGCGCGATGGCGGCTGGAATCCAGAGATCGATGAAGCAGATCGTAAGAACCGCGATGCGCTGGCCGCCCGCGGCTACTATCAGGCGTTCCAAAAGGTCAAGGATGCGGTTGCCGCGATTATCGACGGCGCACCTGCGGGTAAACTGACGAGGGATGCGCATCGGGAATGGTATCGGGAGCTCTTCGCGCCCTCAGTGAGTGCAGGCATATTGAAAGCGAGCGCGCTCGCCGGTTATCGAAACCACCCTGTGTATCTCAAGGGGTCATCGCACGTACCGCCGCGTGTGGAGGCGGTACTCGACGGCATGGATGCGCTATTCGATCTGCTACAAGCCGAAGCAGAACCGGCGGTTCGCGCTGTTCTGGGGCATTGGCTTCTCGGCTATGTTCACCCTTATCCTGACGGAAACGGACGCGTGGCCCGCTTTCTGATGAATGCCATGCTGGCATCAGGCGGCTATCCCTGGACAGTGGTGAGAGTGGAGGACCGGAAGGCATACCTCGCCGGGCTTGAACAGGCTAGCGTTGGGATGAATGTAAAGCCTTTCGCCGAATTCCTGGCGAAACGGGTCAAATGGTCCTCAGAGCAAGCTGGCAGATGACAAACTAGAAGATGATAAACCCTACGTTCCCGTCAGTCTGATACTCGCGGGTCGAATAGAGGCCATTCTTTGAAGCCACACATGCGCTTCCGCGCCAAGGATGGTGCGGCGCGTATTTCGGCCGCATACATTTGCGGCCCATCAAGAGAGCGACGCTTTCCTCAGGCGCCTCAACTGCCGTCAGTCGATCCTCCAACGTGTGCCGCAGGCTGTAGAGTTTATGCTCCGATGTCGGCAGCGGTTTCTTGTTGGTGAGCACCCTGTTTGACAAGCGCCGAAGAGCGAGCCTGCCTCGTCACAATTGCGCGGGAACCCGCTGGGTGGCGTTTCGTCGCCTCCAGGGTTGGCAACGGAGACCGTGGAGGAAATTCGCACCAGGCCGCGTAGACCCAGGCCGCGAATTCCACCATCAACCCAATCGCTACTCACGAACAAACCTATTCCCCTCGTCGCCACGAGCGAGAGGCTCTCACTGCTGCAATCGCAATGTTTTGTACATATTTTGTACATCTATATTGACGACAAGCAGCCTTCGAACGTAGCGTCGCGCGGCTGAGGCGGAACGCCTGCGCGCAACAACTCAATCTTACGGGAGGACTGCACCGATGAAATTTCGAGCCCGATCGGCCGCCATTGGCCTGGCCTGCATCGCCTATGCCGCGCTAGTTGGATCTCTGCTGCCGGCCGCGGCGGAAACCACAAAGGAACGCGTCTTGAAGGAAGGACGGATCGTCATTGGCATCCACAACCGGTCGCCATGGGGCTACAAGAAGGAAGGAACCGGCGAGTTGCTCGGCTGGCACCCTGATCTCCTCAGAGCCGCTTTCGCCGATCTCGGCGTCAAGCAGATCGACTTCGAGGTCACCGAGTTCGGCGCCTTGATCCCGGGCCTGATGGCCGGGCGTTTCGATGCCGTCGCATCTGGCCTGTCGATAACGCCGGAGCGATGCCAGCAGGTCGCCTTCGGCGCTCCCGACCTGAGGTCGGACGACGCGGCGATCGTGCTCGCCGGCAACCCCAAGGCGATCCATAGCTATGCGGATCTTGCCAAGAAGTCCGACGCGATCATGGGCGGCGGCCGCGGCAGCAATGTCATCAAGAACGCCATCACCGAGGGGGTTCCGGAAGACCGCATCCTGCAGTTCCCGGACATCGAGACCAACATCGCGGCACTGCGCGCCGGCCGCATCGACGCCGCGGTGTTCTCTTCACCGACGGTGATCGGACTGTTGGCCGGCAACAGGAGCCCCGATCTGGAGCGCGCCAGCCCATTCACGACGGACGAGAAGTCGATCAGCTACATCGCGATCGCGTTCAGGAAGGACGATGGCGATCTGCGCGACCTCTACAATCAGGGGCTGGCGAAGGTCATGTCGAACGGCACGATCGCCACCATCATGGCGAAATACGGATTTGGTCCCACGGAAAACGTGCCGCCAGGATTGACGACGTCGCAATTGTGCGGAGCCGCCAACTGACCGACGTCAGAAGCCGCCTGGCATCAACAGAGCGGGCGGCGCCGCGCGAGCTCGGGCGGCGCCTCTGTCCGGCTACATGACCTGCAGATCATTGTCCTTCCGCATCGCTGGACGGCGCGACGTCTTCGGGGATTTCCTGCCGCAAGGTCGTTCCCTTGGCCAGGCGTCTGCCAAGGGCAGAGACGAAAGCATCATAGCGCTCGCTTGCCTTGGCGCGCGCCGCCTGGGCCATCGGTTCCGGCAAGGCAGGCGTGGTCGCGAGCCAGAAGCGGATGAACACCGCCAGCGTTTCAATCGAGATGCCGGCATCCCGCTCCAGACGCGCGATCCGGCGGTCGATCCGGTCGAGACGCCTGGAGATCGCCGCCTCGCGTTGCGCGTCGGCATCCGGAGAGAGAAAAGAGGCGATCGCCGCTTCAGCGATGAGCGACTGCGAGCGATCGCGCCGGGCAGCATATTCGAGCAGCGCCGCCATCACCGAAGGATCGAGATACACAGAAATCTGCACCTTTTTCTTCGTCGCCGGCACAGTCGTCACAGCTCCATGCCATCGTCCGGATCGAGCGCGATCTGACGCGCCACACCCCGCACAAGGCCAGCCATCTGGCTGCTGCTCGCAGCGAGATCATCCGCCTCGTCTGGCGCGTCGATCTCGAATTCGTTGACAAGCGGCGGCTCCGGCGCAGCCGGGGGATCGAGTTCGGGTTGCCGCCGCAACTCGGAGTCCGTAGATTCGTGCTGGTTTTTCACCACGACGGGCGCGGCAGCCATCCCCGCTGGCGGCAGCGGCAACGGAAGCACGGTCCAATCGTCGGGCTCCGGCTCGGCTCGCGCCTCAGGAGCGGGTGGCGGCAGAATGCGCGCTCGCAACCGCGGGTCTTCGAAATAGCGCGCCTTCTTCGCCCGGATCGGCGGCGTGCCCGCCAGCATGACGATCTCGTCGCTAGGCGGCAATTGCATGATCTCGCCGGGCGTCAGCAATGGCCGCGCCGTCTCCGAGCGCGAAACCATGAGATGACCGAGCCATGGCGAGAGCCGGTGACCGGCATAGTTCTTCATCGCCTTCAGCTCGGTTGCCGTACCAAGGGCGTCGGAGACACGTCTGGCGGTGCGCTCGTCATTGGTCGCGAAGCTGACACGCACATGGCAATTGTCCAGTATGGAATTGTTCGGCCCGTAGGCCTTCTCGATCTGATTGAGAGACTGCGCGATCAGGAAGCTCTTCAGTCCATAGCCGGCCATGAACGCGAGCGCGGATTCGAAGAAGTCGAGCCGTCCGAGCGCTGGAAACTCGTCCAGCATCAGAAGCAATCGATGGCGATCCGCCCTCGCCTGCAAATCCTCGGTCAGGCGGCGGCCGATCTGGTTGAGGATGAGACGGATCAGCGGCTTGGTGCGACTGATGTCGGAGGGCGGAACAACGAGATAGAGCGTCGCCGGACGAGGTTCGGCGACTAGGTCGGCGATGCGCCAGCCGCAGGCGCGGGTCACCTGCGCCACCACCGGATCGCGATAGAGCCCAAGGAAGGACATCGCGGTCGAGAGCACGCCGGAGCGTTCGTTGTCGGACTTGTTCAACAACTCGCGGGCCGCGCTGGCGATGACGGGATGCGGACCGCCCTCTCCCAGATGCGCCGTTGTCATCATCGCTGCCAAGGTCGATTCGATCGGGCGTTTCGGATCGGACAGGAATGCAGCGACGCCGGCCAGGGTCTTGTCCGGTCCGGCATAAAGCACATGCAGGATCGCACCGACCAGAAGGGCGTGGCTCGTCTTTTCCCAATGGTTGCGCCGTTCAAGCGAGCCTTCCGGGTCGACAAGAATGTCGGCGATGTTTTGCACGTCGCGCACTTCCCATTCACCACGGCGAACCTCGAGCAAAGGGTTGTAAGCGTCAGATCTTGAATTGGTCGGATCAAACAGCAGCACCCGGCCGTAGCGGGCGCGGAAGCCGGCCGTGAGGCTCCAGTTCTCGCCCTTGATGTCATGGACGATGGCTGAGCCAGGCCATGTGAGCAGCGAGGGGACGACAAGGCCGACACCCTTCCCCGAACGCGTCGGGGCAAAGCAAAGCACATGCTCGGGTCCATCGTGGCGCAGGTAGTGAGACCCATACCGCCCCAGCACAACACCGTCCGGGGCGAGCAGGCCTGCCGCCTGCACCTCGCTCCTATCGGCCCAGCGGGCGGAACCGTAGGTCACGACCTTGGTCGCCTCGCGGGCACGCCAGAGCGACATGCCGATCGCCACGGCGATCGCTATGAAGCCGCCCGAGGCGGCAATCAGGCCGCCGCGCGCAAAGATGCCAGGCGCGTAGGCATCATAGAAATACCACCACCAGAAGGTGGCAGGCGGATAATAGACCGGCATGCCGCCGATGACGAACCACGGCGCCCCCAGCTGCTCCTGATAACCCAGCTGCCACGCCGACCATTGCGTCGATCCCCAGATCGTGAAGAGCACGATCAAGAAGACAATGACGATCTGCCCCCAAAGGACTTTCGTTCCCGACATTCATTCCTCCTTGTGCCGCGAGGTGAGCAAGCTTGATGCGAGATTCAACAGCCGGCTCGCACCGATCGCGTCGCGTCGCACTGCCGGCAAGGAAGACAGGGGATCGGCAGCGCAAGATCCCGGGCGCCAAGTGAGAGCGCCGTCACAGGCCGAGACCGGGCTTGCGGCCGAAACTCCAATCGGCGCCGCCATCAGCGCGAACAACACCGGAGACGTGATTGCCGAGATGGCGCTCCAACGACCGCGTCCAGGGCACGAGCTGGAAGCCCAGACCGTCATCGATCATCGCGAAACGGCCGGATGCAAGCGCAAAGCGTTGGCTGTAGGTGCCAGAT
Organism: Mesorhizobium sp. RCC_202; assembly: GCF_041355295.1. Lineage (NCBI taxonomy): Bacteria > Pseudomonadati > Pseudomonadota > Alphaproteobacteria > Hyphomicrobiales > Phyllobacteriaceae > Mesorhizobium > Mesorhizobium sp. RCC_202. The sequence goes on from NZ_JBFUPO010000002.1 coordinate 118,595, forward strand.
ACGAAGTCGCCGCTGCCGGCGCGGTTGAACGACCGGCCACTTTGAGCCGCGAGCCGGCTGCCCAGCGCGTCGAGTTCCCGTTGTCGCAGCGTGGCGATCAAGTTGCGCGCAAAGACCGTTCCGCCCGACTGCCGCTCAGCCAGCCCCAGTCCGACCAGATGCTCGGCGCGCCGATCGAGCGCCAGGCGGACCTCGGCGCCGAAGCCGCCATCGGAAAGAGCCGCCGCAGGACGGGCGATCGCCAGCCGGTCGAGCCAGGTTGCCCCCTCCGCATCGACCTGTCTGCCGATGTCGAGATCGGAGCGCACGGCAAGCGCCACCCGCCGGCGTCCCTGAGCGTCCTCAAATGTGCGCCGCTCGACGATCGAGCCTGGCACGCCATCGCCCGCCGCCTCGATATCGGCGAGCCGGACGTGATGGCAACGGCCGTCGACTCCATCGATGACCGCATAGGCGGTGCCCTTGAGTTCGTCATCCAGTCCCCGCTCGATCAGACGGCCGATGACCGGCTCAGCCACGTTCTCCGCCGCCAGCACATAGCTGGCGCTTGCGCGTTCGATATCGCGGACCGAGAATGCGCGATGCATGCGTTTGATTATATCGCCGCGCTCACCCATCTCGCGCAGCGTTGCCTCGGCCCTGTCGCTGACAACCCATTGGCCAGGACCGAGCTGCTCGGCGAGGCCGAGTGTTTCCAGTCTGCGCAGCCGCCCGACCTTGAGCACGATGAATTCATCAGGCTGGCGATCGGCATGCGGCGCGAGATCGATGACACCGTCGTCGCGGGCGTCCCGGAGCAACTGGCGGTCAAGCCCGGTCCATCGCTCGGCGTCGACCTGACGCTCGACATGCCGGCGGATTTCGAGATCGGACCGGGGGCCGAGCTCCTGCGTGACGAGATCGCTGGCACGATCGCGCATGCCACGGCTGATGTAGTCGCGCGAGATCACCAGGTCCTGTCCGTCGTCGGCCCGGCCGCGCAAGATGACGTGGACATGCGGATTGTCGGTGTTCCAATGATCGACCGCGATCCAGTCGAGCGCCGTGCCGAGATCCTTCTGCATGCGACCCATGAGATCACGGGTGAAGGATTTCAGGTCGGCCATTTCGACGGCATCCTCTGGTGAGACGATGAAGCGGAAATGATGCCGGTCCTCCTTGCAGCGCGCGACGAAATCCGTGGTCGACGCTTCGTCGACTTCCGGTCCGAACATGTGGGCTTTCGCGTCGTCGCGCGTGACGCCCTCGCGCCGCAGATAGTTGAGGTGGATCGCCAGCGGTGCGCCACGTTTCGAATGGCGAACCACGCGGGCCTTGATCACGGCGACGCGGGAGCGGCCGGTGAGGACGCGGTTGGCCTGAACGCTCGCCGCCCTGCCGCGTCCGAATTGCGAGCGCGTGCCTGACCTAACTGCGCCGGCCCGCGGCACGCCGCCGCCAGCCTTCTGAGCGGCCGCGAGCACCTGGGCGATGAAGGGCCGCGACGATTGGGCTCGCGTCGAGCGAATGCGACCTGGACGGACACGGAACTCGCGCTCATCGGGCATGGCACGCGCCCTCACACTGCCATAAGCATAACGAATACAATGATTTGCATGCGTTCAGCACATTGCGCCTGCTCGCTGCAATGTGCGAAAAGTGGCGAAAAACCCAGCAAATACAACCAACCGACCGCCGCGCAATGTGCGCCCTTTTATCTTGCCATCCCCCGGTTGTTGCCGTAACCGTCCGGTCCCTGCACATATTTGAAGTAGTGCAATCTCGCATCATGTCGGGTTCCTTCGGTTTGTGGAGGATATCCGGATGGCACCTCGCCGCTCCTGGGCCAACGCCAACAGCCCCTACTGGTCGTCGCAGGTCGCGAGCTGGCTCAGCAGCGATCTCAGTGCGCAGGAATTCTGCCGCCAGCGTGATCTTTCGATCAGGACATTCGAGCTGTGGACGCGCCATCTGGTGAGCGCCGAAGACCTGCGCAAGCGCGCGGAAAAGCTGCAGAATTTGCGCCGCAAGAAGACCGGACGTAAGCACAACAAGCAACAGCCGAAGCGTCCCCAAAGGCGGCCGCGCTATCGCTACGGCAAGCGCACGGACAGCGGTCCGGTCGCGCTTCGGGCGTTCTGGAGCATGCATGTCGAGGCGATGAACTGGAGCGGCATGGGCCATGCCGAGTACGCTGCGGCGCTTGGACTGTCGCGACATGCGCTGCGGATCTGGCGCGATCGCCTGGAGGAATCCGGCGACGAAATGGACTGGCGATCGCTTCTTCATCCGAGTGCCCGAGCCCAATTAAGCAGCGCTGCTAATTGCGCGAGGCGCCAATACCGCTTGACACCGGAAGCGATAGACGGGCGCTCGAACCGGCGCCGGTTCAGCGACGAGCAGAAGCGGGCGATCGTTGCGGAGACCGAGAGGCCCGGCGTTGTCGTGGCGCAGGTCTGTCGCCGCCATGGCATTGCCACCAGCATGGCCTTCCGCTGGCGCGAGGAGTTCGGCCTGACCGCTCGCAAGGCGCCGGAACTGGCGCTGGTCGAGATCGCCGATGGAGCAGAAAGCGAGCCGCCGGCGCTCGCCGCCTTGCGCAATCTGGTGCGGCCGCCGGACGGCATGGTGGCGATCGAACTGGATGATGGGCGGCGGGTGTTCGCCCCGGCGGGCACCACCTCGGCTGCGGTCAAGCGGCATCTGGCCGGCAAGGAGAAGGCATCATGATCGTCGTTCCGGCGGGCGTGAAAGTGCATCTGGCGTTGGGTCACACCGACATGCGCAAAGGTCTCGATGGGCTCGCCACGTTGATCCAGGAGCATCTGAAGAAGGATCCCTTCTCGGGCCATCTGTTCGTCTTCCGCGGCAAGAATGCCTCGCTCCTGAAGATCCTTTTTTGGGACGGAACGGGACTGTGCCTGTTCACCAAGCGCATGGATCACGGACAGTTCATGTGGCCGCGCCTGGCCGAGCCTGGCGGCTCGGTGGCACTGTCGCCGGCACAACTCGCGATGCTCATCGAGGGCATCGACTGGCGCGCGCCGGAACGCTTCTGGCGACCGATGCTGGCCGGCTGAAAGCGGCACTTCTATTGTCGTAAAGAATCCCGGAATCCTTGGGTTCCGGTGCTGTTTGTGATAGAATCGATCATGTTGGTCGATCTCGAAAACCTGCCATCCGATCCAGCTCTTCTTCAACGTCTCGTGCGCGACATGGCGGCTGCGGTCGAGAGCCGCGACGGCGAGATCGAGCGGCTTCAGTCGATCATCAAAAAGCTCCAGCGGGCGCAGTTCGGCCGCAGCTCGGAGCGGCTCGATCCCGATCAGCTTGCACTTGCGTTGGAAGAACTCGACGCTGACATCGCACGCATCCAGGAGAGCCGTCAGTTCGTCAGCAAGCCGTCGACTGAGCGGCCGTCGCGTCGCAAGCCGTTGCCCGATCATCTGCCGCGTGAGGATGTTCTGGTCGATGTCGACAGCATGATCTGCGCGTGCTGCGGCGGCGCGCTGCATGCCATCGGCGAAAGCGTCAGCGAGATGCTGGATTGGGTTCCAGCGCAGCTTCGCGTGATCCGGACGACGCGGCCAAAATATGCCTGCCGGGTCTGCGAGACGGTGATGCAGGCGCCGGCGCCGGAGCGGCCGATCGCTGGCGGTCTGGCGACGCCGGCGTTGCTGGCGCAGGTGCTGGTCAGCAAATATTGCGATCACACGCCGCTCTATCGGCAGTCGCAGATCTTCGCCCGCAATGGCGTCGAGCTCCCGCGTTCGACACTCGCGGGCTGGGTCGGCGGCGCCTGCTGGTGGCTGGAAGCCCTGCACGAGCGGCTCGCCAAAAGCGTCTTCGCCTCGCACCATCTTTTTGCCGATGACACACCGGTGCCGGTGCTCGATCCTGGCCGCGGCCGCACCAAGACGGGAAGGCTGTGGGTATACGCCCGCGAGCAGAGGCCATGGGGCGGACCGGAGCCACCGGCCGCGGTCTATCTGTTTGCGCCGGATCGCAAAGCCGAGCGTCCCGTCTCGCATCTCGAGCGCTTCAAGGGTGTTCTGCATGTCGATGGCTATGCCGGGTTCGAGCGCCTTACCGGCAAGGGAGATATCGTTCTGGCCGCTTGCTGGAGCCATACACGGCGCAAGTTCTACGACGTTGCGCAGGCCACCAGCGCGCCGATCGCAGTGGAAGCCTTGCGACGGATCGGCGAACTCTATGCCGTCGAAGCCGATGTTCGAGGCCAATCGCCGGGGCATCGGCTTGCAGCCAGGCGCAGCCGCTCCAAACCAATCGTCGACGCCATGCGGGTCTGGCTCGAAGCACAGCTCCCGCTGTTGCCAGGTCGCAGTACGCTCGCCGAAGCCGCCCGCTATGCGCTCTCGCGCTGGGCCGGCCTGACCCGCTTCCTGCACGACGGCCGTATCGAGCTCGACACCAACCCGGTCGAACGCGCAATCAGACCAGTTGCGCTCGGCCGTAAGAACCATCTCTTCGCGGGCAGCGACGGCGGTGGTCATCGCTGGGCAGTGCTGTGCTCGTTGATCGAAACCTGCAAGCTCAACGACGTCGAGCCGTATGCCTGGCTGCGCGATGTTTTCATTCGCATGGTCGACGGTCACCCGGTAAACCGGCTCGATGAACTCCTGCCCTGGGCTTGGAAAGTCGGAAATCCTGTCAAGAGTTGAGCGACGTGCAACGACCGGACGCTTACTTGTTGCCTTGTGCCTACGCGCCTCACAGGCTGGGACGTCCAAAGAGACGCCAAGGCGCCATTTGACGGAGACTTCGTCATCGCTGCGATGTCCGGACGTCGGACCCAGTGAACAGCTGGCGCGGCTGCGAAACGGCCGCGAAAAGTCTGCGCACCAACGGTGACGACGAGACCTCGACGGGAGTGGCTTCGCCGGACGGAAGACCGGAAGCGGCCATGGACGCGAACGGCACTATGAACAGCGGCGCGACCTTCCAGCTGACGGCCTTGGCATGACCGGCGGTGAGCGCGCCGGGTGCATCACCGCCGCCCCAGAAAGGGCGGAGCATCGCAACATAGGCCCGGGTCTCAGCCGGCAGCGGACGGCCTTTCAAGGAGGCTTCGTAACGCCCTGGCCCTGCATTGTAGGCGGCGAGAAAGCCCGGTGAACCGTATCGATCATACAGCTCGCGAAGATAGGCGGTGCCGGCAAGGATGTTGTCGTGTGGATCATAGGGATCGCGGCCGAGTTGGTGGCGAAGGCGGAGCTCAGCCCAGGTTCCGGGCATGATCTGCATCAAGCCCAGGGCCCCCTTTCGCGACACGGCGCGTGGGTCGCCGGCGCTTTCGAGGTGCATGACTGACCGTATCCAGCGTTCGGGAACATGGAAGCGATGCGACGCCTCGGCGATAGGCGCGGCATAAGGATCGTCGGCGGATTTGCGCGGGGCCGGCGCGGATTGCGCGACGGCCCCCGTCATTGCGTGACAGACGATCAGCATGCCACCGATAAGGAGAAGTGCTTCACGCCGACCACGCAACCAACCGACGGGGCGGCGTTCGTGCGCACAGTTCGGCGCCGATGGCCCACTCATCGCGCACGATCCGGCCGCGGCTTCGGCCGTATCCAGCGCAGCGACCAGGAGCCGTCATCGGATTGCAACAGACCGGCGCGAAAGCGCCGGCCAAACAGTGGATCCTCCAATCGGCACGACAAATAGTCGCCAGCCGTCTGTCCGGTTTCCTTCCAGGCCGCGCCGACCTCGGGACCGCTGCCGTCGCCGATATGGATACGAAAATCAGGCGCTTTGCCGTCCGATATTTTGGTCGGCACGAGCACCAGCTCGGCATCCACGAGCAGCGTTCGAATGCGTCCGGAATAACCAGATTCAGTTTTGTTGAAGACGCCGATCTCGGCCATGGATTATCTCCTTCTCTTGTTGGCTGGACTGAATTTCAGTTCGCCGGAGCGAGCCAGGTGTGGTGGCCATCGCCCCTCTCGTCGGTCCAAAGCGGCAGCGCGGCTCCGACGATCGAGCTCGCCGGGAACGGGCCGAAATAGCGGCCGTCGAGACTGTCCCCGACCTTCCTGTTCATGACGAAGATTTCGGCTGCGGCGATGATGCGGCAGCCCTGCCAGTCAGGCAGCGCGCGTCCCTTGCGGTCGCGCTCCTGTGCAGCACCCACCGCAAGCCCGTTCACCGTGATGACGCGACCGAGGCGGCAGACTTGGCTCCCAGGAAGGCCCTCGATGTGTTTCAGCATCGGCACGCCGAGCGGAAGGTAGCCACGCCTGGCGGCGAACCGGGCGACTGTGTCTGGCGGTGCAATGACAGCGAGCGCGCCAGCCGTCGGGGCGGCCATTTTCCTGATCGCATAGAGCCCAAGCGGCGCGCTGGCCGATGCATTCCACAGCAGCAGCGGCGGCATCTCCACGACAGCCGGAGCGACCGTGGCGACGACGGCCGCAAGTGCTGCGGCCATGCATGCGGCGCGGCTCATGAGGTCACCCGCTTGCGCAGCAGAAAGGCGCGGTGCTGCTCGAGCGAATAGCCACGCGGCGTCGCGCCGGCAATCAGACGGTTGTGGGTCTGACGCCAATAGTCCGGTGCGGCCTCGGCCGGATCGAGACCGATCGCCTCGATCGCATCGATCCGTTGGAGAACCAGCTCAACCTTGTCCCAGCCTGCGATCTTGAGCAGGATCTCGCCGCCTGGCCGGATGTAAGGCAGCGTCTGATAAGGTTCAGCGGGCAAGACCGCGCGCACGATGTCGATGCGCGAAACGACCGTGCCAAAGTCATTCGCCGCCCAGCGCACGAACGCAAAGACACTGCCTGGCGCAAATGCGACGACGCGGCGCTGCTTGTCGATGATCGTCTCATGGGCAGCACGTCCGAAGCGGATGCGATGCTCAATCCGCTTCTCGATCCAGATCAGCTCGACCGTCGTGAGGTCGCCGCGCGGCGTCGATCGGGGACACGACGTCATGTGTCGTCTCCCTCGCGCCGGCCAACGCACCGCCGTTCCTGCTCCCCACCGCCAGACCGCTCGCGCGCAAGACTGTTAGATTGAGAGTTAGACTCTAAGTTAAGAGCGCGGTTTTCCGTGGCGGGCCCGTCCCTTAGGGCCGATCGCGGTTCCCGAAAGCACGAGGATGCGGTTCCCGATGGCACGATAGTTCGGGTTCCCGATGGCACGATCCTGTCAACCGGCGCGGGCGCTGGCTCGAAAGCCAGCAGCACACGGCCGCTGGCTTCGACCTCCGTGAAGAGCAGATATCCCGGCAAAGGTTGGCGGCGCACGATGTCACGCAGCTCGAAGGCGAAACGCTTGAGCGGCGAGAGGCTGCCGGACTTCTGATGCAGGTGCCGGATGTCGAAACGCCAGCCAGCGCGCTGGCGTCCGCCATGCTTGCGCACCAGCCGATAGAGCCAGCGATCCAGCCCGCCGGTCAGTCCAAAATAGGCCCGGTCTATTGTCAGGATCAGAGCGTCATCCATGACGGCGCGATAGAACCAATCGGGCAGGATCAATTCGACGCCGAGCGGGCGGCCGTTTCGATCGAAGCGCTCCTGCCATTCATTGATCCATGAGAAGCGATGGCGCCGGCCTTCGATGGGTTGGCGAATGGAGGTGACGATGCTTGTCGACTGCAGGCGGTCGAGCGCCGCCTTGAGGCGCAAATAGTCTCGCTTCGAGACACCGCGGCCGACGAAGGTAAGCATTTCGTATGGCGTCGCGGCCATCAGGCGCGACGTGCGCAATCCGGCATCCCGCGCGTTGACGATCTGGCTCGCGGCCCAGATCAGGATATCGGCATCCCAGATCGTCGCCATGCCGTGGTCGGGCATCGCTTCGACACGGATAGCCACATCGCCGGCGCGAAAGTCGATCGGCGTGATGCGCCTGGATTTGGCGAGGGAGAAGAAGGGATAGGCCATGAGGTCCTGCGCATCGCGTGGCGCGACGACACCGGGCAGCGCGTGGAACAGATCAAGCTGTCCGCGTTCCGACGGTTGGCGTGTGCGTCCAGACATAGGGGAGATCAGCCGGGTCAGCGCCTCTCGCGCCCGGCATAGGCGATCAGGCGGGCAGCTTGGGGCTTGGCGGGCAGCACCGAGCCATGCGGATCGGATGTCGACGTCATCGCGCCGCGCTGCACCCAGGCCTGGAGGTCGTCGACGGCGTAGACGACGCGGCCGCCGAGTTTTCGATAGGCAGGCCCGGTGCCGTAGGTGCGGTGTTTTTCCAGCGTACGCGCCGAAAGACTGAGGAAATGCGCTGCCTCCGAAGTGCGCAGGTAGCGCGGCGGCAATGGCGCGGCGTCGGCGTTCATGGGATGTCTCCTTGTGGCCGTCGCGATTGAACGGCGATCCATGGCCAGGATGGAGGAGCGTGGGGACGGTGATCAGGTGCGCAATTGCGGGGCGCTATTTCGCACCGCCAAGAGGCCTTCAGGCAGTGGCGCCGGCGCGCGCAGCAATTGTGATAGCCGCGCTCAACCATCTTCACGCCATCGCGCATCAAGCAACGCTTCTGACGACAGGAAGCCCGGTGATGGCAGCCCGCGGCGCGGAAAGCTTCCGCGATCACCCGCAGAAGACGCCTCGCCCGATACCGGGCGAGGCGTTGGCCAGTTCACTCGCCGTTGCGGCGGTTGGGGCGGGACCAGATGAGGCTGTAGCCCTCGCCTTCCTCGTCGGCGAAGAGGTTGGCGTAGATCGGAGCGGTGAAGCTCGGATCGTCGAGCTTCAGCCCGAGATAGTCGCGGCCCTCGTTGGAGCGCTTGGACCAGGCGGCGCCGATCTCGGCCTTGCCGACCACCACGCGGTGACTTGGAGCGTTCTCGCCGCTGGCCCGGTTGTCGGGGACGATGCGCACGCCTTTGGCCTGGACGCTGAGGGTGACGATCTCGCCGGTGAACTCGTTCGCATTGGTCTTCTTGAAAGTGCCGATGGTAGCCATTTTCAGTCTCCGTTTCTTCGTTTCCGAGCCCGCACCATGCGGCCTCGATGGCGATCGCGGGGCCGAAGGCGACCGCCGCCGCATCGCTTGCGAACGCAGCAAAGCGGAGGATGGCGCAGGCGCGCGTTTCTTGGTTCCGCGAGGAATGGGCTTTGCCCAGGGGAAGAAACGCGCGACGCGCCATTGCGGCAGAGGCGGTCGAGGCTTCAGCCGTCCTTCGGCCAGATCAGCCCGTTCGAGAGGTCGTTGGTGGGCTACCTGAACAGAGACACGGGGGGCAATGGCGGCATGCGGGTCGAGAAAGATTAAGCAGACCGTTACATCGGCGGATCTCCTAATGCAGGCCGGGATGTACCGCATGGAAGGATCCTTCCGACCAGTGCCGAGCGCACTTACTTGGAGCGGCTTGCTTGGATCGACAGATCTTCGCCCACGCGGCAGCGTCGACCTGTCGTGATATAAGCCAATTGGGTCGGCCTTCTCGCAGATCTAAATGGACGTTGTCGGGCTTCTGGGAGTCGGCTGCAAAAGTAGCTTTTAGGATGCTGCCTTTTCATCCTGCGGCGCCGCTATCGCTGTGATCGTCAAGCGTGTCCGAAATTGGCGAACGTCGCGATCACAATAACGCTGAGCGCCAATTCATACCTGCGTTCGTAAATCCTCTCACAGATTTCGCCAATCGATCGACGGCCGTCCCGTAGGTCGTTGGTACAACCAGCGAAAGTGCAGACAACGACTATGCATGCGACAATCAGGTGAGCTGTGTTCAGATCCATGTTACATATCCTTTGGAGATGCATGATGCTCATTGATTAATAGCCAGACGGCAGCGCCCTCCACCAAGGTGCAGTGGCCGAAATTTGAGGGGGGTGCCGTCGCCGACGGGAGTAAACTCTCGGCGATCTTGTCCCAAGGATTCACATCATGGACCTAAGCCCAATCACCGACTATCTCAGTAGAACGCTTCAACTTGCGACTGATATCGCACAGAAATTCTACGGAAGCAGTGATTGGCGCAGATCGCTCTATGGTGTTCATCGAAATGGAGGGTCGTGGGCGCCTTACTTTTGTGATGACTCGGACGATCTTCCCAAACGACCAATCGACCGTGGCCTTCACGAGCGAATGAAAGATCGCCTTGAGCGGGGACACGGTGACTCACGCGCTCAAAGCCGATCCTTTCGCAAACAAATTGATGAATGGGACGCCGCCTTTTGGCCGTATTGGAAAGCCCTCTCACCAGCTAGAGTGGGTGCAAAGAGAAATGGCCTCGCACCGGTTCACAGTCGCAGCGATGTACTTGATCATCTCGACAATGGGCTGAAAACTTTAGGCTTTAGCCGAGAACAAGCGCGAACGGATCCAGGGATTTGGCTTAAACTCATCGACAAAAGCATCGATGAGACTGGGCAGAAGGGTCAGAAAAGGAAATTTTTGAGGTTTGGCAAGGTCCTTATCCATGCGTTCGAAAAGTATACTGACGAGGTCACGGAAAAAGCCTCTCAGCGGTTTCCAGTATTGACTAAGGCAGCGTCCATATTAATGAGCCGCGCGGAGCATTTCGAGGTTCCAAGTGCCGTGAACACCTGTAGGGAGCTACTGATACGCATCCAGCGCGACTACGACGACATCGCGGTCCCAATACGCCTACTCACTCAACAAGGAAACCGGGGTCCATCCCTCGCCTCTTTGCAAGTTCTGGCAACTGAAAGGCGAGGGATCAAGTCATCCATTCCGGGAATGAATCCTCTCTGTGGCGGTGCACAATTGAACGCCGCTCACGCGCTGCTCAGAAATGGGTGCGAGTGGGGAACCAGGGTGGGGATATCTGAGACGGAAAGTGCGTGTGTTAAAGACCTTCTACAGGAAGCCACGGATGTTGCGGAGCAAAGCGGTGACTTTGAATCGGCGGCGCTCAATGCCCGAAGCCTCGCGCTTGGGATAGCGCGTAATGGGGGTGACACAACCTCAGCCTTTCGAGTGCTAGACGATGCTAGGCGGAATTTGGTTCTCGAAGGAGTCGACGCACCTTTGATGACAGTGAAACTATTGGAAGCAGAAGCGGGCGTGTTCCTGAGCGGGCCTAACCATAGTGACAAGAATGTGGAAGCGGCCGCGGATTGCCTCAGACGTGCAGCGAAGATTGCTCGTTCGAAACCACTTTTCATGGATAATCTCGCCGATTGTTACGAGAGCGAAATTGGACTGCTGAATGAACGCCGTACGGCGGCGGCCCTTCTCGCTCAGCATTAAACCTAACTCAACCTCGGGGCAGAGGTGGCGACCGGTTGGCGCCGCGGGCAGCCGACACTGCGCTAATGCGGCCTAGGCAGGCCGCTCCAGCCCGCCGCTCGCCCCAATATTTTCTCGTTAAGTGACGAGCGCAAACGCAAGCCAAATGCAACGGAGTCCTCCATTTAGACGAAACGCCACATCCGCGTTTGTGCAAAGGCTATCAAAATGAGCGATGAGATCGTCGGACTCATAGGCATATTCGCCTGGCACCATAATAAGGCAGCCTACCCGTCTATCAGCTTCCTCGTGATCGACCTGACTTGCGTCTCTACGTGCCCGTTCTAATTTTGCATCAAACGTCGCCTGCCGGATCTTGGGTGCCGCGAAATGCTGCTTGACCTCAAATGCCCACGAAATCTCATCTTGGACGTGCGCGACCCACAGGTCGCACCGCCCCTGCCGAAATGGCCTGCCGCGCGTTGCGTCCCGCTTCAGTGCGACATACTCGGTATGTGCCAAATATCCAGCCTTCGCCGCAGCGTTTGCTAGAACGGCAACGCTGGCCGCCTCGTTCCAGTAGAAAGGATCGAAATCACTCGCCCAACGGGAAAACTTTCCCCTAATCGAGGGCACACGTTTCAGCCACTCGGTCCAGTGTTTCACCTCACGAGTCCTACCGTCCCCGGTAATTGTTTTGATGACGCGGTGGTCGGTCACGCCTCCTCCGAAAAAATCGACTCATCACTACTTCATAATTATTAGGAAGGGGCCTGCGTCAATGGCCGCTTTCGTTTGGCGATTAGCAACGCCATTCCACAGTATAAAGGGCAAAGCCCCGTTCACTGTCGAATGGAAAATACGCTTGGACTTGCAGACTGCTCAGAAGATGGTGCTAGCTGGTCAACACCTTAAGAGTGGCGCCGCCGCGCGCGCAGCAATTGGCGGTAGCCGCGCTCGACCATCTTCAAGCCGTCGCGCAGGAGGCGTTGCGTCTGATAGCGAAAGGCAGAGTCGTGCCAGTCTGCGGCGCTGACCAGCCGACGGCCGAACAAGGCGGTCGCGACTTCAAAATGGGATGCCTGCTCCTCCCGGCCATCGAGGCATCGCAGCATATGACCAAGGCGCCGGCGCTGGGCTGCGGTCAATCGCGGGTCGGGAAGGTGTTGCCTGTGGATCGAGCGGATGAACCGCTCGATCGCTTGGAGCCGGTCGTGCGCCATGTCGTCGAGCGGGATGATGGCGGCAAGGGGTTCGCCTGGCTTCGCGTAGCCGAGAAGTGCCAGTTGCGTAGCTCTCGGCGAAGAGCGCATGTGAAGGCCCACCTCGTCATGGCGGCCCGCGGCCAGCGAGACGTCTGAGGCGATGCCCTCTCGCGCTCGCAGATCCGTCGGAACCTCGACTAGGGTCACGACCCCAGGATCGATCTGAGGCGCCCAATAGACGGGCTGCTGGACTGCGGACTGATCAGGCCGGGCGGCGAAACTGTAAACCCCAGCGCTTGCGCAACTCGTGCATCGGCTTGGCTGAACGGGAGGCCGCGAAGTCCCGCTGATACTGGGGATTGCGTCTCAGGAACTCCCAGGCGATCACATCGGCGGCGGCGCCTTTGACGAAAGCATATGCCTGTGGGTCACGCCACTGCGAGGTATCCGGCTTCATCGCTTCCTTCCCTTCTCAAGGATTTAATAGGGGGAGGCGGCGTTGAGCGAAATCCTTGGATTCCGTCATTGACTAATGGCCGAGGAGAGATCCCGGCGCCGAGCGATATGACAGGGATGCCTACTGGTTTGAGCCTTGCAATATCTTGAATGTGTTCGTCCAGGCGCGATAGGCCTCATCATTGCCCTGGCTCCATGCGCTGAAGGCGCGCCAGGCGGCGAACGATGATGCGGAGTGCTCGAACAGCGCGCCGATCGACTGATCGCCGGCGGGCCAGCCGGAGCGCTGGTCGCTTATCCCTTCATGCGTGAGACGCCGCAGATCGGCCAAGGCCGAGCGGATGTGCGGCAGCGGAAATTCGCAAAGGTCGGTGTTGTCAGTCGCCTCCCGAAGGATGACCGCGAGCTTGGCGACCACGCCCGCCAAGGATTGCGCTGGCGTCGCCACAATCTCAGCCAGCAAGGCGTCGGCCTTTTCAGCGCCATCCTGCTCTTCCTTCAGGAAATCAGGACAGTCGCGGTCGGCGCCAGCCCCCTCCCCGCGCTCAATCACTTCGCCGACAGGCATGAGCGCGCCGCACTCCAGGACCCCCTCCTCAGCTTGCTGCTGCCGGACGCACGAGGCCAGCATCGCAACGTGAGCTTCAATCCAGGCAAGGGACAGGAGAAGTGCTGGATCGGCCGACGGCTGGTTGTCGCCAATTGATGGGGATTGTGAAGCTGCTTTATCTCCACTCACCGACGCCTCCCGTTCTCACCCGTGACGAAAGGACAATTGGTGGCTATCGTCAGAATCAATGAAGATTCTGAGCTATCAACGTCGTCGCGTAGTGGGGCCGAGCGAGGCTATTTCGCCAGACCTCATCAATGACTTCCGTAGGGTGGCATACTAAAAGCGGCTTTTTTGACCTATGTCAACCAAAAAGAACGATATTGAGAGTGATGCGATCTCTGTTCAGCAGTGTCGTGCTGCACGAGCCATGCTCGGATGGAGTCAGGGCGACCTAGCCGAGGCAGCCGCTGTTTCCAGAACTACGATAGTAGACTTCGAGAGGAGTATTCGTATTCCGCACCGAAACAATCTTGCTGCGATCCGCCGTGCGTTTGAGACAGCGGGAATCGAATTCCTTGCGGAAAATGGCGGCGGCGCGGGCTTACGATTTGCGCGACGGTCTGATCAGACCTAGAGAACTCTCGCCCGGCACGATTGCCAGGCGAGAGGATCTTCATTCACTCGCCGTTGCGGCGGTTGGGCCGAGACCAGATGAGGCTGTGGCCCTCGCCTTCCTCGTCGGCAAAGAGGTTGGCGTAGATCGGAGCGGTGAAGCTCGGATCGTCGAGCTTGAGCCCGAGATAGTCGCGGCCCTCGTTGGAGCGCTTGGACCAGGCGGCGCCGATCTCGGCCTTGCCGACCACCACGCGGTGGCTTGGAGCGTTCTCGCCGCTGGCCCGGGTGTCGGGGACGATGCGCACGCCCTTGGCATGGACGCTCAGGGTGACGATCTCGCCGGTGAACTCGTTCGCATTGGTCTTCTTGAAAGTGCCGATGGTAGCCATTTTCAGTCTCCGTTCTTCGTTTCCGAGCCCGCACCATGCGATCTCGATGGCGATCGAGGGGCCGAAAGCGACCGCCGCCGCATCGCTTGCGACCGCAGCAAAGCGGAGGATGGCGCAGGCGCGCGTTTCTTGGTTCCGCGAGGAATGGGCTTTGCCCAGGGGAAGAAACGCGCGACGCGCCATTGCGGCATAGGCGGTCGAGGCTTCAGCCGTCCTTAGGCCAGATCAGCCCGTTCGAGAGGTCGTTGGTGCGCTCTGTGAAATGGAGGAGGGAGGCGAGGCAGCATCTGCGACTAGAAGACCAAGTGGCCGCTTCTGCCGAGATGTCTTTCGATATGGCTTGGCAGCTGAATCAAGCCCTCACATCTTCGGCATTGGGCGATCCACAGCTTGATGAGGCTTCATGTCGATCCGCCCCTCTGAGACGGCTAGCAAGGGTTAGCCTGACATCTGTGAACCGCGTATGGAGTTTGGCGTTCTTCTAATGCCCGCCGTAGATTAGGCGTTTTTGGCAAGCGTCGACCCCCGATTCTATCCCAAAGCTTCGACTAGATCGTTGGTCTCGAAATTGAGCAGAAACTGGGCGTAGGATGCGCTGAACAGGTCCGAGAGATAGTCCGCGATGTCAACCGGATTTGCCTTGTCGTCTCCGTGGGATATTTCGTATCCGCGCGACTTAGTCGTACTGAATAGAAACAGGGTATGGAAATAGATAGCGCCGATATATCGGTTCCTGGCGAATTCGATCGCCTCCTCAGACTTGGCCTTCGCGTTGAAATCGCGAAGGACGGCACTGTCTAGGTTGATGAAGATGTGGGACAGCTTATCGCCATCCACGGCTAACGGGATCACGACAGTGTCATTGCCCATGACCTGACCGCTCTCCGACATGGCCTCCCAGGAGGTTGTGCCGTCGCGACCGTCCCTGGTACAGATAACGGGTTCGGGCAGACCGGGTAAAGGGTCGGGTTCGGGCTCCTCCTTAACCGTCTTCCGCTCCGGATCGGCGATGCGAACCATCACGGTTTCGACGAGGTCGCCTTCGGGCGATGACAGGCTCGCCGTCATCCGGATGGCCTCGCCTACCCTCATCGTCCCACTTGCCTTGACCCCCACCCTGATGGTTCCGTCTGCGGGACTGGCCCGGCTAACCTCCAGTCGATCTGCCTCACCTACGAGTTCAGTCGTTCGTCCCTCCCCGCTGGCCGTCCGGGTATCAGGCCCCAGCACGATCATGGTCATGCGACCCGGGTCGTCGCTTCGATCGAAATACTCGTTCTCCACATCAGTAGCGAAGGAGATGGTACGGCTGCCGCCCAAAGGCAGCTTGAAAAGCTTGAGACCGTCCTCCATCCCGTCCCCTCCCTTGACCTGGAAGGCGGAAGGGTAGCGTTTAGGATGGAAGGGAAGAGCCTCACGTTTCTCCCGCTTCGGCCGGTCTTTTTCGTCCCGCTTCGGCTTTTCTGAATCGCCCGGCCGATCGACGGGGATTGCAAAGCTTTGGCGCAGGATGCGCGTCAAGGCGTCGCTCATTGGCAGGCTGCGCGTCATCTGCTTCAGCATCTTGCCAGTATCGGCCTGATCGATGTTCAGGCTGGCGCGGCGCCTCTTGGCTATCTCCTTGAGTTCGCCATTGGCCAGGACGTCACGCAGCTTTCTGCGCAGCGCTTCGGCCGTGTCGCCGTCCTTAAGGCGATCGCGCGATGCCATAAAAAGCTCGTTGCGGACGCCGAGATACAGTTTCGTGCAGTCAACTTGGATAAGCACGTAATCTTTCATCAAAGGCATCTTGAGCGCCCGCGTGATGAACTCGGACGTATAAGAACCGTGCACCTGGCCGTTGAGCGAGAACACAACAGACATATTGTTCTTGAAAAACTCGCGCTGAATGTAGAGCTTGGTGTCCTTGACGTCGTCTTGGCGCGATCTGGCCTTGAACACGAAAACCGTCAACTTCAGCTCGCCGAATTCCGGCGACTGAACGACCTCGGAAAACTTGGCCTCAAGCAGTTCCGGGTTGTTCTCAAGGCGCTTTTTCTGCCCAACGACGACGGTTTGGAGAGCGCGATTGTCTGGATAACGCTTCGCGTTATCCACGGTGAAAAACGGAAGCGCCGGCTCGAAGAGGTATTCGTGTAGGCTCTGGTTGAGATCGCGCGAGATGACCGTGCGCGACCCCGCCGGCAGCCGATAGGAATAAAGCTTAAGCAGAGATCCGGTGCGGAACTTCCTACCCTGCAGTCCGACGTCCAGTTCGTCGACGTCGACCGAAGGAACCTCGCCGTCGAATGCGAGATATTCGTACCAAGTGTTCTTGCGGCCAGCGCGCTCGGCTAGCGCCGGAGGATGGCGCCGCAACAGGGTGAAGCCAAGCGGATGACTAGCGTCATAGCGCTTGCTGGCGATGAGCTGGAAACGCAGGTCGCCGCAGAACGCCAGCGCGCCTGCTCCGCCCATATTGTACTTCCCCTGCACGAAGTGCACATCGTTCTTGTTCCCTCGCAATAGCGATAGGAAGGTTTTCGGAAAGTCCTTGGGCGTCTGTCCGACTCCGTCGTCATAGACCAGAAGCGAGGTATCGTTCTTCGGTCCGCTTGCCACGATCTGCAGATGCTGTGCCTGTCGTCGCCGGGCGTCTCCCAGATCCCAGTTGTGGTGTTCCGGGAAATACCTGTCGAGAGCTGCTTCGATGCTGCGGGGCGCGTTGCCCGACCGTATGTCGAAGCCCTCTTCGAGGACTTTTTTCTCAAGAATTGCGTCGATGCCATTCGTGATCTTTTCCACCAAGGCTGGCACCGGGTGGGCCTGCTGGTTCTCGACGACACCGTAGAAAGCTTCGTTTTCACCGTAAGGACGCCATTTCGTTTCATCGGATGCCAAGCCCTCAGAATCTAGAATCCTCTGAACCTCGTCCTCTGTGCCTGCGGCAAGCAGCTTCTCAAACAGTCGTCGCATAAATCTCCCCCCAGATTATGGACTATTATTGTGAAATCACCGCTCGTCAAACAACTCTGCGCGCCACAGCTCATAATCTCGGGGATGCTTATCGCAAGATCAATTCTCAGCACCCATCTCGATCTGTAGTCCACACCAGTTCTTGACGTCCGACAGTTTGTCAGAGACCACGAACTTCGCTCCGAGATCCATCTCGAACTCGGCACCTCGACAGAGTACCGTTCTTACCGCCTCCTGGGCCCCTCTCTTGAGCAGTACTTTGAGCAGCTTGTTATCTTCGGGCGAAAGCTCATTCAGGTCGACCGCTGCAAGTTTGGAGAGCAGGTTCTCAGCAACGGAACGATGCAGGGAGATTCGACTCGCGTCGGAGCCTCCCCTGCTGGGATACACCTCACACGCTCGCATCTCGGCACCGCCTAATTCAATCGTATGAAGCTTGCCGTCGTTCTTGCGGACGAGAAGCCGAAAGTGGCCATTCATCCTGATCACCGGCGCCACAGCGAGGCCAACACGTCCCAAGCTTTCGAGCACCTGATTCTGAAGGTCCTGCGCGTAGAGGGGGCGCAACGTTCCACAGTAGCGCAGATCATCGAAGTTCTCTCGGGTCGCTAGGTTCTTGAGCTTCCACTCGATGCTGTAGTTGGATTTGCCGACAATAATGAAATCGGCCAGCGAAGATTTCGGCGCGTCGTAGGGCCTCAGCAGGCCTTCGATGAGGAGAAACCGATCCACTGCCCGCTTGCCATCGCGCACAATGAGGTCACAGTCGGGGGTCAGAACTGCCCATATCCGCGTCGGAGTTCCATCCGCCGTTGGTAGATAGAGGTCCCCCATGCGCATGTGAGCCGGGTTAAGATTCGTGTCGATCCTCGCCCTATGATATAGCTCGGCGATCTTCTCGGTCCGGCCTTCATATGCCCCTTCAATCAAGTCAGCATGCTTATCCAGTTTCTCTCGCGTTGGCCGCCTAGTCTTATCGGCCGTCAGCACACCGATCGCCCCGAGTAGGCACTCTCCAAAAAACCATTCGAGGTAATCAAATAGGCTCAATCCTTCTTGGGCGAGGCGATAGTTCACCAAGTAAGCGAAGTCCTTTAGCTCAAGCTCTTCGATCTCCTTGCGCATCTTGCCGACCGCCTCGGTCGAGCTGGTCAGCCACATGAGCAAGGCACTATGGAGCTGCAAGCCAAACGGATGCGATTGGACGATGTCCAGTAGGACATCCGCCCCCGGTCTTACTACAGCAATAGGCTCGGGTTTCCCCTTGGGGGCATCTGCCGGTAAAGGCTCCACATGTACATCGGATTTGCGCATAAATCCGAAGCGGCTTGCGAACACTTGACCCTTATCGCCGGACGCCCTTCTCCGATAGGCAGCGGCTTGCGCCTCGACATCCTTAGAGGACATCAGGATGATCGAAGGATGTTTCTCCTTGACCAAGGCAGGCTTGATGATCTCATCCAGCCGGGCGAGCGAGGCGCCGGTTGCCTCTTCAGACTCCTCCGCCGTCGGCGCCATGTCGGCGGCAATGTTCTCAGCTAGGTAATAGTCCGCAAATACTAAATCTGGGATTGGATCGTTAGCCTCGACAGCGCCGGAAGCCCGCCCGTACAGCGTCACATCGACCTTGCAGCGGCCCAGCAACTTAAGAAGGGGATCGACGTCGGCGAGATTGTTACTCTGCTTAGAGTGAAATATTGTCGTCGGGTCGAACCGTGCATCGCGCGTGAGCAGATACTTGCGATGAAGCTTTTGTAGCAAAAGCAACAGCTCATCTCCAGTCCACGTCTGCGACTGGATATGCTCTTTTGCAACGGTAATCGTCTCCGCCGCGATACCAACCTCGATCAGGATTGCAGCAGCGCCATCGGTCTCGAGGAAATCGTATAGCACCGAATAGTCGTGCTCGTTAAACCTTGGCACGTCGAATGCATCATCGAGAAGCGCGATATTCTTTATGCCGCTCGCTTTGATCGCCTCCCGGAAACGCCCATCAGTGATCATCATTTCTTCCCCATATCGACCACAAACATGCTCAATCTATCTTCGCGAGACCGCCCCGGTGTGCTGTCCATGTAGAGTTGCCAGTCGTTGTACTCGGCCAGCTCTCTGGAGATGTACAATCCCAGGCCGCGGCCCTGCCCCGCCGGCTTGGAAGTGATGAATGGCTGGAATATCGTTTCGCTTCTTGCCGGATCCACACCTGGCCCATTGTCTTCGACGGTGACGGCGCTGGTTTCTGTGTCGATGGCGACTTCAATGCGCGGCTTGAATCCGTTCTCGTATCGGGACTGCAACTTGAGCCAGTAAGTCGAGTTGGCAATCAGGTTCTCAAGAATCTGAATGAACATCCCTCTGACCGCCTTGACCGTTAGGTGCACGCCCTCTGGTTTGATCACTTCGATGTTGTGTCGGCGAAACTCATTCTCATGTTGCTCCAGAACATAGTCGATTACTTCGGCGACATCGAAGTTGGTTTTTGTCTGCCGGCGTTCGCCTGTCAGCTCGTCAAAAGCCGCAACGCGCTTTTGTAATGTGATGAGCTGTTCTTCGAGCGCCCGCAGAGCCGATTGCTGCTGGCTTGCGCGCGCGTTCACCAACGCTGTCATTGTATGGCGAACAGCACGATCAAGCTCGTGGAAGATAAATTCGGTGATCAGCCCGATACCGGCAAGATGAAGCAATTTTTCCCGCTCATCGACCGACTGCGCCACCGATTTATCAAGCTTGCGTACGGCTGCCGCGCATTGCGTCACCAGCGTGTCGACGGCTTCTCCCAGACGATTGCCCAGCGGAATCTGATCTGGACTCAAATGCAACCGCAGCTCATCGAGTGCGGTTTCCACATCCTCCTGCGACTGACGAAAATCCATCGCGGCTTCTTCGGCTTCGCGTTTTTTAATGGTTTCGAGCTGATCTGCCTCGTTTATCAGTCCGCGCAATTCCACATGCAGGATGACCATCAGCATCTTCCGGAGAGCGCTTTCGGCGTCTGACTCGATGAGCCCCTGACGATTGGTCTGTTCACTCAAGGCCAGATGGGAAGAGTGAATCAGCACTCTTCCTAGAACCTGTTGTCGATTGAGCTTGAATCCTGATTCTCCGAATGCGTTGCGATCAAGCGCCAACCAATCGTCGCCCGGGTCCCCGTAAGGGAGAATTCGAAAGCCGTGCCGGTAAAGCATAGGACCACCAGACCACTGCGCAATCTGATCCCGGGTCTCCTGCTGCTTGTCCGTCAGCCCTTCAATGGCCTTCACAACGGCGCGATTGAACCAATAAACCTCAGCTTCGTAAGGTCCGAGATCCTCAAGCGCCTTGGGCCTGATTAGGATGTTCTCAAAGGCGGCATGCCCACGCTTCCCACGGCGTTTTGAGTCGCGCTGCGCCATGGAATAGATTTCGACGCCGCGGAAGCGAACTGAGCGAGCTTTGCTGCGGAGCTGATAGTTGAGGTCCGCTTCTAGCACCGGCTCCATCGTCTTAGGGTCAAAATAGAAGCGGATCTTGCAAGTGGCGTGCGCTGCGTCCAAAAGCTTCTTTGGGACACGAGGGATGACCACGCGCGCACTATTGTGACGCACAATCAACAACTCATTCGCTTTCGATGTGAAGGGATCTATCGTTCTCGCAATCTTTCCGCGAATAACGTCGTCAAACCGACCTGGCGTCCAGTCAGCATTCAAAGCTGATACCCGTACGATCGTGCCAGTTTCGCCAGGATCGGCCTTGGTGCGGCCGCGGACCGGTTTGATCTTAATGTCCTCAAGCCTCGTCTCGCTGTCGTGCGAAAACAAATTCCAGTTGATGCGAAGGCGCCCCCAGAATGCCTGATCAGCTGTGGTGGAAAACACCAGCAACCTATCCCCCAAGCGCATGGTCGACAGACGACCTACCCCCTTGTCCCCGAGAAATTGGGCCCCACTGATGTTCTCGCTTCTTCTCGACCGGGTGCCAATTGTCAGAAAGACGTCGTCGAGATCGGCCAATGACATTCCCTGCCCACGATCGCGAACCTCGATCCAGTTGTAGGTCGAATACAATGTAACCAAGGCAGTCTTGAAGCGCGTCCTCACCGACGAATAGCGCTCGAGGCTTGTCAGAAATCGCTCACTAAGTCCCCTCTGCGCAGTAGATATGATACCAGCCCGGATATCTCTTAGGACGCCGCCGAGATCGGCTCCGCCGTCCAAATTTTCCAAGGCGCGCGAATAGACGCTGTGCGGCAGGATTACCTGCGCCTCTATTTCGATCTTGGGGGATTGGGCGTCGACTGAGTTCTTGATGAGCTCATAGAGGGCTACCTCGTCAGAACTAATCAGTTCCTTTCCAAGCTCCAACAACGTGCGCGCTGCAAATCTAAAGGCCATTTCAAACGAACCCCGCCCTTGCCGAACCAGAGCCAAAGGCTGGAGTAACGACTATCTCAAGTCACACCCCAGCAGCTCCCACCGGCGCTATATAATAACAATGCCGTAAGTATTTCATCTAAGCTGTTGATGTAAGACCACGGCCGGTTCGCTGAGGAAACTTGCCATATGCCCGCAGCTCTAGATCGAACAGACGAGGCATCCATCCCGCAGGTGCCCTTCGTCCTCGGGTTCCAAACCTCCCAGCGTTTCGACGAGTGAACGGTTTCTGCGACTGGCCTTTTTACGCTCTTGCGCCTTCTCCCAGTCCGCCTTGATTCTCGCCACGCGCTCCGGCTCTTTCAACGTCCTGAGTGGCTCATTCCGGCACCAGTAGAACTGGGCCCCAAATTGAACGGACCGCTCTTCGTACTCCATGGCGAGGCCAAACAGCTTTGGATGCGTTTCCAATAGGCGTACCCACTCGATCTTCTGCTGGTAGAAACAGAAATAGCAACCAGACCTGGAGCGACCCCACTCCATATAGGGTGGTAGCCCCAACCCCGAGTCTTCCAGGATCCGGATGATGTCGGCCCGTACCAAGCCGTCGTCCTGGAACGGATACACCGCCAGAATGTTCGGCTTAGTGCTAATATAGCCGGTGCGATTTTCGTCGGCGCGAAGGCCCACGTAATTCACAACCGGCCCATCTCCGACATAGTCTTCGAAAGGCTTGAGCTTGAGCATCTTGGTGCACCAGCGTCGGTGGTTCGACGGGAGCATTCCGCGATAAACCGTCAGCCAATGGTCGAAGCTATCGGTCGGAGTGGTCCGGACGATCGGTTTGCCCAAAATTGCTTCCAGCCTAGCGATATAGTCGTAGGTTTCGGGAAGTTCCTTGTCAGTGTCATGAAAAATGTACTCGAGGTCAGGTGTCCGGTCGCGAAGATAGATCGCGAGCGCGGCGCTGTCTTTGCCGCCGCTTAGGCTGAGGATGTGTCTAGGCGTTTCGCCACCAAACAGCTTTTCCAAATCAGCATCGTATTGGTTCATCGTGCAACTCCGAGCGGCTTGGTCGCCTCTTCCTCTGTATCGGCACGTTTCGCTAGTTCCCGGAACAGAAGGTTCGCCAGAAACTGGATTCGCTTTGCGTCACCGTGAGGAAGCATTTCCGCCATCAGGGCGAGTTGTGTCTCTTCACGCCCCGAAAGCCGAGCATCGTTCACGATATGGACATAATCCTGCCCGTCGGGAAGCGTCAGGTTGACGCGAACCGCATCCTTGGACACCGTCGAGGTGCCTGAGCCGAACGCAGTGGCTTCGACCTTGCCGAACAGTTCGGCCAGGGCTCCGACCTCCTCAATGAAGCGCGGCTCGTCACCCGGCGCCCACTTCGCAGGCGGCTTGGCCACGACCAGACTAGCGAGAGCCTCAGCCCAAGCGTCTTTCGAGAGACCTGCGTCGCGTAGTCGGAGAGCGAAGGCGCGCAGCCTGGGCTCGCGGGCAGCGACGGACACCCCTGCGGCTCGCCGGGCCAAGACATCCCGATCAAACTTGGACGTCTCGTCGCCGAGCGCGGTGGCGACGGCACCGACGATCCTCTCGAGCAAAGTGGTGTAGTCAGTCTGGAGCGTGGAGACAGCCTCGCTGAGTTGCTCCACAAACTGTTCCGCGCGCTCGGCCGATGCCGGCGTGGCCAGATCGAATTCGGGCAAACCGCAGGCCTTCGGGAGAGAGACGAACATCAGGGTCGCCGGTTCGGTCGCCGTCAAGAGTGCGTCTCGCACCGCGGCAGCCGTTGGCTCCAGTTTTCGCGATTTACGCGTGTACTCAGGTAATTTGGCAGCGAACTGGCTTAATTCGGTGACGATGTCGAGCAGCACTGGTCGCCGATCGGTGACATTGCGGACAAACGCGTCGGCCAAGCGGCTGAAAACCTCGGCTCGGACGCCTTCCACACTGCAGTACTGCACCTCGAACGTCGCCGGGGCCTTGATCAGTCGCATGAATTCCAGCGGCCCGAAGCTGGCGATGAACGTGCCGGATTCGTATGTTGCCAATTCGTGACCGTGGATCTTGAGCACGGTTGCTAGGAGGAGCGGCGAGAGACCATCTCGCACCCCGTAGGGTGGGAGACGCAAATCGTCTAGAATATCCTTGATTGACACCCGACCGCCGAGACCCTGACGAATCAGGAAGACGATCCGGTCGATAGCCGGACCTAATCGCAGCGTATCATCGTCGGGATGCTCGCGCAGTTCGAAGCCCGATCCCGTATCGACATGTATGCCACCTTTCCCAAAGATCGACAGATACATCGATTTCTCCGGCGGTGCCTTGGTCGGGTTGATGCCGAAGAGCGGCATGCGATCATGACGGAACATCCCTTCGATCAGGCGCATTCGCGCAGACGCAGCCGCGCTACTGATGGCGTTCTTGTTAATCAGTTCGTTGGTGACCAGAGGCGCCTTCGAGAAACGGTCGTCGCAAATTCGGGACAATTCGTTGATCAGCCCGGCATCAACATTGATTGGCACGCCCTTGCGGAACCAGTCGACATCCTTTGCCGTCGAGCCACGAAACGCTGAAATTGCTGCGAACTGTTGGGCAAGATTGCGCTTGGCTTCATGAAGTTGGCGCGAGACCTCCTCGACGGCAATCCCATCTTCCGCGAGTTCCGGCGTATTGTTCCGGACCCATTCCCAGCATCTGACCGCTGATACTTCGGGCGCTAGAAACGCAACCGGCCGTGTCACGCCGCAGACCAAACCGTCGTCCGACAGGGTCAATCGCTCGGCGGTGTCAAGCGCGACCTGTTGCTCTCGAGGGGTATTCGGCAAAAGCAGCAGAACGGTTCCGTCCGCGGTGCCAGCCTTTCCGGCTTCCGATAGATCACAGGCGCCGTAGCGCATATCAAAGTACCGCATCGTTCCGCGCTCCAGATAGTGGCGACGGGCCAGCAAGGTCTCGGTAGGCAGAAGCCTCGACAAATGGGCGGACACGTCCTCGATCGGACCGACCGAGCGCGTGGCGTTCTGATAGGCTGCCGCTAGATTGACGCTCGTGTTCGGCCAGAGCCTGAAGCCGGTGCGCGCGCCCCGATCGAATATTACACCGCCAGTAAGCAACGAGCCCAGCGCGCTTTCCACGGCTTTGCTGGGGAGCCAAGAAAAGCACGCGACGAGCGCTTTTGTGGTCGGCAGAAGATCGTCCGAATCCAGAAGATTGAGTAGGCCCACTGCCTTTAAAAGCCTGACTTGCAGTTCCGGCAGTTCCCTGTTTCCGTCTATGGTGTTGACGATCCGAAGCCACTGGTTCTGGTAGCTGTGGCCGGTCAATCGGTGGCCGAAATTTGCCCGCACATAGTCGTAGAAGTTCGATAGGGCATACCATGCGTCGCCGACGGGCGTGATATCACTGAAGTCTTGGAGGCCGTACGGTTCGTTTGAGAGAAGGAAGCCGAAGAGCGAGCGCTCGTTTTGACCGAAGCGGGCGAAGAACCGCACTAGAGGCGGGAGTAACGTAGGATGTAACGGATAAATGGTCGACGCATCCATGTTGGATGCACCAACGGTTTCACCCCCCAACCATCCCATGGCGCCGGTCGCCCGCGCGGCTTCCTTCGCCTGCTCCGCAACGCGAACCGGGATGGACCCGACACCTAAGGCACCCCCGATCAGAGCGGCAGTGTGCGCCAACGGCTGGTCAAAGACTATTTCCTCGAAGCGTCCGGCGACCTTGTCCCACTCGTGACGTACCGCGACCGGCAGACGTTCCGCGTAAGCGTGGAAACCTTGATGGAGCAGACCGACCACGAGGAATGGACGATCCCCACTTCTAGCTGCAGTTTCCGCCAACCGCTGCAGCAGAAAAATGTCCTCGGCGTCGGGATTCTGCGCCGCATGCTCGAGCAGCTTGCCCAGTTCGTCAATTATCAGAAGAACACCGGAGCCGATCGACGCCGCCGCACTGCGCACTGCGCCGAAAAGATCGTCCACGGCGAAAGCGGAACGATCGCTGTTATCCTTGTCCAATGCGGCGAGAACAGCGGCCAGCTGCTTCTTGGAAAGACTGCAGCTGTCGGTCGCCAAAGTAGTACGTACACCGCGTTCGATCGCGGATGCGAGCCCCTCCCGCACTCCAGTTAACAGGATCGGGAGCAAACGCTTTTCTGCCGCCTTACCGCCAAAGCCGACAGCCTGCGCTATCCTCTCCGCGTCGGGGCCGGTCTGCCCGCTGAGAATGTGCGCGATCATCAGGGCGAAGGAGGATTTGCCTACGCCATAGTCGCCTGTGATTCGCCAAGCCCGTTGCGCCGAATTATCCTTAAGGCCTTTCAGGATGCGTGCGGAGGCCAACGCCATTGCCGGCGTGATAACATAATGCTCCAACGCGTTCGGATCGTTGAAGTCGCGTTCGAGTTGCACAGAGCGGAAGAACCTGGAGGGAACGTTGTATAGCTCGGAGAGCTTTTCGCGGCCACGGTCGGCCATTGGCTCAATCTCCATAGACTTTAGCGAGCGAGAGCCTATCGCCCCCGCGGAAAACCATGCCCTGCACGGCGGACGGCTGATAGCGCAGCGTGGAGCCAGGACGTCGAGATATCGCTTCCAGACGCTGTCTGACGTCGTCCTCCGCGAGCTTGAATACCTGCCCCGGCGATCCGGCCGCCGTAGTCACGGCCCTCAAAGACAATGTGGCCTCTCCGGGCGCGGAGCTGTCCCAGAAGTCATTCACGCAAAACTCGAACACGGCGTCGGTGATGTCAGGCTTGGGCTCTCGGCGAAAGGCATAGACGGTTTCCCAACGACCAGAAGCATTGCGGCGCTCGCCTGCTGGCACGATGAGCTTCAGGCCGACCAGCGGGCCGTCAAGAGAGTCCTCGATGGCGACCTTGGCACTCTGCGTTCCGACATATGTGTGCAGGAAGACGTCGAGATGCTGGCCAAGGGTCACGTCCGAGTGACTGTTGCCAAGAGACACCGACCGCCGGCGAAACGAGTCCAGCGCCTCGGACCGAGTGAATTCGGGATAGGACCACTCGGAAAGCATGTGGGCCCAGGCGAACAGGGCTGGATTCGCCCGCGAGGAAACGTTCCAGTGAAGAAGCCACAAGGTGCGCTCGTCCTCCAAGTAGGGATCCAACCCATTTGGGGCGAAGACGGCATCACCAAACTCCGTGGGCCTGTGGCCTCGGTCGTCGGCGGGCGAGGCGACTCCCATGGCGTCAACCCAGAAGCGCAGGGAGCGGACCATGTTCTTGCCGATCCCTAACTCCACCATGCTTCGTTCGTCGTCGGAAAACATCGCCGGATCGTAGGTAATCGCGCGATAGGCCTTCGGGAGCCAAGCGTATCGGCAGGCAAAGGATTCATGTCCTGAGAAACGAAAAGGCCCCACACCATGGCGGGTGACTTCAAGCATGCTGCAGTCCCAAGGTCATTTTCACCGCCGTGATAGCCGAACCGATGTGTTGAGCCGCCTCTATCACATCCTCACGCGAGGTCGATCGCCCTAGACCTATGCGGAGTGCGCTTTCCTGAACATCTTGCGGCAGTTTCATGGCCTGGAGCACGTGCGAGGCGCCTTGCGCGCCAGACATGCAGGCCGCTCCGGTCGAGATGGCCACCTGCCCGCGCAATCTTGATACAACGAGGTCGTTAGGCGCGCCTGGAGCCGAGACGTGAAGATTGCCGGACAATCTGGTCGCACCGCCGTTCAACAACAGGTTGGGCACGATCGACCTCAACTCATCCAACATGAGATCCCTCAATTCCTTAATCCGCCGCTCATCCGCTCCACCTTGCTCGACCATGAGCCGGCAGGCGACCCCCAGGCCCACGATCGCGGGGACGTTGGGCGTGGGTGGGTGACTACCGGCGATCCCATGATTGTCGTCCGCCTTGTAGATCGGCGAAATAAGCGCGCCGACGCCTTTCGGCGCGTAAATCTTGTGACCGCTGAGGACCAGGTAGTCGAAGGGCGTTTCCGATAGATCGATTTCGATCCGCCCAGCAGCCTGAGTAGCGTCCACCAATATCGAGACTCCGGCGTCCGCAGCTATTTCGTAGGCATCGGCGATCGGGTAGACCGTCCCGACTTCGTTGTTGGCCGCCATAAGGCAAAGAAGGTCGATTTCCGATACCAACTGCTCAACTTGGCCCAGATCAATCGACGCGTCCGACGAAACGTCCAGCCATCGGAGACTTGCAAGGCCGCGATGTTCCGCGCGTTTCGCGATGTCGATAATCGCAGGGTGCTCTACGCGTGATAGAGCCAACCTTAGGGGAGAACCTCGGCGCGTTCCCAGTGCGTGGGCGAATGCAAGCTCCAAGGCTTGAGTAGAGCCAGAAGTGAAGAGAACGTTGTCGGCTTCGGCTGAGAACAGCTCTGCGACCGAATAGGTCGCCGATTCTATCGCTGCGGCCGCGCGCTCACCGTAGACGTGGTCGACGCTGTTCGCGTTCCCGAACTCTTCAACCATACAGCGCATGACAACATCTGCGACGCGCCGATCCACCGGCGTTGTCGCATGGTGATCCAGATAGATCCCACCAGGGAACGAGGTCATCCGCGCTTTATCGTGAGCATCCATGGTGTTTCGTTTTTAGCGATTTATTTCTCGGGTACTCTGGGCCTATTCGTCATGATGCACAATCACCGCGGCCAGATACCTTGCAGATGTACACATCTGACGCGAAATAGCCGGGCCCAAATCAACGGCCTTCTAGACTCGGCCGAGAGCATCCGATTGGCCCCCAGATCGAATGCACTTGAGGCGACAAATGTGCCTGCGTGTGTCCTTACGGCGTGACCCCACTTGACTCCCATTCCCTAACGTAGAACAAATAGGGAACATTCTCAAATACACTTTTTGGAGGTCAACGACCATCTTGCGGCCGGAGCCCGCCATCGACGCCTTGCGCGCGCACATCGAGAAGATCGAGGGCCGAAGTCGTCGCGCCAGATCGGTGCTTCCTTTCGGAATCGCGGAGATGGATGCACGACTCCCAGGCGGCGGACTGGCGCTCGGCGCGCTGCATGAGATCGCCGGCGGGGGCAACGGCGCCATCGATGGTGCGGCAGCCGCCTTATTCGCGGGTGGTGTGGCGGCGCGCACAAGAGGCAAAGTCTTGTGGTGCATCACCCGTCCCGACCTGTTCGCCCCGGCGCTCGCGCAAGCCGGCCTGAAACCGGACCGCGTCATCTATGTCGAGGCCGGCGACGACAAGACAATCCTCGCCTGCATGGAGGAAGGCATCCGGCATGGCGGGCTGGGCGCGGTCGTCGGTGAAGTCGCGCGCCTGACGATGACGGCCTCGCGGCGACTGCAGCTCGCCGCCGAGGAGGCCCATACGGTCGGGATCGCGCTGCGAAGATGGCGGCGGCAGACGGAGGCGGTCGATTTCGGCCAGCCGACGGCCGCGATGACGCGCTGGCGCATCTCGGTCCTGCCCTCGGCGCCGCTGCCTGTACCAGGCGTCGGCCGGCACCGATGGCTCGTCGAATTGATGCGCGCCCGCGCGGGCGAAAGTTCCGATTTCGAATTGGAGGCGTGCGATGGCACGGGTCGTCTCGCTGTTCCTGCCGACCTGGCCCACCGATCGGGTGCGGCGCAAGGCCGGCGACGCCACGCCGCCGGCTGACGCCCCGCTGGTTCTGATCGGCCGCGATAAAAACAGGCGCGTTGTGCTCGCGGCCGACGCCGCGGCATTCGCCGCCGGCCTGCGCCCCGGCATGCCCGTGACGAAGGCGCAGGTGCTAGTGCCGGGCCTTGCGATCCAGGACGCCGACCCGCAAGCGGATGCCGAAGGCCTTGAGCGGCTCGCCGTCTGGATGCTTCGTTTTGCACCGATCGTGGCGCCCGATCGTCCCGACGGGATCATCATCGACACGACAGGCGCCGACCATCTCCATGGCGGCGAGATCGCCATGCTGGAGGGCATGGTCGGGCGACTGGCCATGTCCGGCATCGTCGCGCGCGCGGCGATCGCCGACAGCTGGGGCGCGGCGCATGCGCTGGCCCGATATGGCGCGCAGTCGATCCTCATTGCGCCGGCCGGCCACGGCCAATCCATCCTCGAACCGCTTGCGCTCGAGGCGCTGCGGGTGGGGCCTTCGACGGCGACCGAGCTGCGAAGGCTCGGCTTCCAATGGATCGGCGATCTCCTCAAACAGCCTCGCGCGCCGCTCGCCCTGCGCTTCGGTCCGGAGATCGGCCGCCGTACCGATCAAGCCCTTGGCAACGTCGCTGAGCCGATAGACCAGGTTCGCCCACCCGACATCGTCGAAGTCCGCCGTGCTTTCGCCGAGCCGATCGGCTCGGCCGAGACAATTGCGCGCTACATCGGCAAACTTGTGATCCAGCTCTGCGACCTGATGGAACGGCGCGGCGTCGGCGCGCGCCGTCTCGATCTCATCTGCCAGCGCGTCGATAGCCAGGCCCAGGCAATCCGTGTCGGCATGGCGAAGCCCGTCCGGGACGCCAAGCGGTTGACCCGGCTGCTTTGCGACAGGATCGAGACCATCGCGCCGGGCTTCGGCATCGAGATGATGATCTTGGCGGCGACATCAGCCGAACCCCTAGAGCGCAGTCAGGTCGTGAGCACCCTCGTCGAGGAAAGCGTGCCCGATGTATCCGACCTCATCGATACGCTGATGAACCGCGTCGGCGAGCGCGCCGTCTACCGGCTTGCGCCTGTCGCCAGCGACGTGCCGGAGCGTTCGGTTGGCAAGATCCCGGCGATGGCTGCCGATACCGGCGCGAGCTGGCCAGGCCATTGGCCACGGCCATCGCGCCTGCTGGCGCAGCCGGATCCGGTCGAGACAGTGGCGCTGCTGCCCGATCATCCGCCGGTGTCCTTCACCTGGCGCGGAGTGCGCCGACGGGTGAAGCGCGCGGACGGTCCGGAGCGGATCTTCGGCGAATGGTGGAAGCGCGACGCCGAGCTGGCGGCGGTGCGCGATTATTTCAGGGTCGAGGACGACGCCGGCGAGCGCTACTGGCTCTATCGCGCCGGCGACGGCGAGGACGCAACGACCGGCTCGCACCGGTGGTTCCTGCATGGGGTGTTCGGATGAGCGACGTCCGTTATGCCGAATTGCAGGTCACCTCGCATTTCAGCTTTCTGCGCGGCGCATCCTCCGCAGAAGAACTGTTTTCGCAGGCAGCCCTTCTCGGCATCGAGACACTGGCCGTCGCCGATCGCAACAGCCTCGCCGGCATCGTTCGCGCCCATGAGGCGGCCAGGACGACGGGCGTGCGCCTCATCGTCGGCTGCCGGCTTGACCTCACCGACGGCATGTCGCTGCTCGTCTACCCGACGGACCGCGACGCCTATTCCCGGCTGTGCAGGCTGCTCTCGCTCGGCAAGGGTCGCGCCGGCAAGGGGAAATGCCGGCTGGAGTGGAGCGATGTCGTTGCCTACGGCGTCGGCCTCATCGCCGTGCTCTTGCCCGATCTGGCCGATGAGACGCTCGCGCTACGCCTGCGACATCTGCGCGAGGCATTCGGCGATCGGGCCTATATGGCGCTGACGCTCCGGCGCCGGCCCAACGACCAGCTTCGCATTCACGACCTGGCAGCACTTGCCCTCAAGATGTGGGTGCCGAGCGTCGTCACCAACGACGTGCTTTTCCACGAGCCAGGGCGCCGCATCCTCCAGGACGTCGTCACCGCAATCCGCCATAACGTCACCATCGACGCGCTCGGCGAGCGCCGCGAGCGGCATGCCGACCGCCATCTAAAGCCGCCGCCGGAGATGCACCGGCTTTTCGCGCGCTATCCCGAAGCGCTGGCACGCACGATCGAGATCGCCGGCCGCTGCCGGTTCTCGCTCGACGAGCTCGCCTACCAATACCCCGAGGAGCGGGACGACCCGTCGCTGACACCGCAGCAGGCGCTCGAAAAGCTGACCTGGCAGGGTGCCGCCGCGCGCTACCCCGAGGGCGTGCCGGACGGCGTCGTCGCGTCGCTGCGTCACGAGCTGCGGCTGATCGAGAAGCTCGACTATGCGCCCTACTTCCTGACCGTGAACGCGATCGTGCGCTTCGCGCGATCGAAGGACATCCTGTGCCAAGGTCGCGGCTCGGCCGCCAACTCGGCGGTCTGCTATGTGCTCGGCATCACCTCGATCGATCCCGGCCGCAACGACCTTTTGTTCGAACGTTTCGTCTCCGAGGAGCGCCGGGAGCCTCCCGACATCGACGTCGATTTCGAGCATGAGCGGCGCGAGATCGTCATGCAGTGGGTGTTCGACACCTATGGCCGCGACCACGCAGCCTTGTGCTCGACGGTGGTCCGCTACCGCACCAAGGGGGCGCTGCGCGATGTCGGCAAGGCGCTCGGCCTGCCGGAGGATCTCATACGCACTCTGACCGGCCAGGTCTGGGGCTGGTCCGAGGAGGGCGTCGAGGAACGCCATGTCGAAGAGCTCAATCTCAACCTCGCCGACCGCCGCCTCCGGCTGACGCTCGACCTCGCCCGTCAGTTGATGGGGGCCCCACGCCATCTCAGCCAGCACCCGGGCGGCTTCGTGCTCACCCATGACCGTCTCGACGACCTGGTACCGATCGAACCGGCGAGCATGAAGGACCGCCAAGTGATCGAATGGGACAAGGACGATATCGACGCACTCAAATTCATGAAGGTCGACGTGCTGGCGCTCGGCATGCTGACCTGCATGAAGAAAGGCCTTGATCTTCTCGCCGACTCCAAAGGCATCCGGCTCGACCTTGCGACCATCCCGGCCGAGGATCCGCGCACCTACGCCATGATTCGGAAGGCCGATACGCTCGGCACTTTCCAGATCGAGAGCCGGGCGCAGATGTCGATGCTGCCGCGGCTGAAGCCGAGGACCTTTTACGATCTGGTGGTGCAGGTCGCGATCGTGCGCCCCGGTCCGATCCAGGGCGACATGGTCCATCCCTATCTGCGCCGGCGGGAGGGGCTGGAGCCGGTGCATTACCCGAAGCCCGAGCTCGAAAAGGTGCTCGGCAAGACGCTTGGCGTGCCGCTGTTCCAGGAGCAGGCGATGCGCGTCGCCATCGAATGCGCGGGCTTCACACCGGGCGGAGCCGACATGCTTCGCAAGTCGATGGCCACTTTCAAATTCACCGGCGGGGTTTCGTCATTCAAGACGAAGCTGATCGAGGGCATGGTGGACAATGGATACGAGCGCGCCTTCGCCGAGCAGACCTTCAAGCAGCTCGAAGGGTTCGGCTCCTACGGCTTCCCCGAAAGCCACGCCGCGTCCTTCGCGCTGATCGCCTATGCCTCCGCCTGGCTCAAATGCTGGCACCCCGATGTGTTCTGCGCGGCGCTGCTGAACAGCCAACCGATGGGTTTCTACGCACCGGCGCAGATCGTGCGCGACGCGGCCGCGCACGGGATCGATATCCGGCCGGCCTGCGTCAACGCCTCGCGTTGGGACTGCACGCTTGAGCCTGTCGTCGACGACGGCCGCTTCGCCGTCCGGCTCGGATTGCGCATGGTGCGTGGTCTGGCCAACGCCTATGCCAGCAGGATCATCGCCACGCGCGCCGACCAGCCTTTCGCCTGCGTCGACGATCTCTGGCGGCGCGCCGGCGTGCCGCAGGCCGCACTTGTCCAGCTCGCCGAGGCCGACGCGTTCGCGCCAGCACTCGGTCTTGCGCGGCGCGAGGCGCTGTGGGCGATCAAGGCGCTGCGCGACGAGCCGCTCCCCCTGTTCGCGGCCGCATCGGCCCGTGAGGCGGAGATGGTCCCCGAGATCAACGAACCGGCGGTGGCGCTTCGGCCGATGACCGCCGGCGGTGAGGTCGTGGAGGACTACCGCCATATCGGCCTGACGCTGCGCAGCCACCCGGTCTCCTTCCTGCGCGAAGACCTTCGACGCCGGCGTATCGTCTCCTGCGCCGAGGCGATGGAGGCGCGCGACGGCCGATGGCTGGAAGCGGCGGGGATAGTGCTCGTCCGGCAGCGCCCTGGCTCGGCCAAGGGCGTCATGTTCATCACGCTTGAAGACGAGACCGGCATCGCAAACCTGGTTGTCTGGGCGAAGGTGTTCGAGCAGCACCGGCGCACCGTTCTGTCGGCCGGCATGGTCGCGGTGCGTGGCCGCATTCAGCGCGAGGGCGAAGTGGTTCACCTCGTCGCGCGGCGCATCACCGACCTTTCCGCCGAATTGGCCAGCGTCGGCGAACGCGAGGGGAGCTTTCCCGTGCCGCATGCTCGCGGCGACCAGGTGCGCAATGGCGCCTCGGGGCCCGATCCACGCGAGCTGCCGCCCAAGGGACTGCGCAGCCGCGACATCTATATCCCGGACCTGCACATCGACAACATCAAGGTGAAGACGCGGGATTTCAGGTGATGCCGAATTTCTTGCCCGGCTCAGGATCAACAAGCCGCGCCAAGCGTTACAGGTCGAACCTCAAGACGACACGGCCATCGAAACCAGGGAGAGGACAGTGCCAGATAACAAGTCGAAGCGAGGCGCCGCCGACCGCCGGCAGGTCGCCGGCGGTGAAGGCTACGAGGTGAATTACTTCGCCCGCAAGCACGGCATCAGCAAAGACCAGGCCGAGGCGCTGATCAAACGTGTCGGCAATGACCGCGACAAGCTAAATGCCGCTGCGGAGAAGTTGAAGAAATAGGCTGCAGATTGCCAATGGCACATCGGGTAGTTGAGTTTCGTGAGAGTCAGTCAGTGAGCAAGTCGGCGTCGCCTCGTCCCGCCCTTAAAGGTTCGCTAGCTCCCGGCGCGAAGCCACGCTCGCGCGTTAAAACCACGCTTGCGCCGCCAGCGTTCCAGCCGGTCCAGCTCGCGAAGCTGGTGGACACGGTTCCTGCCGGAGATCGCTGGATTCACGAAATGAAATATGATGGCTACCGCATTCTTGTCGCGGTGGGCGGCGGCGAGGCACGCGCCTATACGCGGTCCGGCCTGGACTGGTCTGATCGCTTTCCCTCGATTTTGGCGGAGGCGCAAAAGCTCAAGGTTCGCTCCGCGCTCATCGACGGAGAGGCCGTTGTCATCGACGCCAAGGGCCGGTCGAGTTTCCAGGCGCTTCAGAACGCCTTGAAGGGAACCTCCGCGAGCATTGACTATTATGCCTTCGACCTCCTCGCGCTCGATGGCGAAGACCTGACAAGGTCGCCGCTCCTAGAGCGCAAGGAGAAACTGGAGGGAATCCTGCCGGCAAAGCACCCCATCCTTCGCTACTCCGACCATATTCAGGGCCGCGGAGAAGAATTGCTGAACCGCTTCTGCGGCGCCGGGCTCGAAGGGATAATCTCAAAGCTTGCGGATTCGGACTATGTCGGCGCGCGCGACGGGAGCTGGCTTAAGATCAAGTGCATCAAGCGTCAGGAATTCGTGCTCGCCGGCTGGACGCCGTCCGACAAGGATCGTGCGTTTCGATCGCTGATCCTAGGGGTGCATGATGGCGGCAAGCTGCGCTATGCCGGCAAGGTTGGGACCGGTTTCGATACCGCCGAGATGGCGCGGCTGATGAAGATCATGGCGCCGCTCGAACAGAAAGCCGCCACCGTCGGAGCGCCTCGGGCGGAGGTCCGTGGCGCGCACTGGCTGCGTCCCACGCTTGTCGCCGAGGTCGCCTTCACCGAGATGACCAACGAAGGAACACTTCGCCATCCAAGCTATCTCGGCCTGCGCGAGGACAAAAAGCCGGAAGCCGTCGTGCTTGAGACGGTCCACCGGACAGTGACGCTGCCGGCGCCGGCAACAAGCACGGTCGCTATCAGCAATCGCGGCCGCGTTATCTACCCCGAATCCAACATCACCAAGGGTCAGCTTGCCGATCACTACGCCGCCGTCGCCGCAATCATGCTTCCCTGGGCTGGCAGCAGGCCGATCAGTCTTGTCCGCTGTCCACAGGGCCGCGCCAAGAAATGCTTCTTTCAGAAGCATGACGCTGGCAGCTTCGGCGATAAGGTCCATCACGTCGGGATTACCGAAAAGGATGGTCACGAAGAGCCCTATCTTTATGTCGACGATGCTGAGGGACTTATGACGTGTGTCCAGATGGGCACGATTGAGTTCCATGGGTGGGGAGCGCGTATAGAAGACGTGGAGAAGGCCGACCGCCTTGTGTTCGATCTCGACCCCGACGAGGGGCTGGATTTCGAGGCAGTGCGGGCAGCGGCCTTTCAATTCCGCGACATCCTCAAATCACTAGGACTTACGACCTTCCCGATGCTGACCGGCGGAAAAGGCGTGCATGTTATCGCGCCGCTCACACCGCGGGCCGAATGGCCCGAGGTGAAGGACTTCGCCTTGCGGCTCGCGCAGGCGATCGCTCAGCACGATCCAGCCCACTTCACCGCGGTCTTGTCGAAGGCGAAACGCAAGGGACGTATCTTTGTCGACTATCTGCGCAATCAGCGTGGCGCGACCGCCATCATGCCCTATAGCGCTAGGTCGCGACCGGGCGCCCCTGTCGCCGCGCCGATCACCTGGGCAGAAATGAAGACAATCGATGCGCCCTCCCATTTCCATGTCGGCGATGCCCGCAAATTGAAGAAGCGCGCCGCATCAAAGGCTCTCTCGGACTGGGGGCGCGCCGATCAATTCCTGCCGGACCTGTGATCCGATGAGAATTGCTACCTACAACGTCAATGGCGTCAACGGCCGCCTGCCAGTGCTGCTGCGCTGGCTATCCGAGACGCAGCCCGATGTCGCTTGTCTCCAGGAACTCAAGGCGCCCCAGGAGAAGTTTCCACAAGAAGCGATCCGTGAGCTTGGCTATGACGCCATCTGGCACGGGCAGAAGAGCTGGAACGGCGTTGCGATCCTGAGCCGTGTCGGCAAGATCCACGAAACCCGACGAGGCCTTCCGGGCGACCCCGACGACACTCATAGCCGCTACATAGAAGCCGCGGTCAACGGCATCCTGGTCGGCTGCCTCTATCTTCCCAACGGCAATCCGAGGCCAGGACCGAAATTCGATTACAAGCTCCGCTGGTTCGACCGGTTCATCGACCACGCAGCAGAACTCCTCGGGTCCCAACAACCCGTGGTGCTGGCGGGCGACTTCAACGTCATGCCGACCGATCTCGATGTCTATAAGCCCGAGCGCTGGCTGGACGATGCGCTGTTTGCGCCGGAGGCGCGAGCCGCCTATGCGACACTCCTGAAACAAGGTTGGACCGATGCGCTACGGGCGCGACATCCCGGTGAGACAATCTATACGTTCTGGGACTATTTCCGCAACGCCTTCGGCCGCAACGCTGGCCTGCGGATCGACCATCTTCTGCTGAGCCCATCGCTCAAGAAGCGGTTTTTCGACGCCCAGGTCGACGTCGAGGTGCGCGGCTGGGAAAAGAGCAGCGATCACGCGCCCGTCTGGATCGAGCTCGCCGACAAGGCAGCGCCGCGCGGCCGCCCGACGCCTCCCAAACGATGCAGTTCCGGTCCCGGCTAACGTTGGCAACGATTACAGGCCTCGTGCGCGAAATCACTACGCTCAAATCTGACAGCTCAGAAGTGCGCCGCCCATATCAACCGACCTGCTCGACAGAGAGCGTTCCCGCGGGAAGCGGCTTGATCAGGGATTTGGCGGACACCGATGGATTAAGCCAGCTCGCCCAATCCTTGCGCTCCAGGATCACGATCTGCCGATCGTGATAGGGAGCAATGTCGGGACCCGGTTCCATCGTGAGCATGGTGAATGCCTCCCCGACATCATTGGTCTGCCGCCAGATGCCGGCGATGCAGAAGATCGGCTCGTCGTGCTTGGTGAAGAGCCACTTGTCCTTGCGCTTCTTGCCCTTCTCCATCGGGTCTGTGAACTCGTAAAAACCATCGGCCGGAATTAGGCAGCGGTTCGAGGCGAACTCGCGGCCGTCCGAGCGGAAGTTGTAAACCGGCCGCTTGTTTTGTCCGGGCCAGCTCCACCGGCGCTGAACCAGATCACCCTCACCGCTCGCGCCGGCGACCGGGCGGATAATCGGCCCGATATCCGTAATCTTGATATCCTCGCGCGCCTCAATGTTCGGCGCGCCTTCGCGGAAGCGGATTTTGATCTTGAGATCAGCGAAATCCTCGACGATCGAAGCGACGTCCACCATCAGCCGATAATCATTGCACATGTCTCACCTATCTGTTCGGCGTTGCGCGGCAATCTTGTTCCTGTTATGTTCTTTTGACTATGAACGCAAGAGTTTTCGATTCCGACGCACCGCTCGAGGAGCGCCGCATCATCATAAGACGCTATGGCGGCGATGTTGAGATGCTTGAGTTGCCGTGGGGACTTCAGCCGAAGGAACCGGGCGGGCGACCCTTCGCCGTCGTGCGCGCAGAAGACCGATCGTTTCCGAGCCATCGTTGCCTGGTGCCGGCGTCCGAATTCCGGCATCGCAGCCAGGGGAAGAACTACAGCTTTCGCCTTGCAAGCGGTGATTGGTTCTATTTCGCCGGCATCTGGCGGCCAGCGACGCGCGATTGGCCGGAAGCCTACGCAATCCTCACGATCCAGGCCAACGACGATATTGCGCCCTACCATGACCGCCAGATGGTGGTGCTGCGCCGGGATGAACGCTCGGCCTGGCTCGACATGACGCACCCGGAACACGAGGTCCTTCGCCCCCTTCCAGGAGCAAGTTTCGCGATTTCGCGTCTCCGCCAGGGTCGCAGACAGGCTGAATTTGCGATCTGATGATTGTAAGGATCTCTCAGTACGAAGCTTAGACCCTGGCGAAATGATATTGCAGGCAAATGGCCCCTGAACGCGGCGCCGACCCGCGCAAGATCATCCATGTCGACATGGATGCGTTCTATGCATCGGTCGAACAGCGCGACAATCCAGAACTGCGCGGCATGCCGCTTGCCGTTGGCGGAGCCGCGGCCCGCGGCGTGGTCGCGGCCGCAAGCTACGAGGCCCGGGCCTTCGGCGTTCGCTCCGCAATGCCTTCGGTCACGGCAAAGCGCAAATGCCCCGAACTGATCTTTGTGCCGCCGCGCTTCGACGTCTACCGGGGGGTCTCGGCCCAGATCCGCGCCGTCTTCGCCGAACACACCGATCTCATCGAGCCGCTCTCGCTTGACGAGGCCTATCTCGATGTGACGCACAACCGGCTCAACATTGCGTCTGCCTCAACGATCGCAGAGCTGATCCGGGCAAAGATCCTGGAGGTAACCGGGCTGACTGCTTCCGCCGGCATCTCGTACAACAAATTCCTCGCCAAGATGGCCTCCGACCAGAACAAGCCGAATGGCCAGTTCGTCATCACGCCACGCCACGGGCCGGCCTTCGTGGAGACTTTGCCAGTCAAGAAATTTCATTGCGTCGGTCCTGCGACCGCCGCGAAGATGGAAGGGCTCGGCATCGAGACCGGCGCCGATCTCAAGGAGAGGTCGCTCCCCTTCCTGCAGCAGCATTTCGGAAAGTCTGGGCTCTGGTACTATCAGATCGCGCGCGCCATCGACGAACGCGCGGTCGAGCCGGACCGGCCACGCAAATCGATCGGCGCCGAGGACACGTTCGCAGCCGACATCGTCGATCTCGATGCATCAATCGCCGAACTCAAACCGCTGGTCGCCAAGGTCTGGGGATACTGTGAAGGCAAAGGCATCCGGGGAAGGACGGTCACGCTGAAGATCAAATTCGCCGACTTCCAGCAGATCACGCGCAGCCGCACGGTGGCGGTGCCGATTGAACTCCCAGATTTCGAGGAACTCGCAGGCGATCTCCTGAGGTCGGTATTTCCGCTGCGGAAAGGCATCCGCCTGTTGGGCATCACACTCTCGTCGCTGGGCGATGTGCCGCTGCCGGATCAACGTCAATTGCGGTTCGAGCTGTAGCGTTGCCTCTTGAGCCAGGATGGAAAGGACTTCCGGTCGCAGCTTGTCCGGATCATCGCTCATGTGGATCGATCTCGCGGACGATCTGGGAGACCTCTCCTTCATATTCGTCGGCCCGCACCACCGTGAGTGTTCCGTCGCCGGCGCGGAAGATGACGATGCTGACCATCAGGCTGGTGGCGAGGCTGAAGGCGAAGGCGTTGGCTTCCATGAGGGACATTTTTCCGGCTCCTGTTTTGGAAGCGGGGAGCGATCCCCGCGTGACAGGCGCCCGATGTGTCCGGCCGAGGGCCGCGATCACCGTGAAGGCAAGGCCGAAACGGCGGCACGCTTTGCGTAGTCCGACCCTTTGTGGGTTGATGGCATTAGGCCCTTGGACCGGATCAAGGAATTGCGCCGACAAACGCGGCGATCGGTTCCCTTGTTCTCCATTCCAGGACGGGATGGGATGTGAATCTCGTGGTCCTCCGCCTTGCCTTCATCGACGCCACATCGGCAAGAGCGGTCGTCCGATCCACGCGCCGAGAGCGACGGAAATCAGAACGAATGACTTGAGGCGGGTCGACTGGTGGCCCCTTCACGTGGCGCCGAATTTCATCACCGGAATGCCGAGCCTGCGGGCCTTGTCGGCGAGGTTGTCCTGAATGCCAGAGCCGGGGAAATGAATGACGCCAATCGGCAAGGTGTCGAGCATGGCGTCATTGCGCTTGAAGGGCGCGGCCTTGGCATGCCTGGTCCAGTCCGGCTTGAAGGCAATCTGTGGCACCTTGCGACTGTGAGCCCATTTGGCCGCGATCAACTCGGCACCTTTTGGTGATCCGCCGTGTAGCAGGACCATGTCCGGATGCTTGCCATGGACCTGGTCGAGCTTGGCCCAGATCAGCAGATGATCGTTGAAATCGAGCCCGCCGGTGAAGGCGACTTTCGGTCCGGGTGGCAACAGCAGCTGGCTGTCTGCATGCTTCCTCGCGGCAACGAAGTCCCGGCTGTCGATCATTGCCGCGGTCAGGTTGCGATGGTTGACGACAGAGCCCGAACGTGGGCGCCAGATCGAGTGGGTGTGACGCTCATAATGCTCGGCGGCCTGATCGCGCATCAATTCGAAGGCGTTGCGGCGTTCGAGCAGCGTCTGACCTTGGGCGATGAGGCGCTCGAGTTCGACCGACTTGACCTCGGATCCATCCTGTTCGCGCTGCAACCGCTGCTGGCAAAGCTCGTTTTCATCGAGCTCGCGTTCGATCCGCAAGGTTGCGCGATGGAACAGATTGACCGTACCCCAAAGCAGCTCCTCGAGGTCGGGCTCAAGGCGTGTGTCGGCCATCGCCACCACGAGAGCGTCGAAGATGTCGGCGATGCTGGCCGCTATGACCCGGCCTTCGGGAAGCGGGCGCGGATCGGGTTCGTCGTCGAAGGGACGGTAGCCGTAGAGCTGAAGCTCCTGAAGGACGTGGTCGATGGGTGATGATGCGGGCTGCGGTTCATAATCGGTATCGTGCTCGGTGCTCATGGCGGCTTGCCTTCGTGGGACCGGCCGCGCCCATCGCGGCCTTCATGGCGACGAAGGCGATGGACGATCCGGACTTGCACCCGCAGCGCCAGCGCAGGGCCGGAACGGGAGTGAAGGATGGCGAAGCCCGGCTATTTTGCCTCGCGATGGAAAGGCCCGAAGACGGGGTCCCGCGCGGCTCGCCGCACGGGGTGGCAAGGGCCGCCGGAAAATAGCCGGGCGCAGCCATTGCCTGTCCGGGCCGGCCGTCGCCCGATCGCCCTCTGGAAGGCCGTGGCCCGGCCCTCACCCCAGCGAAGGTTCACCTGCGACCCGAGCCACGCATCGCTGGCGCGCCCCCATCTTCCCCTTTCCGGTCAGGCCGCCAGCTTCATGAAGCGTTCGACATCCTGCGGCGCGATCTGAGCCCGCAGGATTCCCCTCAGCGCATCGGCGCCGAGCAGACGCAGATCCTCGTTGAAATCGCCAAGTTTCGGCGTCAAAACCATCGCCTCGATACCGGCCGCGCTGGTGCGTTCAATGAGGGTTGCCACTGCTGCGTCGCCTGCCGGATCATTGTCGCGGGCGATGTAGAGCCGACGCAATGTGTCAGGGAACAGGATTGCGGACAGATGCGCCGCCGACAGCGCCGCGAGTGCCGGCATAGCGGGCAGGACAGTGCGTTGCGACAGCATGGTCTCGATGCCTTCGCCGGCGGCCATGACATCACGGCAGCAGCCGAAGCGGACAGCGTGACCGAGCAGTTCGCCCATGGCTCGTCTCGGTGTGTCGACCGGAGCGCGGCCGAGATGGGCCTCGCTGAATCCGCCCGGATCGAGCCAGGTGCGGTGGGCGCCGGTGAGCTTGCCTTTGAGGTCGGTGACCGTCGCGATCATTGCCGGCCATGTTTCGGTCGGGCCGCTCTCTGGACGGTAATAGCAGCGCGGATGAAACCGAAGGCTCCCGGTCTCATGCAAGGCTGTAATCGCGCGTCCGCGCAGATACGTCTCCACAAGCGTTCCTGATATCGGCTGCGACATGGAGACCAGCCGCCGCGCCGCTTCGGGGGAGCCGCCGGCAGCGGGAACGGCTTGCTCCCGCCGGTCCTTTGGTTCGTTCG
Organism: Mesorhizobium sp. RCC_202; assembly: GCF_041355295.1. Lineage (NCBI taxonomy): Bacteria > Pseudomonadati > Pseudomonadota > Alphaproteobacteria > Hyphomicrobiales > Phyllobacteriaceae > Mesorhizobium > Mesorhizobium sp. RCC_202. Next base: position 160,669 of record NZ_JBFUPO010000002.1, read on the forward strand.
TCGTCAGGGGCATCGACAGAAAGCGACGCGCCTCGTCGCAGACGTCCTTGAAATCGACAAGGCCAAGCGATTCCCGAATGACGTCCAGGAGGTCGCCATGCTCCCCGGTGGCGGCGTCGGTCCATTTCCCGGCGGCGCCCTTGCCGCAATCCGGTCCCTTGAGACGGACAAACATCGAGCGCCCCGGCGCATTGCGGGCGTCGCCAACCAGCCAGTAGTGGCCCTCACGGCGTCCATTGGAAAGATAGCGGCGGCAGACCGCTTCCGCCCGTTGGGCGAGACGGCTTGCCATTTCGGATGCATCGCGAGGCGGCATCAGGTGGCCTCCCTCTCGCTGATGCGCTGTATCGGATGACGCTCGATGACCTTGGCGAGCACCGCAGGTCCGCTGGCGTCCGCGGGCACGAACATGCGCAGCTTCCAGGAGATGATCTCGTGGAAAAGTCCGTAGGCCGTTAGCCGCTCGCGCATGGCATCTCTGAAGCCCGACAGCTCGATGCGATTGGCGCCCATGACGCGGACGCGGCGCAGATGAAGTCCCTCGTCGAGGTCGAGCATCGTCCGTCCATCCGCAAGGGCGTTGAAGGCATCCGATGCTGTGATCGTGCTGACACAGGTTGCGAGCGCGCCGGCGGCCCATGCGGCCGAAACCCTGCGTCCGATGATGCGCTCCCCCTGGTCGGTTTGGAGCCGATAGACCCGGCTCGATTCGTTTGGAAGTCGCTTCCAGATCGGCAGCAGCAGCCCCGCGACAATGTGGAGGGTCGAGTCCGAGAATGCCGGGACGCCCGCGACCTCGGCACACCAGGCTGCGATGAAGGCCTCGCGATCAGCCTGCTGCCAATGGCTCTCCTCCATCATGCGCAGGGAGGCATGGTGTTGTTCCATCGGCCGGATCAGCCTGACCCGCCGCTCGATTTCGCCATCATCTAGCATGGACGATGGCGCGGGGACCTGGACGGCAGCACGCCCCGAGCGTTCGTTGACCAGCAGTATGGCGCACTGGTCGTCGAGATGGGCGACAGCTTCCTCGACCGGCACGGGTCGGTTGCGCTGGCGCTGATCGATGGTGAGGAGCTGCGTTTCGGCGCCGGTGCCCGGATGGGTGTAGATCGCCCGCCGATCGGTGATGACAAAGCTCTCCGCTCGCAGCGTTTCGAGCCCAAGGTCATACACCCCAGCCGCGATGGCGCCTTCCATCTTGGCGGTGAGCAACTGCTCGAAAGCCGCGAACAGGATGTCCTGCAGGTCGATGGTGAGCGCCAGCAGTCGATTGAGGAAAGTGGTGATCGGCGGCAACTCGTCCTTGATGCCGTTCTCGTCTGTCAGCGTCAGCCCCGTGGTCTGCTCCAACCGCTTGAGTGAGCAGCCCTCGACCTTGCCGCGGACGATCAGCAGATAGAGTTGCCGCAGCGCATCGCGCGCATAGTGGGATTCCAGATTGTCCTCTGGCCGGAACAGGCCCTGGCCGCCGGTCTGGCGCTGGCCTCGCGTAATGGCGCCCAGCGTATCGAGACGCCGGGCAATCGTGGAAAGGAAGCGTTTCTCGGCTTTCACATTGGTGGCGATCGGCCGGAACAGCGGCGGCTGCGCCTGATTTGTCCGATGCGTGCGGCCAAGGCCCTGGATGGCGGTATCTGCCTTCCAGCCAGGCTCGAGAAGATAGTGGACGCGCAGGCGTGTGTTCCGCGCCGAAAGTTCCGCATGGTAGCTGCGGCCTGTCCCGCCGGCATCGCTGAACACCAGGATGCGCTTGACGTCATCCATGAAGGCCTGCGTCTCGGCGAGATTGGCCGAGGCTGCGCGGCCCTCGACTATCAGGCGTTCGCCCTTCCTGACGATGCGTCGCGACCGGCCCGTCACCTCCGCGACCATCTCGGTGCCGAAGCGCTGGACGATCTGATCGAGCGCGCCAGGGACCGGTGGCAAGCTCGCCAGCTTCTCGATCAGGGCCGTGCGGCGCGCGACCGCCTCGCGGCTCTCAACGGGTTGGCCGTCGCGAAACACTGGTCTCGACGACAGGTTCCCTTCCGAATCCGTAAAGGGTTCGTAGAGTTGAACTGGAAAGGAATGCTCGAGGTAATCGAGCACATATTCGCGCGGCGTGATGTCGACGCGCACATCGTTCCATTCCTGCGTCGGCACCTCCGCCAGCCTGCGTTCCATCAGCGCCTCGCCGGTGGAGACGATCTGAATCACGGTCGAATGCCCCGACTGGAGATCCTGGTCGATCGACCGGATCAGCGTCGGCGTCTTCATCGACGTCAGCAGGTGACCGAAGAAGCGCTGCTTGGCGCTTTCGAAGGCCGAGCGCGCGGCGGACTTGGCCTGGCGGTTCAACGTGCCGCCGTCGCCGGTGATGTTGGCGGCCCGCATGGCCGCGTCGAGATGGTTGTGAATGACGGCGAAAGCGCCGGCATAGGCATCGTAGATCCGCCGCTGCTCAGGCGTCAGTTCATGCTCGACCAGTTCATATTCGACGCCGTCGAAGGAGAGCGAGCGTGCCGTATAAAGGCCAAGTGCACGAAGGTCCCGGGCGAGCACCTCCATCGCCGCCACGCCACCCGCCTCGATCGCCTCGACGAACTCCGCGCGGGTCGAGAACGGGAAGTCCTCGCCGCCCCAGAGGCCAAGCCTCTGGGCGTAGGCAAGATTGGCGACGGTGGTCGCGCCGGTGGCAGAGACATAGACGACACGGGCGCCGGGCAGAGCATGTTGCAGGCGCAAGCCGGCGCGCCCTTGCTGCGAGGGCGCGACATCGCCACGCTCTCCCTTGCCGCCGCCGGCATTCTGCATGGCGTGCGCCTCGTCGAATATGAGCACTCCGTCGAAATCCGGGCCCAACCATTCGACGAGCTGCCTGACGCGCGAAACCTTCTCGCCACGGTCGTCGGAGCGCAGCGTGGCATAGGTCGTAAACAGGATGCCTTCTGGAAGCGTGATGGTGCGCCCCTGCGGGAAGCGTGACAGCGGCGTGATCAGCAGACGCTCCATGCCGAGCGCGGCCCAGTCGCGTTGCGCGTCCTCAAGCAGCTTGTCAGATTTCGAAATCCATACGGCCTTGCGCCGGTCTTGCAGCCAGTTGTCGAGCACGATGCTCGCCGACTGCCGGCCCTTGCCGACGCCGGTTCCGTCGCCGATGAAGAAGCCACGCCGGAAGCGCACGGCTGCCGGCGCGTCATCTGGTGCGGCGGTGACAAGATCGAGCGTGTCGTCGACTGACCACGAGCCGGCGAGAAACCCGCAATGGGCCTCGCCGGCCAAGATCACCGTTTCGAGCTGAGCGTCGGAGAGCGACGTCAGGATATCTTCGGGCAGGGTCGGTCGATAGGTGGGCTTTGGCGGCGCGACCGACGCCATCGCTGCGGACTGAACCAGCCTGGTCGGGTGCGCCTGTGAGCCGGGAATACGGATCGTCTGCAATCCATAGTCCTCGTAGATCGCGTCGGTCAGCCGTGTTCCTTCTTCGGGAGTCCAATCGACCGTCTCGTACGACAGTTCAACGCCGACCGGCTGGGACAGCTGCCGGTCAACTGAGCCTGCGACAGTGCGGGAGAGATAACTGCGGGCCGTCTGGGCCGCGGCAATGGCGGGAACCACCCTGCCCGCTTCGGCGACCGGAAGCCGCGCCGGAATGTGTTCCTCGACCCAACCGAGCAAGGTGGAGACATCCGGCGCAATGCCGAGCGCATTCGGGATGAGGGACGTGTCGCCAGCAGGCCCCTTGTCGAAGACCGTTAGTCGGGTCGAGATCGTCGTTCCATGCTTGGCGTAGACGGCGCCACTGATCGTGGCGGTGAAAACGACATGACCATGCTCCTGGAGGCGCACGAATGCATCGCGCCAAGCCGGCACCTCCGGCCCGAAACTCGCACCGGTGATGGTGACCAGGCGACCGCCGTCGGCAAGTCGGGCAAGGGCTGAGGCGACATGGCGATAGGCCGCATCCGCGACGCGACCACCCACATTGGCGAGGACCGAGAATGGGGGATTCATCAGCACGACGGTCGGCAAGCTGGCGGGATCGAGATGATCATCGATCTGAGCCGCGTCGAACCGCGTGACTGCAAGGGCCGGGAAGAGATTGGACAGGAGACCCGCACGGGTCTCTGCAAGCTCGTTCAGGACAAGCGAGCCGCCCGCGATCTCGGCGAGGATGGCAAGCAGCCCGGTACCGGCGGAAGGTTCAAGGACTCGGTCGAACGCCGTTATGGCCGCTGCGGAGACGGCTGCGAGGCCCAGCGGGACAGGTGTCGAGAATTGCTGCAGCGCCTGAGTTTCCTCGGAGCGGCGGGTATGCGTCGGCAGAAGGTCCGCAATCCGGCTCAAGAGCGGCAAGGCGCACGCCATGGAGCCGGCCTTGCGCAGAAGCGACCTGCCGTATTTGCGCAGGAACAGGACGGTGGCGGCCTCGCAGGCGTCATAGGCCATTGCCCAGTTCCAGGCGCCACTCGTGTCGGAGGCTCCGAACGAGGCCTCCATCGCGCTTCGAAGGACGATGGCATCGACGCGCCGGCCGCATTCGAGGTGGGGGAGCAGACGCAGGGCTGCCGCGTAGACGGCTGCGGCTTGATCGACAGGCGTGGCGGAAGGGACCGAACCGCCGGTTATTGCGGGAGACAAGAAGTTCATTGGAGATCCTCTGGGGAGCGAGACCGGGAAAAGCCCGTCGGCGCTCTCTCTGACCGGACGGGCTCAACCCGTCCCGGCCTGGACACTCACTCTCATCACAGGACGCAAAAACGCCCGGCACTCTTGCGAGAGCCGGGCGATAGGCGCGGGAGGAAGACGGCCTATTCGGCGGCGTCTAGCTGCTTTTCGTCCTGGCCAACCAATGCGACGTCGTCGCCACCTGCCAGGAATTCGGGCAGAGCTTCATCTTCGTCGCCAGCGGCAAGCCGCAGAGGCTCGGGCAGCCAGCCACTATCGGCCAGCAGGCGTTCGGCCTCCTTGGCCATGTCGCCCTTTTTGAGGTGGTCAATGAGCTGGGAGGCGCGCTCGCCAGCACCCTCGCGAACGGCTTCGAGGATACGCGCCTTGGTGACGCGGCCGAGATAGTTGCCGACAGTGGGGCGCCATCCGGCGGCGATCATGTCGAGCCCGACCGCCCGAGCAAGGCGATCGGCATCCGCAAGGCGCTGCTGGACGCCGTGCGTTGAGATGGCGCCGTTACCGTAGCGATCGGCCCTTTCGTAAAGGGCGTTGACGCCGAGGGATGCGCAATGGGCGAACAGCTCAGTTTGCTCGGTACCCGTCAGTGCAGAGAGCGCGCCCCATAGGTCGGCGACGTCCGTTGGAAGACGCTTTTCCCAGGCCTCGTGGCGGGCCTGGATCGAGCGCGCATAAATCGTATCTCGAAGCCCTTCGAACTGGACCGGAAAGACCGTGCCACGGACAAAGACTTCCATCGCCACGCCTTGCGCGCTGTAGCGAGAGAAAGCGTCACGGACGAATTTGTGAAGCACGGCCAGAAAAGCGGTTGCCGGATCGTTTGCGATCTTGTCACGCAGAGCCAGCGTGCGATCCGCGGTCAGTTCCATGATCAGCCGATCCGGCAACGGCTTGATGCCATCCTCCTCATCATCGTCCGGGCCGACCGGCTGGCCACCGATCGTGATGACGGCCCGCTGATTAGAGCCTGTGGCCGAAACGCCGGATCCGTCGATGCCGGAATCGTTGTCGCCCTCGGGCGCCAAGGGCGCCTCATCCTCCGGCTTCACATAGCCGCGCTCCACGAGAAGCGCTCCGTCCGTATCGATGCTGACGAAGACACCCGCACGCACGATTTCCGCAGGATCGAAGCGAACGGGGCGCGCCTCGAGCGATTTGATCGCGGTTTCGATCTCGCCAAACCGCTGGTCGACCTCATCCGGCAGCTCGTCGGCCTCCTCGTACTGCGCCTGAAGCTTGTCGAACTCGTCACGCAGCGCATCGAGCGTGGCCTGCTCGTCGCTGGCGAGGTCGATCGGTGTGCTCCCGAGCTCGCGCAAACCGTTTGTCGCACCATAGGGAAAGCTCACCGCGACCTCGATCCACTTCCAGCCCTCATTGGCGATTTCGTCGGCCATCATCTGCAGCTTCTCGGTGACCAGCCGTTCAAGCAGCGGGACGTCCTGCAGCCACCCGCCATCGTCCGACTGGAACAGATCGCGCAGCACTTCGCCGCCTGCCGCCTCATAGTGCTCCAGACCGATGAACACGGCCCGCTTGTCGGAGGCGCGCACTGTGTTCTCGGTCAGCACGCGCCGGATCTGGTATGGCTCTTTAGACCAACTGTTCTTGATCGCCTCCCAGACCTGCTCCTGTCGGGCGTGGTCGTTGCTGACGGAGAATGCTTCGAGTTGGGCGATCGTCATGCCGTCATCGGCGTAAATGTCAAGAAGCGCCGGCGACACTACGGTGAGCTTGAGACGCTGCTTCACCAAGCTGGTCGAGATGAAGAACGCGGCTGCGATCTCCTCCTCCGACATGCCTTTGTCGAGCATATCCTTGAACGCACGAAATTGGTCCAAGGGATGGAGCGGTGCGTGTTCGACGTTTTCGGCCAGCGAGATCTCTTCGGCGAGGATTGGCGCAGACGGATTGCCCACGACACAGGGAACAGATGCGGTCTTGGCAAACCGTTTCTGTTTCACAAGCATCTCGAGTGCGCGGTAGCGGCGCCCTCCAGCGGGGATCTCGAACATTCCGGTCTCCGCGCCGTCGGCATCGAGCACGGGACGAACATGAATGCCTTGGATCAGACCGCGCCGGGCGATCGAGGCCGCGAGTTCCTCTATTGAGACGCCGGCCTTGATACGTCTGACATTGGTCTGGGCGAGCACGAGCTTGTTGAAAGGAATGTCGCGCGAAGGCGACAGGGTGATCTTCTGAACGGCGTTGGCCATCGAGGTTTCTCCACGACGGGCCGCCGAGAGCCTCTCTCTCGGCCTTGAACCCGTCACGAAATCCCTCCAACCCTCTCCCTCTCCTGCCAGCACGATCCGGCACGCCGTTGTTCGACAGCCGAGCCGGCACGGCGCGCACGCTTGGGAAGGTTTGTGGCCGTGAACTCGGGGGTTCCGCATGAACCGATGGTGAGAGGCGATCGATGAAACGCGGCAGCGCTTGATACCTATGCCGATCGGCAGGGCCGCCGCGTGCAATCCCGAGGCGAACCCTGTGAATTCAAGGCAGCCGGTCCGTGGTCGACGGGACCGCGCTTGCGCTGGTTCGGTAAACGAAGGTTATGCTGCCCTTCTATCGTTGGCTGCGCCCAAGTCGATCGATGCTCCGACCGCGTCCGGCAGGTGGCCAAGAAGCCACTCCGCCGCCTTGCTGGCGTGGCTGGCGGCACGAACGATGGCCCGATTGTCCTCCCGCAGAACCTCTAGCCATGAGCCGATATAGTCCGCATGCCGAACCGTGGGCACGATGCCCAAGGCTGCGCAGCAGAAGGCCGCGTTGATCTCTGCCACGAGTTCCTCGAACGCATATTTTCTGCGGGCGGTAGAGCCGGAGAATTTGCGATCCAGGCGTGAACTGTGACCAGTGGCATGTCCGAGCTCATGCAACGCTGTCCTGTGCCAATTGATCGGCTCGAAGTAAGCTTGGGGCGGAGGTACCTGTATATAATCGTGGGCAGGCACATAGAACGCTCTGTCGCCGCCAATACGGAAGTCGATACCGGTGGCCTTGATCAGCGCCTCGACCCGCGGTTCGATCGGGCTTGCGATCGGCGCCGGAGCCGAAGCTGCGACTTCGTCAGGTAGCCCTTCACATTGCTCGATGTTGAAAACGGCGAAGCGCTTGAGGAACGGGATGGCCTGAGCATCCTCGCCCGTCTCGCGAGCGCGCTTCTTCTCGTGATCCGGGACAAAACGATCGGCATAGACGACCGTTGTCCCGTGCTCGCCTCTGCGGACGTTCCCGCCGAGCGCGAAAGCCTGTCGATAGGTTATCCAACTCTGCGTTGGAAAACCGTGTTGGACGACGGCGCCCCAGAGGATAAGCACGTTGATCCCGCTGTACGTGCGCTGCGTGCTGGCGTTCTTCGGCAAGGAAAGCGACGCTTTTGTCGCGGAGGTCCCCCATGGCTGAACCCAAGGAAAACGACCCGCTTCCAGCTCGGCAATAATCTTGCCGGTGATCTCGTCGTAGAGGTTCGACCGGTTGGCCGTGGCATGGGTTTGATTGGTCCGGACAGACATCGCGGTTCTCCGCGACGGGCGCCGAAGGCCTCTCCTTCCGCTTTCAACCCGTCGCGAAAAACCCGCCCCGCCTCTGACTCTCCGTCGGGAGAGCCCCTGCTCTCCCGACCAATGTGACAAAAGGGCGTACAAGGCGGAGGCACTGAAATGTCCGTCATTGCGACCAAGTCAGTTCGGTGCTGGAGCAGGTTCGTGGCCCTGAGACCGGTTCAACAGGGCGGCCGAAGGAGCATCAGCATAGCGCCGCCGCCAGGCGGGATGCGGGACCGACCGCCCCCGGCGAAGGGCGCCATATGAAGTTGGCTCCGCATGCATCACCCCGGGGTGGATAGCGATCGACCGAAACGCATTAGGGCCAGGGGTGGCTTGACTTTTTGTTCTCTTTTTGTTCACTGTTGGTGTGGCAGCCACAGGGAAGCCGGTAATGGATATTTTGATGGATGCCAGGGGCGCCACTCCTGAAGAAAAGCAGCGTGGATTGGCAGCCGCGCGGGCTGTGCTCGGGCGCATCGGCATCACTGCCGAAAGAGCCGCCGAAGGCTCTTTTACAGTCGAAGGTTGGGATGATGCCGGATTCCCGCCTGATCAGGAGCCGACTGAAGAAGTTTATGTCGCCGCCGAGGCATGGTGGGCCGCCGACAACGCGGCAATCGAGGCTTGCTGTGAAGGTTGGCCGGACGAAAAGAGATACGGCGTCAATGGTCTAGGGTTGATCCATGATCCAGAAACGCAGCTTGCCGATCGCGCCACGGCGCTAGCGCGAATGCGCTTCATCGTTGCGGAAGAAGACGGTCAACAGGAATTCCATGACAATCGTCCCTTCCTATTGGCGCTGGCCGCTACTGCCGAGATGGCGGACGGTTCGAAGGCAAGAGAGCTCGTCGATGCAGTGACGATCGCCTATTCGTCGCTGGCGCTCGCCGGCTTCGAGCCGAATGAACCAATTGAGCCGAAGCGCCTTGCAGTGCTCGATGCGATCGATGCGCTTGAAGTCGGATCTGCGCCCCTCAATTGAGAAAGGCCGTTCAATGTCGACCCCCGTCCTACCGAAACAGAAAAACCCTAAGCTCATTGTTGTCGTTGCGTTTGATCGGGGCGACGATGGGGAGCTGTTTCCAATGTACGGCCCGACTGACCAGCAAAGCGAAGAGCGGGCTATTCGGACTGCAAAAGCACTTGCTGGAAAGCACGTAGGCGTCATTGCTTGGAGCCGGGATGCCGATCCGGCGCTTGGAGACTATGGCCCGCCAAAAACCTTATTTGTGAATGGCGACGTGCCGGACATGGAGTGAGCAGCACTTGTGCGGACACTTGCAGCACTCCTTTTCGACCCACACATTCCGATCAGCCAACCATCCTATTTATACGCCCTGACCGCAATTCAACGCACAGTTTGATCGGATCCCTTCCGGCGCCGGCTGATACAATCCAGATCTTGATCTCCGAATGGAAGCCCACGCACAAGCACGGGCGCATGCCAACAGCGAGATCATGAAAAGCGACACTCTTTCCTATCCTCCTCGGGGTCTCTCACGCGAAGAAGCGGCCCGATATGTTGGCGTGGGCATAACCAAATTCGACCAGATGGTTGCTGACCGCCGCATGCCGAAGCCGAAGAAAGTTGACGGCCGCGTGATTTGGGATCGCCTTAAACTCGAAGCGGCGTTCGGCGAACTACCTGGAGACGATGATGAGAATATCGTCGACTTCCTGTTGCAAGGGAATCACCGCAGGGAATAGATTCATTCTGCCATGACCGACAAATATCCCGGCCTGTCCTCCTACACCGATCGCCACGGAAAACTACGCTGGCGCTATCGGACGAAGGAGCGTTTGGTCAGTCTGCCTGCTCCCAATCAGCCGGGATTCAAGGAAGCGTACCAGGCAGCGGTCGAAGGCCGGAAAGTCCCCAAGGCTCCCGTCGTCCAAATACCTGGAGCCGCCCTGCCAGGCACATTTGGAGCGGCCTTTCAACGGTTGAAGATCTCGGTCAAGTGGTTGGCGCTTGACGAAGCCAGCAAGCGCAAGAACAAGCGGCTGATTGAAGAATTTCTAGAACTGCGGGTGGTTCCAGATCACCCACTGATGTGGCGCGACGTACCGGTCAAGAACCTTAGACGTATCCATATTGAAGAGCTTCTTGGGCGCTTCATCGCCACCCCCCATAAGGCCAAGCACCTGCTGGTGGGCATACGCAAGCTGGTCTATGTCGCGCTGCGGCAAGATTGGATTGATATCGACCCCACCGCGGCGGTCGAGTGGCGGCCCGCCTATGCCGGCTGGAAAGCATGGTCGCGCGAGGCGATGGCGCAATTTGAAAACCGTTGGCACTTGGGCACCGCAGCACGCACTTGCTATGGTTTGGCGCTTTGGCTGGGCAACCGCCGCGGCGACGTCGCGGGCCTGCGCTGGGACCAGAGGGTCACCCGCCGTGTCTTCATCGATGGCGTCGAGCGTCACTTCGACGGGTTTGATATCGTCCAGGCCAAGAACAAGGGACGAACCGGCGGCAAACGGCTTTTCGTGCCGATCACGCCGATGCTGTCCGAGATCCTGGATGCGGCTGACAGGCGCGGCGAGACCGTCTTGGTCAACGCCTATGGGGAGCCCTTCTCCGCCAAGTCCTTGACTGGAATGATGGCGCATTGGTGCAAGCTTGCCGGTCTTCCGAAGGGCCTTACCCTGCATGGTTTAAGGAAATCGCTCGGTGTTTATCTGGCGGAGGCCGAGGCCTCCACCAGGCAGATGATGGACGTCCTCGGTCACGACGATATCGATCATGCGGAGCTCTATTCGCGCGAGGCATCGCAGGTACGGCTGGCGGTCCAAGGGATGGATCGAGTCGTGCGGCTGGTCACGCGCAAGCCGATGCTTGGCGAACCTGTTGGCGAACCTCGTGGCGAACCACCCTATAACACATTGATAAATAACGATAATGGTGGGCCCGGAGGGACTCGAACCCCCAACCAAGCGGTTATGAGCCGCCGGCTCTAACCATTGAGCTACAGGCCCCACGCGGGCTGGCTTAGTGTTTTTCGCTTCGCTGCACAAGACTTTCGAAAGCGCTGGCGGCAAATGCCAAAATCAGCCCATATTCGCACCGTAGAGCGGCCTGCGCCCATAAGGCGCTGAAACAGGTCCGGCTCTCGCGCCGTGCTGCCGGCGAACGACGTTTTTCAGGTCGAGGCAGACGGCAAGGGTGCCGGATCGCAGACATCGAGGAGTTTTCATGACCAGACATCTTTTGCCCATCGTGCTCGCTGCCGCGGTCGCGTTTCCGGCGCTTGCAAGCGCTGCCGACACACAAACCCCGCCCCGCATCATCGTCTCGGGCGAAGGCGAAGCGACTGTGGCGCCGGACATGGCGATCCTGTCGCTCAGCGTCATGCGCGAGGCAAAGACCGCGCGCGCGGCGCTCGACGCCAACAATGACGCCATGGCAGCGGTGATCGCGGCGATGAAGGCGGCCGGCATTGCCGACAAGGACCTGCAGACCGCCGGCATCCAGATCAATCCGCGCTACAACTACACCAACAAGGCCGACGGCAGCCAGGAAGCCGAGCTCGTCGCCTATCAGGTGACGAATACGCTGTCGGTGCGCGTGCGCAATGTCGACAAAACCGGCGACATCCTCGACAAGGCGGTGTCGCTGGGTGTCAACCAGGGTGGCGGCATCGCCTTCACCAATGACGATCCGAAGGCGACGATCACCGAGGCGCGCAAGAAGGCGGTGGCCGACGCCATCGCCAAGGCCAAGACGCTCGCCGAGGCCGCCGGCGTCAGCCTAGGCAAGGTGCTCGAAATCACCGATCAGAACATTTCGCCGGCGCCAATGCCGATGAGCGCCAAGGCGTTCGACGGCGCCCGCGCGGCGGTGCCGGTCCAGGCGGGCGAAAATTCCTACAATGTCCAGGTCACCGTCATGTTCGAGCTGAAGTAACCCTCAGCCCAGCCGGTTTACAACAAAACCCCGGAGGATCGATTCCTCCGGGGTTTTTTCGAGCCACACGCTTCAATTGCTTGAAGGAGCTCCAGGCGATCCTTGGAGAGGATCATCCCCCTCCCACCGATCGAGCTCAGCGATAGATGATCGGGCAGCCGCGCTCGTTGGCGAACACCACCACGACGCGGTCGCCATCCTGGCGGCCAGCCACCTTCACGGTGCGGCGGCTGATATCGACGATGCGGGCGCGATGCAGGCCCATGCGCTCGGCCTTGTCGAGAGCGCGGTCCGGCGAGCAACCGCGCCAGTCGCGATCACGGTCACGGTCACGGTCGCGACGCCAGTCACGGCGATAGCCGTCGTCGTCGCCGGTGTAGACGCCGAAGCGCGGATCATGCCTGTCGCCAAAGCCGAGATAGAGGCTGTCCGCATGCGCCGGAATGGCGGTGAGCGTGCCAAGCCCGACAAGAGCCGAAAGGGCTGCCGTCTTGATCGTGTTCAACATCGTCTTCTTTCTCCTTGTTGCGGGCTCTCGCCCTTCGAACCGATGGTTTGGAAAATGCTCTTTCCTATCTGAACTATTCGCGAACCGCCCGTTCATGTCCGGTTCATCTGGCAGGGAAATGGAAACTCCCCTCGCCCATTCGCTGTAAAGCTTCGGCTGTCTAACGCGCCAAACACGCTGACGCTTCCCAGACGGCCTCGTTGTTAAAATGCCGGCGAGCCACGATTCGGTATCAAAATCCGAACCTTTTAGGGTTCGTCATCGAGTATATAGTCAAAATAGTCGTCTGGCTCGGCGAGATCGGTTTCCTTGGCCTTCACGCGGCCTTGCATCGAAATTCCGGCCTCGTGCACGGTCTGCGCGCTTCCCGAAACCAGCCTGTGCCACCAATAGAGATCGTGGCCCTCGGCAACCAGCCGGTAGGCGCAGGTCTTCGGCAGCCAGGTGATGGTGCGCACATTCTGCGGCGTCAGCCCGACGCAATCGGGTACACGCGCCAGGCGATTGGCATAGTCGGAGCAACGGCAATTGTCGGCGTCGAACAGCCGGCAGCCGACGCTTGTCCAGTAGATCTCGCCCGTATCCTCGTCCTCGAGTTTCGACAGGCAGCATTTGCCACAGCCATCGCAAAGCGACTCCCACTCGGCCGGGGTCATCGCCTCAAGCGTCTTGGTTTTCCAGAAGGGCGCGGTCATACCCCTGGATTTGGCCCCGCGGCGCGTCCTGGTCAAGCATTGCTGTCACAGTGACCCGGTATCAACATTAGAAAAACACCAAATCGCCTTCAAAAGGCCGGCCGGGCATCCTTGGCTGGCGTCAATGCCTTGCAACGGAACCAATTGCGGTTGATGAAAGTTTGGGCAGGGATGGGACCCCACAAGGAGAATTGCATATGAAACGCCAACCTCGGATTCTGGCGGGCACGGCAATCGGCCTGCTTATGGCATCCGCGCCGTTGGGCGCGTACCCGCTGCAGGGGAGTGCTGCTTTCGGGACCTCGCATGGCGCGCCGCTGATCCTGGCTCAGGCAAAGTGCGCCGAAGGCCAGTCGGCGGAGGAATGCGCCCAAGCAGGTCAACAGGGGGCAGGTCAGGGCGAAGCCGAGCAGCCGCGCAAGAAGAAGCGCGAACAGCAGCAGGAGACGCAATCCGCTCCGGCGGCGGAGCAGGCTGCCCCAGCCGAGCCCGAGCAAAAGCCGCGCAAGAAGCGGCAAGTTGAGCAGACCGAGGCGCCCGCCTCCGACCAGGGTGCGGCGCCTGCGACCGAGGAACCGCAGCCGCGCAAGAAGAAGCGCGAGCAGCAGATCGAGGCAGCACCTGCCGGTGAGGCTGCACCCGCCAATGACGACCAGCAGCAGGGCGGCCAGGGGCGTAAGAAGCACAAACAGGAACAACAGCAGCAAATAGAGGCCGCGCCGGCCGATCAAGGTGGCGGGCAGCCTGCGACCGACGAACAGCAGCCGCGCAAGAAAAAGCGCAACCAGCAGATCGAAGCAGCACCCGCCGACCAGCAGCAGCCTGCCGAGCAGCTCGCGCCCGCTGGCGGCGACCAGCAGCAAGGCAATCAGGGTCGCAAGAAGCGCAAGCACGATCAGCAGCAGCAGACGGAAGGCGCGCCCGCCGGCGAGGCCACGCCGACCGAGCAGACCGCTCCTGCCAATGACAACGGGCAAGGAACCAATCAGGGCAAGAAGAAGCATCGCCAGAACCAGCAGGGCGAGCAGCAACCTGCCGGGCAGACGCCGGCGACTGAACCGGCGCAGAAAACAGCACCGGCAGGCGAACCGGTACCTCAGGCCGAGCCGCTGCAGAATGGCGAGCAACCGGTCCAGGGCGAGCAACCCCAGGACAAGAAGAAGCGCGGCAAGAAGCCGACCACTGCCGAGCAGCCGGCAAATGGTGAGCAGCCGGCAACCGGCGTACAACCCAAAGCCGGCGAACCGACAAAGACCGGCCAACAGCCCGCTACCGGCGAGCAGCAACCCGCCACTGGCGAGCAACCAGCCAACGGCAATCAGCCCGCCAACAACAACCAGCCGGCGAAGGGCGGCGATGCCGCGCAGGGCGAGACCGCAAACCCGAACGAGGCGCCCCTCCTCGACAGCCAGAAAGATGCCGATCGCAAGCATCGTGGCGGCCGCAACAACAATGGCGGCCAGAACGGCGGCGGCCAGAACGACAATGGCCAGGCCGGCAATGGCCAGAATGGCAATCAGGCTGGACAAGGTGGACAGCAGGCGCAGAAACCGGCCCCGGTCGATCAGGGCCCGCCGCCGACCGACGACCAGTCGGCGCAGCAGGCGATCAAGCGTGAGAAGATCGTCCCCGTGGACGAGGAGAAGGGCAAGCGGGTCGACCGCACGCCCGAAGATTTTGCACGCGATCGCCGGCGGCCAAAGGGCGCTGACGTGCTGAAGCAGTTCGGCGACCGCGTCATCATCCAGTTCAACAACCAGACCTTCGTGGAGAGCAACGAGGCGCCTCGCCTCACCCGCGGCGCCAAGGATGTCTACTACGAGGACCTGTCGGGCGGCCGCTCGCGCGAAACGGTCGAACGCGGCAATGGCGTTCGCGTCGTCACCATCCGCAACCGCTATGGCGACGTCATCCAGCGCTCGCGCGTCATGCCGGATGGCCGCGAGTATATCCTCAGCTATGTCGACGAACGACAGGATCGGGATGACGGCGATTGGCGTGATCCCGGCGACGACCTGCCGCCGATGCGGCTGACGATCCCGCGGCGTGACTACATCCTTGATTCCGAGGACGTGGAGAGCGACGACGATTACTACAATTTCCTCGAGCAGCCGCCGGTGGAAAAGGTGCAGCGCCTCTATTCGATCGACGAGGTCAAGCGCTCGGCCCGCGTGCGCGACATTGCCCGCCGCATCGATCTCGACACGTTGAACTTCGACTTCGGCTCGGCGACGATTTCCGACACCGAAGTGCAGAAGCTTGACGGCGTCGCCAACGCCATGGAAAAGCTGCTCAAGAAGAACCCGGCGGAGACCTTCCTGATCGAAGGTCACACCGACGCGGTAGGCACGCCAGATGCAAATCTGGCTCTGTCGGACCGCCGCGCGGAATCGGTTGCCGAAGCACTCACCAATGCCTTCGGCATCCCGGCCGAGAACCTCACCACACAAGGCTATGGCGAGGAGTATCTGAAAGTGAACACACAGGCTCCGAACCGTGAAAACCGGCGCGTCGCCATCCGTCGCATCACCTCGCTGGTGGCGCCGGTGGCGAGCAACAGCCAGCAGTAATGAGCGTTTGATTTCAAAAACCTAATCGGATTTCCGGAATCAGCGCGAGAGATGAAGGCCCGTCCCGTTCCGGACGGGCCTTTTCTTTCCTGGCTCAAGAAGATTTGTCCTGTCGATTAGGGCCTGCTCATTGAATCGCCGCATTGCGACACCCAGATTCTGTGCAGGGCGTTCCCTGCCCTGTCCCGACTCCAGCGGGACACACTGAGCCCCGCCGGTCCCTCTCCGGCGGGGTTTTTTGTCTTGAAAACTAGGCCCATCTGGCCGATTACGGACCGCATGCTGGAGCGAAACCACCGGAAGCCTTTATGAAGCGTCTCGAACTCGCCATTGAATCCATCATCCTCGCCTCGCGCTGGCTGCTGGTCGTCTTCTATCTCGGACTCGGCGTGGCGCTGGCGATCTACGCGCTGTCCTTCGGCAAGAAGCTCTATGAGTTCGTGACCAGCGCCTTCACGCTCGGCGACACCGACACGATCCTGAAGATGCTGGGCCTGATCGACGCCGCCCTCGTCGCTTCGCTGGTGGTGATGGTGATCATTTCGGGCTACGAGAACTTCGTCAGCCGCTTTGATGACCAGGATGGCGAGGTCCACTGGCTGGGCACCATCGATGTCGGCTCGCTCAAGGTCAAGGTCGCCTCGACCATCGTCGCCATCTCCTCGATCCACCTTTTGCAGGTGTTCCTCAACTCCGTTTCCTACACGACCGAGCAATTGATGTGGCTGACGATCATCCACATCGCCTTCGTCGTCTCGGCCTTCATGCTCGCCTATATCGACCGGGTGATGGCGCTGGCCAAGGGCAAGAAGGCTGAGGAATAGGTGCCTCTCGCGAACGTCAGTAGATGTTCCTGATGTTTGTGTCGGTCCTGGCGAATACCTCGTCCGGAACGAAGAAGTCGCCGGCCAACGGCCCGGTCGCGCCCGGCGCATAGATCGAGAAATCGGTCACGCCTTCGGCCCGCAGCACCTCCTCGTCGATGTAGAAATTGCCCGTCGCCTCGCGCGAGGAACGCAGGAAGATCGCATGCGCGGCATCCGCCATGATGTCTGGCGAGCGGCTCATCGCGGCAACCGTCGCGCCGCCGAGCAGATTGCGCACCGCGGCGGTGTCGATGGTCGAGATCGGCCACAGCGAATTGACGGCGATGCCATCCTTGGCGAACTCCGCGCTCATGCCAAGCGTGCACATCGACATGCCGAACTTGGCCATGGTGTAGGCGACATGGTTCTTGAACCATTTGGCCTTCATGTCGAGCGGCGGCGCCAGATTCAGGATGTGAGGATTGCTGGCCAACTTCAGGTGCGGGATGCACATTTTGGAAACCAGGAAGGTGCCGCGCGTGTTGATCTGATGCATCAGATCGTAGCGCTTCATGTCGGTCTCCAGCGTGCCGGTAAGCTGGATGGCGCTGGCGTTGTTGACGCAGATATCGATGCCGCCGAAACGCTCGACGGTCTTGGCCACCGCATCGGCGACCTGCGTCTCTTCGCGGATGTCGCACAGCACGGGCAGCGCCTTGCCGCCGGCCTGCTCGATCTCCTGTGCCGCCGTGTAGATGGTGCCCGGCAGTTTCGGATGCGGCTCGGCGGTCTTGGCCGCGATGGTTACATTGGCGCCGTCGCGCGCTGCGCGCAGTGCGATCGCGAGCCCGATGCCGCGCGATCCGCCCGAAATGAACAGCGTCTTTCCCTTGAGCGACATCTCTCGCCTCCCTCTTCAATTGGGAGGCAACTTGCGCGGCTCGCAGGCACGGCGCAAGGGCCGAAGGCGTCAGACCGAGATGACGCAACGTCGTGCAGGCGGGCTACACGAGCACCAGGCCCTGCCGCATGGCAATCGCGATGGCGTCGGTGCGGTTGGAGGCGCCGAGCTTGATCAGGATCGCGGCGACATGGAATTTTGCCGTGTGCACCGAGATGTTGAGCCGCCGGGCGATCACCTTGTTCGGCGCCCCCTCGGCGAGCAGCGCCAGCACTTCCGCTTCGCGTGGCGACAGAGCGGGTCGGACAGGCGTGTCGTCCGGCGCGTCTTCGTCGGCGATCTCGCCATGGAAATCGCCATGCGCGACCGCCGAAGGCCCTGCCCTGCTGACGCGGTAGCCTGATGCCGCCAGGCGTACCGCCGCGGCGATCAGTTGGCCGTCGGCGGAAGCAGGCAAAACGGCAAGCACGTTTGCCGCGACGGCCTCGCCGCCGGCACGCCGTGAAAGCAGCACAATCGGCGTCGACGGGCCGGCGATCCCGCCTTCGAGTGCCGCCTCATCGATCACGGCGACATCCGCGCTCTGGCCGTCGCCGCTTCCCGCCATGATTGGCAGCAGGTCGTCGCTCGTCGCGAGCTGATCGGCCAGTTGCTCGGCGCGCCGGGCATCGCTCAGCGCGACGAGCACCGTCAGCCGGTGGGTCACCGGCTCCGGTCTCACTAGTGTCCGTGCTGCCGTATTCGCCATCGGCCCTCTCAGCTCAGCGGCTTTTCGCCGATGGTGATCGGGACGTCGCGCTCAGCGCCGCCGCTCGAAACACCGAGCGTCACGGTCGCGCCGGCGCTGTCGGGTCCAAGCTTGCGGATCAGCTCGCGCGGGCCGCGCACGGCCTCGCCGTTCCAGGCCACGATAATATCGCCGACATGCAGGCCGGCGGCTTTGGCAGGGCCGTTGTCGTCAAGGCTCATCACCATGGCGCCATGGGTGTCGCCATTGCGGATCGGGTGCAGTCCGGCGCCGAGATAGCCGCGCGCGACATGGCCCTTCTCGCGCAGTGTCGCCACCGCCCGCTCGATCGTCTCATAGGGCATGACCAGCGCCCGCCGGCGTGGTCCGAACAACAGCATGCCGATCAGCCCACCCTTGGCGTCGAGCACCGGACCGCCCTCGAAGCGCCCGCCGGTAGCGATGGCAAGGTTGATACGACGATCGATGGTGCCGCCGCGCATCGAACGCCAGGCCGGTCCCACTTCGCCGATGGTGCCGAACACGGCGAGTGCCGTACCTTCGCTGTTGCCCGCGGCGATCGCCAGATTGCCGGGCCGCACCGCGCCGGCCTGGGCCAGTTGCGACGGACCTACCGGCGCCGAAGCGGGTTTCAAAAGGGCAACGCCCGTCGAAGGATCGCGGCCGACGAGCTCGGCCTTGACCGTCTCGCCGGAAGCCAGCGTCAGCTCGATCTCTTCACCGGCCTCGACCGCCTCCTCGGCGGTGACGAAGTAGCCGTCGCGCCAGTGAAAGGCGCTGGCGGTGCGATGATGGTGCGTCGCAAAGCTCGCCACCGCCGGAGCGGCTGCCGCCGCGACATCGGCAATGGCATCGGAAAAGGCGCTGAGATTGAAGTTGCTCATATCAAATGTCTCCTGGGTTCGGTCACCCAGATATCGCTCCATGGCGTCGCTGCCGGTACTCGCCTGACGGCTAGTCGGCGGCCGGACTGGCCACTTGGTCAGGTCGCGGTCGTCGCGCCCGCTCCGCACATATAGTCATCATTCCGCGAGATCACATGGGAACGCCAATGGCCTTCGCCGCCGAAAAACTCCAATCCGACGACACTCTGCTCGACGCTTACTCCTCGAGTGTCGCCGACGCCGTCGACCGCATCGGCCCGGCCGTCTGCCGCATCGAGCGCATCGGCGCCAGCGGCCATGGCTCGGGCTTCGTCATCGCGCAGGACGGGCTGGTCGTCACCAACTTCCATGTCGTGGGTGATGCACGCGCCGTGCGCGTCACGACGCCGGACGGCGCGGCCCGCGAAGGCCGCGTGCTTGGCCGCGATCCCGACACCGACATCGCCCTGGTGCGCGCCGACGGCAATTTCGCCGATATCGCGCCGCTCGGCGATTCCAAGCGCCTGCGCCGCGGCCAGATCGCCATCGCCATCGGCAATCCGCTCGGCTTCGAATGGACCGTGACCGCCGGCGTCGTCTCGGCGCTCGGCCGCTCGATGCGCGCCTCGACCGGCCGGTTGATCGACGACGTCATCCAGACCGACGCCGCGCTCAACCCGGGCAATTCCGGCGGCCCGCTGGTGTCGTCGGCCGGCGAGGTGATAGGCGTCAACACCGCCATGATCCACGGCGCGCAAGGCATTGCTTTCGCGGTGGCCTCCAACACCGCCAACTTCGTCATCTCCGAGATCATCCGCTTCGGCCGCGTGCGGCGCGCCTTCATTGGCGTCTCTGCCGACACGACCAATCTGCCGCGCCGGGCAGCACTGCTCTCCCAGGTCACGACCAGCACGGCCGTGCGCCTGCGCAGCGTTGAGAAGAACGGACCGGCGGCCAAGGCCGGCCTGAAGGAAGGCGATATCATCGCGGCAATAGACGGCCGCCCGGTCACCGGCGTGGATGATCTCGTGCGCATGCTCGATGCGCAGCGCATCGACCGCGAGACGCTGTGCACGGTCGTGCGCCGCACCGGCGTCACCCAGGTGGTGGTGACACCGGTGGCGCGGAGCTGAGTTTCCAGCTCGACCTGACGATATGGCCGAGCAGAGACCGGACATCTGCCGCCAAGTGGATCATCCTCCAGCCGCTCCCTTGGCATATTGCGCCAGGAATTCCTCGCTTGGCGGGATCGGCTTGATGACATCGATCAGCACGCCATTCGGGTCCTTGGTCATGAAATGACGCTGGCCAAAGGGCTCGTCGCGCAGCGAGCGCAGGATCGGCAGCCCAGCCGCAACGGCGCGCTCATAGACCGCGTCGGGGTCGCGGACCTCGAAATTGATCAGGAGACCCGAAGTCCGCCCCCGTCCCTCCTCCGGGATCGTCTCGTGATCGCCCTGGACGATGCCGAGATTGACGCGCCTGTCTTCGGCCGAGCGCAGATGCACATACCAGTCGCTCTCAAACAGCGGCTCGAAACGGAAGTGGCCGACATAAAAGGCTGCCGTGCCGGCAACATCGCCGGTCATCAACACCGGGTAATAGCTCGTCGTCTTCATCTTTCTTTCTCCGGTTTCATCACATACAGTCTGTATGTAAGCGCAATAACATACAGGCTGCATGTATGCAACAGGAATCCGGACGCCGCTCCAACCGCGACCGCACCGAGGCGACACGGTCGGATCTGATCCGTGCAGCGCGAAAGCTGTTCACCGAAAAATCCTATGCCGAGACCGGTACGCCGGAGATCGTCGCCGAGGCCGGTGTGACGCGCGGCGCGCTCTATCACCACTTTGCCGACAAGCAGGCGCTGTTCGCCGCTGTCGCCGAACAGGAGGCAGCGGCGGTGGCAGCTGAGATCGACGACGCCGCGCCGCCATCGCTTGTCCCCCGCGACGCGCTGATCGCCGGCTCGGACGCTTATCTGGCGGCCATGCGCCTGCCCGGACGCACGCGGCTTTTGCTGCTAGACGGTCCGGCCGTGCTCGGCCGCGTCGCCATGGACGCAATCGACAATCGCCACGGCAACCGCTCGCTGCGCGAAGGCCTGGTCGCGGCAATGCGCGCGCAAGCGATAACGAGACTGCCTGTCGAAGCGCTGACCGCGCTGCTTGCCGCGGCCTTCGACCGGGCAGCCCTTGCCATCGAGGCGGGTGGCTCGGCCGAGGATTACCGCGCCGTTCTCATGGCGCTGACCGACGGGCTGGCCCCCGTTCCTCATCGAGCACCGGCCCCGGCTCGAACTCGTTGAAACGGCCAAGCTCGCGCTTGAACTGGTCGATCAGCCAGGCCGCCGCGGGCTTCGGACTGCTGTCGGTGCGATGCATGGCAAACAGCGGCGAGCGCACCTCCCTGAAAACCTCGAGGTCGAGTTCCACAAGCTTGCCGCTCGCTAGGTCGTCGGCGATCAGCCAGCGCGGCAGTCCGCCCCAGCCCAGGCCCTCGCGCATCAGCGCATGCTTGGTGCGCACGTCCGTCAGCCGCCAGGTGCGGTAGGCAAAGACCCCGAAGTCGTGTCCCTTGGTGCGTTCGGATTGATCGGTGACGACAAGCTGCGTGTGCACGCGCGCGTCTTCGATGGTCACCGGCCCCGGCACCAGCGCCAGCGGGTGGCTGGGTGCCGCGGCGAGCACGATCGACATGAATCCGATGCGGACCAGATGCACGTCAACCTCGCCCAGCATGCCACCGATGCCAAGGTCGGCCTGGCCGCTCAGCACATGATCGGGAATGATGCCGAGCGTGCCGATATGCAGCCGCAACATCACCGTCGGAAACTGCGCCTCGAACGCCTTCAGCACCCTGATCAGCACCGGAGAGGGCAGCGCTGCGTCAACCGATAGCGCGACCTCGGCTTCCAGCCCCTGATGATGGCCGTCGACCCGCGAGCGCATGTGCTGCAACACGCCGACCATACGCCGCGCATCTTCTAGCACCGCCTTGCCGACATCCGTGAGTTGCGGCTCGCGCACGCCTTCACGCTCGAACAGCTTGAGGCCGAGTTGTGCTTCCAGATTGGCAATGCCGTAGCTCACCACCGACTGAGCCCGGTTCAGCTTGCGACCCGCGGCCGAGAAACTTCCGGTGTCGGCCACAGCCACCAGTATCTGAAGCTGGTCGAGGGTTGGATTTGGCTGCATGGCGTATCATCCGTTTTGTTGATTGATTGTATACATATTATGCCAGTTTTCTAGATGGAACGATGCCCCCATATGTGGCGGGACAGTTCAATCCAACCCCAAGGGGACACCGTTATGTCTATTCTTCTTGTAACTTCCAGCCCGCGCGGCGCAGCCTCGCACTCGACCAAAGTCGCCACCGATCTTGCCGGGAAGCTGGTTGCCGCCGACCCGTCCAGCACGCTTGTCGTGCGCGACCTCGTCGCCAATCCGCTGCCGCATATCGATCCCGACTACGCCACCGGCATCTATACGCCAGCCGATGCCCGCACGCCGCGCCAGGCTGAGGTTGTCGGCGTTTCGGATGTTGCGCTGGACGAGGTCTTCGCCGCCGACACGATCATCCTCGCCACCGGCTTCATCAACTTCAACATCTCCTCGACGCTGAAGTCCTGGGTCGATCACATCGCCCGCTCCGGCAGGAGTTTCGCCTATGGCGAGGGCGGCCCGAAGGGCCTCGTCACCGGCAAGAAGGTCTATATCGTGCTGGCTTCCGGCGGCATCTATTCGGAGGGTGCTGCGGTGCAGATGGACCACGCCGTTCCTTATCTGCGCAGCGTGCTCGGCTTCCTCGGCATGACTGACGTCGAAGTCATCCGCGTCGAGGGCGTAGGCGTGGGCGCCGACGCGGTTGCCGCCGCGCTCACCAAGGCCACCGCCAAGGTCGATGCCATCGCCGCCACGGCCGCAGAGCAGGTCGCTGTCGCGGCGTAACTCTTGCTGGAGACTGAAAAAAGCAGGCGCCATCGGCGCCTGCTTTTTTGTTGCTCGAACTCAAGCCTTATAACCGCACTATAGTGGTGGCAGGACCACCGCCGGATGGCGATCCTCGCGCAGAGCGACCGCGGCCAAACGCTGGGCATCCATCGAACAGGCGACCGCTCTCACCTGCGCCGCGCCGACATCGATACCGATGACGTAGCAATCCAGAACGCGGCGCCGATCTGGAACGACTTTTTCTTCCCACTGGTCCTGATCACCTCCGACAATCTGACGACACTGCCGCAGGGGCTGACCGTGTTCGTCGGCGAGTTCACAACAGACTGGGGGGTGCTGTTCACCGGTCTGACACTGGCGGCGCTGCCCACTACGCTGGTTTATATCGTGCTGTCGAAACAGTTCATTTCCGGTATCACGCAAGGCGCGGTCAAATGGGCATCACCAGATAGCGAACGCATTGAGGCATACCAAGTGGCGAACCAGAACAAGATCATCATCACCTGCGCCGTCACCGGCTCGATTCATACGCCGTCGATGTCACCGCATTTGCCGGTTACGGCCGAGCAGATTGCTACAGCCGCCATCGAAGCGGCCGAGGCTGGCGCCGCCGTCGTTCATCTGCATGCCCGCAATCCGGCCGATGGACGCCCCGACCAATCGCCGGAGGCCTTCGCTCCCTTCCTGCAGGTCATCAAGCAGCGCTCCAACTGCGTCGTCAACATCACCACCGGCGGCGCCGCGACGATGAGCGTTGAAGAGCGGGTCAGGCCAGCAAAGGTCTTCGCGCCCGAGGTCGCGTCGCTCAACATGGGGTCGATGAATTTCGCCCTGTTCCCGATGCTGGAACGCTTCAAGACCTTCCAGCATGACTGGGAACAGCCCTATCTCGAATCCTCGCGCGACCGCATCTTCCGCAACACCTTCGGCGACATCGAGCACATTTTGCGCACTTGCGCCGACAACGGCACCCGCTTCGAGATCGAGTGCTACGACATCGGCCATCTCTACACGCTGGCGCATTTCGTCGACCTCGGCCTGGTGAAGGCACCGTTTTTCGTCCAGAGCGTGTTCGGCATTCTGGGCGGCATCGGCACGCACCCGGAAGATGTTGCCCATATGAAGCGCACAGCCGACCGGCTGTTCGGCAGCGACTATCACTGGTCAGTGCTCGGCGCCGGCCGCCATCAATTGCCGATCGCCACCCAGGCGATCGCGTTGGGCGGCAATGTGCGCGTCGGCCTGGAGGACTCGCTGTGGATCGGCAAGGGCAAGCTTGCCCGCTCCAGCGCCGAACAGGTAACGAAAGTACGCCAGATCATCGAAGGCCTCGGCGCCTCGATCGCCACGCCCGATGAGGCGCGGCAGATCCTGCAACTTAAAGGCGGCGACAAGGTCGGATTCTGATCGATCGGGAAGCGAGGCCGGGGTGCGGTAACCCGGCCGCCTGGGCTGTCACCCGAACATCTTCTCGCCCTGCTCGTCGACCAGCTGGATACCCTTCTTGATCGAGATGTCGACGGCGTCGTCGAGGCCGGCGAAACGGTCGGCGCGGATGAAGCGATGTTCCTTCATGACGCCATCCACTTCCTTCGAGACGATGCCGCAGGTCTGGTACTGGCCCTCAGCCTTGTAAGGCGTGGCGCTGATCAGAAAACCCTTGTGCTCGACCTGCTTTTCCGGCTTGGCGCTGCCGGTCTCCGTTGCCTCGCCACCGCCGCCAAAAAGTCGTTTCAGAAAAGACATCGCTCAAAAACTCCATTCCATGCGAACGCCTAAGTCGCGTCCTGCTTACACAGGTTTGGTCCTAGCATGCGCGAATGCGCCGCCGCGTTCCAGTCCCCTGACGAAAACGCCGACCAGAAGCTCGATCTGCTGCCAGATTTCGTCGGCCTGGCGGCTGTCCGACTTGGCGACATAGCCGCTGGTGACGATGCCGTGCACGCTTGACCACAAAGCGCGGGCGGCGAGCGCGCGACGATCGTCGTCGAGCTCGAAGTTCCCAGCCTTGAGCACGCCGGCGACGATGTCGAACAGCTCGTCGAGCCGTGCCTGGTAGGAATCGGGACCTGGCAGCGTGGCGCGGCGACGGTTGAAGGCCAGCAACGCCGGCCAACTGCCGGGATGCGCTTCGACGAACCGCACATAGGCGCCGGCCATTGCCAGGATGCGATGTTCGGCATCGCTCACCCCTTGCCTTTCGAGATCGGCCATCGCCGTAAGACCGGCGACGCCCAGCCGGTCGAGGAGCCGCATGTTGACGGCGCGGTGCACCTCGTCGAGATCGGCAAACAGATTGTAGACGGATCCGACCGAGATGCCGGCCTGCTCGGCGATGGTGCGCGCCTTCAGATTGTCCATGCCGCCCTCATTGAGGAGCGTCTCGGCAATGACGAGCACCTTCTCGCTCATTTCTTCCTTGTTCAGTGCCATGCCCATTCCTGTCCTTGGCACCGCAAGCCGACATTACCCAGCTCCGGTACTAACCATGTGCTTGCGTTACCATGTCCGACGCCTCGTGAACAGCGTTCAAAATAACTCTTGAACAATGTTCATTTCCTGTTATGTTGACGTCGTGAACATTGTTCACAAAACAGGGAGAGACACCATGCTTAGCCTGATCAAGACATTGCTGGACGGCGCCAGTGCCCGGGCCGAGGACAACCTGAAGGACCGCTTTGCCATCGACCTGCTGGCGCAGCGCATCCGCGACGCGGAGGCAAGCCTCGCCGCCGCCAAGCAGACGCTCGCCTCGCTGATCGTGCGCCAGCGTGCCGAGCAATCAAGCCTCGACCAGCTTGAACGCCGCATCGCCGATCTGGAGACCCGCACGCTGAGCGCGCTTTCGGCCAACAACCAGGCGCTTGCCGAAGGCGGCGCGACGGCAATCGCCGAGCTCGAGAACGAACGGGAGGTGCGCCGCGTCACGGTGAAGAGCCTCGGTGAAAAGACGCTGCGGATGCGCCTGTCCGTCGAGCAGGCGCACCGCCGGATCGTCGATCTCAACCAGGGCATGATCTCGGCCAGAGCCATCGATGCCGAACGCAAGGCGCAGTCACGCCTCAACCGTTCGATCGGCCGCACCGCAAGCATCAATGAGGCGGAAGAGCTGCTCGCCCGCATCAAGGCGAGCTCCGATCCGTTCGAGGAGGCCGGCATCCTCGACGAGATCGACGGCGAACTGCGTCAGGAAGCGATCCGCGACCGGCTTGCCGAAGCAGGTCACGGCCCGGCGGTGAAAGTGCGCGCCAAGGACGTGCTCGAGCGCCTCAAGACCATCAACTGACAATCAGCTTTCCCAAACCTGAATTCCATCAAATCCAACGCCATCAAACCAACGGAGAACGCCAATGAACGCCAATCAGACCTACATCATGTTCAACACCGCCTCGGTCGGCGCCGCCTATTTCATGCTCGGCCTGTCGCTGTGGCTGGCGCCGATCGACCTGGCGACCAAGGGTTATTGGGCCATGGGCATCCTGCTCTTGACCGGCAGCCTGGTGAACCTGGTCAAGTACCGCACCGACGAACGCCTGTCGGCCGAGATGACCGCCAAGATCGAAAAGGCGCGCAACGAGAAGCTGATCAGCGAGTATGTCGGCAAGGAATGATGCCATCCGCACCAGCGCCAACAAAAAAAGCCCGGCGCATGTGAACTTGCCCCCGAAGGTTGTGTCCAACTTTCGGGAGTCAGTTCATCGAGCGGGCTTTTTGCGTATCACGAAGTGCCGCCCAGCTCAGCGGTGGGACAGCGCCTCCAGCGCTTCGGCGGCGGCTTCGAGAATGGCGATCGCCTCGGCCTGTTTTTCAGCCGGGGCATCGACGATGTCGCCCAGCGCCGCACGCAAGCGGTGGCGGATGGCGCGGAATTCGTCACGCGTTTCCGAACGCTCGCCGCGGCCGCCGCGACCACCACGCCGATCCTCGCCATCGTCGTTCCAGCCGAACCAGTCGCGCGCCTTGGCCATCTTGCGGCCGAAGCGCTCGAGGTGGTCGAGCACGCCGTCGATCATCTCGCGATTGTCGGCAAGATGCGCCTGCCCTGCCTCGGTGATCGAAAACACCTTCTTGTTGCCTTCGCTCGACGAGACGGCATAGCCGGCCTCTTCCAGGAAGGTCAGCGTCGGGTAGACCACGCCCGGGCTCGGGCTGTAGATGCCGCTGGTGCGCTCCTCAAGCGCCTTGATAATGTCATAGCCGTGGCGCGGCGCCTCGGCCAGCAGCGACAGCGTGATCAGCTTGAGATCGCCGTCGGCCAGCATGCGGCCGGCGCGAAAGATGTCGCCAGGGCCACCGCGTCCACCGCCCCTGCCGCCATGGCCGAACGGACCGAAACCGCCGCCGCGGCCGCCGAATTTGCCAGCCATATGCATGAACATGCGCTCGCCGAAATGACCGCGCCCGAAATGATTGTCTTTGTGCATTGATTGCTCCTTGAGTTCTATCTTACGATATATCTTAAGTAGGCGCACTCCTCCGTGGAGTCAAGATATATCTTACGATGTATCGGAGGCATTGCCAAGGGCGGCCCATACGGCCTGCCTGGGAACGTCAAGGTCCGCCTACCAGTGCCCCTTGCGCCGGTTCCAGGCGTAGAGAAGATCGGCAAAGCGGTCATAGGCAAAGCGCGTGAAGGGCAGCGTGGCGGGATTGCCGAACAGCGCCGCGAGCCAGCCTTCCCCTGGTGTCTGGCGCCAGACTGCGATCGCCACATCGGCACCGACCAGCAGCCTGCCCTCGGCATCGGTGGCATGCAGGCGCCGGCGGATATCCTCGAGCGAGGCGCCGAAGGCCGAAAGCGCTTCAGGTTCGAAATTGACGTCGCGGAATTCGACCCAGCCCGCCTTGACCGCCTCGACCAGCCTCCGCTTCTGGTGGTTGATGCCGGCATCGCACACCGGACAGCGGGTGTTGTACCAGACGGTCAGCAAAGGCTTCGGCATGGCGCCACTATCGGGAATGCGGCGCGGCTTCGCAACTGCCGCGCCGATCCCTTCAGTTGCCTCACCCGAGCGAACTGATGATCTCGCGGTAAGCGAATTCCGGAAACGCCTTCATCGTCCGCGTCTTGACACTGCCGCCCGACGACAACAGCAGCGCGAAGCGGGCAAGCACCGCATCGTCCGGGGCTTCGACAATGGCGACCATGTCGCATTCGCCCATGGTCAGATAGAACGACTTGAACGATCCGCCCATTTCCCCCAGCAGCTTCTTGGCGGCATCGAGCCGTTTCGGCGACTCGCGCACATTCTTGGCACCCAGCTCGGTCCAGTTGATAAGCACGATGTAGGTTGTCATGGCACACCTCCCTCCGGGGCCACGGTGCGGGCGTCTGGCCGTTGACGGCCGACGCCGGGCGGGCATCCGGCTTGTCGCCCACAAATGCATCCGACGCGGGAATTATCCTCCTGTCGAGCGGCCCCGGCAAGGCGGTGCTCGCGAATGAAAAAGGGCGCCCAAGGCGCCCTTTCGATTTGCTTGTCTTTTCCGGATCAGCTGTCGAGGAAGCTGCGCAGCTTGCGGCTTCTGCTCGGATGCTTGAGCTTGCGCAGCGCCTTGGCTTCGATCTGGCGGATACGCTCACGCGTCACCGAGAACTGCTGGCCGACTTCTTCCAGCGTGTGGTCGGTGTTCATGCCGATGCCGAAGCGCATGCGCAGCACGCGTTCCTCGCGCGGCGTCAGCGAGGCCAGCACGCGCGTGGTGGTCTCGCGCAGATTGGCCTGGATCGCGGCGTCGATCGGCAGGATCGCCATCTTGTCCTCGATGAAATCACCCAGATGCGAATCCTCCTCGTCGCCAACCGGCGTTTCGAGCGAGATCGGCTCCTTGGCGATCTTCAACACCTTGCGCACCTTTTCCAGCGGCATTGCGAGCTTTTCGGCCAGTTCCTCCGGCGTCGGCTCGCGGCCGATCTCGTGCAGCATCTGGCGCGAGGTGCGCACGATCTTGTTGATCGTCTCGATCATGTGCACCGGAATGCGGATGGTGCGCGCCTGGTCGGCGATCGAACGCGTGATCGCCTGCCGGATCCACCATGTCGCGTAGGTCGAGAACTTGTAACCGCGGCGGTATTCGAATTTATCGACCGCCTTCATCAGGCCGATATTGCCTTCCTGGATCAGGTCGAGGAACTGCAAGCCACGGTTGGTGTATTTCTTGGCGATCGAGATGACCAGGCGCAGATTCGCCTCGACCATTTCCTTCTTGGCGATCGCGGCCTCGCGCTCGCCCTTCTGCACCTGGTTGACGATCTTGCGGAATTCCAGGATCGAGATCGCCGTCTCGGTGGCGAGGTTCTGGATCTCGGCGCGCAGCTCCTTGATCGTGTCCTTCTCGTTCTTGGTGAATTCCTTCCAGCCGCGCGACGTCAGGTTGGCGATCGAGCGCATCCAGTTCGGATCGAGCTCCGAGCCCTGGTATTCCTTGAGGAACTCCTCGCGGCGCACGCCATAGCTTTCGGCGAGCCGCAACAGCTTGCCTTCGTTCTGCACCAGGCGCTTGTTGATGTCGTAGAGCTGCTCGACCAGCGCCTCGATGCGCGCGGCATTGAGCGACAGCGACTTCACCGCCTTGATCAGCTGGTCCTTCAGCTCCTTCAGCCGGCGGTCCTGGCTGGGCGAAAGCGTGCCGGCCGCGGCCAGGCGGTTCTCGACCTGCTGGTCCTGCAGTTTCCTGAGCTTCTTGTAGGTGTCCGCAATGACGTCGAGCGTCTCCATCACCTGGGGGCGCAGTTCCGCTTCCATCGCCGCCAGCGACAGGCTGGCCTCGTCCTCGTCGTCTTCCTCTTCCTCGAGCCCGCGCATGTCTGCGCCGACATTGGTGATGTCGTCTTCCTCGTCGCGCTGGGCGGCGCGTCCGCGCGGCTTCTCTTCGGGCTTGGGCGCTTCCTCGATGCGCTCGACGACCGGCGCCTGCTTGGCCTCGGGGCCGGCATAGGTCGCTTCGAGGTCGATGATCTCGCGCAGCAGGATCTTGGATTCGTTGAGTTCGTCGCGCCAGATGATGATGGCCTGGAAGGTCAGCGGGCTTTCGCACAAGCCGGCAATCATCGTCTCGCGGCCGGCCTCGATGCGCTTGGCGATGGCGATTTCGCCCTCGCGCGACAGAAGCTCGACCGAGCCCATCTCGCGCAGATACATGCGCACCGGATCGTCGGTACGGTCGGTCGGCTCTTTCTTGGTGGTCGTGGCGGCGACGGCTGTGCCGGTCTGCTCGGCAAGCTCGTTGGCGTCTTCCTCGGCGTCGGCCGGCGTTTCAGCCTCAGCCTCTTCACCGACCTCGTCATCCTCGACGACGTTGATGCCCATGTCGGAGAGCATCGCATTGATGTCTTCGATGCGATCCGGGTCGGTCTCTTCCGAGGGAAGCACCGCGTTCAATTCGTCGAGCGTGACATAGCCGCGTTTCTTCGCGGCCTTGATCATCTTCTTGACAGCATCGTCGGAAAGGTCGAGCAGAGGCCCATCGGTGGTGCCTTCGCGTTCGGTCTCGACCTCTTCCTTTTCCTTTGTCGCCATTCTTTGTCGTCTCCAAGCGGCCGAATATCGAAGCCGCGTAAACTGCCGGACCGGTTATGCCGGATGCGCCCGCACCGGAACGCTTGTCACCGACCCGGCATCATCTCTTTTGTTTGATGCATCTCGTTGCCCCAAAACCGGTTTCCACTCTTGGGCGACATGCATTAAGTCCAGATTAACCCTGATATCTGGGGCAGGCTGTTTGCCTGTCCAGTCATCGCCTGTACCCCAAATCGCTCGATTTCCGCCGGCGCCGGGGCACGGTTAACGTTTCGAATCGTCCTGATTCCGCCAAACTGCCAGAAGGTCAAGCGCCTCTCGCATGATTCGCAGGAAAAAAGCGAATCAATTACCCGACTTAGAGGCGTCGATTCGACGCGCTGCACATTTCCACTTCACTTCCAATGGCAATATCGGCCTAAACGCGGCCAACCCTGCCCGAGGACACGCCGAACCCTTCGATCAGCGCTTCCGTTGCCTGCACATCTTTGAATTGCGCTTGAATCTCGACGAGATGCCGGAAGTTTTCATCCGAAGGGTCTGCATCGAGCGCCGCCTGCGCCTGTTTCAGCTCTCTATGTAAGGTGCGGGCGCTGCGCTGCAAGTGCAGCGCCTGGTTGAAGGCGTCGCGGGCGTCGTCAAGTGCTGCCGTTTCCAGCGCCGGCCATTGCCGCGCGCGCTTGATCAATTCCACCGCTCGTTCCCAGATGCCGCCGCAGCCGGCCCGCTCTATCGTCGCGATGACCGAGGCGCGCTCGTTGGCGGCGTCATGCGCCATGGCATCGAGGATGGCGGCATGCAGGCGTCCCAGATCCGAGTTGGCAAGATCGAGGAATTCGACATGGGCGAAATTCTCGTCGATCAGCGCCGGATGGTTGACCAGCGCCACGATGATCGTCGCTTCGCGCACCGACATCCCCTCGCCGCCGCGCTTGACCAGCGCGGACTGGCCGAGGCTTTCAGTGATCGTCATGCGACCGCCACCAGGCTTCGCGAATTGTCCACCGGGTGCGGGCTTGCCCTTGCCCCGCTCGCCTTGTCGGCCGCCATCCTGGCGGCCCTGCCCGGCGCCGCGCTGGGAACCGAAGAAGCTCAGCTCCCGCTCGCGCATTGCCTGCTGGTAGTGATAGCGCGTGCTTTCGTCGCGGATGCGACTGGTCAACTCGCGCAGCGTCTTTCCCAGTTCCGCCCGCCGCTCCGGCGTGTCGAAGACACCGCCCGCCGTCTCGCGCATCCACAACAGGTCGACCAGCGGCCGCGCATCGGCAAGCACGGCGCGGAACGCGTCCGGTCCTTCGGCCTTGACCAGATCGTCAGGGTCCTTGCCTTCCGGCAGCAGCGCAAAACGCGCCGAGCGCCCGGCCTGCACCGAGGGCAGTGCCAAATCCGCGGCTCGCCATGCAGCTTTCAGCCCGGCTTTGTCGCCGTCGAAGCACAGCATCGGCTCGGGCGCCATGCGCCAAAGCAATTCGAGCTGGTTTTCGGTAAGCGCGGTGCCGAGTGGCGCCACGGCATTCTCGAAGCCGGCCTGCGCCAGCGCGATCACGTCCATATAGCCTTCGACGGCAATCACGGTGCCGCCCTTGGCCAGCGCCTTGCGGGCGCGGGCGAAATTGTAGAGCACATTGCCCTTGTGAAAGAGCTCGGTGTCGGGCGAGTTCATGTATTTGGCCAGCGCATCGGGCGCCAGCGCGCGGCCGCCAAAGGCGATGATCTTGCCGCGTGAATCCGGGATCGGAAACATGATGCGGTCGCGGAACCAGTCGTAGGAGACCGGTACGTCATCGCCATGCCGCACCAGCCCGCAGGCCTCGATGTCGGCCTTCGGCACGCCCTTGGCAGCAAGATGTTCCTTGAGCGCGTTGCGGCTGTCGGGCGCGTAGCCGAGCCGGAACGACTGCTGCGTCGCCGGCGTCAATCCACGGTCGCGCAGATAGGCGCGGGCCTTGGCGCCCTCCGGCCCCTGCAGGCGATCCTGGAAGAAGGCGGTTGCCATCTCCATGACGTCGGTCAGGCTGGCGCGTTCCTTCTCGCGCCGTTCCTCCCGCTCGTCGCGCACCGGCATCGGCACGCTGGCCATGTCGGCGATTTTCTCGACCGCTTCGGGAAAGCTCAATCCCTCGAGCTCGGTCAGAAACTTGAAATGGTCGCCCGACACCGAGCAACCGAAGCAATGGTAGCGGCCCTTTTTGTCCTCGCAATGGAAGGACGGGCTCTTCTCGCCATGGAACGGGCAGCAGGCCCAATAGTCGCCGCGCGAGGCGTTGGTCTTCTTGCGGTCCCACGCGACGCGCTGACCTATGACCGAGGAAATCGGCACACGGTCGCGGATCTCGTCGAGAAAGGCGGGCGGAAAGCGCATCGGGAAAGCTCGTTTGGCCTCCATATAATCATGCCGTCCGGGCGCGACGACTCTGCAGTGCCAATAGTACCCGCTTTTCACAGACAAAAAGAAGGCGGCCGAGCGGCCGCCTTCTTTTGGATTGGATTGTCGCCGGATTACCGCGCGGCGATCGCGCCGAAGATGATGCCGGAGAGAATGCCGACCAGCACATAATCGTTGCCGACGCGGATCCACTCCTGGCCGGGGCCGGGACGGCGCAGGCCGTGCCGGTTCCAGTCGCGGACCGACTGATGGCGCTTCCAGTCGGAATAGCGCTGGCCATTGCGCCAGTTGTGGCGCCCGTGGTCGCGGCCATTGTCGCGCTTGACGATGACCTTCTTCTGGATGACGCGCTTCTTCACGTCGCGGTGGGTGCCTGACTTCCGCCAGTCGACCTGGGTGTAGTCCGACTGCGGCGCGCTCGGCTGGGCAAGCGGCGCGGCCTGGCTCGAAAAGGCCGACGCGGCCAGCATCGAGGCGGTGACAGCGGAAAGTATGAGACGTTTCATGGTCGGTATTCCTTGTTGTCGATGGCCAGAGGAATAGCCGCCAGGGGATGAACTGAAGCTGAACACCTGCATTACAATTCTGTAATGGTTTCCGCTACTTGCGCAGACTCTTTTGAATACGCCTTCAAGTCACGCCCGACCATGGCCGGCATGAGAGATCACGGCGCGGGTATCGCCCTCGTGGCGCACGCAACCAATGTGTCTTGCATTCATTTCCGACATGCGCCGTCGAGCGCAGACGATCATGACATCAGAAAAATCTATTATCCGGCTAATGTTAATTGGTATATTTCGGTGCATTGAGATGACTGAGATTCGCACCCCCCTTCTTGCCGCCAAGGCCGCCTTGCGAGGCCGATCGTGAGCGGCTCCGTCGTCCTGCTGCACCTTGCCGGCGCGGTGGCGCTGATGCTGTTTGCCACCCGCATGGTGAAAACCGGCGTCGAGCGCGCCTACGGCGACGTGCTGCGCCACAAGCTGCGCGCCACCATGCGCAACCCGATCATGGCCGTGCTCGCCGGCACTGGCCTGGCCATCGCCTTGCAGAGCTCCACCGCGGTCACCTTGCTGGTCGGATCGTTCGCCGGTTCCGGCATCGTCTCGGGCGCCGCCGGCCAATTGGCCGTGCGCGGCGCCGAGATCGGCTCGGCGCTGGTGGTCAAGCTCTTGACTTTCGACCTCACGCTGCTGGTGCCGCTATGCCTGATCACCGGCACGGTAATGTTCATGGCCACCGAGCGCCGCGACTGGCGCCAGACCGGCCGCATCCTGGTCGGTATCGGCCTTTTGATCCTGTCGCTGGAAATGATCGGTCAGGCTTCCGAGCCGCTGCGCAACAGCCAACTCATGCCCGTGATCATCAATTATTTCTCCAGCGATTCCATCACCGCTTACCTGCTGGCGGCGCTGATCACCTGGCTGTTCCAGTCGAGCATCGCCGCGGTCCTTTTAATGGCAACGCTCGCCGGCCGCGGCCTGATCAGCCCGGAACTCGGCGTGGTCCTCATCCTCGGCGTCAATCTGGGTTCCTCGATCATCGCGCCGATGCTGACCCGCTCGGCGGGACCCGCCGTGCGCGTGGTGCCGATCGGCAATCTCTTGATGCGCGGGCTGGGCTCGCTGGTCATGTTGATCCTGTTCATGATCGTGCGGCCGCATGTCGGCTTCCTCGGCGCGACGGCCGCCGATCAGATCGTCAACGCCCATATCCTGTTCAACGTCATCATCCTGCTCGCCGGCCTGCCGCTGGCCGGTTTCGTCTACCGGGCTTCGGAAAAGATCGTGGCGCTGGGCACCAAGACGGAGCCGGCGGCCGCACTCGACGTCGTGGAACTGTCGGCGCTGAACGAAAGCGCGCTCGATGTACCTAGCCAGGCGCTGGCCAACGCAACCCGAGAGGTTGTGCGGGTATGCGAGACGGTCGAGATCATGCTGAAGCGCATCATCGAGCTCTACGAGGACGCCGATAGCGCCAAGATCAAAGCGCTGGCTGCCCTCGACGACCGCGTCGACCGCAAGCATGCGGCCATCAAGCTCTATCTGGCCAAGGTCACCAAGAACCCGCTGACCGAGGACGAAGCGCTGCGCTGCCAGGAACTGATCGGTGCCTGCGTCAAGCTCGAACAGGTCGGCGACATCATCGTGCGCAACATGCTGGTGCATGTGAAGAAGAAGTTCGACCGGGGGCTGGAGTTTACCGACGAGGGCTGGAGCGAATTGTGTGCCTTCCACAGCTCCGTGCTCGCCAATGCGCGGCTTGCCTTCAATGTCCTCGTCTCGCGCGACCCGGAAACCGCTCGCCAGTTGGTGCTGGAAAAGGATCGGCTGCGCGATCGCGAGAAGGAAACCAGCGCCAGTCATTTCGTGCGCCTTCGCGATGGCACTGCCAAAAGCGTCGAAACCAGTTCGATCCACCTCGACACCATCCGCGACCTGAAGCAAATCAATTCGCTGCTGGCATCGATGGCCTATCCCGTCCTGGAAGAGCGCGGCCTGCTTGGCGGCTCGCGGCTGAAGGCAAGCTAGACGTCGACCAGGGCGCGCCATCGGGGGGTCACCCCAAATTAGCCTTTGCCCATCCTCGCTTCCGTCGGCTAAGGATCGCGCAAAGGCCTATTGGGAGGACGATCGGTCGATGGATACCCATTCGCGCAGCTTCGCCAAGGCACTTTCCTGGCGCGCCACCGGCACGATCGACACCATGATCATCTCGCTGGTGGTGACCGGCAGCATCAAGCTGGCGGCCACCATCGGCGCGACCGAGGTCGTTACCAAATCGCTGCTCTACTATCTGCATGAGCGCGCCTGGCTGAAGATCCCTTACGGGCGCAAGACGGCCACGTAAGGCACCGCTCAAGAAAAGCTAAAGCGGCGTCGACAATTTCTGCATTGCCGTTCGCGGCCAGGCGTGGTTTGACGCGGCCATTCCTCTCAGGCCTGTTTGAATCATGCTGCCGCTGATTGCCCTGTTCCTTGCCGCTTTCGCCTTCGGTACCACCGAATTCGTCATCGCCGGCGTGCTGCCCGAAGTAGCGCAAGGCCTTGGCGTGTCGGTGCCGACCGCCGGCTATCTCGTCTCCGGTTATGCCTGCGGCATCGCCATCGGCGGGCCGCTTCTGGCGCTCGCCACCAGCAAGGTCTCGCGAAAGACCTTGCTGCTCTGCCTCGCCGTTGCTTTCACCCTTGGACAGGCGGCCTGTGCGCTGGCGCCCGACTTCACCTCGATGCTTCTGCTGCGCATCGCAATCGCCGTGGCGCACGGCACTTATTTCGGCGTCGCCATGGTAGTTGCCGTCAGCCTGGTGCGCGAGGACCAGCGCGGCCGGGCTGTCGCTGTCATCCTGTCGGGCCTCACCGTCTCCAACATTATCGGCGTGCCAGCCGGCACCGCGATCGGCGCCTTTTGGGGCTGGCGCGCGACCTTCTGGGTGATGGGCGGGCTGGGCATCGTCGCCATCATCGCCATGCTTGTGCTGCTGCCGCGCACCGCCGGCGCCACCAGCCGGCCGGCCGGGCTGGCGCGCGAGGTGCGCGTGCTGGGACGCCAGCAGGTCTGGACGTCGCTCATCCTCATGCTGATGCTGATGATCGGCCAGTTCGGACTCTTTACCTACATCACGCCGACATTGCTGGAAGTCACCGGCCTCGACGAAAGCCTGATCCCCTGGGTGCTGCTGCTAAATGGCGTCGGCGCCACGATCGGCGTCTTCGTCGGCGGCAAGCTCTCCGACTGGAAGCTGATGCCGTCCTTGATCGCCATGCTCGCCCTGCAGGCGGCGATGCTGGCCGCCATCTATGCCGTCGCCCCCTACCCGGTGCCGATGGTCGGAGCAATCGTCATCTGGGGCGGTCTCAACTTCGCCATCGGCGCGCCGATCCAGACCCGCATCCTCACCTGGACGGCGGACGCCTCGAACCTCGCCTCGTCGTTGATCCCGTCTGGCTTCAATGTCGGCATTGCCTTTGCCGCCTCACTGGGGGCGGCGATGCTGAACGCCGGTCTCGGCTACCGCAGCCTGCCGCTGGCAGGCGTGATCGCCATGCTGGTGGCGGTCGCGGTGGCCGTGGCCTCGCAGTCCTGGGAATGGCGCAGCCGCTCCATGCCGCCCCTGCCGGCGGCCGCGGAGTAAGCTAAAGCTCGATCCGGAACCTCAGGCTCTCCGCGCCGCCATAGGCGGCGTCCTCAAAGAAACGTTCGACCAGCCTGCCGCCATTGGCCGTTATCACCTTCTGCGACGCCGGGTTGCCGGGCTTGGCGGTGACCTCGACATAGTCGAGGCCGACCGCCCTTGCCTCCTCCAGCATCAGCCGCAACGCCTCGGTTGCATAGCCGCGGCCCCGCTTCCACGGCACCACGGAATAGCCGATATGGCCGAGCACATGCGATGGCAGCGCCGACGTGCCTGTCTGCCAGCGAAAGCCGATCGAGCCGGCGGCCTCACCATCCCAGATCCAGCGCCTGAAGCCAGGCAGGCGCGCAACTGTGGTGCCGTCGGGCAAGGCGATGGGCGGCCCTTTCGCCTGCGGATCGTCAAGGCTGGCGAGGAAGGCGACCGGGTCTTCCTCGATCGCCGCAAGCTGCTCACGCGTCGCTTCGAGCAGCCGCACATTGTCGGGCGACCAGCCGCTTTCCAGCGCGGCTTTGTAGGACGGCAGATGCTGGAGCGCGGGCTTGACGATCTCGATCATGGTTTTCCCTTGGCGAGACCAGCGGACATAGCCTCCAAGCAGGCTGCTCTCAAGCTGCCTGAAAGCGGATTTCGCCCTCGTTCAGGAAACACGTCTTGTCGAACAGCGACAAATCGAGCGGATTCGGCAGCCGGATATCGCTGACATCCGGGAACGGCTTTTTCGAGGGATCGTATGATCTGTCGATCTGCGAGATGAACACCAGCACCAGTCCGTTTTCGCGCGCGAATGCCTTGAGCGCTTGAACCTGGACCATCAACTCGGGAGTCTCGCGCTTCTGGTCGAGCAATTGCAGATAGTCGATAACCGCCAGCGTTCCGCGCGGCGCCAACCGTAACCCATCGATGATATAGGCCGCGCTGATGGCGTCGGAAGTGTCGAACACGAACCGGCCGTCGAAATCGGCAGGCTCGATGCCGATGTCATGGAAGCGCTGCAGGATGTCGGCATGCGTGTATTCGAGCGTGAAGAACGCCGCGCGATTGCCTGCCTTCATGGCGGCCACGGCAAGTTCGAGGCTCATCAGTGTCTTGCCCTGACCCGGCCGCGCCCCGATCAGCACCATGTCGCCGGGCACCAGCCGCGCGAAAAGCCTAGTCGCCGGCGCCGTCTCGGCGGCTTTGGCCGCAAGCAGGCTCCAGCTGGAGAAACCCTCCTCGGCGGCAATGCGGTCAAGCGCCAGGTGAAGGGGAATTTCTTCCTTGCGCGACAGCAGCCTGGCTTGGCGCTTCAAACGGTAGATTGGGGCGGAAAGCCGCATCGAAAACCTCCTGGTGCGAGCAGTCTTCGCAAACCCTCCTTATGCATGGCGCTCGAACAGTCGGTTGCGTGATCACCTGCCCCGCATGCACAATGCTTTCCCGGTGGAGGGAGGAGGCGTGGGCGCGCCGGAATCAGATGATAACCCAATCGGCGCTTTGGGAGTATCCCGCAGATTGCGGGTGGCGGCTGTGAAGGCGCTTGCTGGCGCAATCCCCTCTCCAGCAGACGTTGCTAAACTAGAAGTGTTTCGCCGATGGATGCGAGGCCTCCTATGATCTATGGGTGATTCACAACGCTTCGACAGGAGGGGCAACCGGTGCGGTTGAAATCTGTTCCGCTGGGCGCGGCCATCTTTTGTCTTATCGCCGCTCTGGCGGTCCTGACGGTTTCCGTCAGTTCGTTCGCGGCGTTACGGCCATCGAGCATGCCGGACTGGCTGCAGCGCCATGTCGGCGACGGCGAAGGCCAGATTTCGCAAGTCGTGCTGGAGCGGGCGCGCGCGCTCTACCAGAAGAAGGTGAGCGAAGGTTCGGTCAAGAATCCCTGCTATTTCGCCATGGACGCAACGCGTCCCGGCGACCTCGGCGGCAGCGTGCTTGGCCAGCGTTACTACATAGTGTGCGAGGCCAAGCAGGTCTTCCGCGCGGTCTCCTCGGGCCATGGCGGCGGCCGCAACCTGAAAGGCGCTGCCGATTTCTCCAATGGCAGGCGCTGCGCCAAGAACTTCGGCAATGCGATGGATTCCGAGCTGACCGCCGGCGGCGCCTATATGACTGCCGAGTTAAAGACCTCGTTCAAGGGCTATTATCACGTCGGCGCCCAGGACGCGGTGTTCATGCGCACCTTCATCCAGTTCGACGGCGAAGGCGAAGCGGCGAACGCCAGGCAGCGCGTGATCGGCGGCCATCCAGCGGCAATTCTGAAGAGCGTGTGCATGCGCAAGAGCCCGCAAAGCTCTTACGCCGACCATGACGGCTTTGTCCCGTTCGGCAAGCTGGTGGATTATGCCGGCGGTCGCAGCAATGGCTGCACCAGTTGGTCGCCCGCCGATGCCGAGCAGATCATTCCGATGGTCAAGAACAATCCGACCACGCTCTACATCTACCCGGAATCGCGCGATATCGCCGCTGTCGCGCATGCGAAGGCCTCCGGCCAGTCGATGTCGGGCGCGGGTCTCTACTGGAACGCATCTTGTCTAAGCGAGATCGGCGCCCCGAAATTCTGGCCGAAAAAGACGCTGGAGCCGATCATCGCGCAGTACAAGAAGGACCATCCGGCACCGCCGCCGCAGCCGACGCCGATCTGCAAATAGCCGCGAGGTTGGAGCATTTCACCGTTTCATCGAAACGGTGAAATGCTCTAACTCTTTGTTTTTACGAAATTCCAGACGGAAAACCGCTCACACTTTTCCTGAAATTGCTCTGGCTACTGCAGCAGTCCCTTGATGATGGCGCTTGCCTTGGCGAAGTCCATCTGTCCGGCATATTTCTGCTTGAGCACGCCGATCACCTTGCCCATGTCTTTTTGGCTGGCGGCACCGGTCGCCGCGATGGCTTCTCGCGCAGCAGTGGTGATTGCGGCATCGTCGAGCTGCTTCGGCAGAAATTCGAGAATGACCTCCATCTCGGCGCGCTCCTTGGCCGCCAGTTCCGGCCGCTTGCCGTCCTCGAAGGCCTTCGCCGATTCCTCGCGCTGCTTCACCATCTTGGAAAGGATCTGCAGTACTTCGTCATCGCCGGCCGGCGGTTTGCCGGCGCCGCGATTGACGATGTCGCGGTCATGGATAGCGGCCTGGATCAGCCGCAGCGTCGGCAGGCGCTCTTTGTCCTGCGCCTTCATCGCGCTCTTCATGGATTCGGCGATTTTCTCGCGCATCATGCTTCTCCTTCGAAATGCGGCGGACAATAGCTTCGCCCGCCGCGTGACGCAAACTCCGACAAAGCGCTGATTTTGCTGGACGAAAGCAAATCAGCTGTGGCTTGAGGCACCGCATTGACCGCCTCGGCGCCTTCCCCTATGTACTCGGTCCTGCATAAGACAATGGAGTCATGTCGCCCAAAAGTGCATAGCGGTTTTGGGAAAAGGACATGACCAACTAGAATCAACGCGTGGGACGCTGAAAAATCCAGGTCGCGCGCCTTGCCGCGCAAACGGTCCTGCGGACCGCTTGTAGCGCCTGACAGGAGTGCCGCCATGGCCATGACCACCGCCCCCTGGGCCACCGAAAAGCCGACCGCCCTTCTGGTGCTCGCCGACGGCACGGTGATCGAAGGCCGCGGCCTCGGCGCCACGGGATCGGCGGTGGCCGAAGTGTGCTTCAACACGGCGCTTACCGGTTACGAGGAAATTCTCACCGACCCTTCCTATGCCGGCCAGATCGTCACCTTCACCTTCCCGCATATCGGCAATGTCGGCACCAATGACGAGGACATCGAGGATCTCAATCCCGCCGCCCGCGCCGGCGCCGTCGGCGCCATCTTCAAGGCCAATGTCACCGAGCCCTCGAATTACCGCGCCGCCGGTCACCTCGACCAATGGCTGAAGCGGCGCGGCATCGTCGCGCTGTCCGGCATCGACACACGCGCCTTGACCGTGCTGATCCGCGAAAAGGGCATGCCGAACGCGGTCATCGCGCACGCACCGGACGGCATCTTCGACATCGAGGACCTGAAGCGTCAGGCGGCAGCCTGGTCGGGCCTGATCGGCCTCGATCTCGCCAAGGAGGTTACCTCCGGCCAGTCGTCTGTCTGGCGCGAGACGCCTTGGGTCTGGAATGAAGGCTATGGCGAGCAGGACGCGCCGTCGATGCATGTCGTGGCCATCGACTATGGCGTGAAACGCAACATCCTGCGTCTCCTGGCCGGCCTCGGCGCCAAGGTCACCATCGTTCCGGCCAAGACCGGCGCGGAAGAGATCCTGGCCATGCAGCCGGACGGCATCTTCCTCTCCAACGGCCCCGGCGACCCGGAAGCCACCGGCGACTATGCCGTGCCGGTGATCCAGGACATTCTGAAGACCGACATTCCGGTCTTCGGCATCTGCCTCGGCCACCAGATGCTGGCGCTGGCGCTCGGCGGCAAGACCGCAAAGATGCATCAGGGCCATCACGGCGCCAATCATCCGGTGAAGGACCACACCACCGGCAAGGTCGAGATCGTGTCGATGAACCATGGCTTTGCGGTCGACGCCGACTCATTGCCCGCAGGCGTCGAGGAGACCCATGTCTCGCTCTTCGACGGCTCGAACTGCGGCATCGCGCTGACCGGGCGTCCGGTGTTCTCGGTCCAGCATCATCCGGAGGCCTCGCCCGGCCCGCAGGATTCGCATTACCTCTTCCGCCGCTTCGTCAACCTGATCCGCGAAAAGCGCGGCGAGGAAGCGCTGGCCGAGCGGGTTTGAGCCCTTTTCGAGGTCTTTGATGCGTGCAGTTGAAGAAGCTCAGGAAGACGCCGCGGATGTGGCGATCTACGAGGAACGGAAGGCCGCGCTTGGGACAGAGAAGGCTCTCCCAGCCGACGTAACCATTGATATCCTGCGCGGCTCCAGCAGGCTCAAGG
The DNA here is from genome assembly GCF_041355295.1 of Mesorhizobium sp. RCC_202. Classification (NCBI taxonomy): domain Bacteria; kingdom Pseudomonadati; phylum Pseudomonadota; class Alphaproteobacteria; order Hyphomicrobiales; family Phyllobacteriaceae; genus Mesorhizobium; species Mesorhizobium sp. RCC_202. The sequence continues at coordinate 202,764 of NZ_JBFUPO010000002.1, forward strand.
CTCTGCGTAATTGGCGCAATCTCACTCAAGCCGAGATGGCCAGCGCAGTCGGTGTCAGCCAAGGTTTCCTGTCGGACCTGGAATCCAATCGCCGCAAACCCTCGGAGCAGACCAGCACAATGCTGGCGAAAGCAATGGATGTTCCATCCGAATGGATCGAGTCTTAGGCCCTCAAGCCGCGTCGGTCGCCGCTTCCTCCGTGCGCATTTGCTCGACTTCCTTCGGCGCCGGCCTGGTCACCTTGGTGACGAAGACGATCAGCGCCAGCGTGAGGAAAATCGCGCCGAGGAGATAGGGCGCGCCGCCGAACACGACCGGCGCTGTCGGGCCGGTGAACCAGGAGAATATCCCCGTATAGAGCAGCGGCGTGATGATCGAGGTGATCGAGAAGATCGAGGTCATCGCGCCTTGCAGCTCGCCTTGCGCCGAGGGCGACACCTTGGCGGTGGCGAGGCTGCGCAGCGGCGGGTCCGCCAACGCCTCGAGGCAGCCGGCGACAATCACCGCATAAACCATCCAGCCTTGCGTCGCGAACGCATAGCCGAAGGCGCTGAGCGCGGTGAAGGTAAGGCCGATCACCGCCGTCTTCCATTCGCCGAGCGCGGGGATGACCTTGGGCAGCACCGTTCCCATGATGATCGCCCCGCACAGGCCGAAGGCGCCGAGCGAGAAGCCGATCTGCTGCTCGCTCCAGCCATAGCGGTAGCTGGACACGAAGGACCAGACCGCCGGATACATCATGTGGCCGAGCGTCATCAGGAAGAAGACGAGCCCGATCCAGCCGATGCCCTGGTAGTTGCGCATCTGCATGAGTGTGCCGACGGGGTTCGCCCGCTTCCATTCGAACCGGCGGCGATGCTGCTGGTCCAGCGTCTCGGGCAGGAAGACCATCGCGATCAGGAAATTGACGAAAGCGAGCCCGGCGGCAAAGTAAAAGGGCACGCGCGGCCCGAATGTGCCCAAAAGTCCGCCCAGCACCGGGCCGATGACGAAGCCGACGCCGAAGGCGATGCCGAGCAGGCCGAAATTCTTGGCCCGGTTCTCGTCATTCGAGATGTCGGCGATGAAGGCGGACGTCGTCGAATAGCTGGCGCCCGAAATACCGGCCAGCACACGGCCGATGAACAGCATCGGATAGGACCAGGCGACCGCGCAGATCAAATTGTCGATCGAGAAGGTCAGCACCGAGGCAAGCAGGATCGGCCGGCGCCCGAAACGGTCACTCAGGCCGCCCATGATCGGCGCGAAGAAGAATTGCATGGCCGCATAAACGAAGAACAGCCAGCCGCCCTCGATCGCTGCCTGGCTGACGCCGACGCCGCTGAGTTCCCTGAGATAGGCCGGCAGCACCGGCATGATGATGCCGAAGCCCGTGATGTCCAGCAGCAGCGTGGTGAAAACGAGCGCAAGGCCCCGCCTGGCGGTTTTTGGGTCGATCATGATGATAAGCTCCTCGGGCCGCCCGCGGGCAAGGCGGGACCGACCTTATAGGCGAGGTCATCTGCAGGAACAATACGCGAACGAAGACAACAGTCTGATCCTGACACCACTTGCCAGGATCAGTCGTCGCCGATCACCATTGCGCAGGAAACCGGAAGTGCCGCCTCAGAGCGGGCCGGTCATCGTGTTGCAATCGGTCAGCTTGCCGCTCTTGAAGCCGCGCGCCAGCCAGGTTTGCCGTTGCTGCGATGTGCCATGGTTGAAGCTTTCCGGCACGACGTAGCCCTGCATCTTCTTCTGCAGCGTGTCGTCGCCGATCTGCTTGGCGGCATTGAGCGCGCTCTCGATGTCGCCCTGCTCCAGGATGCCTTTTTGCTGGGTGAAATGCGCCCATACACCAGCGAAGCAATCGGCCTGAAGCTCGATGCGCACCGACAACTGATTGGCGTCGGCCTCACTCAAGCCCTGCCGCATCTGGTTGAACTTGCCCATGATGCCGGTGAGGTTCTGTACGTGATGGCCGACCTCATGGGCAACCACATAGGCGCGCGCGAACTCGCCCGAAGCGCCGAACTGCTGGTCGAGTTGCTGGAAGAAAGTCATGTCGAGATAGACCTTGTGGTCGCCGGGGCAATAGAACGGCCCGGCTGCTGCTGACGCGAAGCCGCAGGCCGAGCGAACCTGGCCGCTGAACAGCACCAGCTTGGGGTCCTCGTAGGTCAAGCCTTGAGATTTGAAAATGCCGGTCCAGGTGTCCTCGGTATCGGCAAGCACGGTGGCGACGAACTGCTTCATCTCGTCATTGGCGGCCGCGCCGGTGCTGTCTTGCGAGCCGCTGTTGTCGGTGATCTGGCCGCCGCTGCCCGGCAACAGGCCGCCGTCGCCACCGCCCAGGATCGCAGAGGGATCAAAGCCGAAATACCATCCGGCGAGCACGACCAGGATAACCAGGATGATGCTGCCGCCGCCACCGGTACGGCCGCCGATGGGAAGTTGGAACTGGCCGCCGCCGCCCAATCCGCCGCCACCGCCGCTGTCGCTGCGGTCATCCTCGATGTTGTCGCTCTGACGACGGCCTCTCCAAAGCATGGCAACTCCTCGCATTGCGGATGGGACCAGCCGGAGACCGCCCCTCCCAAACAATTATCGCAACGGGTAGCCCGAGTCACAGAATTTTTCGCGCTTGATGACGTGCTGGCAGCTGTGACTTGGTGGTCTCCTCCTTGATGACGAGCACCACCACGACACAGCAGATAGCCTTTGCCTACAAGCGCTGATTTCTAGAACGGCTCTCAGAGTTTCTGCTTGGCGCCGGCACTCTTGCCGTCCGAACTCTTCGAACGCTCCTCGAAACGCGCCGCGCCCTTCTTGAGGGGTCGGCCGGTCTCGGCCTCGGTCTTGCGCTCGTCCTTGGTGGCCGCCTGTTGCAATCCCCTGGCTGCCTGCTTGCCCTTCGCGGTCGGTGCCTGTTCGACGCCCATTGCTTCCTCCTTGGCGCGATCATCGCGCGATGTCGGAGGCAACGTGCAGAAGGTGTGGCGGTTCCTCCCACGCGTCGATCGGGTTTCTCGGACGGATGCCGATCAGCGGGAAGTCATCGCCCGGCGGAACGCTTCCAGCGTCTCGGCGCTGACATGGTGCTCGATGCCTTCGGCGTCGATGCGCGCCGTCTCGGCGCTGACGCCAAGCGAACGCAGGAATGCTTCCACGGTCTGATGGCGAATGCGGCTTTCCTCGGCGACCTTGCGGCCAGCCTCGGTCAGGAACACGCCACGATAGGGCTTTCTCGAAACCAGCCCATCGCCGCACAGCCGAGTCAGCATCTTGGCCACGGTCGGTTGCGCCACGCCGAGCCTTGCCGCGATGTCGACCTGACGCGCTTCATTGCCGTCCTCGATGAGGTCGGCGATCAGTTCGACATAGTCCTCGACCAGCGCGCTGCGGCGCGCCTGGCGCTGGTGCCGGAATCCTTCCGAATGGACATCGGCATCGGGCAGCGGCTCACGCGGGACTGGTCTGTTCTTCAGCGCCAATACGCGCTCCTCCTGGGAGTTCAGCCGTTGCTGCTTTTATAGCACGGGCTCTGATTCTTAAGGCCGTTTATTTGCAATCGGCCGCAGGCGCAACCGGCGTTTCCGGTCGCGCCCTTTTCGGTTCCGTTCAGCTTCGGGCAAAGCACATACAATGAAATATAGCATATTGCATAATGTTGAGCCATGGCATAGCTTAACGGCAACTTCGACCAGTCGCACCGAAAGCCTGTTTTCATGACCGACGCCACAGCTCCGAGTTCGTCCTGGCGGTTTGACAAGCCTGATGAAGAGCAGCCGAGCCTGCGCGAGGTCAATGCGTCCATAGCCGTGCCGACTTCGGGTGTCTGGTTCCGCAGGCTGTTCGCCTTCATGGGCCCGGGTTACATGGTCTCGGTCGGCTACATGGATCCGGGCAACTGGGCGACCGACCTCGCCGGCGGCGCCCAGTTCGGCTACTCGCTGCTGTTCATCATCATGCTGTCCAACCTGATGGCGATCCTGCTGCAGGCGCTGGCTGCCCGCCTCGGCATCGCCACCGGCCGCGACCTCGCCCAGGCCTGCCGCGCCTATTATCCGCGCCCGGTCAATTTGGTGCTGTGGATGGCCTGCGAGCTCGCCATCATCGCCTGCGACCTCGCCGAAGTGATCGGCACCGCGATCGCGCTGCAGCTGCTGTTCGGCATTCCACTGATCGGCGGCGCCATGCTCACCGCGCTCGACGCCTTCCTGGTGCTGCTGTTGATGAACCGGGGCTTTCGCTATCTCGAAGCCTTCGTCGTCGCGCTTTTGATCATCATCTTCGGCTGCTTTGCCATCCAGATCTTCGTCGCCGCCCCACCGGCCGGGACGATCCTGCATTCGATGTTCGTGCCGTCATCGCAGATCGTCACCAACCCGGCGATGCTCTACATCGCCATCGGCATCATTGGCGCCACCGTGATGCCGCACAATCTCTATCTCCACTCATCGATTGTTCAGACCCGCGCCTATGAGCGCACCGATGCGGGAAAACGCGACGCCATCAAATGGGCGACGACGGACTCCACCATCGCCCTGATGCTGGCCTTGTTCGTCAACGCCGCGATCCTGATCGTGTCGGCGGTGGCTTTCCACGGCACCGGACATCAGGACGTCGCCGAGATCGGCCAGGCCTTCGAGCTGTTGTCGCCGCTGCTGGGCTTGAGCATTGCCTCGATCCTGTTTGCCGTGGCGCTGCTTGCCTCCGGCCTGAATTCGACGGTGACCGCCACGCTTGCCGGCCAGATCGTCATGGAAGGTTTCCTGCGCCTGCGCATCCCGCAATGGGCTCGCCGCCTTCTGACCCGCGGCCTTGCCATTGTCCCGGTGGTGGTCGTCACCGCGCTTTATGGCGAAAAGGGCACCGGCCAGCTCCTGGTCTTCAGCCAGGTGGTGCTGTCGATGCAACTGCCCTTCGCCGTCATCCCGCTGGTGCAGTTCGTCTCCGACAAGAAGAAGATGGGCAATCTCGCCATCCCGCGCGGCGTGGCCGCGCTGGCCTGGGTGGTCGCGGCCATCATCCTGGTGCTCAATTTCAAGCTCCTCTACGACACGATGTTCGGGATCGGCTGAACCGGCGCGACAAAACGGCAATCCGCGCTATCTTCTTCTCGCGATGAGCAAGGTCGAAGACGCCCGGAAGTTCTACGCGCGGTTGATGACCATCAACGCCGCTTCGCCGGACCCGCGTCTTGAAGCTGTCTTCGCCAGCGTGCCGCGAGAGGACTTTCTCGGCCCCGGGCCTTGGACCGTCGTCGCCGGCGACAGCAGGATCGAGACGCCGAGTGCCGATCCCAGCCATATCTACCAGAACGTGCTGGTGGCGCTCGATGTCGACAAGGGCATCAACAACGGCGAGCCGATGCTGCATGCCATGTGGCTCGCCAAGGTCGGGCCCAAGCCGGGCGAGGCCGTCACCCATATCGGCGCCGGCACCGGCTACTACAGCGCGCTGCTGGCGAGGCTGGTCGAGCCGGGCGGGCGTGTCACCGCGTTCGAACTGGATGCCGATCTCGCTGCGCGCGCCAGAACGAACCTTGCTCGATACGGCAATGTCGAAGTGATCCACGGCGACGCTGTCGTCAGCCCACTGCCGCCATCCGACATCCTCTATGTCAATGCCGGCGTCGTTGCGCCTCCAGCCCCATGGCTGAAGGCGCTAAAGCCCGGCGGCCGCCTGATCTTCCCTTGGCGTCCGTCCGAAACAGTCGGCATCGCGGTTCTCGTCACCCGCCAGGACGGTGGCTTCGTTTGCCGGCCTTTCATGGGCTCCTGGTTCATCCCGTGCGTCGGCGCCTCGGCCGCCGGCCCCGTGGCAAAAATCCCGACCCGAGCGCGCGCAGCCCGCACGCGCTCGATCTGGCTCAGTGAGAACAAGGCACCGGACCGCACGGCAACCGCCGTGTTCGGCGACGTCTGGTTCTCGTCACGCGCCATCCGCGGCAAGAACTGAAAATTTCAGTCCGATGTCGAAAAGCGGCCGCGTCGTTCGTCGTTACAATGAAGTCCGCGACGGCGCGGATCGACTAGGCCGATTTTAGGAAAGTGTCTGCGGTTTTCCGTCCGGAATTGCGTCAAAACAGATAGTTAAAGGAGAAGAAAGATGCGAAAGATCATCGCCGCCACCTTCGTCAGCCTCGACGGCGTCATGCAGGCGCCCGGCGGTCCGGAAGAAGATCCGGTCGGCGGCTTCAAATTCGGCGGCTGGACCTTCCACTACTTCGACGAGGTCGCGGGCACTAGCATTGAGGAATTGTTGTCCAAACCCTTCGCGCTGCTGCTCGGCCGCAGAACCTACGACATCTTCGCCGCCTATTGGCCGTATCAGAACGATCAGATCGCCGATGTTTTCAACCCCGCAATCAAATATGTGGCGACGCACCGCCCGGATTCGTTGACCTGGGAGAACACCCAGTCGCTCGGACCCGACATCGTCGCAACGCTTAAGGAGTTGAAGCAGGAAGACGGACCCGACCTGCTCATCCAGGGATCGGGCAATCTGATCCAGACTCTGCTCGCCAACGGGCTGATCGACGAGATCCGACTGATGATCTTCCCGCTGTTGCTGGGCAAGGGCAAACGGCTGTTCGGCGATGGCGCGCTTCCAGCCGCCTTCAAGCTCACCAAGTCGCAGACATCCACCACCGGCGTCATCATGGCGACCTACGAGCGCGCCGGCGAAATCCAGGTCGGCTCCTTAGCCATCCAGGAGCCATCCGAAGCCGAGCTCGAGCGGCGCCGGAACTGGAAGTGAGTGGTTATTTCTCCCCGTCACTATACGGGGAGAAGGGGCGTACCCCTTAAGCCGCCTCGCGCCGCCGTGTCAGGCCCTCGCGGATATACGCCGCGAAGGCCTGCGCGGCGGCTTCGACAGCATGTTTCGGCAAATGCAGATTGACCGAAAAATTCGGCAGCGGCGGCAGTCCGGCATCGACAGCCAGGATGTCGAGATCGGCGGGTACCGTCGACGCCAGCCACGTCGTCACCGCAAGATCGGAACGCACCGTCGCGGTCGTGGCGTCGATATTACCGTTCTCGAATACGGTGCGCCAGTCGAGCCCATGCTCGCCGAGCGCGCTGAGCACCGCCGGGCGGAAGGCGCAGGTGTCAGCGACGATCGACACCGGCAAGGGGCGTTTCAGCCGCGCCGAGCCACCCCTGGCGCCGACCCACACCAGCCGGTCGACAAGCAGGCATTCACCGGCGGTCGAACCGACGCGCTCTTCGATGACGGCAAGGTCGATCGTGCCGGCCGCCAGGGCCGCGGTAAGCTCCGGCGAAGAGGCGCAGACCAGCGAGATCTCCACCTGCGGATAGGCCTCGGCATAGGTCTTCAGAACCGGTGCAAGCAGCGTGCCGACCAGATCGTAAGGGACGCCGATCCTGACCCGGCCCGCGACCGTCCTGCCCCTGATCTCGTCCAGAATTTCGTCGTTGAGCATCAACAGGCGCTTGCCCTTGTCGAGCAACCGCTCGCCGGCCAGCGTCAGCTTCAAGCCGCGGCGGTCGCGCTCGAACAACACATGCCCGAGCATCTCCTCCAGCCGTTTGATCTGCTGGCTGACGGCGCCTTGCGTCAAATGAAGCGCATTGGCGGCCGCCGTCATGCTGGCCTTGTCGGCCGTCGTGACGAAGGTGCGGATCAGGGTGGTGTCGAGATCACGGATCATAGCCGGCATTATATTCTCTAATGCAAACCATATCAAACATTGCATTTACTGATGTTGGGCCAAGCCTACGATGCAGGGCCCCGACAAAGGACGCCCATGCTCCAGCCTATCCTGCCGCTTATCCTGTTTGCCTTCGTGGCGACCGCCACGCCCGGCATCGCCACGACACTTTCAACCGCGTCGGGCGCGCAGTTCGGCTTTCGCCGGTCCGTGCCGCTGATGGCCGGCAGCGCTGCCGGCCTTGCCACGGTCACCGGCGCCGCGGCGGCGGGTCTGGCTGGCCTGCTGCTTGCCGTGCCGTCGCTGCAGCTTGCCATGAAGATTGCCGGCTCGCTCTATCTGCTGTGGCTGGCGGTGAAAATCGGGCGCGCCGGGCCGCCCAATCTCGATGTATCGATGGCCAAGCCGAACAGCTTCTTCGGCGGCGCCGGCATCCAGTGGATGAACCCGAAGGGCTGGGCAATGGGACTGGGCGCGGCGGCCTCATTCGCCGCACTTGCCGACGGGCCAGGGCAGCTCGCACTGCTGCTCGGCTCGACCTTCGGCCTCACCGCGGCCTTCTCGCTGTCACTATGGTGCATGGCCGGCATGGTGCTGGCACGGCTGCTCAAGACCGAATGGCAGTGGCGCGCGCTCAACATCGTGCTGGCCCTGGTGCTTGCGGTCTCGATCATTCCGATGTGGCGATCAGTTTAGCGCTGGTTCCTCGCCCCACGAAGGTGGGGAGAGGTGGCTCGGCGAAGCCGAGACGGAGAGGGGATCGGCGCGACGATGGCCAAGTATTTTGAAAGGGTTCGCCCTACGAAGGCCCCCTCTCCGTCCGCTTCGCGGCCACCTCTCCCCCGCTTTGCGGGGGCGAGGAACATTGGCGCTAAGCCACGTAGCGCGCCGCCGGCTTGCCGCCGATCAGGCTGACATAGAAATTGTCCCGGGCGCCAAGATAGGCATCGAGCTTGGCCGGATCGGCAAGCCCCGGCGCTGTGATCGTCTCACCCTGGGCAAGGCCGGCAAGCGAGGCGTCGACGAGATCGTCCACGCTCATCACCCAATCCTGGTTGAGCTGATCGATATCAGCGCCCGAAAGCTCCCAGAACTCGGTGCGGATCGGACCGGGCAACACCACCTGAGCCCTTACCTTGGTGCCGGCGACTTCCTTCTGCACCGCTTCGGTGAAGTTGACGACATAGGCCTTGGTGCCGCTGTAGATGCCACCGACCGCGATACCATAGGCGGCGACCGAAGCGATGTTGACGATGGCGCCGCGGTTGCGCGCGAGCAGTCCCGGCAACACGGCGCGGGTCAGCCGGGTCAATGCAATGACATTGACCTTGATCATGCGCTCGACGGCGTCGGCATCGGCGTTGGCGATCACCATCTGCCCGCCGAGGCCGGCATTGTTGACCAGCAGCGTCACGCTCTCGTCGACCGCGATCGTCTGCTCGACACGGCGCACATCTGCGTCGTCGGACAGATCGGCGGCAATCACCTTCACCTTGCGGTCATAGGCGTAAGTGAGTTTGTCGGCCAGTTCCTGCAGCCGGTCGGCGCGGCGCGCCACCAGCACCAGGTCGTAACCCTGCCCCGCCAGCCGGTCGGCATAGACGGCGCCGATGCCTGACGATGCGCCGGTGATGACGGCCGTGCCCTTATTGTCCTTCGTGCTCATAGTCCTGTTCCTTTTGTCTTGTTTGGTCCCTACCCGGCCCGATGGAGCCGGTTGGATGCCCGAGCTTCGGTTCGAATTCCAATTAGTGGCATATGCCACCTTCGCCGAAATAGGTATATGCCACTATCTTGTCAACGGCGACGGCGAAAACTATTTCTGGGGCAGGCCGGCACAGCCTTCCGCCGGCAAGGAGTTCCTATGGACCAGGCTCAGTTTCCAGGATTTAGCCGCTGCAACAACGCCACGCTACGCCGCGCCGCGCGCAGGCTCGGCCGCTTTTACGACGACGCGTTGGCGCCTACGGGCTTGAAGGGCACGCAGTTCGGGCTGCTCTTTCAGATCCGCGTCAGCGACGAGCCGACGATGGGAACCATCGCCGAGGCACTGATCATGGATCTGTCCGCGCTCGGTCACACGCTGAAGCCGCTGATCCGCGACGGTTATGTCGAGACTTTCGCCGACAAGGACGACAGGCGCATCAAGCGTGTGCGGCTGACGCCGCGGGGCGAGATCAAGCTCGACGAGGCGATCAAGCTGTGGGACGTTGCCCAGCAGCGCTTCGAGAACATGATGGGTAAAGAACAAGCTGCGGCGCTGCGCGCAACACTGGACCAGATCGCCGCGCTTAATCTGGAAATGCCAACGGCCGCTCCTTCGATCTGAAGAAGCGGCCGCCCGTCGGTTTCGTTGTCAAGGCGTGCCGAGATTTCAGGTCAGGCCGCGCCGAAAGTGGCGGATTCCGAGAACCGGAGCGGAGCGTACTTAAAGTACGTGAGCACCGGAAGCGCAGGAAGCTGCCATTTGCAGGCCGGCCTCACCTGAAATCTCGGCACGCCTTATTCGGCTGGCATGGCGACCGGCCGCGCCAAAGCCCGGCCAGCAAGCACGACGCCCAGGCCAATCACCGGGAACACGGCAGCCACCAGGCCGAGATCGGCCGGGACGCCGAAGCGCAGCACCGCAGCACCCACCACGGCGCCCAGCGCGACGCCGAGATAAAGCGCCGAGGCGTTGAGCGACAGCACGATGGGCGCGGCGTCAGGCGCTATCTTGATGATGCGGCTGGCCTGCGCTGGCGGGAAAGCCCAGCCGACGATGCCCCACGGCACCATCATGGCCATCAGCGCAGGCCCGGCGACCGCATGCGGCAGGAAGGTCGGGATCAGCGAGAAGGTAACCAGCATGGCGGCGGAGAGTCCCAGCGACCAGCAGACGGTGCGGGTGGCGCCGAAGCGATCGGCCGCCTGGCCGCCGGCGATGTTGCCGATGACGGCGCCGACGCCGAAGGCGAGCAGCATGCCGGGCAGCGCGATCGGGCTCAAGCCGCCGCCTTCGATGGCCAAGGGCGCGATGAAGCTGAACACCGTGAACGCGCCGACAAGAGCGAGCGCGGTCGTCGCAAGGATCGGCATGACGCCGGGGCGTACGGCTGCGGCCAGCCTCGCACGCAACCGTAGCTTGGTGCCGATGATGCCGCGCGGCAGCCGCCACCACAGGATCGCGCCGGAGAGCGCGCCGAGACCGGCAATGGCGTAGAAAGTGCCGCGCCAGCCGGCAAACGCCGCAACCAGCGCGCCGAGCGGCGCGCCGACGGCGACCGCCACCGTTGTGCCGCCGACCACGACGGCGATGGCCCGTGCCCGGTGATGGTCATCGACCAGCGCCACCGCCGTGCCTTGCGCGGTGGCTGCAAACAGGCCGGACGACAGCGCCATGACGATGCGCGCGATCAGCAGCAATTCGAAGGACGAGCTCAGCGCCGCCACGATGTTGCCGATGACGAAGAACACCAGCGTCCACAGGATGACGCGGCGCCGGTCCCATTCGCCGGTCAGCGTCGCCAGGATCGGCGTGCCGATGGCATAGGCCAGCGCGAAGGCGGTGATCAGCGAACCGGCGAGCGGCACGGAGATGCCGGCGTCGGTTGCGATATCGGGAAGAAGGCTGGAGATGACGAAGCCTTCGGTCGAGATCGCGAACGACCCGAGCGCAAGCCAGAAGATCCGCTTGTCCATGAGCTATGTGTCCTTAGTTCAAAAGTTATTGAACAATTGGACATAACAAGGCATGATGTCAATTGAGCCAGGGCAAAATAGCTGAACCCTGCTGACAGCCCTGTGTCAGGACAGGCCCGGAAACCGCCAGGGCATGTGTACCGGCTAACGGAGGAGATGCGTTGAAGTTGGTTGCGTTTGTGCTTAATTCTGGGTCATGACCTTGCCTCATCCAACCACTGACCAGATCAGCCTGCCGATCGTGCTTGCCGTGCTCGGCGATCCGACCAGGCTTGCCATCGTGCGCTATCTCGCCAGCAAGGAAGGCGTGCCGATGAACTGCAGCAAATTCCTCGACCTCGCCTCCAAGACCAATCTCAGCTACCACTTGGCCAAGCTGCGCGAAGCGGGCGTCACCCGCGCCGAAGCGGTCGGCACCAGCCGGCTGATCACGCTGCGCCGCGACGACCTCGACAACCGCTTTCCCGGCCTGCTCGACAGCGTGATCGCGGCTGCCGATGGCGATCCCGCATTGCCCATTGTCGGCACCGTCCCTGAAATCGACGCTTGATGCGCATAGCCGTCCTCGCCGACATCCATGGCAATGTGCGCGCCCTGGATGCCGTTCTCGATGATCTCGAGCGGCGCGGTGGCGCCGATATCACCGTCGACCTCGGCGATTGCGTCTCCGGACCGCTGTGGCCGCGCGAGACGATGGGACGCTTGCAGGCGCTCAACCTGCCGACGGTGCGCGGCAACCACGACCGCCGCGTGGCGCAGGATCCGGCCGATGAAACCATGTGGCCGTCCGACCGCTACGCCCAGGAGCAACTGACCGCCCAACAGCGCGAGACACTTCTCAGCTTGCCGCTGACGCTGGAGATCGTGCCCGGTGTCATCGCCTTCCACGCCCGGCCCGACCATGACGAAAAATACCTTGCCGACGCCATCGTCGATGGCCGGTTGGTGCGCGCGCCGTTGGCCGCGATCAGGCGGCGGCTGAAGTCGCTCGATGCGGCCTGCCGCGTGGTGCTGTGCGGCCACAGCCACCGCAGCGAGCTGATCGCGATCCCCGGCGGCCCGATCATCTTCAATCCGGGCAGCGTCGGCTGTCCCGCTTATGACGATGACACACCGCCGGCGCATGTTTCCGAGCAGGGCTCGCCGCATGCGCGCTATGGCATCGTCGAACTCGAGGAAGACGGTCGCCCCAGCCGCTTCGAAAGCATCGCCGTGACCTATGATCACGAAGCCGCCGCCAGACAGGCCGAAGCGGTCGGAATGGGCGCAGGCGCTGCGTACCGGATTCATGAAAGATCAGGACTGAACGAAGCTCATGTCGAAGCTCGGACGAAAAATGGATACGCCGCTAGACGGGAATTTTTGCGGATGACATGGCGCCGTCTCGTCCCCTATAAAGCCGCCTCGGCGGCCGGTCGTCCCATGGACATGGCCTGCTACAACGAAAATCTGTCGCCCACGGCCAGGTGATGAGGCGCGAACTGACGCTCCCAAAGACGCTGCTGATTGCCGCTCCGCTGCTTCTCGCGGCGCTGCCGGCTGTGGCCGAGGAAGCGCCGGCGCCAGCCAATGCCTCGGAGCCGATCATTTCGATCGTCAGCGGCCTGGCGCCCGACGACCTGCTCAACATCCGCGCCACCGCCTCGGCGCTCGGCAAGACCGAGGCACGCCTGCCGAGCGGCACGAGTTTGAAGAATTACGGCTGCAACACTGTCAACGGCTATGCCTGGTGCAAGGTCGAGGACCTCAAGAACCCGAACCTCGTCGGCTGGGTGCCAGCGCGCTACCTGACTCCCACCAACCCGGCACCGGTGCCTGAAGACACCGCCGCGCCAGCGGCTGCAACGGCCACGTCTCAACCGCTTCCCGACGAGCCACAGCGTGATATAGCAGCGCGCCTGGGCAACGGCGAGGCGGCCGCGCAGCCATCCGCTGCCGAGATCGGCAGGACCGCCATGCAAGACGCTTACGGTCTCGCTTTCGCGGCCGCGGCAAACGGCGAGTCCGACTCCCCTGCCTCGGACGCAGGCATCCCCTGCGCTCGCCATGTCGGCCAGCCGATGACCCGTTGCGAGGTAAGTGTCGCGCACACAGGCGGCGACAGCACCGTGACCGTGACCTGGCCGGACGGCGGCAGCCGCGTCATCGCCTTCCATGACGGCAAGCCAAGCGGCTCTGACTCGCCGGACGAGTTCCGCTTCACCCGCGAAGGCAGCCTCAACATGATCCGCGTCGGCGTGTCGGAGCGGTTTGAGATTACAGACACGCTCGCGCTGGGGGATTAGGAGCTAGTCAGTAGTCGATAGTCAGTAGTCAGCAGGGAAGACCGGCCCTACTCCCCTACTCCCCTACTCCCCTACTCCCCTACTCCCCTACTCCCCTACTCCCCTACTCCCCTACTCCCCTACTCCCCTCATTTTCGGGGTTACATCCCGCAAAACTCTTCCCTATAAGGCCCTCCTAGCCTGATACCAGAATCGCAAGCACAACCGGCCGGGTCTTCCCGTCCCGGTTTTTCGTGTGAAGCCGCTCGCCGAACGGATTTTCGAACATGCCAAGACGCACCGACATCAAGTCGATCCTGATCATCGGGGCCGGCCCCATCGTCATCGGCCAGGCCTGCGAATTCGACTATTCCGGCACCCAGGCCTGCAAGGCGCTGAAGGAGGAAGGTTTCCGCGTCATCCTGGTCAATTCCAATCCGGCCACGATCATGACCGACCCGGAGCTGGCCGACGCCACCTATATCGAGCCGATCACGCCCGAAGTCGTCGCCAAGATCATCGCCAAGGAGCGGCCGGACGCGCTGTTGCCGACCATGGGCGGCCAGACGGCGCTGAACACCGCTTTGTCGCTGCGCCGCATGGGCGTGCTCGACCGCTACAATGTCGAGATGATCGGCGCCGACGCGCATGCCATCGACAAGGCCGAGGACCGCGCGCTTTTCCGCGAGGCGATGAGCAAGATCGGGCTCGAAACGCCGAAGTCGATGCTGGCCAACGCCACCGACGTCAAGAACGCCGACCGCAAGACACATGAGGCCGAGCGCGCCGCCGTCAAAGCCGAAGCCCCTGCCGATCTCGATGCCGCGCTCGACGCGCTGGAAACCCGCTGGAACCTCGGCGAAGGTGACCGCAAGCAGCGCTACATCTCCCATGGCATGGCGATCGCCGCCCAGGCGCTCGACCATGTCGGCCTGCCGGCCATCATCCGCCCGTCCTTCACCATGGGCGGCACCGGCGGCGGCATCGCCTACAACCGCGCCGAATTCTACGACATCGTCCAATCCGGCCTCGACGCCTCGCCCACCACCGAAGTGCTGATCGAGGAGAGCGTGCTCGGCTGGAAGGAGTATGAGATGGAGGTCGTCCGCGACAAGGCGGACAATTGCATCATCATCTGCTCGATCGAGAACCTCGATCCGATGGGCGTGCACACCGGCGACAGCATCACCGTGGCGCCGGCGCTGACCTTGACCGACAAGGAATACCAGATGATGCGCAACGCCTCGATCGCGGTGCTGCGCGAGATCGGCGTCGAGACCGGCGGCTCCAACGTGCAGTTCGCCGTCAACCCCGCCGACGGTCGCCTGGTCGTCATCGAGATGAACCCGCGCGTCTCGCGCTCGTCGGCACTGGCCTCGAAGGCGACCGGCTTCCCGATCGCCAAGGTCGCCGCCAAGCTCGCCGTCGGCTACACGCTGGACGAGCTGGAAAACGACATCACCGGTGGCGCCACACCGGCCTCCTTCGAGCCGACCATCGATTACGTCGTCACCAAGATCCCGCGCTTTGCCTTCGAGAAATTCCCCGGCGCCGAGCCGGTGCTGACCACCGCCATGAAGTCGGTCGGCGAAGTCATGGCCATCGGCCGCACTTTTCAGGAATCGCTGCAGAAGGCTTTACGCGGACTGGAAACCGGCCTGACCGGCCTCGACGAGATCGAGATTCCCGGCCTCGGCTACGGTGCCGCGACCGCCAACCACGCCGACGACCGCAACGCCATCCGCGCCGCGCTGGGCACGCCGACGCCGGACCGGCTGCGCATGGTGGCGCAGGCGATCCGCATGGGCACGTCGCTCGAGGACGTGCACGCCATGTGCAAGATCGACCCGTGGTTCCTCGAGCAGATCGCCGGCATCGTCGCCATGGAAGCGCGCATCCGCGAGCATGGCCTGCCGCAGGATGCCGAAAACCTGCGCATGCTGAAGGCGATGGGCTTTTCCGACGCCCGCCTCGGCTCGCTGACCAGGACCGATGCCGACGCCGTCCAGAAGGCGCGCCAGAAGCTCGACGTGCATCCGGTCTACAAGCGCATCGACACCTGTGCCGCCGAATTCGCCTCGCCGACCGCCTATATGTATTCGACCTATGAGGTGCCCTTCGTCGGCCAACTCGCCAACGAAGCGCGCGTTTCGTCGCGCAAGAAGGTGGTCATCCTCGGCGGCGGCCCGAACCGCATCGGCCAGGGCATCGAGTTCGACTATTGCTGCTGCCACGCCGCCTTCGCGCTGCGCGACGCCGGCTATGAAGCGATCATGATCAACTGCAATCCGGAGACGGTGTCGACCGACTACGACACCTCCGACCGGCTCTATTTCGATCCGCTGACGGCGGAGGACGTGCTGGAGATCCTGCGCGCCGAGCAGGCGTCCGGCGAGCTGGTCGGCGTCATCGTCCAGTTCGGCGGCCAGACGCCGCTGAAGCTCGCCGACGCGCTGGAGAAGGCCGGCATCCCGATCCTCGGCACCTCGCCCGACATGATCGATCTGGCGGAGGACCGTGACCGCTTCCAGAAGCTGCTGCACAAGCTCAATCTCAGCCAGCCGAAGAACGGCATTGCCTATTCGGTCGAGCAGGCGCGCCTGGTTGCCGGCGAGCTCGGCTTCCCGCTGGTGGTGCGGCCGTCCTATGTGCTCGGCGGCCGCGCCATGCAGATCATCCATGACGAGGGCATGCTGCAGAGCTACCTGCTCGACACCGTGCCCGGCCTGGTGCCGGAGGACATCAAGCAGAAATACCCCAACGACAAGACCGGCCAGATCAACACGCTGCTCGGCAAGAACCCGCTGCTGTTCGACACCTATCTGTCAGGCGCCATCGAGGTCGATGTCGATTGCCTGTGCGACGGCAAGGCGACCTTTGTCTCCGGCATTCTGGAACACATCGAAGAGGCCGGCATCCATTCAGGCGACAGTGCTTGCTCGCTCCCCGTCCACTCGCTGCCGTCGGACCTCGTCGACGAGTTGGAGCGCCAGACCGCGGCGCTGGCCCGCGCGCTCAATGTCGGCGGCCTGATGAACGTGCAATACGCGATCAAAGACGGCACGGTCTATGTGCTGGAGGTCAACCCGCGCGCATCGCGCACTGTGCCCTTCGTCGCCAAGACCATCGGCCGTCCGATCGCCAAGATCGCGGCCCGCATCATGGCCGGCGAGACGCTGGAGGACGCCTTTTCGCACTATGGCGCCATGCCTGACGCGAGAAATCCCGGCCACATCGCGGTCAAGGAAGCTGTCTTCCCCTTCGCCCGCTTCCCCGGCGTCGACATATTGCTCGGGCCGGAAATGCGCTCGACCGGCGAAGTCATGGGCCTCGACCGCGATTTTGCGCTGGCCTTCGCCAAGAGCCAGTTAGGGGCCGGCGTCGACCTGCCGCGCTCCGGCACGCTGTTCGTCTCGGTCCGCGACGAGGACAAGAAAGGCATCTTGCCGGCCGTAAAACGCCTCGCAGGCCAAGG
Organism: Mesorhizobium sp. RCC_202; assembly: GCF_041355295.1. Taxonomy (NCBI): domain Bacteria; kingdom Pseudomonadati; phylum Pseudomonadota; class Alphaproteobacteria; order Hyphomicrobiales; family Phyllobacteriaceae; genus Mesorhizobium; species Mesorhizobium sp. RCC_202. Next base: position 219,844 of record NZ_JBFUPO010000002.1, read on the forward strand.
TTTCAAGGTGCTCGCCACCTCCGGCACCGCCCGCTTCCTCGCCGAAAACGGCGTCGACGCGCAAAAGATCAACAAAGTGCTGGAAGGCCGCCCCCACATCGAAGACGCCATCCGCAACCGCCAGGTCCAGATCGTCTTCAACACGACGGATGGCCAGAAGGCGGTGTCGGACTCGAAGTCACTGCGGCGGGCGACGCTGATGCAGAAGGTGCCGTATTACACGACGCTGTCTGGGGCTGCGGCCGTGGCGGAGGCGATCGCGGCGCTGAAGGCAGGGAGCCTGGAGGTCAGGCCGCTGCAGGAGTATTTTGCCTAATATATGCCTTGCGCACAGCTATCGGTTAGTGGACTCGATCATCGCATGCCTCTCAAACGACCTTCTCATCGGGTCAAGATGATTGAATCTCTTGGACTGAAATTCGCATATTACTTCACGCATCAAGATGGTGAAAATTGTGACTTTCAAGTTTTCGATCCCTACGCCTTCGGGCGAAATGGACTTTGAGGTCGAAGAGGGCACTTCCCTTCTGTTTGTGGGTGCGAACGGAGGTGGCAAAACCAAACTGGCTGTACGGATTGAGGACGTGCTCGGCGCCAATGCCCACCGCATTTCGGCTCATCGCGCACTTAATCTTAATCCGGGCATCGCCAAAGTAAGTGAGCGCATCGCAATTCTCGCCTTGAGGACGGGCTACCCTCGCGAAGACGCAACTCTCAACCATCGTATCGGCCAGCGTTGGGGAAGTGCTCCCGCAACTCAAATGCTGAATGACTACGACTTTGTTTTGCAGGCACTCTTCGCGGAACAAGCGAATACGTCCCTTGAGACCCACAAAAACTCAAGGGATGGGAATGGAGTAGTTGCTCGTTCTACTAAGTTTGAACAGTTAATTGAAATTTGGGACCGGATTCTACCCCACCGGAAATTGAACATTACAGCCGACGATATCCGCGTGTCGGTAACGGGTGCCATCGACACCTATCCTGCCGCAGAAATGAGTGACGGGGAACGAGCTATCTTTTACCTAATCGGCCAGACACTTTTGGCCGCATCTAACAATTTAATCATTTTCGACGAGCCCGAACTTCACATTCATCGTTCCATCATGTCTCGCTTATGGGACGAACTCGAAGCTGCCCGTCCCGACTGCGCAATGGTCTTCATCACTCACGATCTAGAATTCGTCGCCTCCCGTGAAGGGCAAAAGTTAGTCCTGCGCGAGTATACGCCAGCCGCAGGCTGGACAGTCGAGAGCGTTCCCGAAGATACCGGTTTCAGCGAGGAACTGACCACCCTTATTTTAGGAAGCCGAAAGCCCATCCTATTTGTCGAAGGTGGGGTTGGGAGCCTGGATAAGGCAATATTTAGAGCTTGCTACCCCCAATGGACAGTGATTCCGAGGGGTTCCTGCGAAGAAGTCATCCATTCAGTTGTGACGATGCGTGCAAACGCAAGTTTTACCCGCGTTACATGTTCCGGGATCGTCGATGCCGACGCCTACGACGAAAGCGAGAGGCAGTTCTTAGCTAACAAAGGTATCGAGATACTGCCCGTATCAGAGATCGAGAATATCTTTCTCCTGCCAAGTGTAGCTGAAGCTATCGCTCGCTTTGAGGGTTTCTCAGGTGAGGCACTACATGAAAAATTACTTAATGCGTACAGAGAACTTTTCGACCAAGCAGCTGACCCCAAGCACCAAGAACCTGTAATAGCTCGCTACTGCAAGCGAAGAATTGACCGCATCCTCAAAAAGATAGATCTAAGCGGCGAGAGCGATGTGGCCGCCATTGCCCAGGCCTATGCCGATCAAACAAGCTCTCTCGACGTGACCTCAGTCGCCGGGATGGCACAGACCAGCATTGCAGAGGGTCTTGCTGCCCACGATCCCGCTGCGGTGTTGCGATGGTTCGACAACAAAGGAATCATGGCGATCGCCTGCAAGATCAAGGGAACAACCAAAGCCCAATTCGAACAATGGATTGTTAGAGCCCTCTATAACAACACCGCACCAGACGTTTCAGCAGCAATAAAAGAAATATTGCCTAACATTCAGGCCGCGTGAGCACTAGACGATAAATACCATCTTGAAGCCTGTCGGTGCTCAGCCACAACACGCGTGCTGCTTTGCTCTCAAGCCACCGCCACGCACTCAATCTCGATATCAAACTCCATCGGCCAAGAGGCCACCGGCACAAAACTCCGCGCCGGCGGGTTCACGCTGAAATACTTCGCATAAACCCGGTTAATCGCGTTGTAGAAGCCGGAATTGACGGCGTAGATGCGCACCATCACCACGTTCTCCAGCGAGGTGCCGGCCGCTTCCAGACAATGTTTCAGCGCCTTCAGCGACGCCTCGGTCTGCGTTTCGATGTCGCCGCGCACCATCTCGCCGGTCACCATGTCGACCGGCGGCGTCGCCGAGATGAAGACGAAGCCGTTGGCCCGCACCGCCGTCGAGCACGGCAGGCCGAGCGCGCGCACTTTCGCCGACATCACGGATACTTCGATGACTTCCTTGTCCATGGTGGTCCTCCCTTTGTTTGCGGAGGTTGGCGCCACAGCCCCTCACCCAGCCTCCGCTTCGCTCGGCTGACCTCTCCCCGGCGGGGAGAGGAGACTACGAGCGCCAGCGCTTCCCTCTTCTCCCCCTCGGGGAGAAGGTGGCCGCGAAGCGGACGGATGAGGGGGCCTTGGCGCCTACCTATCGCTGCCGCGAGCTTATCCTTCCGCCGGTGGAACGCCAGCGCCGACGCATGGTCCAGCCTCACCCCTGCCCTGGATAAGGCGTCCCATCCTTGTGCAAAAACCGTCCATCCGAATTCGGGCTCATCATGTCGATGTCGGAGCACGTAATGACGTCGTCCGGATCGCGCGAGCCGACCTCCAGGTAGCGCGCCGTAACCGTCGACCGGTTGATCATGTGATGGCCGTTGCCGCTGTTCTTGGCGAAGGCAGCACTATCGCCGGCCTTGAGCAGCGTCTCGCCGCCATCCTCGACCAGCGTCAGTTCGCCTTCCAGCACATAGACAAGCTCGTCCTCATGGCTGTGCCAGTGACGCTGGCTCGACCAGCCGCCGGGCGGCAGCGTCATCAGGTTGACGCCGAAGTCGCTGAGCCCGCCGGCATCGCCGAGGCGCTGCCGGGTGCGGGTGGCGCAGGGTTGGTCGAAGGGTGCGGGATAAGGCGAGGCCCTGCGGATGGGGACTGTGGATAGGTCGATTTTGGGCATGGGGGCCTCGCGGGTTGATGCGAGGAATTTAACGCAGACTGGCTCAAGACGAAGGGGCCAACGGGGCGGTTCGGCATTTGCCAAGGCTGGAGGGAAATGCGCAACGCCGCGTTCCTTCGCCCCCCTCTCTGTCCTGCCGGACATCTCCCCCTCAAGGGGGGAGATTGGATGTCGCCCCGGCTTTCGCCAATCTCCAACGTTGCAGGAAAGGCGAGGCGCCGGAGCTGCTGATCTCCCCCCTTGAGGGGGAGATGTCCGGCAGGAGGGGGGCCGTAGAGCGCCGTCATTAGCCGATTAGCCGCCCGCCCCTCACTGATGCGCGACCGCCAGGTCCTTCACGTGCTTCTCGTGCATCTTCAGCACCGGCAGCGTCTTCTTGGCGAATTCCTTCATCGCCGGGTCGTCGCCCGATTGCGCATAGGTGCTGAACAGGGCGACGGCGTCCCTGTGCGCATCGGTCTGCATCTTGATGTATTTGGCGTCGAAATCCTTGCCGCTGGCGCCCTTCAGCTCATCGAGCATCTGCTGCTCCTTCGGCTGCAGGCCCGGCGCTGCAGGCTTGATCGACGCCGTGGTCTGGCCCTGGCTCAGCGCCGCCTTGAAATCCTCACCGGCCTTGGTGTGATCCTTGATCATCCGGGCGGCGAAAGCCTTGACGTCGGCGGATGCTGACTTCTGCTCGGCCAGTTTGCTCGATTGGATCTCCAACGCGTTGGCGTTGGGCACCGTCATGACGAACGTCTGGGTATCGACCTTGCTGTCGGTCACCATCGGCCCGACCGCGTCTGTATTTGTGTCGTCCGATTGGGCGAGCGCAGCCGGCGCGCCGGCAAAGAGCGCGACGGCGACCAGGGGGAGCAGCGTTTTCATCTGAAATCTCCATCCGAAACAGCCCCTCTGCCATTTCCAACGCGCCATCGGCCCCTGGGTTGCCTGAGGCGGCTTGAAAGCGCGCGGGCTGAACGCCTGCCGCGCCGTCAGTGGCAGCACGCCGCCGCCTGCCCGGCATATTGCAGCTGCTCCTGCCAGTCCGGCCTTCCCTCGGGCGTGAAATCCATCAGGTTCCACAGGATTTCGCAGGTGCCGATGGCGCGGGGATCTTGCCCCGGCTCCGACGGCGCGAAGTCGAGTTCCGACGACCAGAAATGGCGGATGCCGTCGGCGTCGCGGTGGAACACCGACAGCAGCGGGATCTGCGCGCCGTCCGCCGTTTCGGAATTGTAGTCGCGCTTGAAGCTGTTGCCGGCCGACGACACCAGCCGCATGTTGCGCCAGCCGCGGTCGCGGGCAAGCGCGGTGAGATTGTCGAGACCGGTCTTGGCCACCACGGCGAAGTTGAAGCCGGCGCCTTCGAGATGACCCACCGCGCCGTCGAACTGGTCGAGCAGCGCCGTGCAGGAGGGACATGGCTGGTCCTGCCGGGCAAGCTTCGCCGTCTCGCCGCCTGCCGCCACATCGCGCGTTTCCTGCGGATGACGCGGAAACATCATGTGGTAGACGATCAGCGAGTCTTTTCCTGGCGCGAACAGGTCGGCCAATTTCACTTTCGCCGCCTTGCCCCCGGCATCCAGCGCATCGAAGACGTAGTGCTGCGGCACCAACCCGCCCGGCGGCAAGGCGCGCCTGGCCACGGCCACGGCTTCCATGGCGCGGCGCAGCTCGATTTCCTTCTGCAAAAGTTTCTCCCGCGCGGTGCGGTACTTGGCGGATTCGTTGGGAAAGGTGATCATGATCTTCTCCTTGGCCGTCGCGCCGGCGTCCCGGCGCGCGTTGCTCTACAGTCCAAGGACGTGCCGCCGGGGCTGGTTCCGACATTTTTCATTCCCGGAACCGGCATTGCTTTGCCGCATTCCTTCTCGTTGGCTAAAACCATGGGAACGGGGAGAGAAATGACCGACGGCGACGAGATCGACCTGCGCTGCCCGCAAGCGGTGGCCGACAATGCCGCCAAGGGCCTGCGGCTGCGTGCAGAATTCGGCCGCGGCGGCACCGAGATCGGCGTCGCGCGGGCGACCGAGCTGAAGCACCGCAAAAGCCTGGCGCCCTCGACCATCCGGCGCATGGTCAGCTATTTCGCCCGCCACGAGGTCGACAAAAAGGGTAAGAATTACGGCAATGAGGACAATCCCTCGGCCGGCTACATCGCCTGGCTTTTATGGGGCGGCGACGAGGGCCGCGCCTGGGCGCTCGACATGAAGAAGAAGGTCGGCAACGCGCCGGACATCTGAAACGATCCAGCGATCGTCAGCCCTTCACCCCGCCGGCGGTGAGACCCGAAACGATGCGGCGCTGAAAGACCAGCACCAGCACCACCAGCGGCACGGTGACGATCACCGAGGCGGCCATGATGTTGCCCCAGGGGATTTCGAACTGCGAGTTGCCGGAGAGCAGCGCAATCGCCACCGGCACAGTGCGCTGCGTATTGGTGGAGGTGAAGGTAAGCGCGAACAGGAACTCGTTCCAGGCGCTGATGAAGGCGAGCAGCCCGGTGGTGGCCAGCGCCGGCCACATCAACGGCAAGAAGATTCGCGTCAGGATGGTCCATGGCCCGGCGCCATCGATGATCGCCGCTTCCTCGATCTCGACCGGCAGGTCGCGCACGAAGGTGGTGAGCACCCAGACGGTGAACGGCAGGGTGAAGATCATGTAGGACAGGATGAGCGCCAAGAGCGAATTGTAGAGGTGCAGCGCCCGGATGATCTCGAACAGGCCGGCCAGAGCGGCCACCTGCGGAAACATCGAGACCGACAGGATGGCGAGCATCAGCAGCGAGCGACCGCGGAAACGGATGCGCGCCAGCGCATAGGCCGAGGTTACGCCGAGCAGCAGCGAAATCGCCACCACCGCGCCGGAGACGATCAGCGAATTCATGAGATTGCGCAGGAAGGGCCCTTCGGTCAGCACGTTGCGGTAATTGGCGAGGCTAAACGATCGCGGCCACAGGCCGGCTTCGAACAGCTCGGTTCCTGATTTCAGGCTGGTGACGATGGCATAGTAAAACGGAAACACCGCGACCAAGACGATCGCCAGAAGCAGCAGGTAGAAGCCGGCGCGCTTCACCAGTTTCATGTCAGCGACCTCCATCCAGGCTCAGCCGGCCGATCCGGATATAGGCGATCGTAAGCAGGCCGACGATCAGGAAAAGCAGCGTCGAGGCGGCCGAGCCATAGGCGAACTTGTCGAACTCGAACAGGTTCTCGCGCGCGAAGATCGACATCGACTTGGTCTCGACATTGTTGGGCGTCAGCACATAGATCAGGTCGAAGATGCGCAGCGCGTCGAGCGCGCGAAAGATCACCGCCACCATCACCGCCGGTCGGATCAGCGGCAGGGTCACCCAGCGGAACACCTGCCATGGGCTCGCGCCATCGAGCCTTGCGACCTCGACGATCTCGCGCGGCAGCATCTGCAGCGCCGCCAGGATCAGCAGCGCCATGAACGGCGTCGTCTTCCAGATGTCGACGATGAGCACGGCGATCATCGCCGTGTCGGCGCTGGCGGTCCAGGCGATCTTGGCATCGATCAGGCCGAGGTTGAGCAGCACGACATTGATGATGCCGAACTGGTCGTTGAGCATCCATTGCCACATCTTGGCCGAGACGATCGTCGGGATCGCCCAGGGAATGAGGATCGCCGCCCTGACGATGCCGCGTCCCGGGAATTCGGCGTTGAGCGCCAGCGCGACGATCATGCCCAGCACCGTCTCGCAGGCCACCGACGCCACGGCGAAGCGCATCGTGTTCCACACCGCGCGCCACCAGGCGGGATCGGCGAGCAGCCCGTCATAGAGCAGCCGGCCGCTCGGCAGGCGCAGCACCGAGAAGTAGTTGTCGAAGCCGACCCATTGCCGGGCATCGAGATCGGCCAGCGAGGCGTCGGTGAAACTGTAATAGACGGTGCGCAACAGCGGCCAGCCGGCGACGGCGGCGAGCACCAGAAGCATCGGCGCGACAAACAGCCATGCGGTGCGCACGCGCTGGCGCATCAAGGCCGATCGCCTTGCCGGCGTCGCGGTCACCAGCCCTTGCCTTTCAGCCTGGTCAGCCTCGCTTCGAGATCGGCGAGATTGTCTGCAGCGTCGCCCTCGCCGGACAAGGTATTGTGCACCGCGGTCCAGAACTCGCTCGATGCCTCGTTGTACTTGATCCTGGCGGTCGCCGAGGGCCGCGGCTGAGCATCGAGAAAGATCGGCTTCCAGCGCGGCACGATCGGCTGCTGCCTGGCGATGTCGGCGTCGTCATAGAGCGCCGCGATGGTCGGCAGGTTGGACGTCTTCAGCGTGCGGTACTTCTGCATTTCGGGCGAGGCGATGAACTTGACCAGGTCGATCGCCGCGTCTCGATGTTTGGAATATTTCGAGACGGCGAGGTTCCAGCCGCCGAGCGTCGCGACCGGCCGCCCACCTTCGCCCGCCGACAGCGGCGCCACGTCGAACTTGCCCTTGATCGGCGAATTCTCGCTGTTGCCGAGCGCGTAGGCATAGGGCCAGTTGCGCATGAAGACGGCATTGCCGGTCTGCCAGACGCCGCGCACCTCCTCTTCCTGATAGGCGAGCACGCCTGGCGGCGCGATGGTGCCGATCCACCCTTTCACCATGTCGAGCGCGGCCGCCGCTTTGGGGTTGTTGATGGAGATGGTTCCGTCCGGTTCGACGATTCCGCCACCGCCGTTCGACATCACCCATTCGAGCGCGTTGCAGGTAAGCCCTTCATAAGCATTGCCCTGGAAGACATAGCCCCAGATGCCCTTGTTGCCGGCGGCCCGCTCCTTATCCATGACGAGCCTGGCGGTGTCTTGCAGCTCCTTCCAGGTGGCCGGTACCTTGGCGCCGTATTTGTCGAGCAGGTCCTTGCGATAGTAGAGCGCCGGCGCGTCGGTGAAGATCGGCAGGGCAACCAGCCTGCCGTTGACGGTCTGCGACTTGATGATCGATGGAAAATGCGCGCCGACGACGTCTTTCGTCGCCTCCGTCAGGTCGACGAGCTGGCTGGCCAGCTGCGGCGCCCAGATGACGTCGGTCTGGTAGACGTCGATGTCGCTGCTGCCGGCGGCAAGCCACAGCCGGTATTGCCCGAACTGGTCGGTGGTCGAAGGCGGGATGACGACGATGTCGACCTTGTTGCCGCTCTTTTTCTCGAAGCGGTCGAGGATCTCGCGCAGCACCTTGATGCCATTGCCGGTGTCGCCCGACACGATCGAGAGCTCGACCGCATGGACCGGAGCAACCATAAGCAGGATGGTGGTCATGAATGCCAGAAATGCGGGAAAGAACTTCACGGGGCGGCCGATCTCGCTTCAAGGCCGGCGAGACGGATGTCCGCGCGTCGTCAGCTCGTCAGCACCCCCGCCCTGCGTTGAATGCGGAGCGCCGCATTCGGTTCCGTGGCGTGACGATCAGGCCGGTGGATCGGCGAAGCTTGGCTCGGTCGGCTCGACCACATCGGTGTCGCGCTCCCAGCCTTCGTTCTCCAGCTTCATGGTCTGGATAGCCACGGCGTTGGCGTTGGCATCGAGCTCGGGCAGCATCTGGACTTCGGACGGCCAGCAGCGAAAGATCCTGTAGACGAGCGCCACCTGGCCGGCCTCGTTGAGGAATTCGAGGATGATGTCCTTGCGAAAGTCCTTCAACGACACTTCCGCGCCAAGGCCGTTCTGCAGGTCCCACACCTTGTTCGCCCAGCGCTCGAATTCGAGGTCATGGGTCACGCCGCGTTCGATGGTGATCGGCTCGAAGCGGGTGATGCCTGGCGATTTGCGCGTGTTGCCGGGAGAGCCGCCGTCGCGGTGTTCAATGACTTCGGTGGTGCGCTTCAGTCCGCTGACCTTCGAGATACCGGCAACGTATTTGCCGTCCCATTTCAGCCGGAACCGGTAGGTCTTGTAGGGATCGAAGCGCTGTGTATTGACGGTGAACGGAGCCAAGGCGGACATCTCCTCCATGGGCTTTGCACGAAAGCGGGCGGGCTCCGAAACCCACCGCCCCGGAGCCCGCCTGGGAGTGGCTGACGCATGCCGGCACAGCCCCCTCCGACGCCTTGCCCGCGTCGATCCGCCGATCGGCCGCCCGGCACGACGACGAATTAGCATGCCCTAACGTCAGCCTATGTGAAGGAATTCACAATGCCTGTGCGGATTCCGGGAAGTTTCGGGATCCGCACAGGCGCCGAAAACATCAGTCGCCGATCGGATTGAGCGCCTTGTCGGGATTGGCCGGATCGGCCGCCTTGGCGACGAACTTCAACAGGTCGGTCATCAGGAAAGTGCCGGGCGTTGCCGCCGGCAGGTCGGGTTTCCAGCCCGGCTTCGACAGGAAGGAGGTTTCGTCCCCCTGCACCAGGCCGACAAAGACTTCGCCGACGATGCGCGCGCCGACCGGTCCGAGCCGCTCGGCACCGCCCTTTATCTGCGCTTCCTTGAGGACGTAGTACCAGAGCGGCGTGTTCTTGTGGAAGCCGAGCGACTTCGCCACCGCGCCGTCGGGTCCGCTGGCGATCTCGTCCTCGGTCAGCGGCGTGAAGGCGATCTGCTTGCGCATCTCCTTGGCCACCGCCTGTCCGGACGGCAGGCCGATGCGCACGCCGCGTTTCAGGTTGCGGAAGGCGAGGCTTGGCGGCGCGCCCGGTCCGCCTGATCCAGGCAGATTGTGCAGCGCCGGCGTCAGCAGCGGATCGAGCCGGCGCGAGAAGTTGAACTCGAACTGCGCCTTGTTCGCCGGCGGCGGCAATTCGAAGAAGCGGCGCCAGTCGATCACCCAGTCGCTGGGCAAGGTGCCGTTGCCGGGCACGCTGCTGGAGAGCGAGCCCGAAAGATTGGTGAAGCGGAACAGCAAGCCGAGCGTTCCTTCGGCAAGGTGTGGAGAAGGCGTGCGGAAAATACGGTTGTGGCTGTATTTTTCGCGCACCATCGAGTGTCCGAGACGATAGGCGGCCGCCGAGAATTCCCACGGCATGAATGGCTTGGTCTGGAAGCGGTAGAATTTGCGGCCTTCGTGCAGAACCTGGGCCACGAAACCGGGACCGGTCAGTCGCTCCACCCAATCGTGCAGCACCATCCATTGGTAGTGCCAGCGCACCGTGCGCGCGGCTTCCTCGAACAGCGTGTCGTCGGGCACGCCGTTGGCCTTCAGATGGTCGATCACCGCATTGTGGAATTTCAGGAACGTCAGATGCAGCTGCGCGACGATCAGGTTCTCGTCGTTGCGATGGTCGCCGATCAGCGCGACGCCTTGCATGTTGCGCGGCAGGTCGTTGGGCAATTCCGGCACCTGTTGTCCTGGACGGTCGCTGTTTTCGCTGGAGGCCTGCGCGGTGCCGATCAGAAGTTTCGGCGTATCCACGACAGCGCCGCCGGGCCCTGGCCCGCGCGCGAACAGGAAGCGATGCGGCCCGGGGCCGGCGCCGTAGACGCAATCGAGGTCGAGGCTCGGCGAGCGGAAATTCTTCACCATTTCCGGATCGGCGAGCGCGCTGCTCAGCGGCGTCATGTCGAGCGTGATGTCGTGGTCGACGAACTGGCCGAGATAGGTGAATCCCGACGGGATCTTGGTGTTGTCCAGCGGGTCGGGATTGGGCTGGTCGACGACAGCCGTCTCCTTCATCGCGTTCGCCAGCGTCTGCAGGTCGGCGTCGCTGGCGCTGAAGGCGGGAAGTCCCTTGAACATAAAATCGAAGAAGCCTGACCCTTGCTTGCCGCCAGGCGTGACCTTGGCCGCCGCCAATCCCTTGGCCTTGGCCAGGCCTTTGGGTGCTGCCGGCGCGGCTTGTGCCTTATCGGCCTGGGCTTCCTTTACAATCGCGGCTTCGGCAAAAACCTGCCGGCTAACGAAGCCATGTCCAATTCTCTGCCTAAGATTCGGGCCTGCCATAGTGTCGTCCCTCCGTGATGAAATCGCTTTTGAAGAAAATATTGATGGGTAGGAAAAAATAGTAATGGGTAGGCACTGCATGACGACTTTATATTATCGCTTACTTATGATCGATCGATGTGAAGCACATCACAGAACCTGTCGCTGCGCTCTCCACTGACAATAAAGTTTGCGGCGACAGCAATGCTGACAATGTCTTGAAAAAGCCGGAGATCTAACCTTCCCAGGCGACCCGGATCATGCCGAGCCGTTCGTAGAGCCTGACGGCCGCGGCGTGCTCCACCCTATGGGTCTTGAGGTCGACATGCGCGGCGCCGCGGTCGCGAAAGGCGGCAAAGACCCGCCCCACCAGCGCCTCGCCGATGCCGTGGCGCGCGCTTCGGGATGGACGACAAGGTCCTTGACGAAAGCCGAGGCCCAGCACAAAGCCGCTGCCGCCAACCGATCCCTGGCATCGATGACGAGGAAACACAACGCCGGGTCGAATTCGGCGTCGCCCGAGACGGCTGGCCACCACGCGTCGAACGGTGCTTCAGCGCCTTTGCTATAGGCTAGGTCGAGCAGCGCATGCAGGGCGATCGCATCGGCCGGTTCGAAGCGGCGCATGGCAAAGCCAGCCGGCCAGCGCGGCGTTATCAGGCTATCGTCGAGGATCTTGCGCGGCCGGATATCGTTGGGTCCCTCAGGGCCCGTCCGAACATCGGCTTCAGGCGTCGGGTGGCAGGCGGTGCCGCTTGCGGTCGACGCCGAGGCCGGTCGCCTCGAGCAGGCCCTTGCGCTTGGCGTCGTAGTAATAGCCGGTCTGGTAGAGCATGTCGGCGCGCTTGGCGTTGCCACCGGAGACGAGCCAGGCGCCGCGCAGATACTTCACCGCGTATTTGAGATTGGTCTCGGCGTCGAACAGACCGGTCGCCGGCCCGGCATAGCCCATGCCGCGCGCGGTCGCGTGCTTGATCTGCATCAGCCCCCAATGGCCATGATTGAAGGCTTTCGGGTTGAAGGTGCTTTCACGGTTGACGACATGGCGGACCAGTTCGACCGGCACTTCATAGATCGCCGAATATTTCTCGATCAGCCGCTCGATCTCGGCGCGCGGGCCGGAGGCGTGCTGTTCCGTCTGGCCGGGTGGCGCAAGCAGCGCCGGATTGTCCGGCAAAACATAAGCGACCTGTTGGACGCCAGGCATCGGCGCGATCTTGGCCGTCTGGCCAGTGACCGGCATGGCGACGCCGGCGGTGGTGTAGACCGCTGCCTGTTTGAGCGCGCCGGGGCCGGTCGGCGAGGCGCCGGCCATCAGCACCGGCGGCGGCGGAAACTTGCCCGCGACAGGCGTCGCGCCGGCAAAGGCCGCGGGCTGCGCCAATATCATTGCGGACTGCGGCGCGCCGGGCTGTACAGGCGGCGGCAAAAGCGCGCTTTGCGTCGCGGGCGCACCTGGGGTCGTCGCCAAGGCCACGGCATCGCCGGCCAAGGCCGCTGTCTGCACCTGCGCCAGGCCGGACGGTTCCGGCAGCACCGCTACGGTTTCCGGCAAAGCGAGGGTCGGCGTATCGTCCGCGACAACAGGCGTCGACGCCGCCGCAAGCGTGGGCGCGGCCTTCATTTGCGAGGTCGTGTTGCAGCCGCTGAGACCGGCTGCTGCAACGAGCACGCCCACCGCGGTGATGATGATCTTAACTGGCAAGCCGTGCGGGTCCGGTTTGTCGGGTTGTTAAGGAGTCCTTACACCAGCGATTCACACCCGGCAATCGGGGCCGGTCGGCGGTTTTCGGGTGGCAAGAACAGGGCCGAGATGCCATATTGTTCCGGATATGTACTCGTTTTTCGCCGTTTTACGGAAGGAACACGCCATGAAACCCACCTCTGAGATCACGGCCGGCCACGCAGTGTTAGAAACAGTGATCGGCTTCATGGCGATAGCCTGGAGCGAAAAGGGCCTGATCCGCGTCTGCCTGCCCGAGCGCAGCCGCGAAACGGTCGAGCGCCGACTGTTCCGTCACCCGGGCGTCTCCACCTCGACGGAGCAGCCAGGGTGGATCGTCGAGCTGATCGCTTCGATCAAGGCCTATGCGGCCGGCGAGGATATCGACTTCTCCGGCGTGCCGGTCGACCTTGACGGCGTCGATGATTTTCGCCTCGCCATCTACGGCGCCGCGCGCAAACTCGGCTTCGGCGAGACCACCACCTATGGCGAGCTGGCCAAACGCGCCGGCCACAGCGGACTTGCCCGCGAAACCGGTGCCGCTCTTGGCGCCAACCCGGTGCCGCTGGTCATCCCTTGCCATCGCATCCTGGCGGCAGGCGGCAAGATCGGCGGCTTCTCGGCGCCGGGCGGCTCGTCCACCAAGGAAAAGATGCTGGCCATGGAAGGCGTGCGCGTCGGCCCGCCGCCCGCCGCGCAGGCGTCATTTGGGTTCTGAGGGCGCCGCACTTAGAGTCCGTTTCGAAACTCGCTCCCGCGAGTCAGATGGCGGTGGCATCGAGAACCGGAGCGGAGCGTACTTGTAGTACGTGAGTAGAGTTTCCAAATGAACTCTTAGCGGCGGTGGGGGAATCGGCGACGGAAATGGTCGAAATCCGGCCGCTTGCAGACATAGACCGCGCAGGACTTGGTGTCGGCGCTCGGCACATAGGCGCGGGACCGCACCTCGCCCATGTTGCAGAAGCGCTCGTCGCGCACATAGCGGTCGTAGAGCGGCAGGCCTGGCACACGTGTCGACTGGTAGCGCAGGATGACCGCGCCTTGCCTGGCGATCGTCGCCTGCACCCGATCGCAGCTCATGCGGGTCGGGTCGTAGCGCGAGACGGCCTGTGCCTCGGCGGCCACCAGCACGAGGCAAGCAGCAAGCAGAATGGTTTTCATGGTTCCTCTCCCAAAGCAATTCCAGGAAAAGTGCGCAGCGGTTTTCCGTCTGGAATTGCGTCAAAGCAGAATTTAGAGCGGTTCGACGTTTTGTAAAACGACGACCCCTCCAGAACGGCGAGCATGTTCATCCCTCCACAACGCGCGGCGCGTGTCAAAACTTCCTTCGATACTTCTGTTCGGTTCCGGCGGTTTGCTGTCGGCGCCCATGCGGACCATCTTGTTTTCTAGGCAAAATCATCCTATATGCGTCCCATTGAATTTGGCCGATCGATCGGGCCTCGCGATACCTCGCGTTTGCTGACGTCTATCTCCAAAATTTCGATGCAACCGGCCGGACGTTGGTCCGGTCAAACGTAAGCAAATGTGGAAGGGCATTTAGATGGCAACTGGTACGGTCAAGTGGTTCAACGCCACCAAGGGCTACGGCTTCATCCAGCCTGACAATGGCGGCGCGGACGTTTTCGTCCACATCTCCGCTGTCGAGCGGGCTGGCATGACCAGCCTCGTCGAAGGCCAGAAAATCAACTTCGAGATCGAGCAGGACCGCCGCACCGGCAAGTCCGCCGCTGGGTCTCTGAGCAAGGCAGCCTGATTTTTGCGAATGGCGCGCACTGGGCGAGAGCCTGGGGCGCGCGGCAAGTCACGGATGTACTGACGGTCGCGCGATAAGCGCGCCGGAGCGAAAGAACCGACACGCTGGAACAGCAGATAGCTGCCAGCCCGGACCGGACGCTCCCGATCAGGCTACCGAAATGGGAAGGCGGGATTTATCCCGCCTTTTTGTTTGTCTGGAGTCGGGGCGAAGCTGCTTTCTTCTCCCCGTCACTATACGGGGAGAAGTGCCCGGCAGGGCGATGAGGGGCGGCGCCAACATTTCAGGACTACCCGTCACAGATCAATTTGTAAAAGCTGGCGCTGCCCCTCATCTGGCTGCCGCCATCTTCTCCCCGTAAACGGGGAGAAGGACGCTGTCGCCGAAGGTTTCGCCAATCGCAGAAGTCGCTTCCTACCCCATCCACTCGATCGGCACGTGCCCCTTATCCAGCTCGACGCGCTTCAGCCAGGCCGCCACGGCCGGATAGGCATCGAGCTGGAAGCCGCCTTTCTCGGCGGTGTGGGTGTAGGCGTAGAGCGCGATGTCGGCGACGCTGTAAGAACCGCCGCTGAAAAACGCGTTCTGCTCCAGGTGCCTGTTCATCACACCGAGCGCCTTGTTGCCGCGCTCCAGCGTCGCCGCCAGCCGTTCGGGCGTGGCGTCCTTCGCTCTTTCGGGGAATGTCAGCAGCGCCTTGCGCACGGCGATATAGGGCTCGTGGCTGTACTGCTCGAAGAACAGCCACTGATAGGCCAGACCGCGCTCGTATTTATCGGCCGGCAGGAAGCGGGTGCCTTCGGCGAGATAGAGCAGGATGGCGTTGGATTCGGCGATACGCCGGCCGTCGTCGAGCTCCAGCATTGGCACCATCGCGTTCGGATTCTTGGCGACATAATCGGGCTTGCGCGTGTCGCCGCTATGCGAGCTGACCTCGACCCGGGTGAAGGGGATGCCGAGCTTGGCCATCAACAGCCGCGGCTTGTAGCAATTGCCGCTGTCGCTCATGTCGTAAAGGATCATGCCGTCACCTCGCGCGTCGATAGCAGGCTCTACCGCGCTTCAGCGCAGCTCATCCAGTGATTTGTTCTTGGGGGAAAGCATCAGCGATGCTGATGTGTTTCTGGGGATCCCGCATCAGCGCCGCTGATGCAGGGGCACGACCTTGTTGTCGGTGCCAAGCAGCGCGTCGATGGACAGCGGCTCTTCATTGAAGATCGTGCCGGCGAGCGCCGGGCGGGCAAGATGGAAGCCCTGCAGGAGGTCGACCCCGCCATCCAGCGCGACACGCAGATGCGTCGCCCGCTCGATGCCTTCGACCAGCACCTTGGCGCCACGGTCGTGCAGCATCGAGACCAGCGGCCGGAAGAAGCGTTCGGCCGCGGCATGGCGGCAGAACTCGGCGAACCAGGTGCCGTCGATCTTGACGATATCCGGCGCAAGCAGGCCGATCCGCTGCTCGGTCGAATGTCCGGTGCCGAAATCGTCGATCGCGATGCGGATGCCGTGGCGCCGCATCTCGTGCACCAGGCTGATCAGGACGCCATCGTCGGCCGCCTGTTCGGTGATTTCGCACACAAGCAGGCCCGGCTGCAGGTCGAAGTCACCGAGATGCCTGGTCATCAGCCGGATTTCCGCCAGCGCCCGCCCGAGGTGATCGTTGATCATCGGATTGTAGTTGAAGAACAGCGTCAGCCCATCGGCGCCAATGTTGCGGTAATTGCCGAGATGCAGCATCCGGCACATCGTCTCGACGAACAAACGGTCGGCTTGCGGCACACTGTCGAAGAAGACGGAAGGCGCCACGGGCTGCGCGACACGGCGCGGCTCGATCAGTCCTTCGACGGCCACAGGCTTCAGCACCCTGCCCTGCGGCGCGAAGATCGGCTGATAGGCGCTCCACAGCCGGAACTCGCCATAGACGCCGAACTGGATGCCGATCTCGTCGGCGAAGATCGCCTCGGCGGCGTTGCGCCGCCTTTCGGTATGTCCGGTCATGGCGCGACCTTGCGCCCGAACACCCTTGCCGGTCGCGCCGGCGAAACCGGGCCCGGGGTCGCAGCGGGCGAAATCTTGCTCTCCCCGACCTGGGGCGGCTCGGTACCCTTGCCGAAAACGCGAAAGCTGGTCGGCGCCAATTCCGGCCGGGCGAGCACATAGCCTTGCACCATCGAGGCGCCGGATTTCTCGGCGAGCTCCAATTGCCAGCCTTCCTCGATGCCTTCGAACACGGTGCGGATGCCCTGGTTCTCGAAACTCTGCACCATGGCCGTCAGCAACGCGAAACCGGCGCCGGACTCCATCAATTGCGTGATCCATTGGGCGTCGAATTTGACGATGTCGGGCTTGAGTTCCTTGATGCGGTTGATGTCGGAATCGTCGGCGCCGTAATCGTCGACGGCAATTCGGAAGCCATTGGCCCGCAGCGCCTCGACGAAACTGTAGAGCGTTTCCTGCGAGGCCGACTTCTGCTCGGTCACCTCGCACACGATACGACGCGCATCGATACCGGCCTCGTGCAGCACCAGCCGCATGTCGCGCAACGCCTTATCGGCAATGCTGCGATCGGTGAACACCGACGGGTCGAAATTAACGAAGATCGACGCTTCCTGCGGCAGGCAGGCGCCAGCGTTCAAAAGATGCAGCGTCCGCGTCAGCGCTTCGATATGCAGCCTGTCGGCGGCCGGGCATGTGCCGAAGAAGGCCCCCGGCGACTGCGGCTCGCCATTGCGAAACGGCCGGATCAGGCCCTCGAAAGCCGCGACCGAAAGCTTGCCCTCCTTAAAGGCGAAGATCGGCTGAAACGCGCTCTGCAGCGTATAGATGCCCCAGACACCACTGGAGGTGCCGTCATCGTTGCGGATGATGTGGGCAAGCCCGATGCTGCGCGACAAAGGTTCCTCGTTTCGCAATTCAACCTGCGATCGTGCCAGTCAAGGGTTTACCGGTCGTTGATGAATTTAGCGTTGCCGCTCACGCGGGCTTGACCATGGTCACGCCTCCTTGACCTCTGGCTCATCCAACAATGCTTGCGCTTCCCGCCATGTTGCGACATGAGAAGCGCCGCGGCCGCTCGTGGCCGCTTTCCTAGGAGACATTTTGTCATGGCCTTTCTCGCCGACGCCCTTTCCCGCGTTAAGCCTTCCGCGACCATCGCGGTGACGCAGAAAGCGCGCGAGCTGAAAAATGCCGGCCGTGACATTATCGGCCTCGGCGCCGGCGAGCCGGATTTCGATACGCCCGACAACATCAAGAACGCGGCGATCGAAGCGATCCGCCGCGGAGAGACCAAATACCCGCCGGTTTCGGGCATCGTGCCGCTGCGCGAGGCGATCGCCAAAAAGTTCAAGCGCGAGAACAACCTGGACTACCGGCCGGAGCAGACCATCGTCGGCACCGGCGGCAAGCAGATCCTGTTCAACGCCTTCATGGCGACGCTGAACCCCGGCGACGAGGTCATCATTCCGCGCCCCTACTGGGTTAGCTATCCCGAGATGGTGGCGATCTGCGGCGGCACCTCTGTCTTTGCCGACACCTCGATCGACAACGGCTTCAAGCTGACACCGGCCGTGCTGGAGAAGGCGATCACGCCGAAGACCAAGTGGCTGTTGATGAACTCGCCGTCCAATCCGTCGGGCGCCGCCTACACGGAAGCCGAACTGCGCGCGCTGGCCGATGTGCTGTTGAAGCACCCGCATGTCTGGACGCTGACCGACGACATGTACGAGCATCTGACCTATGGCGACTTCGTCTTCAAGACCATCGCCGAGGTCGAGCCCAGCCTCTATGAGCGCACGCTGACCATGAACGGCGTGTCGAAAGCCTATGCCATGACCGGCTGGCGCATCGGCTATGCGGCAGGTCCAGTCCAACTCATCAAGGCGATGGACATGATCCAGGGTCAGCAGACGTCGGGCGCCTGCACGATCGCGCAATGGGCTTCGGTCGAGGCGCTCAACGGCCCGCAGGATTTCATCGCCAAGAACAAGGCGATCTTCCAGGGGCGGCGCGATCTCGTCGTGTCGATGCTCAACCAGGCGCGCGGCATCACGTGCCCGTCGCCGGAAGGCGCCTTCTATGTCTACCCGTCTTGCGCGCAGCTGATCGGCAAGAAGACGAAGGCAGGCAAGGTCATCGACACCGATGAGACGTTCTGCGCCGAACTGCTCGAGGCCGAAGGTGTGGCGGTGGTGTTCGGCTCGGCCTTTGGCCTCGGTCCGAACTTCCGCATCTCCTACGCCACGTCGGACGCGCTGCTGGAAGAAGCCTGCACCCGTATCCAGCGCTTTACGGGATCGCTGACCTGATCGGCGCAAAGCCACTCAACACCAGAAAAACCCGGCTTCGGCCGGGTTTTTGTTGACGCCTGCATCTGTTGTTTTGCTTCTCTGGCCGAGCGGCAGCGCGACATTGACGATGCTGACATCGAGAAGCGCGACGAAGGAGCCGAGATAGACGGCGCGACGAGCGGCAGGCGGTTGTTCGGTATCATGAATTCCAAACGTGACTCGGCGGCGATTGCGCCATCCGAAAGGGCCGCATCAAGGCGACGATGTGATCAGGAAAGGTCGAGCGGCGCCATTTTGTGCGGGACGCACGGGTAGAGGCGCCGCTATCCGCGATACTGGTCGTCGGAAACCTCTTCCAGCCACTCGGCGTGGACACCGTCCAGCGCCTCCTGCATGGCGATATGCGTCATGACGGTTTTCGCCCCGGCGCCGTGCCAGTGCTTCTCGCCGGGCGCAAACGAGATGACGTCCCCCGCCCTGATCTGTTCGATCGGCCCGCCCCAGCTCTGGGCAAGCCCGGCGCCGGAGGTGACATAAAGCGTCTGGCCAAGCGGATGCGTATGCCAATGCGTGCGGGCGCCCGGCTCGAAGCTGACCAGCGTCGCCCTCAATCGTGCCGGCGCTTCCTTCTCGATGATCGGCGTCTGCAGCACCCGCCCGGTGAAATACTTATCCGGTGCTATGATCGTCGGCACTGTGCCGCACGCAATGATCTTCATCGTCGATTCCCTTTCTCGCGAAACAGCTTGCCGCGAATGCGTGTCCTGCAACACAGTTTCATGCCGACAAGGGTTTGCGCAACCGACGTTTTCAGCTGCCTGACGACGGCGCCGAGGCGGCCCGATAGAAGTTCATTGGCCAGTCAACAAGTTGTCATAAATCGTTGCTTTTTAATCATAAATTCCAACCGATTAATGCCGCGGGGCGGTAGCCGAACTCAATGTTTGTTAACGGCCGCCCCCTAGCCATGTCGTGTGCTGCGGGGGTGCGGACATGAGTACCCTGGCGACGATCAAGGATCACAGCGGCCGTATCTATCGCGGCGTCCAGGCATTGCTCCTGCTGAGCATCGCCGCCACCTCCATTGCCGATTTCGGTCTGACGGATGCTGCTTCGCGCACCGGCGCGTTGGCCATATCGGCGACATCTACCTTGATGGCGCTGCTGGTGCTGCGGCCTCGGCTTCCAGATCGCGTTAGACGACTTCGGCACTGGGCATTGCGGTTTCAACTATTTGAAGTCGCTGCCATCGACAGCGTCAAGATCGACCGCTCCTACATAAGCAGCCTCGCGCATGACCAGGCGGCGCAGATCTTCGTCTCGGCGCTTGCCCAGATCGCGCGC
Organism: Mesorhizobium sp. RCC_202; assembly: GCF_041355295.1. NCBI lineage: Bacteria > Pseudomonadati > Pseudomonadota > Alphaproteobacteria > Hyphomicrobiales > Phyllobacteriaceae > Mesorhizobium > Mesorhizobium sp. RCC_202. The sequence goes on from NZ_JBFUPO010000002.1 coordinate 240,029, forward strand.
ATCCAGGACATCGCCACCGTCGCCGAAGGTGTCGAGACGGCGGAGGAGTTCATGCTTGCGCGCGCGGCCGGCTGCAGCCGTTTCCAGGGCTATTTCTTCGGTCGGCCGGGGCCGCGCGACAAAATGAGCGCCTTGTGCGCCGCGGCTTCCGAGCCGCTCGCTCTCACCGCGTGACAAACAGGCGACCGCCGACAAAACCAAGCCGGCGAATTTCCTATTTTTCTTGCCCTCTCCGCAAACCCGTGTGACGATGGCTTTGGGCAGGAGGAAATAAACCGCCCGCGACGGCCGAACAGGCCGGCCGCCGCTCTTCTAGAGAGTGCGATCCGACGCAAAACCGGTTTCCACTTTTGCCGATCGCTCTCTCGGGAAACGCCTGAGTGGAGGTCAGCCATGGGTACTCGCGCCGGAGGACGACGCACGGGACCGAAATGCATCGCCATAGTCGGTCCCTTTGCAAGCGGTAAGACGACACTTCTCGAAGCAATCCTCGCCCGCACGGGCGCCATTCCCCGCCAGAACCCCGTTTCATCGGGCAGCACTGTTTCCGATCATTCGCCCGAGGCTCGCGCCCACGCCATGAGCGTCGAGGCGAACTTCGCCACCACCGAATTCATGGGCGAGCAATTGACCTTCGTAGACTGCCCCGGCTCGATCGAATTCGCCTTCGAGGCCGAGCCGGTGCTTGCCGCGTGCGATCTCGCGGTTGTCGTCGCCGAGGCCGACGAGAAGAAGATCCCGGCGCTTCAGCTCATCATGCGCAAGCTCGATGAGCTCGCCATTCCACGCATCCTGTTCCTGAACAAGGTCGACAAGGCGGTCGCCGGTGTGCGTGACACGCTGAAGATGCTGCAGCCGGCGAGCTCCATGCCGTTGCTGCTGCGCCAGATTCCCTTGCGCAAGGATGGCGTCGTCATCGGCTCGATCGATCTGGCGCTGGAACGCGCCTACATCTACCGCGAATATGCCGAGAGCGAGGTGGCCGAAATTCCCGGCGACGACAAGGCGCGCGAGCTGGAAGCGCGCTTCTCCATGCTGGAGACGCTCGCCGACCATGACGATCATCTGATGGAACAGTTGCTGGAGGAGATCGAGCCGCCGAAAGATGCGGTCTTCGACGATCTCTCGGCCGACCTGCGCACGGGCGCGGTGACACCGGTGCTGATCGGCACCGCCGAGAAAGGCAACGGCGTGCTGCGCCTGTTGAAGGCGATCCGCCACGATGCGCCGGACGTCGAGGCGACCAGAAAGCGGCTGGGCGTGCCCGACGGCAACCAGACGGTCGTGCAGGTGATGAAGACCATCCACACGGCGCATGGCGGCAAGCTGTCGGTCTCGCGCGTGCTTTCCGGTCAATTGGCCGACGCGGCCGAGTTCTTCCTTTCCAATGGCGACACGGCGAAGGTGTCCGGCATCTACAAGATGCTTGGCAAGGACCAGATCAAACAGACATCCGCCAAGGCCGGCGACACGGTCGCGCTCGGCAAGCTCGATAACGTCAAGACCGGCCAGACGCTGAGCTCCGCCAAGGGCGGCATCAGGCCGCTGGTCGCGCTTGACCCGCCACAGCCGGTCTTTGCCTTTGCGCTGCGTCCCAAGGAGCGCAAGGACGAGGTCAAGATGTCGGCGGCGATCCAGCGCCTTGCCGAGGAGGATCCTTCGCTCGGCCTGCGCCACAACCAGGACTCCGCCGAGACCGTTCTATCTGGGCACGGCGAGATGCATCTGCGCGTGGTGCGCGAACGCCTCGAGGGCAAGAACCAGATTCCGATCGAGGGCCATGCCCCGGCGGTGCCCTATCGCGAAACCATCCGCAAATCCGTGCAGCAGCGCGGCCGCCATAAGAAACAGTCGGGCGGCCACGGTCAGTTCGGCGACGTGGTCATCGAGATCAAGCCGCTGCCGCGTGGCACGGGCTTCCAGTTCTCCGACACCATCACCGGCGGCGTGGTGCCGAAGACCTACATCCAATCGGTGGAGACAGGCGTTCGCGACTATCTGAAGACGGGTCCGCTCGGCTTCCCTGTGGTCGATGTCGCGGTCAACCTCTCGGACGGCTCCTACCACGCGGTCGACTCCTCCGACATGGCCTTCCAGATGGCGGCCAAGCTCGCCATGAAGGAAGGCATGGCCGCCTGCTCGCCGGTCCTGCTGGAGCCTGTGATGAAGGTAGCGATCGTCACGCCTTCCGATGCGACCTCGAGGATCATCGCGCTGATCCCGCAGCGGCGTGGCCAGATCCTCGGCTATGACGCAAGGCCGGACTGGCCGGGCTGGGATGTGGTCGAGGCGACCATGCCGCAGGCCGAAATCGGCGACCTGATCATCGAGCTGCGCTCGGCGACCGCCGGCGTTGCCAGTTACAAGGCCGTTTTCGACCATATGGCCGAACTGACTGGACGCCTCGCCGACGAGGCGATGAACGCCAACGGCAAAGCCGCCTGATCAGGTCGCCAGCCTGAGTAACTGTCGAAGACATGAAAACGGCGTCCGGATGACCCGGACGCCGTTCTATTGCGGACCGTCTTCCTGGGAGGCAACGGCAGGTCCGCCGCATCCGGAAAAATGGTTCGGACGCGGCAGCTGCCTGAGCCCGGTCTTCCGAGTGATGCCCCCATCTCCCGAACCGACCAACCGCGTCCTATGGTCTACTTAATCGATAGAGTGCGTCGGCGACATGTTACCCGATGTTACATGTCACTGTTACGTGGTGGATTTTTTCGATTCTCCCGGAGCCCGCAGGCAAACGGGCAACAAAAAAGCCGGATCAGTAAAGATCCGGCTGAGTTTGATTGGAAGTGCCGATTAAGGCTAACCTCCAGAGGGGAACACTCGAGGGCGCTAATGGGAGGAGAACGCGCCCCGGAGATGACACTATATATCTACTCATCATGCCCAAGAAACAAGCATCTATTTTGCAACACACGCATGCAAAAAGGCGCAGGCTGTGGTCCAACCCATTCCCGGAACCCATAGGACCAGCAAAATAGCCGATTTCAGAACGTTTTCGGGCCGATAGCGACTGCTAAAATACAAAATTGGGGCGTTTTTTCTCGGAATTACGTGAGTCGGCAAATGCTGCCGGTTTCATCAGGCCAAGTTTATTTTTGCGGCAGGAGACCCACGATGCGAACTTTATCAGCAATCGCCGGCAGCGCGCTGTTCCTGGTCGTCGCGCCCGGTGTCGTTGCCGGACTGGCGCCCTGGCTGCTGACCGACAGCTATCGCGCCCCGCTGTCCGCCGTGCCGGGCTTCGTGCCGGCGGGCTTTGTCCTGGTGGTCGGAGCGACTGCAATCCTGCTCCATGCCTTCGCGCGCTTTGCGCTTGAAGGCCTCGGTACACCGGCGCCGGTGGCGCCTACCGAGAAGCTGGTTGTCGGCGGCATCTACCGCCATGTCCGCAACCCGATGTATGTGGCAGTGCTCTCGATCATCCTTGGACAGGCGCTTATTTTCTCGAGCTGGCCGGTCGTGATCTACGGCCTGATCGCCGCCACCGCGATGGTCTCCTTCGTCAAGGTCTATGAAGAGCCGACGCTGGCGCAACGCTATGGCGCCGAATACGAGGCGTACCGCCGCGCCGTACCCGGCTGGCTGCCGCGCATCACGCCGTGGCGCGATTAGCTGTTTAACCGGCGCAGGGTGTGTCGAGATTCAGGTCAGGCCGAGTCGAAAATGGTGGGTTCCGAGAACCGGAGCGGAGCGTACTTTTCGTACGTGAGCACCGGAAGCGCAGGAACCCGCCATTTGCAGGCCGGCCTCACCTGAATATCGACACACCCTAATACGACCAGCTGCGTGCCTTGGCGATGATAAAGTCGCGGAAGACATGCAGCTTCGCCTGGTTCTTCATCGCGTCCGGATAGGCGAAATAGGTGTCGAAGGACGGCACCTCGGTTTCGGGCAGCAGCTGGACAAGGTTGGTATCCTTGCTGATCACGTAGTCGGGCAGCATGGCGATGCCGGCGCCGCCCTGCACGGCCCGCTTGATCGACAGGATGTCGTTGATTTGCAGCGTCGGCACCCGCTGCCCGCCCTCGAAATCGCCGACCGTCTCCAGCCAGTTCAGCTCCGACAGATGCGAGGGCACCGGCAAGCCGAAGGTAACGATGCGATGATTCCTGAGTTCGGCGATCGAAGCCGGCTTGCCGAATTTCGCGATATAGGAGGGTGCGGCATAGAGATGGAAATGCACGGTGAACAAGCGGCGCTGGATAAGGTCCGGCTGTTGCGGCTGGCGCAGTCGTATAGCGCAATCGGCCTGGCGCATGGTGAGGTCGAGCTCCTCATTGGCGAGGATCAGCTGCAGGCTGATCTCTGGATAAAGCTCGATGAATTCCTGCACGCGTTCGGTCAGCCAGCCAGCGCCCAGGCCCACCGTGGTCGTTACCCTCAGCACACCGGACGGCCGGTCCTTGGTCTCGGTCAACCGGGTCTTGATCGTCTCCAGCTTCATCAGCACGTCATGCGCCGTGCGAAACAGCATCTCGCCCTGCTCGGTCAGCACCAGCCCGCGCGCGTGGCGATGGAATAACGGCACGCCGACATCGTGCTCCAGCGCGCTGACCTGCCGCGAAATCGCCGATTGCGACAGGTGCAGTGTCTCGGCGGCGTGGGTGAACGATCCAGCCTCCGCCGCTGCGTGAAATACGCGTAGCTTGTCCCAGTCCAGCGCCATGATTCCCCTCGCGTTGCGTTTGGCGTCTGAATGAAAAATCAGGCTTTTAAACGGCCTTTCTCAGCCGATTTGTCATTCCGCCGCTTCGCGGTGAACCTCGATCCCCGCCAGGTACTTCTCCGCCTCGAGCGCCGCCATGCAACCAAGCCCGGCCGCCGTCACCGCCTGGCGGTAGACATCGTCGGTAACATCGCCGGCGGCAAACACGCCGGGCACATCGGTGCGGGTCGAATCCGGCGCCGTCCACAGATAGCCGTTCGGCTTCTGCTTCAGCTTGCCGGCGAAGAGCTCGACCGCCGGCGCGTGGCCGATGGCGACGAACACGCCATCGATCTTGAGATGGCTGATCTCGCCGGTCACCGCATTTTTGAGCTTCAGCCCTTCGACCGAAGGCGGCAGCGGCGTCTTGCCCGGCCGGCCGGTGATCTCGTCGACGACCGTGTCCCAAATGACGTGGACATTGTCCTTCTTCAGCAGCCGCTCGCGCAGGATGCGCTCGGCACGGAAATCGTTGCGCCGATGAATGACTGTCACGCTCTTTGCCAGATTGGAGAGGTAGAGCGCCTCCTCCACGGCCGAATTGCCGCCGCCGATGACCGCCACATCCTTGCCGCGATAGAAGAAGCCGTCGCAGGTGGCGCAAGCCGACACGCCAAAACCCATGAAGGTCTGTTCTGTCGGAATACCCAGCCACTTGGCCTGCGCGCCCGTGGCGATGATCAGCGCGTCGGCCGTATAGGTCGTGCCGGAATCGCCCTTGGCGCGGAACGGCCGCACATTGAGGTCGACCTCGGTGATGATGTCGTTGATGATGTCGGTGCCGACATGCTCGGCCTGCTTGAGCATCTGCTCCATCAGCCAAGGTCCCTGGATTGGGTCGGCGAAGCCGGGGTAGTTTTCGACATCGGTGGTGATCATCAGCTGGCCGCCCTGCTGCAGGCCGGCAACGAGCATCGGCTTCAGCATGGCGCGCGCGGCGTAGACCGCCGCCGTATAGCCGGCAGGGCCGGAACCGATAATGAGAACAGGCGCGTGTTTGGTGCTCATGAAAAAGTCCCCTGCGGCGCAAGGCCGTGGTTTTGTCGAGGATAATGTAAGGGTTGCCACCCATGGCAGCAAGGCGAACGGACCGTCGTCCCCGGAAAGCTGTGGCCAATCAGCTATTCGCGAAATCGCGGCTTTTGTTACGCTAGAAAAATCGCGCCGATGAGGGCTGGCGCGGACACAAAAGTCGTTTAATTACAAAATTGCGAAAGATTCTTGCGCCTAAGCCGAGACAGCCATGCCGCTCAAAGCCGACCTCGACGCCATCGACTGGAAGATCCTGCGCGAGCTGCAGGGTGACGGGCGCATGACCAATGTCGAATTGTCGAGCCGTGTCGGCATCTCGGCGCCGCCCTGCCTTCGCCGTGTCAGGCGGCTGGAGGAGGCAGGCATCATCCGCGGCTACCGCGCCCTGCTCAACGCGCCGGCGCTCGGCATGGATGTCGTCGCCTTCTGCCTGATCGGCCTGCATCACCAGGCCGATGCAGAGCTGAAAACCTTCGCCGAACGCACGCGCGGCTGGCCGATCGTGCGTGACGCCTGGATGGTGTCGGGTGAATCCGATTTCCTGCTGCATTGCGTGGCGAGCGATCTCGGCACCTTTCAGACCTTCGTCATCGAGGAGCTGGCCTCGGCGCCCAATGTCGACACGGTGCGCACCGCTTTGACCATCCGTCGTGTCAAGGATGAGGGGCTGGTGGCCTTTCCCCCTTAACGCGCCGACCTTCGATAACGCGTCGGAAATCAATGGCCTGGGGCCCGGCTCTGAATCAATCCGTGATCAAAGCGATTGGATGGCGGTAACCAGTCCATCCAGGTCATGCGCATCGCGGAGCGGCAGAACCGAAAGCCCATCCATCGTTGAAGCGTCGCCGTCGACGAGCCAGCCGCGCGCGAGGCCGGCGCCCCGGCCCGCTTCCATATCGGCGGATTTGTCGCCGACGATCAGCGATCGCTTCAAGTCCAGGCCAAGCCGCCGCCCTGCCTCGATCAGCATGCCCGGATTTGGCTTGCGCATCGGATGGTCGGCAACAGCCAACGGACCCGATCCCGCCTCATGGTAAGCGCAGGCAAGCACCATATCGACGAAGGCATTCTGTTCGGCCAGAAGATCGAGCACACGGCCATTGACCTTGGCGAAAGCGTCCCAGCCGAAATAGCCGCGCGCGATGCCGGACTGGTTGGTGACGACAGCGACCGGAATGCCGCGTTGGTTGGCGGCCTCGATTACTTGCGCCATGCCGTCGCGCAAAATTATCGCATCCGGATCGTCGGGATAGCCGGTATCGACATTGATCGTGCCGTCGCGGTCGAGAAACAGCGCCGGCAGGCCGGCTGCAAAGGCCCTTGCTCCGACGCGTTCGACCCAAAGGCCGGGCTCGGCAAGCGGAAGACCAGCGTCGCCGTCAGCCATTGCTGAGGCGCGCTTCGACCACCTCGCACAGATAATGGTAGAGGCACAGATGCCCCTGTTGGATGATCGGCGTCGAGGTCGACGGCACGTTGAGCAGGATGTCGCTCAGCAGCGCGAGCTTGCCGCCGGTGTCACCGGTCAGGCTGATCACCGTCATTCCCATCGTCCGCGCCTGTTCGGCCGCCGCGAGGATGCTCGGCGAATTGCCGCTGGTCGAGATCGCCAGCAGCACCGCGCCTTCCGATCCATGCGCCTCGACCTGGCGCGAGAAGACGGTGTCGAAGCCATAGTCGTTGCCCCAGGCCGTCAGCACCGCCGCGTTGGCCGGCAGCGCGATGACATTGTAGGCCTTGCGCTCCTTGAGGAAGCGGCCGACCAGTTCGCCAGCGATGTGGATGGCATCGCTGGCCGAGCCGCCATTGCCGCAGATCAGAAGAGCTTTCCCCGACGCAAGCGCCGCCACCACCGCGCTCGCGGCGCGTTCCATTGCGCCCGACAGGTCACGCTCGACCGTCGCGGTGATCGCGGCCGCGGAGCGGACCAGATAGTCGTTGAGTTCAGACATCGAAACCCTCAGTTTGCGGCGCGCATCTTGCCGATCGTGTTGGTCGTGCTCTTGCCGGCGACGAGATCGACCAGCACCACGCGCCCGCCCGCCTTCTGCACCACATCGGCGCCGACGACGGTCTCGACCGTATAGTCCGCGCCCTTGACCAGAATGTCGGGGAGCAGCGCCTCGATGAGCTTGAGCGGCGTATCCTCTTCGAAGACGACGACGGCGTCGACGGAAGCAAGGGCGGCGAGCACGCAGGCGCGGTCATGCTGGTCGTTGACCGGGCGGCCCACCCCTTTCAGCCGGCGCACCGAGGCGTCACTGTTGAGGCCGAGCACCAGCCGGTCGCATTGGCTGCGCGCGGCATGCAAGAGGCTGACATGGCCGGCATGCAGGATATCGAAACAGCCATTGGTGAAGCCGACCGTCAGCCCTTCATCCTTCCACGCCGCGACCATCCGGGCGGCGGCATTGGCGTCGAGAATGGCATCGATATGGGCGACCGGCCCATGCGAGCGGAACAGCGCGCCGGAAAGCTCCTCCACCGACAGCCGCGCCGTGCCGCGTTTGCCGACGACGACGCCGCCCGCCGCATTGGCGATCACGGCGGCGTGCACCCGGTCGGCCCCGGCTGCCAGCGAAAGCGCGAAGCTTGCAATGACGGTATCGCCGGCGCCCGAAACGTCGAACACTTCGCGCGCCTGCGTGGAGATATGGCGGGCGTCTTCGGCGCTCACCACGCTCATGCCCTTTTCGCTGCGCGTGGCGACGATGAATTCGAAATCATGCGCCGCGATCAGATCGCGCGCGGCAGCCACGATCTCATCGTCGCTGAACACCTTGCGGCCGGCCGCCTCGCCAAGCTCCTTGCGGTTCGGGGTGACCGCTGTGGCGCCCGCATAGCGCGCATAGTCGTGGCCTTTCGGATCGACCAGCACCGGCTTGCCGGCGTCGCGGCAGATCGCGATCAGCTCGGCTGCCACGCCCTCGAGCAGGATGCCCTTGCCGTAATCGGACAGGATGACGATGTCGGCGCGGGCAAGTGCGGCCTGGAAATGGTCGATGAGTTTTGCCCGCTCGGCGGCGGTGAGCGGCTTGATCTCTTCCTCGTCGAAACGCAGCACCTGCTGGTTGAGCGCGCTGAAGCGGCTCTTCGACGAGGTCATGCGGCCCTTCCGCTGCAGCAAGCCGTCGGTATCTACGCCGACCTCGCCGAGCATGCGCATCAGATTGTCGCCGGCCTGGTCGGCGCCGATCACCGAGACGGGAATGGCGGCCGCGCCCAGCGATACAATGTTGGAGACGACGTTGCCGGCGCCGCCTATGGCCAGCATTTCGCCCCTGCCGTGCAGCACCGGTATCGGCGCTTCCGGCGAGATCCGCTCGATGACGCCGCTGACGAAACGGTCGAGGATGAAATCGCCGACCACCAGCACAGTGGCCTCGCCAAAGCCGGCGATGGTGCGATGCAAGGGTTCAGGAGAGGGCAGATGCTGTTTGATCATCTTAACTCGAGGCAGGCCAAAAAAGGGCCAGGCTTGGTTAGGTTGCGGCGCCGAAATTGTGACGCCGATCGTTCAACGCGATGCGGATATACCGCAATTCGGGTCAGTGCAACGCTGGCCCGCCTACCTCAGCTCTTCTGCAGGGCGACATGAACGCCGAGACCGACCAGCACGGCGCCGCCTGCCCGTTGCATCAGGCGCTGCGCCCGGCTGGACCGGCGAAGGCGCGCGATCATGGCGCCGGCGAGGAACACGCAGGCGATATCGGCCGAGGAGAACATCAGGTTGACGATGGTTCCTAGCACCACGAATTGCAGCCAGACCGGCAGCGCCGTCGAGGCGTCGATGAATTGCGGCAGGAACGCCATGAAGAAGATCGCCGTCTTGGGATTGAGCACCTCGACGGTGATGCTCTCGAAAAAGGCGCGGCGAGCCGATTTCCGCTCGATGGCGGGCAAGGCCGCCTCGCCATCCGCACGCTTTCGGAACAGGCAGACGCCGAGCCAGATCAGATAAAGCGCGCCGATCAGCTTGACCGCCATATAGAGCGGCGGCACGGCGTGAAACAGCACCGACAGGCCGGCGGCGGCCGCGAAGACATGCACATAGCCGCCGAGATGGATGCCAAGTGCGGCTGTCAGCCCGGACCAGCGCCCACGCGCCATGGTCTGCGCCGCCGCATAGAGCATGGCGGGACCGGGAATGTAGGCGAAGATCGCCGTGGTGGCGAAAAACGCGACAAGCAGTTCGGGCGACGGCATTTCTCTTGTCCCTCATGATCCGAATTTAGGCGGTTCAGTCTGCACGCGGAATGGATTTGGATTGGCTTGTCCGGACAGCTGCTATGAAAGCGGCCATGACTTTCTTATGAAATGACGGACTGAACGCGCCGATCCGGGCATTGGGTTCAGAATAGGCTGAAGATTCCAGGATATCGTGATTGTACTCGTCGACTATGACCCAAAGGGGAATGGGGTCAAGACCGGCGCGGCGGCATTCAATTTCCGGAACGCTGACGGCGATGCGATCACGGCCCGGCTGCGAGGAGGTGATTGCAAGGATGAAGAGATTCGTGCCGCCGGCTTTGCCGGGAAGGACGGCCACGAAGGCGGCGGGTCGGGCCTTGCGGCCTTCGGTCTCGCCGTCTTCATGCTGGCGATACCACAGATATGGATACCGCCAGACGTCGGCGGCATGAGGTTTAATCACGATTCAACTCTGCGGAATATTCCTCAAGCATCTCGACATGATCGGGCGGGGCGTCCTTGGCAGCGTAAGCGCGGCGGCTGTCGTCGACGAAGCGAGCCTCGTAGGTCTCTATGCTCATTAGAACGTATCTCGGCTTGTTGTGACGGGTGATGGAAACGGGTTGCTGGCTGGCAGCTGCAAGCACGTCACCGAGATGCTGTTTCAGATCGGTCGACGGATACTGTTTCATGGGACGCTCCATTTTATACATAATAGACAAAACAGACAAAATGGACAAGCGTGGGAATGGTGGCGGAGGGCGACGCCCGCTTTTGTCGACAGCCCGGCTGACCTCCCTTATAAGAGCCGGAATCGCAAGCAGACAGAGGCCATCATGATCATCGTCACGGGCGGCGCCGGCATGATCGGCTCCAACATCGTCGCCGCTCTCAACGCTGAAGGGCATGACGACATCGTCGTCGTCGACGATCTGACCGACGGCCACAAGATCGCCAACCTGGCAGATCTCAAGATCGCCGACTATCTCGACAAGGATGATTTCTGCGCGCTGCTCGAAGCAGGCGCGCTCGGCCGCATCGAGGCGGTGTTCCATCAGGGCGCCTGCTCGACCACCACGGAGTGGAACGGCAAGTTCATGATGGAGGTCAACTACGCCTATTCGAAGCGGCTCTTGCATGCCTGCCTCGAACTGCGCGTGCCCTTCCTCTATGCATCCTCGGCCTCCGTCTATGGCGGCGGCAGCGAGTTCCGCGAGGAGCCCGCCTTCGAGCGGCCGCTCAATGCCTATGCCTATTCGAAGAAGCTGTTCGACGATTACGTCCGCCGCAACGTCTTCGACACCGATCATTCGCAAGTGGCGGGCTTGCGCTACTTCAATGTCTACGGGCCGCGCGAGGCGCATAAGGGCGCCATGGCCTCGGTCGCTTTCCATTTGTTCAACCAGGTCGAGCGCGGTGAAAACCCGAAACTGTTCGGCGCTTATGGCGACTTCGGGCCCGGCGAGCAGAGCCGCGACTTCATCCATGTCGGTGACGTCGCCGACGTTAATCTCTGGCTGTGGAAGCGGGGGCTGAGCGGCATATTCAACTGCGGCACCGGCCGCGCGCAGCCGTTCCGGGCGATTGCCGAGACCGTGATCGATACGCTTGGCAAGGGCGAGATCGAGTTCATTCCCTTCCCCGACCACCTCAAGGGCAGCTATCAGAGTTTTACGCAGGCTGATATGTCCCGCTTGCGCGCGGCCGGCTACAATGGCCAATTCCGCACCGTCGAAACCGGCGTGAGAGACTATGTCGAATGGCTGAAAGCCCAACGATCCTCGTGATCGGCCCACGCTGGGTGGGCGACATGGTCATGGCGCAGTGCCTGTTTTCAGCGCTGAAGGAAAGATATCCCAACGCCGCGATCGACGTGCTGGCGCCTGGCTGGGCAGCGCCCCTGGTCAAGCGCATGCCGGAAATTCGCTGCCAGATCGACTTTCCGCTGATGCCCGGCGCGCTCGAATTCCGCAGCCGCCGGCGTTTCGGCCGCCTGCTGCGCGGCCGCTACGACATGGCTTACGTGCTGCCCGGCAGCTGGAAATCGGCGCTGATCCCGTTTTTTGCCCGCATTCCGCGCCGCGTCGGAAACTTGCGCGAAATGCGTTACGGCCTTTTGACCGATGTCGTGCCGCTAGCCGACGGGCTGAAGCGGCGCACGGCGCGGGCCTATTTCGGCCTCGCCCGTGGCGGCACGTTCCGCATGCCCAAGCTCACCATCGATACCGCCAACCAGGCGGCTCTGCTGGCACGGTTCGGACTGACCGGACAGGATTTCGTCGCCTTGATGCCGGGCGCCGAATTCGGCCCGGCAAAGCGCTGGCCGAGCGACCACTATGCCGAGCTTGCGCGGGACATGATGGCAAAGGGCCTCGGCGTCGCCTTGCTCGGCTCGAAGAACGATGCCGACGTGACCGGCGAGATCGCAGCGCTTGCGCCTGGAGCCATCGACCTTGCCGGCAAGACCCGGCTCGAGGACGCCATCGACCTGATCGCCGCGGCAAAACTCGCGGTTTCGAACGACAGCGGCCTGATGCATGTCGCGGCTGCCGTCGGCACGCCGATCGTCGCCGTCTACGGCTCGACCTCGCCCGAGAACACGCCGCCGCTGACGGACCGTTCGGAGCTGATCTGGCTGCATCTGTCCTGTTCGCCCTGCCACAAGAAGGTCTGCCCGCTCGGCCACCTCAACTGCCTGAAGACGCTCGATGTCGCGCGCGTCGCGGCGGCCGCCGACCGGCTACTCAAGGTTCCAGCGACCGCATGAAGGTGCTGATCGTCAAGACATCGTCGATGGGCGACGTCATCCACACTTTTCCCGCCGTCGAGGACGCGCTGCGCAATCGCCCCGATGTGACGTTCGACTGGTGCGTGGAAGAGACTTTTGCCGGCATCGTTGCCCTCCATCCGGCGATCCGGACCATCCACAAGGTGGCGATCCGGCGCTGGCGCAAGCAGCTTTTCGACAGCGGCACGTGGCGCGAGATGGCTGGGCTGCGCCGGGCATTGCGAGCTTCCCGCTACGATCTGGTCATCGACGCGCAAGGCCTGTTGAAGTCGGCTCTGGTCGCCGTCCAGGCTGGCGCGCCGATTGCCGGCTTAGACCGCGCCAGCGCGCGCGAGCCCTCCGCGACGCTGTTTTACCGGCGCAAATATGCCGTGCCGCGCGATCTGCATGCCATCGAGCGCACGCGCCGGCTGTTCGGCCTGGCGCTGGATTATCAGCCGGACCTAGCGGTGCTTGGCTCCGGCATCGTGCCGCCGGCGGGCGGACTTTCCAATGTCGAGGGCAAGACCGCGTTCCTGCTGCACGGCACCAGCCGCGAGGACAAGAAATGGCCGGTCGAGGGCTGGATCGAAACCGCACGCTTGCTGGCTGCCAGGCAGTTCACGCCGGTCGTCACATGGTCGAACGAAGCGGAAAAGAACGTCGCGGAAGCGATCGTTGGCGCTGTGCCGCAAGCGGTGCTGGTGCCGAAATCGCAGCTTTCCGAAATAGCCGCGATCCTCGGTCGGTCGGCGCTCGTCATCGGCGCTGATACCGGCCTGACCCATCTCGCCAGCGCCTTCGGCCTGCCGACGGTCGCCATTTTCCTGGCGACCGAACCTGGCCTCACCGGCCCCCACGGACCGTTCGCGTCGACCTTGCTGGCGCCAACCGACGGCAAAGTTACGTCGGTTGAGGTGATGGCCGAGGCGGAACGATTGCTGGCGCTCAGATCAGCGGCGCCAGCGTGAGGACCTTTTCAGAATTCGCTCTGGCGAGTCGAATGGCGTGGTTTTCGAGAACCGGAGCGGAGCGTACTTAAAGTACGTGAGCACCGGAAGCGCAGAAAACCGCACGCACATGACCCCGAAAATCGAGTTCGATTTTCGGAAAGGATCATGCGCAAACCAAGTTCTACCGCGTCCTTTGCGCGTCCGAAAGGACGCGCGGCGCTGTAGTCGGCCGCCAGAGTAATTATCAAAAGGTCCTTAGATGAACTGCACCTGGACGATCTCGTAACCCCTGGCACCGCCAGGAGCGTTGACCTCGATGGCGTCGCCGACTTCCTTGCCGATCAGTGCCCGCGCGATCGGCGAAGAGATCGAAATGCGGCCGGACTTCACGTCGGCTTCCTGGTCGCCGACGATCTGGTAGGTCTTCTTCTCTTCGGTGTCTTCGTCGACGAGCACGACCGTCGCGCCGAACTTGACCTTGTCGCCGGACAGCTTCGAAACGTCGATGACCTCGGCGCGCGCGATCAGGTCCTCGAGTTCGTTGACCCGGCCTTCGTTGTGGCTCTGCGACTCTTTGGCCGCGTGATATTCGGCATTTTCGGACAGGTCGCCATGCGAGCGCGCCTCGGAGATCGCCTCGATGATGCGCGGACGCTCTGACTGCTGGCGCCAGCGCAGTTCTTCCTTCAATGACGCGAACCCCTCGCCTGTCATCGGGACCTTGATCATGATGCCTGACCTTTCCTGCCGCCACCCCCGCTTTTCGGGAATGGCCTTGTCAATGGGTACAAAAAGAAAACGGTCCGGCAGCCTCGGGCTAACGGAACCGTTTCACCGCAATTTCCCGCAATATAGCGATCTTCGCGCGATTTTCACGCCCAAAAATGAAAGTCCGGCAAAATGATCACCGCTTTCGCGCAAGGCCGCCGGCGACCGATAGAAGCGATCGATGTCAAAAAACCGGCCGCGATCGCTCGCAGCCGGTTCGAAAGCCAGGGACGCTCGATCAGCTCCTCAGGAAATGATCGATCTGCTCGGAGAGCATGCCGTATTCGCGCGAGTCCTTGCCGGTGCGCTTCTCGATTTCGCTGAGCTGCTGCTGGGCGCCGGCGAGATCGCCGATCTGCAGATGCGCCTCGCCGAGATATTCGCGCACCAGCGTGTAGTTCGGATCGATGCGCAGCGCTTCCTCATAGTAGCCGAGACCGACGGTGACGCGGCCGGAATGGCGATGCGAATAGCCGAGATAATTGAGGATCCGCGGGTCCTGCTTGTTGGCGGCTAAAGTCAGCACCGAGATCGCCTCGTCGTAGCGTCCGGCCATCGCCAGGTCGTGACCCGCCGCATAGATGCTGTCGTCGTCCAGCATGCCATATTGCGGCACGACGCATTTCTGCTTCTTCTTGTCCCAGACCTCGCCCTTCTTGCATTTGGTGGTCGTCTGGGTATCGCCACCACCGCCTGCGCCGGCGGTATAAGCCGGCGCGACGAACAGCGGCAGCGCCGCAATCGCCAGAACCTGAACAAGCAAACGTCTGCGCATCGAAGCCTCCATGTTGAGCTTGAGAATTCCAGACTAACGCCGCCTCGCTCGCGTTTCATCCCGAAATGCCGGCCAAGGCGCAACTATTTCGAAAACCCGGCAGGGCGGCCTTGTCCACGGACGTGACGCGCGCCGCAAATCCGCTATCATCGCGGCAGCGCATCACGTGGAGAAGGCCGTGCAGCAGCGCATCGAGCAGGAATGGGATCTTTCGATCGACCCGGACACGGTGCGCCTGTTCATCCTCAAGGCCAAGGCGCTGAGCGCGGCCGTCAATGAGGACTATGACGACGGCGCCGAGCATGAGGTCGAGTTCGACGGCGATACCCATGACAACCACCATCATGACGGCCTGGCCGAGGAAGCCTCGGAAGACCTCACCGAAGAGGAATTCCGCGAGCTGATCAACGATCTCAATGTCGACGAGGCAGCCGAACTGGTTGCGCTCGTCTGGGTCGGGCGCGGCGACTATGACGCTTCCGAATGGACTGATGCCGTGGCCGCCGCCAAGGAGCGCTCCAACAAGCGCACGGCCAAATACCTGCTCGGCATGCCGCTGCTGGCCGACTGGCTGGAGGAAGGGCTGGAGGCGATCGGCGCATGACGGCGTGGTAACCGATCGTGATCGAGCGCAGGCGCCCTGTGCAGCAACTTGCCGAGGCCGGCGCCGTTTAGGGCAAATGGCAGCGCTTTTCCTTTCCAGAATGTGCGTGTTGGCGCTGGCCATGGTGATGGCCGGCTTGTTCGCCACCTCTGCCGACGCCAGGCATCACAGGCGTCACAAGCCGCTGACACCGCGGGTGGAGCAGCCACTGACGCCGCGGGCCGACCAGCCGCTGAAGCCGCGTGGCAAGCACCACCTGAAGGCGCGGGCCAACCGGCATATCGCCCCGAAGAAGACAAAGGACACGCCAGCTCCGCCGCCCTCGCCCGATAGTGTTTCGATGCCGAAGGCAGGTCCCCCAGAGGCAAAGAAACCCGACGCTGGGATTGAAGACCAAAACACCAAAGCTCCCAAGACCGACGGCCCGCCAGAGCGGTGGAAAGAAGAAAAGCCTCTTGATAAAAAGCCGGGCGAGCCCAAACCGTCAGCCCCGGAGCCCTCAACCGATACGCAAAGCGAGCCCGAACCGCCGGCCGTGGTTCCGATTCCGACAGAAAAGCCTCTTGAGAAAGAACGGGCTCTGCCCGAACCGTCGACCGTGGTGCCGATCCCTACTGAAAAGCCCCTTGAGAAGAGGCAGGCGGAGCCCGAACCCTCAGCTCCGGAGCCGTCAACCGATACGGAAAGCGAGCCCGAGCCGCCGGGCGTGGTGCCGATCCCTACCGAAAAGCCCGACATCGCAGAACCGCAGGGTGAGCCGCCGGCCGTCGCCCCGCAACCGCCCGAAAAACCGACCGATGTCGAGAAGATGCTTCCCGATCCGCGCTCGGCCGACCTGCCCGACGCGAAAATGCCCGCCGACGAGATCGCCTGTCGCGAGCGGCTGAACGCGCTTGGCGTCGAATTCGAGGAGCACAAGGCGGAAAGCTATCCCGAAATCGGCTGTTCGATCCCCTACCCGATCGTGCTGAAGTCGCTCGGCAGATCCGTCGCCATCGGACCGGCAACCGAGCTCAATTGTCCGATGGCCGAGGCCGCCGCCCGCTTTGCCGTCGATGTCATCCAGCCGGCGGCGAAGGCTGAATTCGGCGCCGACCTGAAATCGATCGACCAGGCATCGGCCTTTGTCTGCCGGCCACGCCACGGCACCAGGAAACTATCCGAGCACGCCTTCGGCAACGCGCTCGACATCGCCTCCTTCACCCTCTCCGACGGCAAGAAGATCGAAGTCGGCCCGGCTCCGCCCGAGAAGGATGCAAAATTCCTCAACGCGGTCCGCAAAGCCGCCTGCGGGCCGTTCAAGACCGTGCTCGGTCCAGGCGCCGATCCCGACCATGCGCTGCATTTCCATCTCGACCTCGAACCGCGCCGTCATGGCGGCACTTTCTGCCAGTAATTGAACAGAACAGCGCCGCAATTCGGCCCCAGGCGTGAATGACGCCGCTGATCTTTCCTTTACTCTTGCCCGTTAACCTTGTGCCATTCGGGGACAAGGATGCCTTTCGATGGCTCGAAGACTTGGCGCCATGCTTGCCGTTGCGTGGCAGGGCAGACGTGCACGCGCGATAGCCGCTGTAACCGTCGCGGGCCTCGCCATCGCCACGGTATCGGCCTGCACGACGGGCGACGTCTTTGCGCTGCAGCCGGCGGTCGATGTTGGCAGCCAGACCGCCGCAGTGCCTCCGGCGCCGCAATATTCCGGCATGCAGCGGCTTGTCCCGTCCAACCCCTATTTGACCCAGGCTGCCTATCCGCGCATGGACGAGCCGTTGTCGGAGCCGCAGCAAATGCCGGCCAGCGAAATCGACTGCCGTAACGAGTTGAAGCGGCTCGGCGTCGTCTATCAGGACATCCAGCCGATCCATGAAGGCCAGTGCGGCATCGATTTCCCGGTGAAGGTGACAGCGATCGGCAGCGTCGCCATGAAGCCGGCCGCGACGCTGACCTGCAACATGGCCGCGACCTTTGCCGCCTGGACAAAGAATGAGTTGCAGCCGGCCGCCCGCTGGCGCTACTTCTCCGGCGTCAAGACGATCCACCAGGGCTCGAGCTATTCCTGCCGCAACATCGCCGGCGAAGGCGTTCTGTCCGAGCACGGCAAGGGCAACGCGCTCGACGTCATGAGCATCGAGCTCAACAATGGCGACGACATCGACGTGCGCAAGCCCGGCCTGTTCGCCTTCCGCACCCGTGGCTTCCTCAACAATGTCCGCGCCGACGGCTGCGAATATTTCACCACGGTGCTCGGCCCCGGCTACAATTACGACCACCGCAACCACTTCCACTTCGATATCAAGAACCGCAAGAGCGGCTACCGCGCCTGCCGCTGATCGCAAACAGTTGGCTTTGCTCGACGCGTCCAGCGCCGCATAGATTGATGGCGTGGCCGGTGTTGGGAGTGCACTATCGTGAGTGAAGGAAGCCTACGGCGGCGGGCGGCCATCTGGCTGGCGGCGTTCTGCGTCGGCTACCTGGCGCTGGCCTATCTGGCCGCGCCGGAATTCTGGACCTGGCGGGAGCGCGGCTTCCGCACCCGGCCTTTCGAGATGGTGACGCACACGCCGCAAGGCATTCCCGGCGACCCGATCAATGTCGGCCTGGTCGGCAGCGAAAAGGAAATCGTCCACGCCTTCGCCGTCGCCGGCTGGGACACCGCCGACGCCGTCACGCTGAAGACGGCGATCGACATCGGCGAGAGCGTCCTGTTTTCCCGCCCCTACCCCGATGCGCCGATGAGCCGCCTGCTGTTCGAGGGCCGCGCCCAGGACGTTGCCTTCGAAAAGCCGATCGGCGACAGCGCCGACCGCCGTCACCACGTCCGCTTCTGGCGGACGGATACGGTTGGCGATGACGGCCGCCCGCTCTGGCTGGGCGCCGCCAGTTTCGATCGCGGCGTCGGCCTCAGTCATGAAACCGGCGCCGTCACGCATCACATCGGTGCCGACATCGATGCCGAACGCGACTTCCTGATCGGCGACCTCAACGCAGTCGGCCTGCTGGCATCGACCAGCAAAATACCGGGGATCGGCGCCACCAAAACGGGACGCAACGGCGGCGGCGATCCTTATTTCACCGACGGCATGGCCGTCATCGGCGTCTTGAAGCAGTCGCAGTGATGCCTAGAGCAATTTCAGGAAAAAGTGCGCAGCGGCTTTCCGTCCGAAATTACGTAAAAACAAAGAGTTAGAGCGGGTCAGCGATTCTATCAACACTGAACTGCTCTAAGGTTGTTCCGGCGGTTTCGAACTGTCCCTCAGGGCTTTCGCTTCCCTGATCAAAGACGACCAGTTCAACCCGAGCAGCGAAACCAATTCAAACGCTTGCGCCTCGGTAATGCCGGTCTCCTCCAGAAGCTTCTGGACAAGGCCATGTTTCGGTCCGAGCGCCAATGTGTCGTTCCCCGCAAGCTACCCTAACCATATCATTTGATAATGGTTCCGCTCTATCCCATTGATTTTTAACGTGGTGCCTTTGGTGCCCCGGCGCCGGGCGCGAATGGCCCGCCACCTTGACCACGCGTCTACCGGACAATTCCTTTGACAGCCGACGTGTCAGGCAGCCAAACCTGTCATCTTTCAAAAATACCGGCGGGCTATTTTCGAATGCACTGCAGCAATGCTATTGACCCGCCATGCTATACGTTGAAATCGCCATCGTGGCCGTCCTCATCTGTGTGAACGGCCTTCTGTCGATGTCGGAGCTCGCCATCGTCTCGTCGCGGCCTGCCCGCCTCAAGGCGATGATCGACCGCAACGTCAAGGGTGCCGGCCGGGCGCTGGCGCTAGGCTCCAATCCCGGCAAATTCCTGTCGTCGGTGCAGATCGGCATCACGCTGGTCGGCGTCCTGTCCGGCGCCTTTTCCGGCGCCACTCTGGGCGAGCGGCTGGCGCAGTACCTGGCATCGACCGGCATCCGCGAAAACATCGCCGACCCGCTCGGCGTCGGCATCGTCGTGGCTTTGATCACCTATGGCTCGTTGATCGTCGGCGAGCTGGTGCCCAAGCAGATCGCGCTCAAGGATCCCGAGCGCGTCGCCGTGCGGGCGGCGCCGGCGATGACCATCCTTGCCAAGGTTTCGGCGCCGGTCGTCTTCCTGCTCGACATTTCCGGCCGCGCCATTCTGTGGATGCTCGGCCAGAGCGGCGAGGGTGAGGAGAAAGTCACCGACGAGGAGATCAAGATGCTGGTCGCCGAGGCCGAGCATCACGGCACCATCGAATCCGACGAGCGGCGCATGATCGCCGGCGTCATGCGCCTTGGCGATCGCGCGGTGCGCGCCGTGATGACGCCGCGCACCGAGGTCGATTGGATCAACCTGCAGTCCGATGAGGCGAACATCAGGCGGCTCTTGATGGAAACGCAGCACTCACGCCTGCCTGCCGGCGAGGGCAATGTCGATGCCATGGTCGGCGTCGTACAGACGCGCGACGTGCTGGCGGCGATCCTCAACGGCAAGACACTGGAGCCGCGCCAGCATGTGCGTGCGGCTCCCATCGTCCATGACCAGGCCGACGCGCTCGACGTGTTGCAGCGGCTGAAGGAATCCGACGTGCCGATGGCGCTCGTCCATGACGAATACGGCCATTTCGAAGGCATCGTTACCCCGGCCGATATGCTGGAGGCGATCACCGGTGTCTTCCGCTCGGATCTCGAGGCAGGCGAGGACGAAGAAAACGCCGTCAAGCGCGAGGACGGCTCCTGGCTGCTCGCCGGCTACATGCAGGCCGACGAGATGGCCGAGGTGCTCGGCATCGACCTGCCGGAAAACCGCGACTACGAGACCGTCGCCGGCTATGTGCTGTCGCATCTGCATCATCTGCCGACGACCGGCGAATGCGTCGACGCGCAAGGCTGGCGCTTCGAGGTGGTCGACCTCGATGGCCGCCGCATCGACAAGCTGATCGCCACACGCCTGCCCGACGGGCATCGACCGGTCGCACGCTGATAATCCCGCAAAGGGTGTTTCAGACCTGGCTTCGGACGCGACGCCGCCTGTCTGCGCAATGGCGCGATCCATACTCAAGTAAAGCCTTATATTTCTATTTGCTTATATTTCGACAACTAATGTTGCTTCAAAGTAACTGTTGGAAAAAATCCAGTTTCGGCAGTTCAACTGCAAGACAAGAATCAAACCGCGCATTAACCTCTTAGCGCTTTGGTCGGCGCGCGCCACCCGGACCCTCAGGCAACCGGTATGGGTTGGCGGCGGATTGCAAGGGGCATCGCCAGATGAAGACTAGCAGCGGCGCGCTTCGGCGCATTCGGGGCAGGATCCTTCTTGCGGGCGCGAGTGGCTTAGCGATCGCGTGCCTGCTTCCAGGCACAGCCCCGGCCGCGACCTATTTCGTCAGCAACGAGATCCAACTGACCGCCGCCATCAACGCGGCCAATGCCGACGGCGACCCAAGCTCGTCGATCGTGATGACGAACAGCTTCGGCGTGACGGCGCCGAATACTCTGCCGGTTCCGACCAAATCGCTGTCGCTCGACACACAGGGTTTTACGCTGTCAGGCACCACCGTGCCCTCCAATCCGGGCACTGTCAGGTTCAGCGGCGGAACCCTTACAAGCGGAACGGTGACTTTGTCGGGTAATATCACGGGCGCCAATCAATCTGGCGCCACGTCTGCCGGTGGCGGCCTGATCTTCGACAGTGGCGTAACAACGGTGGGTGGTACCACCGCGCAGCTGGTCAACAACGGGGTAATTACCGGCGGTGCTGCTGCAGCAGCAGGCGCCTCTGGCGGCATCGGCGTTGCGCTCACGAATGTTGTGACTCTCGTCAATAACGGCACCGTCACAGGTGGAACGGGAGGGACCAGCGGAGGTCTCGGAAACAACGGGTCCGGCGTGAATATCTTCAGCTCGGGCGCGACGGTCATCAACAATGCCACCGGCACGATCCAGGGCGGCAACAGCCAGGGCGCATATGCCGGCGCCGGCGTCTTTATGACCGGCACCGCCGCGAAACCCGCGACCCTCGTCAACTACGGCACGATCCGTGGCGGCTCGGACCTGACTGGGAACAGCGCAGGCAATTTCGCGGTCCGCGCCCGCGGCCCCGGCGTCTCGATAACCAATTACGGCACATTGGAGGGCGGCAATGGCTCGGCGGCGATCGGCCGTGATCAAAACACGGTCTGGAACGTCACGGTCATCAACAACGGCACGATCCGCGCAGGCGCCGGCTCGACCACCGCCATCCTGTTCGGCAACAACACCGGCTCCAAGGCAACGCTGGAGCTTTGGGCCGGCTCGCAGATCATTGGCGATGTACTTGCCGGCGACGTGAGCCCCAGCGATACGCTGCGGCTTGGCGGCTCGACGAACAGCAGTTTCGACGTCTCGTCGATAGGCGCATCGGCTCAATATCGGAACTTCGAGCTTTTCGAAAAAACCGGCACCAGCACCTGGGCATTGACCGGCACCGGCACGGCCACCACGAACTGGACGGTCAGCCAAGGCACGCTGCAGATCGGCAATGGCGGCACCACCGGCTCGATCATCGGCGACGTCTCCGACAACGCCACTTTGGCCTTCGACCGCTCCGACACCTACACCTATGGCGGTGTCATCTCCGGCAGCGGCGGGGTAAGTCAGATCGGCAGCGGCACGACCGTTCTCACGGGCGCCAACACCTATGGCGGTGGAACCACGATCTCCAATGGCGTGCTTTCTGTCTCCGCCGACACCAATCTCGGCGCCGCTTCCGGCGGCCTGACCTTCAACGGCGGCGGGCTGCAGACGACGTCCGCCTTCACCAGCAGCCGCAATGTCACCCTGACCGGCAACGGCACGTTCCAGACCGATGCCGACCTTGGCCTGACGGGCGTCATCAGCGGCAGCGGCCTTTTCACCAAGACCGGCGCCGGCACGCTGACCTTGTCGGGCAACAACAGCTATACCGGCGGCACGCGAATTCTGGGCGGGACCCTCGAGGCCGAAGGCGGCAACGCGATCGGCGACCAGTCTGCCGTGATTGCCCAGGCCGGTGTGTTCCGCGTCCTCGACAACGAGACCATCGGCACGCTCTCTGGAGATGCCGGCACGGTGGAGCTTGTCGGCGACCTCACGACCAGCACGAATTTCGCCAACACGACCGCGCTGTTCTACGGCGGCATCACCGGAACCGGCGGCTTCGTCAAGAACGGTGCCTACCGCCAGGTGCTGGCCGGCAACAATAGCTATCAAGGCGCGACACAAATCCTGGCCGGGACGCTCTATGCGGTCGGTACCGGGATCGACTCCATTCCCGACGCCTCAGCGGTGACGGTGGCCGCCGGCGCCACGCTGTCGCTCGCACGACCCCCTATTTCATCGATCTTTACGGGGATAGACAGCGATGACGAGACGATCGGCTCGTTATCGGGCGCCGGCAATGTGAATCTCGGCGACAGGAAATTGACGATCGGCGGCGACACCAGCACCGCGTTCTCAGGCTCGATCTCGGGCACCGGCGGCTCTCTTGCCAAGCTGGGCGACGGCACGCTCACGCTCTCAGGCATGAACACCTATACCGGCGCAACGACGGTGAATGCAGGCAGGTTGCGCGTCGATGGTTCGCTCGGAAATACAGCCGTCAGCGGGCCGGTGACGGTGGATGGCACAATCGCGCCGGGCGACAGCCATGGCACGCTCACGGTCGGTTCGCTGACGCTCAACGCAGGCGCGAAACTCGACTACGAGCTCGGCGTTGCCGGGACGGTCGGCAACGGCGTCAACGACCTGATCGTGGTCAACGGTGATCTCACTCTCGACGGCACGCTGAATGTCACCGATGTCGGCGGCTTCGGCCCTGGCGTCTACCGGCTGATGGACTATGGCGGCGCCTTTACCGACAATGGGCTGGTGTTGGGCAGCCTGCCTGCCGGCGTCGATCCGTCCCAGCTCTTCGTGCAGACCAGCATCGCCGGCGAGGTGAACCTGATCTCCAGCGCCGGCGTGACGCTGGGCTTCTGGGATGGCGGCAACGCTGCGCTGCATGATGATGGCACGATCAGCGGCGGTGACGGCGTATGGCATGCGACGAACCGCAACTGGACGGAAGCCGACGGCGCGATCAACGGCAAGTGGGGGCAGGATTTCGCGGTGTTCGCCGGTCAGGCCGGCACCGTCACGGTCGACGATTCCGCCGGCACGGTCGGCTTCACCGGCATGCAGTTCATGACTGACGGCTATGTGATCGACGGCGACACGCTCACCACCAACACCGCCGCCACGACGATCAGGACCGACGCCGCCGTGACGGCGACAATCGCCGCGGAGATCGCCGGAACCGGCGGTCTGGTGAAGACCGATTCCGGCACGCTCGTGCTTTCCGGCACGAACACCTACAGCGGCGGCACCACGATCTCGACCGGCACGCTGATAGGCCAGGCGACGAGCTTCGGAACCGGCAACATCCTTGATAACGCGGCTTTGGTCTTCAACCAGCCGGCCGATGCAACCTTCTCCGCCATCATCGACGGCACTGGCACGCTCACCAAGACGGGCGCCGGCAATCTCAACCTCACCGGCATCAATACGCTGAGCGGCGCGACGACGATCGAGGCCGGGAAGCTTTCGGTCAACGGCTCCCTCGCCAACTCCGCGGTGACCGTCCTGAGTGGCGGCGCGCTCGGCGGCAACGGCACGGTCGGCAACACGACGCTACAGGCCGGCGGCGTCATCGCGCCAGGCAACTCGATCGGGTAGCTCACCATCCAGGGTAATTTCACCGGCGCCGGCGGCACGGTCGAGATCGAGGCGATGCTCGACGGCGACATCTCTTCCACTGACAAGCTTATCATCACCGGCAACACCTCGGGTACCGCCAACGTCAAGGTGATCGCCCTTGGCGGCGCTGGCGCGCAGACCGTCGACGGCATCAAGATCATCGATGTCGGCGGCGCCTCCGCCGGCACGTTCAACCTGCAGGGCGACTATGTCTTCGAGGGCGATCAGGCTGTGGTGGCCGGCGCTTACGCCTACCGGCTCTATCAGAACGGCGTCAGCACGCCGGCCGACGGCGACTGGTATCTGCGCTCGGCGCTGATCAATCCCGTCGATCCGGGCGGGCCGACCACGCCGCTCTACTCGCCGGCCGCGCCGGTCTACGAGGCCTATGCCGGCGGGCTGCAGAGCTTCATCCAGCTCGGCACGCTGCAACAACGCATCGGCAATCGCTCATGGACTGCCGCCGACCAGTCGGCGACAGGCGGCGCCAGCCAGGGCGGGAACCCGATCTGGGGACGCATCGAGGCCTCGCACAGCGAGTTCGAGCCAGGCACGAGCACGACCGGCACCGACTACGACGCGGACCTGTGGCGGCTGCAAGCCGGCCTCGACGTGCTGCTCTCCGAGACCACCTCCGGCATGCTGGTCGGCGGCCTCACCGTCCACTACGGCACGGTGAAATCGGATGTCTCCTCGTCCTTCGGCATCGGCTCGATCGACACCAATGGCTATGGCTTCGGCGGTACGCTGACCTGGTACGGCAAGAACGGTTTTTATGTAGACACCCAGGCCGAACTGACCTGGTTCGACAGCGATCTTTCTTCCGCGACGCTCGGCAGCAGGCTGAGCGAGGGCAACAACGGTTTCGGCTACGGCCTCGGCATCGAAGCCGGACAGAAGATCGCGCTCCAGGGCAACTGGTCGCTGACGCCGCAGGCGCAGCTAAGCTATGCCTCGGTCGATTTCGACAGCTTCACCGATCCCTATGGCGCTTTGGTCTCCAACGGCAGCAGCGACAGCCTGATCGGCCGCCTTGGCCTTTCCGCAGACTATGAGAGCGATTGGCAGGACAAGGCGGGCCGGACGAGCCGCTCGCATATCTACGGCATAGCCAACCTCTATTACGACTTTCTGGACGGCACCTATGTCGACGTCTCAGGCACCAGGTTGACCAGCACGCCGCAGCAGCTGTGGGGCGGTGTGGGCATCGGCGGCTCGCTGAGCTGGGCCGACGACCGCTATTCCGTGCATGGCGAGCTGCTCGCGCGCTCGAGCCTGGAGGATTTCGGCCACAGCCATGCCTTCGGCGGCTCGGTCGGCTTCAGCGTGAAGTGGTAAGCTCCAAGCCGGTGAGCGTCCTGCTCAATGCGCATCCGGCGGCGGCGCCTTGGGCGTCACGTTGCGCAGGAAAGGAACGAGCGCCGTCGCGATGACGAAGGCGACCATGATCACCAGGAACGCATCGGCGTAGGCCATCGTCGATGCCTCGCGATAGGCCAATTGCCAGAGCTGCTTCAGCGCCGCGGCATGACCATCATCGATGGCGCCGGGCAATTGGCCGTAGCGCTGCGCGACATTGTTTAAGACTTGCATCGCGGCCACGTTCTGCGGCGTCAGATGCGAGGCGATCGTCAGGAAATGAAAGTTGGTGCGATCGTTGAGGATCGCACCGCAAATGGCGATGCCGACCGCGCCGCCGAGATTGCGCATCGTGTTGAACAGGCCGCTGGCATATTTCAGCCTTTCCGGCGGCAGGCTGCCGAGTCCGAGATTGACGCTCGGCGCGACGGCAAAGACCTGCGGGAAGCCGCGGAACAATTGCGGGATCAAAAGCTCGGCCGAACCCCATTGGCTGGTGATGGCGCTGAAACTCCACATCGACGCGCCAAAGGATGCCAGGCCGAACATCATCAGCCAGCGCGTGTCGAAGCGTTTGGCGAGGAAGATGTAGACCGGAACGCCGATCATCGAGGCGACGCCCGTGGAAAACACCGCGAGCCCGGTCTGCAGCGCGTCATACCCGCGCACGTAACCCAGGAACAGCGGCGTCAGATAGATCGTGGCGAAGATGCCGATGCCGGTGATGAAGGACAGGAAGCAGCCGATGGCGAAATTGCGGTTGCCGAAGGCGCGGAAATCCACCACCGGCTGCGCATAGGTCAGGCTGCGGATGACGAACAGAACCATGGTGATCCCGGCAAGGACCGCGCCGTTGCGGATTGTTGCGTCGTCGAACCAATTCCAGCGCGAGCCTTCCTCCAGCACATATTCGGCCGTGCCGAGGCTGACTGCCATCAGCGCCATGCCGATATAATCGGCGCCCTTCAGCAACGTCGGATCGGCTTTGTCGATCTTGACCAGAGCTGCAACGAGGATGGTGATGATGACCCCCGGCACGACGTTGATGTAGAACAGCCAATGCCAGCTCAACGTATCGGTGATCCAACCGCCGATGACGGGCCCGAGTGTCGGCGCGATCGAGGCGATGCTGCCGACCACCGCGGCCGCATAGACGCGCCGGGGACCCTGGAAATAGTGGAACGACGAAGTGAACACCGTCGGGATCATCGATGCTCCGAGCAGCCCCTGCAGCGCCCGGAAGACGATCATGCTTTCGATGTTCCAGGCGAAGCCGCACAGCATGCTGGCCAGCGTGAAACCGGCCGCCGAGATGGTGAACAGCCAGCGTGTCGAAAACACCCTCGTCAGCCAGCCCGACAGCGGGATGACGATGATCTCGGCCACCAGATAGGATGTCTGGACCCAGCCGATCTGGTCCTGCGCCGCCGACAGGCCACCGCCGATATCCTGCAGCGAAGACGCCACGATCTGGATGTCGAGGAGTGCTATGAACATCCCGACGCACATCACCATGAAGGGCAAAATGCTCTTCAGGAAGGATTCCTGCGTGGCGCTCTCCGGCATGGCTGCAGCCTCAGTGCGAACGCGTGTCGACCGTGACGACCGTCGACAGTCCAGGCCGCAAGGCGACTTTCTGCGCCTGTTCAGGGTCGATGCTGATGCGCACCGGCACGCGCTGCACGATCTTGGTGAAATTGCCGGTGGCGTTTTGCGGCGGGATGACGCTGAAGATGGCCCCGGTCGCCGGGCCCAGGCTGGTGATATGGCCCTTCAGCGGCCGGTCGGGGGCGACATCGGCATAGACGGTGGCCGCCTGGCCATCGCTCATATCGCGCAACTGGTCTTCCTTGAAATTGGCGTCGACCCACAGCCCCGACGACGGCACGATCGTCAGCAAATAACTGCCCGGCGAAACATAGGTGCCGACCTGCGCCAGCCGGTTACCGACAACACCGTCTATCGGCGAGCGAACTTCCGTGAATCCGAGATCGAGCGCGGCCGTATCGAAATCCGCCTTGGCGGCCGCGACTTCGGCGATAGCCTCCTCGATCTGCGTGTTGAGGACATCGAGCTGCTGCCGGGATGCGGCGAGTGCCGCCCGGCCGGCGGTGACGGATGCCTGCGCCTGGCCGTCGGCCGCCGCACTCTTCTGCGCGTCCTGCTGCGAGCCGGTCCTGGCGCTGGCAAGCACCTCGTAGCGCTTCGCATCTTGGGCGGTAAATACGGCGGCCGCACTCTTGGCCTCGAGATCGGCCTCGGCTTGGGCGATCAGCGAGTTCTGCAGCGAAATCTGGGCGCGCAGATTGCCGAGCGCCGACTGCTTCTGCTGCACCGATGCCTGTGCGCGCTCCAGCGCCGCCTGAAACGGCCTGGCGTCGATGCGCATGACCAGCTGGCCGGCGGCGACGTGCTGATTGTCCTCGACGAGGATCTGGTCGATATGCCCGGCGACTCGTGGCGCCAGCGGCGTGACATTGCCGCCCACATAGGCATCGTCGGTCGAGACAAGGAAGCGCCCGAACTGCCACCACTGCACGCCGTACCAGCCGGCAACACCAATCGCGATCAGAGCCCCGAGCATCAGAAGCGGCTTACGGCGCGACTTGGGCGCCGGCGGCGGAACTTGAATGGCCGACGGCTGCTGCAGCTCGGCCGAGGAAAGCAGCTTGTTCATTTGGCGCGAGCCTCGTCCTGGTCGCTCACAATCGGTCCGTTTTCGCTCAGCGGAAGTCCAGAGCCTTCCGTGCTGAAGCGATAGCGCTGTCGCATGCGGTCGCTCGCCATCGGCGCGGTCGCCATGGTGAAGCCGCCGCTGTCGAGTTCCCTGCCGCTGTCGCGGTCGACCATGACCGGCTCGGCCCAGCGGCCGTCGGTCTTGTCCACCACAACCAGGCTCGGCCCCTCGGGTGCGAGATGCTTGTTGCCCCAGGCGAGCAGCGAAAGCAGCACCGGCCGGAAATCTCGCGCCTTGGCGGTCAGCACATATTCGTGGCGAAGCGGCCGCTCGCAATAGACGCGCTTTTCGAACAGGCCGCGCTCGACCAGGCTGTTCAGCCGCCGCGTCAGGATGTTGGGCGCAATCTCCAGGCTCTTCTGGAACTGGTCGAAGCGCGTCAGGCCCTGGAATGCGTCGCGCAGCAACAGGATGCTCCACCACTCGCCAACGGCGTCGAGGCTGCGCGCGATGGGGCACGGCCGTGTTTCAAAGCTTGTTTTGGCAACCATGGCGAAGGTCTCTTTCAAAATGAAAGTGACTCATAGCCAAGTTAGTTGCACTATGCAAGTCACTCGGACGTGATCGCCGTCAATCGACAGCTTTTGCCTTGCTCACCGATTGTTGATGCGCCGCAAGAATGGGAAATGCGGCCGCAGTTCCCCTATATCGACAGTCATGGATGCATCGACCGAACACCCGCTGAACGACGCGCTGCTCCAGGACATCCAGCGCCTGTCATTTGAGTATTTTCTCAACGAGGCCAACCCTGAAAACGGCCTGGTCGCCGACCGCAACACACCGGTCTCGCCTGCCAGCATTGCCGCCGTTGGGCTCGCCCTGTCGTCCTATCCGGTCGGTGTCGAGCGCGGTTTCATGAACCGCGCCGCCGCGACGGAGCGAACCCTGGCCACGCTTCGCTTCTTCTGGAATGCGCCGCACGGGCCGGAGCCGAATGCCACCGGCTACAAGGGCTTCTACTATCATTTCCTCGACATGGAGACCGGCCGCCGCGTCTGGAATTGCGAGCTGTCGACGGTCGATACCGCACTTCTGCTGGCAGGCGTTCTGGCTGCCGGCGCTTATTTCGACCAAGACGACGAAGCCGAACTGGAAATCCGCCGGCTGGCCGATGCGCTCTACCGTCGCGCCGACTGGCGCTGGGCGCAAAATGGCGGCGCGACCGTCACCCATGGCTGGCGGCCTGAAAAAGGCTTCCTGCGTTATCGCTGGGAAGGATTTGACGAGGCGCTGATCCTCTACGTGCTCGGGCTGGGATCGCCGACCTACCCACTGCCGCCCGAGAGCTACGCCGCGTGGCTGTCGACCTACAGCTGGAAAAAGATCTACGGCCGCGAGCTGATCTATGCCGGCCCGCTTTTCATCCATCAGTTCTCGCCCATCTGGATCGATTTTCGCGGCATCCGCGACGCCTTCATGCAGGGTCGCGACAGCGACTATTTCCACAACAGCCGCGAGGCGACTTACTTGCAGCGCGATTATGCCATCCGCAATCCGAAGGGGTTCGTGGGCTACGGCGAGAACTGCTGGGGCGTGACCGCCAGCGATGGCCCAGGCCCAGTCGCGCGTGGCACCGACGGCCGCCGTTTCTTCGGCTATCGCGCGCGCGGCGCGCCTTTCGGCCCCGACGACGGCACGCTGTCGCCCTGGGCGGCGATCGCTTCCCTGCCCTTCGCGCCGGAAATCGTGCTGCCGGCAATGCGCCATTTCCACAAGATGGACCTGCACATCGGCAACCCTTATGGCTTCGTTGCAAGCTTCAATCCAACGATCGCTGCCGACGACGGCCGCGCCTGCGGCTGGGTCTCGCCGGACCATGTCGGCATCAACCAGGGACCGATCGCCCTGATGATCGAGAACTACCGGTCGGACTTCCTGTGGAAACTGATGCGTGACGTGCCAGCGATCACCACAGGCCTGCGCCGCGCCGGCTTCTCGGGCGGCTGGCTGTGACTCGACCCCTGCGCTTCCTGAAATGAAAAAGGGCGGCGCAAGCGCCGCCCCGACGGAACGATCTGATTAAGCTCAGGCGGCCTGGGCTTCGCCGGCGATCGCGTCGGCGGCGCGGGCTGCCTTCAGCACCTTGGCCCACCAGGCGACGTCGTTGACCAGGGCCGTGGCGGCCTGGTTCAGGTGCTCGATGTCCTCGAGTTTCTTCTCGCCCTGGCGCACGGCCAGGAAATCGGCCCAGGCGATATGGACGGCGGACTTGACCGGCGCCATCTGCAGCTCGACGGCGGCGAGACGAAGGTGCTCGACGGCGCGCGAGCCGCCGACGCTGCCATAACCGACAAAGCCGGCCGGCTTCTTGTTCCACTCATTGGCGGCGTAATCGATGGCGTTCTTCAACACGGCCGTCGGGCCGTGATTGTATTCGGCGGCGGTGAAGATGAAGCCGTCGAACGAGGCGACCTTCTTCTGCCAGCGCTGCGCCACTTCGTTCTGCGACGGCGCCCAGGCGGACGAGGCGACTTCGTCGAAGAACGGCAGCGGCCAGTCGCGCAGATCGACGATCTCGACCTCGATGTCGGCATGCGCCTTGGCGATCTTGGCAATCCACTGCGTCGGTACGTCGGCGAAGCGGGCGGCGCGCGTCGAACCGACGACGATGGCGATCTTGGGCTTGGACATTAGGGGGCTCTCCTTAGGGAACTTGTGGTATCGTTTGGATACCGGCGCTATATGTGATACTGACAACTTGGCGCGCAAGGAGGCACTTCTTTGATACTGAGGCACCCGCACAACACCGAGGACTGCCGGGCCGTGTCGGAAATCCTGCAACGGGTCGGCGACAAATGGACGGTTCTGGTCGTCGGCAAACTGGGCGGCGGACCGATGCGCTTCAATGAATTGCGCGCAGCCGTCGGCGGCATTTCACAGAAGATGCTGACCACCACATTGCGCGGCCTGGAGCGCGACGGCTTCGTCACCCGCGAGGTGTTTCCGACCATTCCGCCGCGCGTGGATTACGAGCTGACGGAGCTCGGCCACGAGCTTCTGGTGCCGGTCGGGGCGCTCGGCGAATGGGCGCGCAAGAACACCGCGCGAGTGCAGGCGGCGCGTACGAAATTCGACGGCCAGCACGCCTGAAACCCTTGCGATGCAAGGGGTTTAGGATCCCCGCATGACGGCAACTGCAATTCGCTAGTTGCGTCCTTTGTTCTATTTTCTATTGAGTTACCTGCAGCCGTCATCCGCATAACGCCCGCAGCCGCATAATCGCTGTGGGATCGTCTTTAGCGGCAATCGTCAGGCGTTGGGGATCATCGTCCCGCAACATACCGCCCCGCAATTTCCGACTCGCATGACTTTGTTGTCGGAGGACTTTTGGCTGTGGATGCAGGCGACGCGCGGAAGCTCTGTCCTGACCTCCAGATAGGCGGTGACGCCAAGCAGGCAGACCAGGGCAAGCAAGGCTGCGAGGAGCCAGCCGTTCAGCATGTGTTGACGCATTGTCTTCCTCCAGTGCCGGGACAATCCGGTGCGGAGGCAACCACCGGATGTCGCCCGGCGCATCTCCCGCGCGGGCGTTGTTACAAAACCGCAACCTTGGAGAATCAGCTCTCGGCCGGGACCGGCTTCGGCTTGCCCTCGCCGTCGAGCGCCACCATGACGAAATCGGCGTGGGTGACCTTTTCCATCAAGTCGGAGAGGTAGCGTTGCGCCCAGGCTTCGACCTTGAGCGTCATCGAGGTGCGGCCGACACGCTCGACATGGGTGTAGATGCACAGCGTGTCGCCGATCTTCATCGCCTTGGCGAAGGACATTTCCTTGACCGCCGCTGTCACGACGCGGCCCTTGGCGCGCTCGGCGGCGCGGATGCCGCAGGCAAGGTCCATCTGCGCCATCACCCAGCCGCCGAAGATGTCGCCGGCGGCATTGGCGTCGGAGGGCATGGCGAGCGTCCTCAAGGTGAGATCGCCGAGCGGCCGTCCTTCTGCGTAATGCACCATGCCAGAAATCCCCATGAGCGATTGCCCTCGATCCCGTAGCGTCACGGCGTCTGGAGGTCAACGCGCCCCGGACTCAAGCCCGGAGCCGTCAGAAATAGCGCTTGAGGTTCGCGCGGATGCGGTCCAGCACGGTCGCCCCGGAAACATCGGGGATAAATTCCTTGCCTGTTATCGCCTCATAGGCCTGCGAGTAGACGCGCGACGCCTGCTTGATGACCTCGTCCGGTATTGTAGGGATGGGGTCCTTGTAAGGATCGCACCTTGCCACCACCCATGAGCGGATGAAGTCCTTGTCGAAGCTCTCCGGACGCGTGCCGCTCTCCAGGGCCTGTTCATAGCTCGCGGCGATCAAGTAGCGGCTGCTGTCGGGCGTATGGATTTCATCGGCGAGGATGATGTTGCCGCTCTTGTCGGTGCCGAATTCGTATTTCGTGTCGGCAAGGATGAGGCCTCGCTCGGCGGCGCGCGCCTGGCCGCGGGCGAAGAGTTGCAAGGCGTAGCCCGAAACCGTGTCCCACTGCGCCTGCGTGAGAAGCCCCTGTTCGATGATCTCGGCCTTCGACAGCGGCTCGTCATGGCCGCCATCGGCGGCCTTGCTCGTCGGCGTGATGATCGCCTCGGCCAGCTTCTCGTTGTCGCGCATTCCGTCCGGCAGGCTGATCCCATACATATCCCGCTCGCCGCGCTTGTAGCGGGTCAGGATCGAGGTGCTGGTGGTACCGGCGAGATAACCGCGCACGACGATCTCGACCGGCAGGATGTCGAGCCTGGTACCGACCACGACGTTGGGGTCGGGATATTCCAGCACATGGTTCGGGCAGATGTCGGCGGTTTCCTCGAACCAGTAGCGGGCCGTCTGGGTAAGGATCTCGCCCTTGAACGGGATCGACGCCAGGATGATGTCGAAGGCGCTGATGCGATCGGTGGCGATGATGATGCGACGCCCATCCGCGAGGTCGTAGTTTTCGCGGACCTTGCCCCGGTAGTGTCCGGGCAGTTCGGGAATGAAAGCATCCGACAGGATACGCATGTTGATGTCCTGCCTTGCGCAGTGTGATGGGCAGCGCATGAATCCGAAAAGTTGCAGACTTTTCGGAAAAAATCATGCGCCAAAATAATACTCCTCCGCATAAGGCGTCCGCCCCTTGGATATCAAGCGCGATTGTCGGTATTCCCCGCAACTCCACCACTTATCCCAGTCGCTTTTTTCACAACCGATGCCGGATGGCCCGGCGACTTGGCGGACCCGCCGCGCCTAGGTTGGTGTCGAATTTCAGGAAGCGCCCACATTCACCATGCAGACTTTTGATTTCATCATCGTCGGCTCCGGTTCGGCCGGCTCGGTCGTTGCCGAAAAGCTGTCGGCCTCGGGCCGCTTCTCGGTGCTGGTGCTGGAGGCCGGCGGAACCGACCGACGCTTCTATGTCCAGATGCCGCTTGGCTACGGCAAGACCTTCTTCGACCCGGCCGTCAACTGGAACTACAAGGCCGAGCCCGATCCGGGCCTCGGCAACAATGCCGACCATTGGCCGCGCGGCAAGTTGCTCGGCGGCTCGAGCTCGATCAACGCCATGGTCTTCATCAGAGGCGCGCGCGAGGATTTCGACGCCTGGGCCGCGGCCGGCAATCCGGGCTGGAGCTATGGCGACCTCTTGCCATCCTTCAAGGCGATGGAGGACAATGCGGCCGGCGCCGATCAATGGCGCGGTGTCGGTGGTCCGCTGCACGTCACCGATTGCACGAGCGCGGTGCATCCGCTGACAAAGCAATATCTGGCGGCCGCTCAACAGGCCGGCCTGCCGTTCAATCCGGACTTCAACGGCGCCAGTCAGGAAGGCGTCGGCGTCTACCAGATCACGACCAAGAACGGCCGCCGCATGTCGGCCGCGCGCGCTTTCCTGCGCCCGGCCATGAAGCGCCGCAACGTCCGTGTCGAGACCAATGCGCTGGCGACGAAAATCCTGTTCGAGGGCAAGCGCGCCGTCGGCATCGAATATGAACAGGGCGGCCAGACGAAGACAGCCCGCGCCGGCCGCGAGGTGATCCTGTCCGGCGGCTCGATCAACTCGCCGCAGTTGCTGCAGCTTTCCGGTGTGGGTCCTTCGGCGCTGCTTGGCAGTCTCGGCATTCCGGTCGTCCACAGCAACGACAATGTCGGCGCCAATCTGCAGGACCATGTCGGCATCAACTACACGTTCAAAGGCAAGCTGCCGACGCTCAACCAGATCCTGCGTCCCTGGTGGGGCAAGATGCTGGTCGGCATGCAATACATTCTGACCCAGTCCGGCCCGCTGTCACTGTCGATGAACAATGCCGGCGGCTTCTTCCGCACCGACCCGTCAATGACGCGGCCCAACATGCAGCTCTACTTCCAGGCTTTCTCGACCGTCATCCCGAAGAGTGGCGAGCGGCCGATCTTGACGCCGGACCCGTGGCCCGGCTTCTCGATCGGCCTCTCCAACTGCCGCCCGTCGAGCCGCGGCGAAATCATGATCCGTTCCAAGAACCCGCGCGAGTATCCGAAGATCACGCCGAACGCCTATTCGACCAATGCCGATGTCGACGAGATGCTGTCGGCGGTGAAATTCGTGCGCAAGATCGCCTCGATGCCGGCCATGGCCGAGATCATCCAGGAAGAGGTTTTGCCGGGGCCGTCGATCACCTCCGATGCCGACCTGATCACCGACTTCAGGAAACGCTCGGGCACCGTCTATCATCCGGTCTCGACCTGCCGCATGGGTCCGGACGCCTCGCGCGCCGTGGTCGACTCCCGGCTCAAGGTGCACGGCCTGGCTGGCCTGCGCGTCATCGACGCCTCGATTTTTCCCGACAACATCACAGGCAATACCAACGCCGCCTCGATCCTTACCGGATGGAAAGGCGCGGAGCTGGTTCTGGAGGACCATAAATGAAGATCACCGACGTCAAGACCTGGGTTGTCGGCAATCCGCCGCCCGGCATCGGCGGCAAATATTTCATCTTCGTCAAGCTGACCACCGATGGCGGCGTGGTCGGCTATGGCGAGGCCTACAACGCGACCTTCTCGGCGCATGTCACGGCCAAGCTCGTCGAGGACATGGCCGAGCGCTATTTGATCGGCCACGATCCGCACGACATCGAGAACTTCTTCCGCCGCGCCTATTCCTCAGGCTTCACCCAACGCCCCGACGTGACCGGCATGGGCTGTTTCTCGGCGCTCGAAATGGCCTGCTGGGATATCGTCGGCAAGGAAGCCGGCAAGCCGGTCTACAAATTGCTCGGCGGCCAGGTGCATGAGACGTTGCGCTCCTACACCTACCTCTACCCGCACACCGGCAGCGTCCATTCCGAGGATGCGCGCGGCAAGAATGTCTACAATGATCCTGATATGGCGGCGGCCTGCGCGCTCGAATATGTCGAGCAGGGGTTCAACGCCGTCAAGCTCGACCCGGCCGGCCCCTACACCGCCTATGACGGCCACCAGCCGCGCCTCGTCGACATCGACCAGTCCGCTCGCATGATCAAGGCGATCCGCGAGGCGGTCGGCACCCGCGCCGACATCCTGTTCGGCACGCATGGCCAGTTCACCGCGTCGGGAGCGCTGCGCATGGCGCGCGCCATCGAGCCTTATGACCCGCTGTGGTTCGAAGAGCCGGTGCCGCCTGACATGCCCGAAGTGATGGCGCAGGTGGCGCGGGGTACGTCGATCCCGATCGCCACCGGCGAGCGGCTGACGACCAAGTTCGAGTTCGCCCGCGTCATCGAGAACCGCGCCGCGACCATCCTGCAGCCGGATCTCGGCCGCTCCGGCGGCATTCTGGAAACCAAGAAGATCGCCGCCATGGCCGAGGCCTACCACATCCAGATCGCGCCGCACTGCTATTGCGGCCCGCTGGTGGGCGCCGCCAACATCCAGCTCGCGGTGACGCTGCCCAACTTCCTCATCCTCGAATCGCTGAAGCAGTGGGATGGTTTCCACGCCACGCTCTTGAAGAAGAAGATCGAGTGGCAGGACGGCAATGTCATCCCATCGAAGGAGCCCGGCCTCGGCGTCGAGCTCAACGAGGCCGTCTGTGACGCCCATCCCTACACCGGCAAGGACCTGCATTTGCAGATGATGCAGACGCCGCTGATGCCGTGAGCGAAAATTACGCCTTCATCGGCCTCGGCCATCTCGGCGGCAACCTTGCCGCCAGCCTGCTGCGCAACGGCTTTGCCGTCACCGTCGTCGACCGCGATCCGGCTGCCGTCGAGCGCCTTGTCGCGCTCGGCGCCACCGCGGCTACAAGCCCGGCCGAGGCCGCCGCTTGCGCCGGCAACGCAATCTCTTGCCTGCCCTCGCCCAAGGTGAGCGAGGCGGTGCTGGCCGGCCCCGACGGGTTGCTCGACGGCCTGCCGGCCGGTGGCACCTGGATCGAGATGTCGACCAACGGCCGCGACGAGATCGTGCGGCTCTCCGCCCTCGCCTCGGCGAAAGGCATCGAGACGCTCGAATGCCCGGTCACCGGCGGCGTGCATCTGGCAGCCGCGGGCAAGATCACCGCGCTGGTCGGCGGCGATGCCGCGCTCTACGAACGGCACCGGCCGGCGATCGAGGCGATGTGCGCGAAATCCTTCCTGATGGGACCGGTCGGCTCGGCGGCGGTGATCAAGGTCATCACCAACATGCTGGCCTTCATCCATCTGGTCGCCGCCGGCGAGGCGCTGATGCTGGCCAAGCAAGGCGGGCTCGACCTCGCCCAGGCATACCACGCCATCGTCGCCTCTTCCGGCAACAGCTTCGTCCACGAGACCGAAAGCCAGCTCGTCTTGAACGGCTCCTACGACATCGGCTTCACCATGGATCTGGCGCTGAAAGACCTCGGCTTCGCGCTTGCAATGGGCAAGGATTTCGGTGCGCCGCTCGATCTCGCCACGCGCGTCAACACGATCTTCGAGGAAGGCAAGCGCGCCTATGGCGGCGATGCCTGGTCGACGCAGATCGTCAAGTTGCTGGAGGACGCCGTCGGCACGCAGCTTCGCGCGCCGGGCTTTCCGGCCAGGCTCGTACTGTAATCCGGGAACAATTTAGCCAGCTATTTCAATTGCCTGAGCGCAGCGGCGGAATCGATGATCGAGGCTGTTGAATCAACACCTCAACGTCAGCGCGCCTGGCAATATCTCGAACGTCGCCGGTATCCGGCCCGGCGACTCGCCGTCTATATCGACCAGCGCGCCGTTCTTCTCGGCGTCGCCGAGCGGCTCGACCAGCACCTTGCGGCCGCGCAGGATGGTGATGGCCGGGTGGTTGCGGTGCCGGCCGCCATAGAGCAGGCGGATGTCCCTTATAAGGCCGAGCTTGCCCGCCGCGCGCAGGATGACGATGTCGAACTGGCCGTCGGAAAGCTCGGCGTCCGGCGCGATCATCATGCCGCCGCCGAAGAACCTGCCATTGGCAACCGCCACCAGCGCCATGCGCGCCTCTACCGGCTCGCCGTCGTCGACGGTGATCCTGACATCCTGAAAACGGTAGCGGACGAATTCCACCACCGTGCGCCAGAAGAACAGCGCCTTGGCCGAGACCCTGCCCTTGCGCTTGTCGGCATTGACGGCGCGGTCCGTCGCGCCGGATAGGCCAAGGCTGGCTATGTTGATGAAGTGGCGGCTGGCCAGCTTGCCGTGGTCGTCGATGTAGCAGATGCGGCCGGCATCGATTTTTCGCGGGTGGGCATCGGCGATCTGCTTCAGCGTGGCATCGATGCCTTTCGGCAAGTTGAGCCCGCAGGCGAAGTCGATGCCGGTGCCGCATGGCAGCAAGCCGAGTTCGGTGCTCCGGCCGGTTTCCGCTGATGCCTGCAGCAGGCCGTCGGCAACCTCGCTGGCCGTGCCGTCGCCGCCGGCCGCGATCACAAGCTCGAAGCCGCCAGCCGCCAGGTCGATCGCCAGCCGCTCGGCATCACCGCTTGCCTGGGTCTCGCGCAGATCGAACGCGCCGAAATGCCTGCGTAGCGACGCGGCGGCCTCCGGCCAATGCCGCTTGAGCTTGCCGCCGCCGGCAATCGGATTGAGAACCACCCCGACCTTCAATCCCGCCTCCCGGTGCATGTCATTCAAGGACCTGCACTCCCCAAAGGGTACGGGACTATCGTCCCGATCCTTTGCCGGCATTGAAACCCGCGCGAACCCGCAGAGCAAGACTTCCTTCCGGCCAGGCAGCGAAAAGCGGGGCAGGCTGTCTAAGGGGTCCAGCCTTGAATTTCCTAGGCTTCTGGCGACGATCCCCGATAATCCCGCTATCCACAGGGTCGAGGGCATTCCGCAAACCGCTTACCCGGCGTACGTTAAACCCATCTCAGGCGGCTACCGATCGCCCAGCCGAAAGGCGAAAGTGAAAGGCGGATTTCCTGAGGCCCGTACGGCCCAGAACGAGAGCAGGCTTGCCTGTTCGAGGGACGGAAGCCGAGACCTACGGGGCCGCGGAAAGCGTGCCAACGCCGACGGCGGACCGATGCTGCCATGAAGGACGGCAAAAACCTTCGATGGCGCGCAGGGCAAAGCCCGCAAGGGTGGAGACCGGCGTGGTCTGGAACGGGCGCCGCCCTCGGGTGGCGACTGGCAGGACCGTCAAAATCAAGGCCGACCTGGCGCGACATCTTTCGGGAGTTGCTGCCGAGATCGTGTCCTGATCTGGCAGGGAGGCGCTGGGAGAAATCCCAGCGCCAACTGTCTTTTGGGTCCAGCGCTGCGGCCCGTTTGTCGCCGATACATTGCCGAAGATGCAAAGACGACGGCGGGCGATAGCCCCTCGCCGGTAACCAGCTTCGCGCTTTGTTGCATCGGCGGGCTGTTCCTCGTGCCAAAATCGGCTAACGTCGAGCGTGACGTGAAGGGGGATGCTTCATGCCGCCGACTTGGAAGCCTGCCACTGCCGGCATCTTCGCCGACCGCGCCTGCCTTTGCTTGCCGCCATGCCGCGACTTCGATCCAGAGCATGATCCCGAAAAGTGGGAACCGGTTTTCGGAAGAAGATCATGCTCCGACAAAGAACGCGCGGCCTGACATGTTCCTGCTGCGCTGGCTGAGACGGCTCATCAAGACAATCCTCCGGCTGATCGTTCTCGTCGTGTTGATCCCGGTCGCCGGACTGGCCTACGGTTTCCTGACCACCTCGTCCCTCGACAAGACTCCGCTGCCCGGCGTCGCCGATGGTACTCCGCCGTCAGCGTTGGCCTCCAAGATCAGGCAAGCGGCGCAGGACTATCAGGTGCCGCCGCAGTCGACTTGGCTCGCTTACCCGAAATGGGCGGCCGTCTATGCCGCGCGCGACTACGCCGCCTTTGTCGACAAGGACCAGCCGAGCGGCTTTCCCTATTGGAGCTACATCGGCCACTACTGGCAGGATTACGCGATCGTCATCCGCGTCACCTCCGCGCACGGCATCGACATCCTCGACTACGTCGTGCCGACGGTCATCGGCACCGGCCTGACGATCGACGGCGCCCTGCAATGGGCCTACGAAAACACGGTCGGCCGCGTCACAGAGGTAATCGCCGGCAAGCGCATCGCGGTCGATATCTATCAGGCGAAAGCGGCCGGCGAGTACGCTTCCCTGCTTGCCACCAAGCCCTGGTCGGATTTTCCCTATGCCGAAAAGCGCGCCGGGCTGTTTGCCGTCCAACCCGCCGTCGGCGACGATTCCATCCGCACCAGCGAACGCAAGCTCGCCTTCGGCCTCGCCGACACCGTCAAGCAATGGTGCGCCGATCTGACCAAATCGCTATACCCCGCCGTCGACGATCCGGGCCCCTCCGACATCCATATCTGGGCCAAGGGCCCTGTTGGCGAGACGACGCGCAATGAGCCCGACACGCTTCTCGAACGCGATCTTGGCGCCGACGGCACCGTCTTCATCACCAGGCAGGCAACGCTCGCCGAGATGATCCCGCGCCTCATCGACAAGGGCGTCTCCTTGGTCGAGATCGGCGGGAATGACGAGGTTCTTGTCACGGTGACCTCAAGCGCGGCGATCACCGCGCCCGAAGGCTCGCGCGCGTTGTTCAGCCACCCGGTTCCGATCGCGCCCGACACACGCCGCACTGCTCTTAGCGTCGCGGTGCGCAAGCTGCACACGGTGCTGCCGGCCCTGGCCGAGGCCGGCGCCAAACTGGAGCGCATCTATACCGACTAAGGCGATATGGCTGTCGGACGGAGGCGAGCCGGCACGTCAGTGCGACCAGCTTCCCGTCGAAACGACGCCGCTTTCCACGGCGACGCTGTCCAACGCGCCGCCCGCTCTCGTTTCGCGCTGGAAGCCAAAATCCCGCCTTGTTCGCGCGCGATGGGATATCGTGTGTCGCTGGAGCCATTGGCGACATGGACCTGAATGGCTGCCGGGGGGCATCTCGAAGGGACGAGACCGTGATCAAGACCGCCCTTATCGCCATGACCATTGTCGGCTGCGACTGCGACGCCAAGCTGTGCGAATATATCGGCGAGACGCCGGCCAAATGGGCAACGATCGCCGATTGCGAAGCGGCGATGAAGAGCCAGATCCTGCATCAGCGCAATTTCAATTATCCGCTGGTCTCGGGCATCTGCCGCGAGAAGGGCTCGGCTTCCTCCGCCGAGCTCGCCGCCAAGGCGTCGAAGCCCGACCTCAAGCCGGCGAACCGCGCGGTCGAGACCGACGCACCGCTGCCGCCGGAACTCAGCCATCGCCCGAGCGCGCCGGTTGGCGGAACGGTGACAGCCAGCGAAACGGCGGCCGCCAGGCCGGTAGCCTTCGAAAGCGCGGTCGACGGTGGCCGCGCGGTCGTCTATCGCACCAAGGCCGGCTATGCGGTGGTCAAGACCGATCTCGGCCGTGCCGCTGGCGCAACGGTGGACGCAGCCAAGCGGTCGGCAAACTGGCTTGCCGGTTTGACCGGACTCTAGAGCATTTCACCGTTTCATGGAAACGGTGAGATGCTCTAACTATTTGTTTTTACGCAATTCCGGACGGAAAACCGCACACACTTTTCCTGGTATTGCTCTAAGGCAATTCCAGGACCGAACCGCAGGCCGTCCCCAACGTCGCCGGCCAGGAGCTCTAATTCACCCCGGCCGATATTTTCGACTGGGACTACACCAAAAACGGCCGTCGGGTCGGCAGTTTCACCGTCTGCGTGCCGTTCAAGACGATGGCGCAGGAAAAGGCCGACTATTATCGGCTTCGACTGCTAATCCGTCGCAATCCCGTCAGCGACCGCTTTAGCCGGCCGCCTCGTCCTTCGCGCCGATCTTGCGCACCAGCGCCGCCGTCGCCAGCATCGCGCCGAGATCGGCGATCATCGGCGCGACATGCGTCTGATAGTCGATCGGCACGGAAATCTCCGGCAGTTCGAAGAAGTTTTTCGACCGCGGCATCAACAGGAACCCGTCGCTGCCGCTGAGCGCGACGCGGGCCTGGTCGAAAGGCCAAGTCTCGCCAAGCCAGGTCAGCGCCTGCGCCAGCCGTCCCGTCACCAGCGGCCGCGCCGCCTCGACATTGTCGGTGCGGAATTCGTAGGCAGCATCGAGTTCGGCCACCCCTGACGTCAATTCCTGCATCTTGCCGGCGAACATGCCGCGGAAGAAATGCACCACCTTGTTGGCCTTGCGCGCCGCCACCAGAGTTCCCGCAAAGGGCTCGATGGTCTCGAAGGCAACGACGATACCTTTGAAGGCGACGGTCTCGCCCTTGCCGGTTCCTTCCGAAAACCTTGCCTCGTAAAGCTCGAACGGGAAATCCTCGTAGCGCCCGGAAATGATGTCGTCGAAGCGCTGCCGGTTGAAGGATCCGACCGTTTCGCGCGGCAGCCTGTCGAAGGAATTCGGCCTGATGCCATGCTGGTAGCGTACATCGCGCACGAAGCCGAAGATCATCGGCAGGAGCGTGTCGCGGAAGGATTGCTGCAGCCGGCTCGCCGGCTTGATCGCCTGGAAGTAGAGCAATACCGCGGCGATGAAGCCGCCGAGATAAAGGAAGACATGCGGCGTCGAGAACCACTGCTCGTGCGGGTCGGCGACTGTGTTGAACAGCCAGGCAATGAGCCCGACGCAGACGATGAGCAGACCGAGGAAGACCGGAACGCGCCAGCGAACCTGCCGCTGCGCCGAGGCCCGCCTCGCCTCATAAGCCTCGATGTCGCGCCTGATGCCGGCGATCACCGCCTCGCTCGGCATGAAATCCGTTGCTTCCATGGCCAACCCCGGCCGCCGCTGAGATGGCGATGATAGCGGCTTTTGCGCGAAAGTCGCCAGCATTGGGCAGGCGCTCAGGCAGAGCGTGTCGGAAAAATCGCGTCGAGACGGGCCGCGACCCGCCGCTTTTCCGCACCGTCCAGTGCCTCGATTGGCACCAGCCACTCATGGTTGCCCTGACGCAGTCGCATGAAGAAATGCAATTGGTAGCCTTCTATTGCGCCGCGCGTGCCAAGGTCGGCGCTGACATCGACGGTAAGAATGGCGCCGATGCGGCCGGGCCATGGCTGACGGGAGAGTGCGGTGCCGAGAAAATCGCCAAGCCCGTAGGCGACGACCGTCTTGCCGATGCGTTCGACCGTCTGCACGACATGGGCATGGTGCCCGGCGATCAGTCCGACGCCATGGCTGGCCATCAGCCTTGCCAGTGCGCGCGTCGCCGGCCGTGGGAAATGCCTGAATTCCCAGTCCCAATGCGGCACGGCGCAGATGAGGTCGATGCTCTTGGCGGCATCGCGGCGCCACCGCGCCGGCTCGACGGTCATCGACACACGGCCCGAAAACAGCGCCGCATCGGCATTGCGCCAGAGCGTGAAGGCGGCAAAACCCAGCGTCAGCGATCCGGCTGAAAGCCGCTCGATAGGCCCCTTGGCCGGTGTGCCGATGGTGCGGATCCCAAGTCGCTTCAGCGTGGCGACCGTCTGATCGAAGCCGGCAATGCCCTGGTCAAGCACATGGTTGTTGGCCAATGACAGTGCCAGTCTGTCTCGCGCGATACCGACAGCCGCAAGCGTGTCGACCAGGAATTGCTCGGTCATCGTGTGATGCGTGCCGAGCTTTGTTCCGAGCACGGCGCTCGGCCGTTCGACGATCGGGCTCTCGCAATTGCCGACCACGAGGTCGGCGGAGGACAAGAGCGCCATGATCCCCGGGTCGCATTGCGGCGTGCTGCGGTTGGCGACGGCGGAGATATCGCCGACGAAAGCCAGCCGCACCGTCCGCGACGGCCGTGGTTCGATCAATGTCGCCGCCGGTGCCGCAAAGCCGTTCCTGTCGCCGCCAAGCGATGGCTTCAACAGGCTCGGCAGCCAGGACAGTTTGTAGGAAAGCGGATAATTCGACACTGGGAGCCCAATCGTTTGCCCTGTGTAGACGGTCAGCCAGGGAAGTGTCGACTGTCGGGCTATTGGATGACGGTTGCCCGTCGCTTGGGAGCGGCAGAACGAATATGTGTATGGTCCGGACAACCGCATCATGGAGGAACGAGATGAAATGTCTGGCAAGTCTGCTCGCATCGGCCGTCATTTCATTGCCGCTGCTGTCCGCCGCCTCGGCCGCCGCGCCTGAAGCCGCAACCGCCCTGTTCGAAGCCAAGACAGTCACGCAACGCAATGCCGCGCTGGCCAAGCTCGAGGCCGCGGCTACTGGTGATCCCGCATCGGCCTATGCCGCCGGCGCCGGCGAATTCTTCACCGCGCTGGAGAGCCTGGCCAGCGGCCTGCATCGCCATGGCTTTGAAAGCCCGCAATCCTTCATGCTGCCGCTGATGCGGCTTCCCGTTCCGGATAACCCCAATCCCGAACCGCTGACCTACGAAGAATTCCGCGCCATCCTCGTCGCCTTCCGCGACCGTCTGGAAAAGTCCGCCGCCACGCTGGGCTCCGTCCCGGCCGGCGCCGACATCGGCATGGTGGTCGACCTCACCCATGCCGGCATCGACCTCAACGAGGACGGCACCATCGCGCCCGACGAAAGCTTCGCCGCGATCATGGCAACGCTGTCGCACGGCAGCATCGACACCAGTGATACCGCGCCGTCGCTGACCTTCCGCTTCGACCGCGCCGACGGCCACTGGCTGCA
Organism: Mesorhizobium sp. RCC_202; assembly: GCF_041355295.1. Taxonomy (NCBI): domain Bacteria; kingdom Pseudomonadati; phylum Pseudomonadota; class Alphaproteobacteria; order Hyphomicrobiales; family Phyllobacteriaceae; genus Mesorhizobium; species Mesorhizobium sp. RCC_202. Next base: position 284,639 of record NZ_JBFUPO010000002.1, read on the forward strand.
GGGCTATGCCGAATTCCTCATGGCGCAGGCCGATTTCTGGCTGGCGCATGATTTCAGAAGCACGTTCGACGGCTCGTTCCACATGCTGTTTCCGCGCGCCAAGCTACCGCTGCAGGACATCCTGGTGCCGCCGCCGAGCGAGATGGGCAGCAACATTTTCTCCTCCGAGTGGCGCATCGCCGACTTCATCTCGATGGTGCATCTTATCAACTGGCCCGTGGTCGAGCCTGAACGCCGCAAGGCGGCGCGGCGCGAGTTGCTCGAAATGATCCGGCTGTCGCGCGAGGACTGGAAAGCGATGCGCGCCGAGACCGACAATGACCGCGAATGGCTGCCCGGACCGCAGCAGAAAGGCGTCAATCCGCTCACCGGCCTGGAGGTCAGCGAGGAACAGGTGCAAGCCTGGCTCGCCACCTTGACCATGGCCGAGGATCTGCTCGAAGGCCGGGTGCTGCTGCCGCATTTCCGCATCACCGGCAAGGGCATCAACATGAAGCGTTTCTTCGACGAGCCGAAACCCTTCGATCTCGTTCTGTCGATCACCGGTCCTGGAATCGCGCCCTATCTGGAAAGCGGCAAGATCCTGGCCAGCGAGGATTTCGACCAGATCCAGCGCGAGTTCGGCGGCGGCGGATTCTTGACCTTCGCGCTGTGGTTCAATTGAGGGCTGATCGAGGCGAGCCACGCGCGCCCTATAGGATCGCACCCTGATACAACACCGGCTCCGCCTCTTGCGGCGCAAAACGGCGCGCCAGCGTGCGGAAGGTGCTGTGCACACCGTCACGGTCGAGATTGCAGCTGCGAAGATGGCGGACGGCCAGCGTCGGATCGAAGGCGGTGCGGCCATGCAGGACGCGCTGGTTGTCGAAGACCAGGACCTCGCCCGGCTGCAGCTGGTGCTGGAACTGGTTCTGCGGGTCGCAGATCAGCCGCGTCAGTTGGGCCAGCGCCTCGATCAGTCGGTCGATATTCTCGATTGAGCCGGCCTGCGGCGCCAGGCAGCGGTCGTTGAAGCGGATGCCGGTGACGGCGCCGCTCGCATCGAGGCTGATGACATGCGCCTCGGCGCTGAAGAACACTTCGCCGGCATGCTCACGATGGAAGGTCACGCCGTATCTGGTCAGCAGGTCGAACAAATGCGGCCTGGTCCTGCGCATCTGCTCGGCGACCTGGAAGCCGTCGACCATCAGCGAGGTGCCGCCGCTGCCAGCCCCGGTCCTGACTGCATGGAAGAAGATGAAGCCGGGCGGCGAATAGCGGAACGGCTCGTCGGTGTGCGGGATCTGCGCCCGCGCCGTCTCGCCGGCCACCCTCGCATCGGGTCGCGAAATCAGGTCGAACACCTTGCCGTAGCTGGTCTCGCGCACCGGGCCGTAGCGGCCGGCGACACGCAGCGTCGCCTCCGGCTCGGCCGGAACCCCGGTCAGCATCGCGATGCCATGGTCGCGCAGCGCGCGCAGCGACAGGAACAGCGCCTCGTCATCCTCGATCACCGCATCGAAAACGAAGCGGCCGAGGCGGCCGCTCAAGTCGCTGCTCCAGAGCTGCGGCTGGAAGCGAGGCGCGCCGGCTGATCCGACATGGGCGGCCAGGAAGCCTGCCGCGAAGCGCGACACGTGACCATCCTGCCAGGTCACGTCCATATCGCCTGCCGGCGAGATCTCGACCGCCGAGGCACGGACATCGGCGGGAACATCGGCCGGCGTCAGCCAGCGTTTCCCCGAAGCGGTGTCGCCGCAAATGTCGCATTCGCAGGCAAGCCGCAGCCAGCGCATCGACAGCAGCCCGACTTCACCGCCGTCGAACTCGACCGCGACGCGCGCGCCCTCGTTGCGCATCGACCGTATCGGGCGGGCCTTTGCAGGCTCATTTTCGATGGAATCTGCATGGATTGGCATATCGAGCATGGAAGTTCGTCCCGTTGAATTGACTTCAACGACGCTAGGATCGCCGAAGCCCCGGCACAAACGAGTTTCCTTCGGCATGTTTTGAGTTATTCTCAATCCATGACGTCGCTTCGCGATCTCCCTTTGTCGGCGCTGCGGGCGCTGGCTGCCGCCGCCCGCGCCGGCAGCCTGACGCGCGCCGCCGAGGAGCTCGGCGTCACGCCCGGCGCGGTCGGCCATCAGTTGCGTCAGCTGGAAGACCGGCTGGGCGTCAAGCTGGTCCGACGCGACGGCAACGGCATCGTGCTCACCCGTGCCGCCGAGGCGGCCTTGCCCGATATCGACCGCGGTTTCGATGCGCTGTCATCCGGCTTGCGGCGGCTGCGCTTCGAGCGGCGTACCGAGACCTTCACCATCGCGGCCGATCCCTCTTTCGCTTCGCTCTGGCTGGCGCCACGCCTCGACCGGGTGCGTGCCGCCCTTGGCAAGCTCGATGTCCGCATCGTCGCCTCGGTGGCGCTGGATTCGATGGCGGAGGAAGGCGTCGACCTTGCCATCAGCTACCGCAACAGCGCAGCAAAGGATCTCGCCTCGATCGACCTGTTCACCGAGCGCGTCGTTCCGGCCTGCGCCCCTTCCCTGATCCGAAAGCGTCCCTGGCCGGATGCCGCCGAAACCCTGGACCATCTGCCCTTGCTGCACATCGACCCGACCATGGGCGACGATGTCTACCCGACATGGCGCGACTGGTTCGCGGCGGCGGGCCGGCAGCGCAAGGACCTCGACCAGGGCCCGCGCTTCGCCTTGACCATCGTGGTGGCCCAGGCGGCGATCGCCGGTCTCGGCGCGCTGCTTGCCAGCGAACTGGTGCTGCGGCGGCATCTGGGACCGGGCCAGTTGATCGAGATCGCTCGTGATGTGCCAGCCCTGACCATCAGGCGCCGCCTCGTCTGGCCGCTGCATGGCCCGAAGGCAAGCCGCGCGGCCGCCATTGCCGCGCAATTGGCGGAAGCGGCGGCGCTCGAAATCGGCGCCGCACTGCCTTAACAAGGCGCCAGCGGTGACGCTCCTCCTGACAGCCTTCTGTCAGCAGCATCGGCTGCTGCCGGCGGCGCTTTCACTCGGCTCTTTCCATTTTGGCCGAGTCCACCCATATTCGGCTCATGGCCAAACGTCCTGACAACAAAACGCCTTCGCCGGCGCAAGATGGCGCGCCGAAGCGGCGCCGCCCGCTGACCGAGTTCCTCGACGCCGCCGAGCCGCTTGATCCGGGTGGTTTTGCCGAAGCGCCGCAGGCCGACTTTTCCGGCGCGCCGCTGACCGGCTCGATCGCCGATTGGGCGGACCAGATCGAGCGGGAGGCGGAGAAACAGCCGAAGGCGAAGAACCCTAAGAAGATCCCCGAGCGCTCCGCCGCACCCGGGCGCACGGCGCGCGGCACTTCGATGGGCGGCGCGGCGACGGCGCGTGAACGCACGGCGGCCGGCCTCAACCCGGTCGCCGGCCTCGACGTCTCGCTGGAAGAAGCCGAGACGATGACGTCGAGTGGCGTGACCGCGACGGTAGCTGCTCTCTCCGCGCTGATCGAATCCGGCAATCCGCTGCACAAGGATGGCGTGTTGTGGACGCCGCACCGCCCCGCCCGGCCGGAGAAATCCGAAGGTGGCATCGCCATCAAGATGGTGTCGGACTTCGAGCCGGCCGGTGACCAGCCGACCGCCATCAAGGACCTTGTCGAAGGCGTCGACAACAACGACCGTACCCAGGTTCTGCTCGGCGTCACCGGCTCGGGCAAGACCTTCACCATGGCCAAGGTGATCGAGGAGACGCAACGCCCGGCCTTGATCCTGGCGCCCAACAAGACGCTGGCCGCGCAGCTCTATTCCGAATTCAAGAAATTCTTCCCCGACAATGCGGTGGAATATTTCGTCTCCTACTACGACTATTACCAGCCGGAGGCCTACGTCCCGCGCACCGACACCTTCATCGAGAAGGAATCCTCGATCAACGAGCAGATCGACCGCATGCGCCACTCGGCGACGCGTTCGCTGCTCGAACGCGACGACGTCATCATCGTCGCCTCGGTGTCCTGCATCTATGGTATCGGCTCGGTCGAGACCTACACGGCGATGACCTTCCAGATGCAGATCGGCGACCGGCTCGACCAGCGCGCCCTGCTCGCCGACCTCGTCGCCCAGCAATACAAACGCCAGGACATCAATTTCGTGCGCGGTTCGTTTCGCGTGCGCGGTGACACGATCGAGATCTTTCCCGCCCACTTGGAAGACCGCGCCTGGCGCATCTCGATGTTCGGCGACGAGATCGAGCAGATCACCGAGTTCGATCCGCTGACCGGCCAGAAGACCGGCGAGCTGAAAAGCGTCAAGATCTACGCCAACTCGCACTATGTGACGCCGCGTCCGACGCTCAACCAGGCGATCAAGTCGATCAAGGAAGAGCTCAAGCAGCGGCTGGTGGAACTGGAGCGCGCCGGACGTCTGCTGGAAGCGCAGCGGCTGGAACAGCGCTGCCGCTTCGATCTCGAGATGTTGGAAGCCACCGGATCGTGCGCCGGCATCGAGAATTATTCGCGCTATCTCACGGGACGCCAGCCGGGCGATCCGCCGCCGACTTTGTTCGAATACATTCCCGACAATGCGCTGGTCTTCATCGACGAAAGCCACGTCACCGTGCCGCAGATCGGCGGCATGTATCGCGGCGACTTCAGGCGCAAGGCGACGCTGGCCGAATATGGCTTCCGCCTGCCGTCCTGCATGGACAACCGGCCGCTGCGCTTCGAAGAATGGGACGCCATGCGCCCGCTCTCCGTCGCCGTTTCGGCCACGCCCGGCGGCTGGGAAATGGAACAGGCCGGCGGCGTCTTCGCCGAGCAGGTCATCCGCCCGACTGGCCTGATCGATCCGCCGGTCGAGGTGCGCCCGGCCAAAAGCCAGGTCGACGATGTCGTCGGCGAGATCCGCGACACCACCAAGGCCGGTTACCGTACGCTGGTCACAGTGCTCACCAAGCGCATGGCCGAGGACCTGACAGAATACCTGCATGAGAACGGCATCCGTGTCCGCTACATGCATTCCGACATCGACACGCTGGAGCGCATCGAGATCCTGCGCGATTTGCGCCTCGGCGCCTTCGACGTGCTGGTCGGCATCAACCTCTTGCGCGAAGGCCTCGACATTCCCGAATGCGGCTTCGTCGCCATCCTCGACGCCGACAAGGAAGGGTTTTTGCGTTCCGAAACCTCGCTGATCCAGACCATCGGCCGCGCCGCCCGCAACGTCGACGGCAAGGTCATCCTCTATGCCGACCAGGTCACCGGCTCGATGGAGCGGGCGATGGCCGAGACCAACCGCCGCCGCGAGAAGCAGATGGAGTGGAACGCGGCCAACGGCATCACCCCGGAATCGGTCAAGTCGCGCATCTCCGACATTCTGGACTCGGTCTACGAGAAGGACCACGTCCGCGCCGACATCTCGCAGTTCACCGACGGCGCCGGCGCCATGATGGGCAACAATCTCAAGGCCCATCTCGAGGCGTTGGACAAGCAGATGCGCGACGCCGCCGCCAATCTCGATTTCGAGAAGGCGGCGCGTGTCCGCGACGAGATCAAGCGGCTGCGCGAGATGGAGCTGTCGATCTCCGACGATCCGCTGGCGCGCGAGGTGGAAGGCCAAAGCCCGGCATCGGGCCGCGAAAAGGGCAAGCACAACAAGGGCGTGGCCAAGCACCGCACGGTCGAGGAACAGGAGCGTTTCCGCAAGTTCGAGGAAGCACGCGCCGCCGAAGAGGCAGCCAAGGCTGCCCGGCCCAACCTGTTCCGCAAGCCGGCGCTCGACGAAATGGGCGCCGATGGCGCCGTGCCGGTGAAGAAGCCGCTGTTCGCCAAGCCGTCGATCGACGACATGGGCCCCGGCACCGATATGCCGACGCCGGCGGGCGCGGTCTCGCGCTCGCTGTTCAAGAAGCAGTCGGCGCAGGAAGCGCATGGGTCCGACTTCGGCATTCCCGGCGAGGCCACCAAACCGCTGTTCAAGAAGAACTCGCTCGATGAGATGACGGTGCGGCGGACGGAAAAGCCGGTCGAAGGAAAAGTGCCGGCCAAGCCACAGCCAATCTCCACCCAAGTGGGAGCCGGCAGGGCTGAGGGGGGCGCGAAAGATCGCGACGTCAAACCAGTTGTACGTCAGCGCGCCGGGATTGGCTCCTACGAGGATCCAGGCGACGCGCGCCGCCAGAAGCGCCGGCCGGGCAAGACCGGCAGGCCGGGGCAGTAGTTTTATTGGAAACGCTGGCGGGACAGCGCCCCCCTCTGGCCTGCCGGCCATCTCCCCCACGAGGGGGGAGATTGGCAGCTTCAGCGCATCGCTCCCTCCTGGACGAGCCACTTGCCACCAGCCACGCCCTTGGTGTAATCGCTCCCCAACACTCGAACGTCTTGAAAGGAGGGCTCACGTGTTTACGTTTCATCGTCACCATCGTCAGCGTGGCCCGATTTCTGCCCTGCGAGTTCGCTTGCAGGGCTGACCAGGGACGGTCCGGGTTTTTCCCGCTTCGATTTTTTGGTCTGCCCTTCGTGGTGCTGCGACGCCGAGCCTGATGGCCGGGACGCGCACCGTCAAAGTGCATCAGCCGCTAGAGCATGATCCCGAAAAGTGGGAACCGGTTTTCGGGAAAGATCATGCTCTACAAAGAGTCGGCCAAGACCAGAGAAATCACAATGGCCCTGATCAGCCTCAAATCACTGGGCGTCACCATGAGTGCGCCGCTCTTTTCCAATCTCGACCTCACCATCGGCGCCGGCGACCGGCTCGGCCTCGTCGCGGCCAATGGCCGGGGCAAATCCACGCTTCTCAAATGCCTGGCGGGTGACCTCGACCCCACCAGCGGCGACATCACCAGGTCGCGCGGCCTGCGTGTCGGCCATGTCGAGCAATCCGTCCCCGAGGCGCTGCTCGAGCGCAGCTTCCACCAGGCGGTTGCCGATGCCCTGCCGGCCGAGCAGCGCGACAGCGAGCTGTGGCGTGTCGACGTGGTGCTGGATTCGCTCGATGTGCCGGAGGACATGCGCGAGCGCAAAATGCGCGCCTTGAGCGGCGGCTGGCAGCGGCTGGCGCTGATCGCGCGCGTCTGGGTCACCGATCCGGACGTGCTTTTGCTCGACGAGCCGACCAACCATCTCGATCTCGCCAAGATCAACCAGCTGGAAACGTGGCTCAACGCGCTGCCGCGCGAGGTGCCGGTGGTCATCGCCAGCCATGACCGCGCCTTTCTCGACGCCGTCACCAACCGAACGCTGTTCCTGCGCCCGGAAGAATCCCCGGTGTTTACCCTGCCCTATTCGCGGGCGAGAGAGGCCCTGGACGAACTCGACGCCTCGATGGCGCGCAAGTTCGAGCGCGACATGAAGGTCGCACAGCAGCTGCGCAAGCAGGCCGCCAAGCTCAACAACATCGGCATCAATTCCGGCAGCGACCTTTTGACGGTGAAGACCAAGCAGCTCAAGGAACGGGCCGATAAGCTGGAGGATGCAGCCGTGCAGGCGCATCGCGAGCGCTCGGCCGGAGCGATCCGGCTGGCGAACCGCGGCACGCATGCCAAGGTGCTGATCACGCTCGAGGACGCGGCGGTGGAAACGCCCGACGGCACGCTGCTGTTCAGGACCGGCAAGCGCCATATCTGCCAGGACGACCGCATCGTGGTGCTCGGCCGCAACGGCGTCGGCAAATCGCGCTTCATCGCGATGATCCACAACGCCATAGCCGAGCCCGGCACGGTGCCGAATGTCAAAGTGACGCCGTCGACAGTGCTCGGCTACAGCGACCAGGCGCTGTCGGGCATCAGCGGTGACGACACGCCGCTGGCAATGGTCTCGCGGCGCTTCGAGGTCGGCGAGCAGCGCGCCCGTTCGCTGCTCGCCGGCGCCGGCGTTGCCATCGAGATGCAGGACAAAAAGATCGGCGCCTTGTCGGGCGGACAGAAGGCGAGGCTGATGATGCTGGTGCTGCGGCTCATCCATCCCAACTTCTATTTGCTCGACGAACCGACCAACCATCTCGACATCGATGGCCAGGAAGCGCTGGAGGCCGAATTGCTCAAGCACCAGGCAAGCTGTCTGCTCGCTTCACATGACCGTTCCTTCATCCGCACGGTCGGCAATCGCTTCTGGCTGATCGAGAAACGCCGGCTGACCGAAGTCGAGGACCCGGAAGAGTTCTTCCGCGAGGTGGCGGAAGCGGGCGGTTGAAGGCGAACGATCGATACCCTCAATCGACCTGTAAATTATTTGCTTACATCCCTTGATTTGTGTAAGCAATCTGTTTACACGTATCGATGATCAAGTCCTTTAAGAACAAGGCGCTGTCGGACCTCTTTCAAACCGGGAAAACCGGCAAGATCGACGCCAAGATGCACAAGCGCATTCTTGTCCGGCTTGACCGCCTGGAAGCTTCAGAGAAGCCGGAGGAGATGAACCTTCCCGGCTTCGACTTCCATCCGCTGAAAGGCTTCGATCCCATTCGCTACACGGTCCATGTCAACGGCCCGTGGTGCATCACATTTGAATTCGACGGCACGGACGCCGCCCGCGTCGATTTCGAGCAATATCACTGAGGCGGCCAGATTGGAGAAGTTCGACTTATGAACGTGCACAAGCCGACGCGTCCGATCGAGCGTTGTCCCTCCCACCCGGGAGCGCTGCTTGAGGACATCATCCCGGCAACTGGAAAGACCAAGGTGGAAATTGCAAATCTGCTCGGAATCTCCCGGCAGCAGCTCTATGACATCATCCGCGAAAAGAAGCCGGTTTCGCCGGCAGTGGCCGCCCGCCTTGGGAAGCTGTTCGGCGATGGCGCTGCGATCTGGCTTCGGATGCAGGCGGCTTTCGACGCCTGGCACGCCGAGCGTGAAGTTGATGTTTCAGCTATTCCGACGCTCAAGGTTGCCTAATGCATGTGTGCAGCGGTTCCGCGACAACGACATGCATCATCAGACAAGACTTATAGCGTGTCGCCTGAATCCGTTTTCAGCACGACGCGCTTTAGGCCCTGGCTTGAATCGCGTATCGTAACAAAAATTTCGCCGCCCTGTCGGATCGCCCGAACCTGCCGCGTCCTTGAAATGCCGACACGATGATGCCGGCATCAACAAGGGAGAACGATCATGTCGGTACTGTCATCCATCAACCGCGTCGCAAGCCGCTACGCGGCGGCCCGCGCCCGCCGGCGCGGCGAACGCATCCTGCTTTCGCTGCCGGCCGCGCTGCGCAAGGACATCGGCTTTCCGGAAATCTTCGACGTGCGGAAGGATCCGGGTGTCTGACATGCGCTTGAATCAGCGCAGCCGGGAGCCCGCCACTGACGGCGGCCGCAAACAGGCGACCGCCAGTCAGTCATGCGTGTCGCCCGAGAGTGGCGTCGCCAGCATCGAGGCGCGCTTTTCGAAAGACTCGAACCACCGCGTCAGCCGCGATCGCGAGCGAAAATCCGGCAGGTGACGGAACGCCATCCACGACAGCGTGGTGGCCAAGGCAATGTGCCCGACATGAAGCGGCGCTTCATCGTCCAGCGTGCTTTCGATCCAGTCGTAGCTCGCCTCGATCTTTTCCCGATATCCGTCGGCAAGAACCGCATAGCGCAATTCTTCGGGTCTTCTTTCGGTCTCCCAGCGCAAGCCTATTCCCGTCTGCGCCAACCCTTGAGCGACGGCCTGCAGCCGCAACGCCTGCCAGCGCGCCTCACCATCCTGCGGCAGAAGCCTGCGGCCGTCATGCAGCGTATCGAAATAGGCGCAGATGACGTCTGAATCGAAGATCGGCGCCGCATCGGGCCGCAGCAGCACCGGCACCTTGCCGAGCGGGTTTTCGGCGTAGACACGCGCATTGCGCAAGGTCGGGCTGGTCTCGTGATGAATGACCTCGAGCCGATCGGCAATGCCGACCTCAAGGGCAAAGACAAGCGCCTTGCGCGCGAAAGGCGAGTGCGTCTGGTAGTAGAGGATCATCATCGTCTCGCACCGTAGGAGGAAAGCAGCGTGGTCTGCTTGTTACCCCGCCAGGCGCGAGAATTGCGCTCTGATTGGACACCGCCGACGCAAGTTCATTTCGTGGCTTCCGCAGGCCTGTCGACGTCCGGCTTCCAAGAAAATTTTCGGGCCGTGTAGGATTGCCGCCGTTCCGTTCGTCCTCTGGGTCGCAAGGCTCGATCAACCCGTGAAGAGGAACATGCCGATGAACGACCAGACCCCACCCCGGGCGCAAGTGCTTGGCGGATTGACCCCCTATCTGCAACTGGACGGCGCCTTCAAGGCCGCTGAATTCTACAAGAAGGCCTTCGGCGCCGAGCAGGTGTTCTTCTACCCGCCCGATGAGCAGGGCCGCACCATGCACATCCACCTGCACATCAACGGTTCGACCTTGATGATTTCGGATTTCTATCCCGAAAACGGAATGCCGCCCGTCAAGCCGCAGGGCTACACCATGCAGCTCCATCTCGGCAGCGACGACATCGCCACCTGGTGGCAACGCGCCGTGGATGCCGGCTGCGAGGTCGCGGTGCCGCTCCAGGTCATGTTCTGGGGTGACCAGTGGGGCAACATGCGCGATCCCTTCGGTGTCGAATGGGCGATGAACGCGCCGGCGAAATAGTTTCCTGAAGCAATCCAGGAAAAGTGTGAAGCGGCTTTCCGTCCGGAATGGCGCCAGACAAGAGAGCGAGCAGGCGTTGCCGGCCAACTGCAGGACTGACGCGCTCACCGCGCCGGGTCGTATCCCGCCGACCCGGCGCCCGTTTTCCAGCAAAGGAACCTACCCATGTCCTATGTCGATGGCTTCTTGCTTGCCGTGCCGAAGGCAAATCTCGGTGATTACAAGAAAATGGCCGAGAACGCCGGCACGATCTGGATGGAACACGGCGCGCTGGCCTATGTCGAATGCGTCGGCGACGACGTGCCCTATGGCGAGCTGACCTCGTTCCCGCGCGCGGTGCAGGCGAAGGACGATGAGATCGTCATCTTCGCCTGGGTCGTCTACGAGTCCAGACAGAGCCGAGACGTGGTCATGGCCAAGGTGATGGCCGACGAACGCCTCAAGATGGACTGGTCTGCCATGCCGTTCGACGGCAAGCGCATGATCTTCGGCGGCTTCCAGCCCTTCGTGGAACTCTGACGCCAAGCTTGGTTGAGATTGAGGTCAGGCCGAGTCGAGAATGGTGGTTCCTGAGAACCGGAGCGCAGCGTACTTAACGTACGTGAGCACCGGAAGCGCAGGGAACCGCCGTCCGCGGGCCGGCCTCACCTCAAGATCAGTCCAGCTTGTCGAGCAGCGGCTTCAGCCGGTCCCCATAGCGCTTCCACAGATCGACCGAGCCCTGATACATCGGCTGGCGCACTTGTGCTGCCGATGCCGTGCGCACGGGGCGGTCGGTCTCGTGGAAGGACAGCACCTTGGCGTCCCAGGGCAGCCCGAGATGCGCCATCAACGCCCTCGTCTGGCCTTCCTGGTCGGCGACAAAATCCTCATAGCGCACGTCATGCACGACGCCCGGCAGCACCTTGTGCCAATGCGCCATGATGTCGGTGTAGAGGTTATGGAAGTCCGCAAGCTCGCCGAGTTCGTAGCCGTAGCGATGGCTGTCGCCGCGGAAATGCACCTTGAAGATCGACAGGCACGTGGCGGCGGCGTCGCGCGCGCAATGGATGATCTTGGCCTTCGGCAACATCATGTGCAGGAAGCCGACCAGCATGAAGTTGCCCGGCATCTTGTCGGTGACATGGGGCAAGTCGGGATAGCGGGAATGCAGCATGTCGAGATAGGCCTGGCCGGCTTCGGCAAAGGCTTTGTCCGGCATGTCGGCAACGCCCCATGGAAAGCCTCCCTCAATGCTCATCGGAAACTGCTTGCCCACCGCCGTCTTCAGCAAGTTCAACTCGCCGGCGCCGAAGACCTGCGGATGGCTGGCGATGATCTGCTCGACCAGCGTCGTGCCGGAACGCGGCATGCCGACGACGAAGATCGGTGTGTCGTCGGCAATGTCGCTCGGCTTGTGCTTCTCGAAGAAGGCCGTGTCGAACACCGCCTTCATCGCTTCGAACTCGTCGCGCGTGCGGACCGGATCGTAGTCGATGCCCTGGCGGCGGATGGCGTTGCCTTCGGCGAAATAGTCGAAGGCGCGGCCATAGTCCATGAGATCGTCATTGGCCTTGCCGAGGCCGAAGGAGAGTTGCATGCGGGCGAGGCTGCCTGGCTGTGCCTTGGCATGCTCGGCCTCCATGCCGGAAAGCTCCTTGTCACGCTCGCTCTGGCGCTTGACCTGCGTCAGCAGCAGCCAGGCTTTCGCCATGGCCGGCGCGACCGCCACTGCCTGGCGGGCTAGGTCGGCGGCTTCGTCGAGCTTGCCCTTCTCCATCATGGCGACGCCCAAGCCGTAAAGCAGCTCGGCATCCTTCGGCCGGATCGACAAGGACTCGCGGAACAGCGCGATCGCCTCGTCGAGCCGCGCGGCCTCCTGCAGCGTCTCCGCAAGACCGATACGGGCGCGGACATGGAACGGGTTACGGCCAATCGTGCCGCGATAGACTTCCTCGGCGGCGTCGAACTGGCCGAGCTGCTTCAAGGATGAGCCGAGATTGTCGCGCGCGGCGAGCTGCTCCGGTCGCAGTTCCACCGCGCCGCGGAAGAAATCGACGGCCGCGGCGACGCGACCGAGGTCGCGCATGACCGTGCCCATATTGTTTAAGAAGTCGGCGTTCCTCGGCTGCAGCGTCACCGATTGCTCGATGAGACCCAGCCCTTCCTCGCTGCGGCCGGTCTGGTGCAGGAGCAATCCAAGGAAGTGCAACGCGGCAGCGTGGTTCGCCTGCTGGCCCAGCACCTGGCGGTAGAGCGCCTCGGCCTCCTGGCGTCGCCCGGCCTGATGCAGTTGCAGCGCCCTTTGCACATAAGGATCAAGCGCGCTCGCCGATGAACCCGGCTTGCCGCCCGCGTTTGCCGCTCGTCTTTGATCTCTGTTAATGGGAAACCTGCCCTAGTTTGTTGGTCCGCCGGACCTAAGCCATACCGGCGGCAGATTCAAGAGATTGCATCAGCTCGGCTTCCCGGCAGCCCAAGCCGCTTCCCACCGGACATGAGATCGGACCATCAGCACGGCCCGTCGCCAACGATACGATAGTCGGCCGCCCGCGCCTCGCAGGCATTCGGGAAAGTGCGCTCTTCGCCATGGCGCCTGGCGCAGACCGGAGCGTATTCGCGCGTGCAGAAGGTCGGCTCGCCGCCGCCTCCACCTCCGCCGCCGCCACCGTCGCGGCATGGGCCGTCGCGCACGATCCGGTACCCTGCCCTGTCGGCCAGGCAGGCATTGGCGAAGGTCTGGCGGTCGTCGCCTCGGCGGGCGCAGACCGGCTCATATTCCCTGGTGCAGAACTGCGGCTCCGGCCTCGGCGGGCGCGGCCGCGGTCCATCGTCGACAACGACCGTACAGGCTGACAGCAGCACGGATAGAAGCAGGGCGACAAGGCCCTGTCGCGCGGCGATCGCCGTAAGAAACCGCATATCTTCCCTCCCCCGATCCACGACGAAATATGCCGTCTCAAGATGATCCTCGCTATTCCTGCCGCGAAAGCAAGCCAAGCCCACAACGAGCCGGCAAACCGTTGCGCCGGAGGGTGCAACCTGGCCCATGCCTGATCCGTCTCTGGCCGATGACCTGCCGTGGCGCCGGGTCTATGAGGCCCTGCGTTGGACGTGCCGCTGGCCGTCTGCGGCCGCTATCTTGCAACCTTCACGTTTCCGTGTAATAAATTTCCCCGTTCGGGCATTTGCGACCCGGAGAGCGGAACGTTTTGGACGACCTTTCCCCGATAAGTGTGAATCTCTGACAGCCCCGTTTTTCGGCGGGGGGTTTTGACCATGCGCGAATGCATGACCGCCGAAGCAACCACCGGGAATTGCCCGAGGCGCGAGGCAGCGGGCAAACCACATGACTGACGGGTGAAGGAGTTTCCCCAATGGCCCAGACCGGCACCGTAAAGTTCTTCAACGCCACCAAAGGCTTCGGCTTCATCACGCCTGATGGCGGCGCGAAGGACGTGTTCGTCCACATTTCCGCCATCGAGGCATCTGGCCTGCGCACGCTCGTCGATGGCCAGAAGGTTACCTTCGACGTCGAGCCGGACCGCATGGGCAAGGGCCCGAAGGCGGTCAACCTGCGCGCCGGCTGATCATCGGCGCCACCTGTCGATCCGGATTGAATGATGCGGCAGGATCGTGAACCGGCATCATGGCAGGCCTGAAATTTCGAAGGCGCGACGGAAACGTCGCGCCTTTTTCGTTCGGCAAAGCGCGGCTTGGCGACTGAAAACTTTCTCTTGCCGATAGCGCTAAAATAAAGGACAAATTTCCTGTCGGGCAATTTGCCGGCCCGAGACTGACTTGATGGGATCAAAGGAGCTTCCCATGCCGCAGACCGGCACCGTCAAATTCTTCAACCATGCCAAAGGCTTCGGCTTCATCACGCCGGATGATGGCGCGAAGGATGTCTTCGTCCACATTTCGGCTGTGCAGGCGTCGGGCCTTCCCGGTCTTGAGGATGGGCAGAAAGTGACATTCGACACCGAGCCGGACAAGCGCGGCAAGGGTCCGAAGGCCGTCAATCTGTCGATCGGCTAAGCCGGCTCAGGACGGGTCCGGCGAAGGTTAAGTCAGGCGGGCAGCTCCCCGCCCGGTAATGGGTTGTGCCCAAGCCGAAAAATCGTTTGAGCGGAATTTCGTTCAGCCTCCGTTCAGCCACGGTCCTCTATTAACCTTTGCTAAAGCCGGGCCGCATCCCCTCCGACAATGCGCGGGCCGGTGCGTAAGGAGACCGAAAATGAACCGAATTCTCAAGACCGCCATTTTGAGCGTTGGCATTGCTGCGACCACTTTGGCTACCTTCTCGGCGGCCAATGCCGATGACTGGCGCTGGCGCCATCACCATCACGGCGGACATGGCGGCGATGCCCTCGCCGCCGGCGTTGTCGGCCTCGCCGCCGGCGCCCTGATCGGCAGCGCGCTGAGCAACCCCGGCCCGCGCTATTACGATCCGGCCTATGACGACGACGGCTATTATGCCGACCGTCCGGTGCGTCGCTACTACGTGCAGCAGCCGCGCTATTACGTGCAGCCACGTACCGTCTATGCCGACCGCTATGCCGAGCCGTGGACCCGCGGCTGGTACGAGTATTGCTCGGACCGCTACCGCAGCTTCAACTCGCGCACCGGCACCTTCACCGGTAACGATGGCGACCAGCATTTCTGCGTCGCCAACTAATCCGGAGCAATTCCAGGAAAATATCCGGGATTGCGTCAAAACGAGACTTGGGTTCCCTGCCCTGACAAAAGCGCCGCCCCCAGCGGCGCTTTTGCTTTTATCAGGTCAGGAATGGATTGGTCCGGCGCTCGTCGCCGAACCGGCTGCCCGGGCCATGGCCGCAGATGAAGCCGATGTCGTCGCCAAGCGGCAGCAGCTTTTGCTTGATCGAGGCAATCAGTGCTGCGTGATCGCCGCCGGGCAGGTCGGTACGGCCGACCGAGCCGCGAAACAGCACGTCGCCGACATGCGCGAACTTTGCCGCGCGGTTGTAGTAGACGACGTGGCCCGGCGCATGGCCCGGACAATGCAGCACCTCGAACTGATGCTGGCCGAACGACACCGTCTCGCCTTCGCTTAGGAAACGGTCCGGCACGCAGTTGCTCACCGGGTCGGTTAGACCGAAGCGCTTGGCCTGGTTCTCGAGATTGGCAAGCAGCGGCTTGTCGGCCTCGTGCGGGCCGATGATGTCGATGCCGAGCGCATCCTTGAGCTCCATCGCGCCGCCGGCATGGTCGATATGCCCGTGGGTGATCCAGATCGCGCCGGCAGTGATCGCATTATCCTTCAACGCCTTGAGTACCTGATCGATATCGCCGCCGGGATCGACGACGACGCCGGTCTTGTCGTCCATGTCGAACAGGATGGTGCAGTTCTGCTGGAAGGGCGTGACCGGCACGATGCCGGCATTGAGCTGACCCATGGCTTTCCTTTCGAAGTTTCGTCTTGATGTAGACAGGTCAACGACCGCCGTCCACCACCGCTGGAACCTCAAAAGAAATGGGCGGCCAAGGCCGCCCATGACAAAGCCCGAGAGAACCGGAGCTATTTCTTCATCGCGTTCATGACCGCGCCGATGATGCCGGTCAGGATGGCACCACCACCAACGCCGCCGAGCAGGTTCTTCAGGTCGAGCGCGCTTCCGATGCCACCCGCCGCCGCCGCCGCGTCAACCCCGCCGCCGCCAAGCAGACTGCCCAGGATGGCCGCGCCGCCGACACCGCCAATGGCGCCGCCGAGGACTTTGGTGAGCTGCCCCATTGCCGCCTGCTTCAGCGCCACGCCGATCGCCTGGCCCCCGATAACACCCGCAATCACCTGTACAACGATCTGAATAATCGTGTTGCTGTCCATGTAACTAGTCCCTCCATAGCCGCCAGCCTCCTGCGGCCGACACCATCATGAGACGCCGAATTGCGCGAAAGTCAAATGCGTGTGCGCTTAAATAAAAGGGGCGGCTGTAAAACCGCCCCCATTGCATAAAAAAGCTGTGACTTTCGCTATTCAGCGGCAATCGCCTGCTTTGGTTGCACTGCAGCAGAATAGTCGTTCATCAAGGTCTTGGCGATTTCGCCGACCTCGAATCGGTAGGGGCCGATCTCTGAAACCGGAGTGACTTCGGCGGCCGTGCCGGTGAGGAAGCACTGCTCGAAACCTTCGAGTTCTTCCGGCATGATGGCGCGCTCGACCACTTCGAGACCACGGTCCTTCGCCAGGCCGATGACAGTGCGGCGGGTAATGCCGTCGAGGAAGCAGTCGGGCGTCGGCGTATGGATCTTGCCGTCCTTGACGAAGAAGATGTTGGCGCCGGTGGCTTCCGCAACCTGGCCGCGCCAGTCGAGCATCATGGCGTCCGCATAGCCCTTGGCCTCCGCGGCGTGCTTGGACAGCGTGCAGATCATGTAGAGGCCGGCCGCCTTCGACTTGGATGGCGCCGTGCGCGGGTCCGGACGGCGCCATTCGGCGACATCGAGACGGATGCCCTTGAGCTTTTGTGCCGGGTCGAAATAGCTCGGCCACTGCCAGATGGCGACGGCGCAATTGATGCGATTGTTCTGTGCCGCAACGCCCATCTGCTCGCTGCCGCGCCAGGCGATCGGACGCACATAGGCGTCCTGGAACCCCTGCTTCTTCAGCAGCGTGCGGCAGGCGTCATCGAGATCGGCAACCGGATAGGGGATCTTGAAGCCCAGCAGCCGCGCCGATTCATGCAGGCGTTCATTATGCTCGGTCAGCTTGAAGATCTGGCCGCCATAGGCGCGCTCGCCTTCGAAAACCGCGCTGGCATAGTGCAAGCCATGGGTCAGCACGTGGATCTTGGCCTCGGTCCATTTGACGAACTCGCCGTTCATCCAGATAAAGCCGTCCAACTGGTCAAAAGGAACGGATGCCATGGAAACCTCCCGCGGGCAGCTGCCCGCACATCGTTGTGTCGTCTAGCGTTTGTGTCAGCCGCGCCGGTCTCTCGAACGCCGGCCTCTGCCTGAAAGCGTAGGCGGATATTCGCGGTATGGCAAACTCAGGAAGTTCCGGAAAAACGGCTCTCTCTTGCCTTTTCGTTCGCAATCCGCCGAAAAGCTTGTCAAAAATTATCATTGCCGGGAAACTACGTCAATAGTACTGACATAATTTCCCGTTTGGCATTGGAGACAAGATGACGGATCGAAGCCCGGCAGCCGGAAAACCGATAAAGACGGCGATCTCCGACGAAGACGGCATCGACTTTGCCATCATCGAATTGTTTTTCTTCGCTTATCGCGATTTCACGTCCGATCCCGATCAGATCCTCGCAGATTACGGCTTCGGCCGCGCTCATCACCGGGTGCTGCACTTCGTCAACCGCAGACCGGGGCTCACCGTTGCCGAGCTGCTCGATGTGCTGAAGATCACCAAGCAGAGCCTGGCGCGGGTGCTGAAGCAGTTGATCGACACCGACCATATCGTCCAGTTGCAAGGCCCGCGCGACCGCCGCCAGCGCGAACTCTACCCGACGGCCAAGGGCCGCGCGCTGGCGCTGGCGCTGGCGCGGCCACAGTCGCGCCGCATCCGTGCTGCATTGGAGGATGCCGGAGCCATGGAGCGCGCCACGATCGAACGATTCCTGGAAGCGATGGTCAATCCGGAACTAAGAGCGCAGATCGACATTGTGCCTGCGCAAACATCGGGGAAGAACCATGGAGACCATTGAGAAGGTCGATAACCCTGCCGCGCCCGATGACGACGCGCCGCATCTTTTGGTGGTCGACGACGACACACGCATCCGTAACCTTTTGAAGCAGTATCTGTCCGAAAACGGCTTTCGCGTCACGGTCGCCGGCAATTCCGGCGAAGCCAGGCGCAAGCTCGCCGGCCTCGATTTCGATCTTCTGGTGCTCGACGTCATGATGCCGGGCGAGACCGGTGTCGATCTTACAAAAGCGCTGCGGGCCGAGAAGAACGTGCCGATCCTGATGCTGACGGCGTTGTCGGAAACCGACAGCCGCATCACCGGGCTTGAAGCTGGCGCCGACGACTATTTGCCGAAACCTTTCGATCCGCGCGAGCTGATCTTGCGCATCAACAATATCCTGCGCCGCGGCGGTCCGTCGGCAACGCCGAAGGTCGAGCAGTTGGTGTTCGGCCCCTACACTTTTCAGATCGCCAAGCGCGAATTGAAGCGTGGCGGCGAGGCACTGAAGCTGACCGATCGCGAACAGGAAATCCTGGCGATCTTTGCCGCGCGCGCCGGAGAGACGATACCGCGCCACGAACTGGTCGGCGACGAATCCGACGTCGGCGAGCGCACCATCGACGTCCAGATCAACCGGCTGCGCCGCAAGATCGAGCGCGACCCGTCCAATCCTGTCTGGCTGCAGACGGTGCGCGGTATTGGCTATCGGCTCAGCGTTGAATAGCGGTTTCGCTTGCGGGCATTTTCAATAACTTGCAGCTCAAACTGTCAAACCAGATACCTTGGTTTGAAAGTTTTTGTTCCTGCTCCGTGCTCGGCGATGGAATTCATCGCCTCATGCGCCAGGCGGATCTGATCCACGGCCTCGGTGTAGCGAACAATCTCATCAAGCTTTTTGTCGCCGGTGATCGCTTTGATCTGGTGCGGCGTGCAGCCGGCTTGGGCAGCCGTCGGCTACACGCCTTACGCAAACCGTAGGGTGAAATCCCCTTGGCGCCGCTGACCAGATCCTCTCGCAACCCAGCTTCGCGAACTGGCGACCCATACCGATCCCCTGTCTCGCTGGAACAAACAGCAAAACTGCGCTCACTGTCCCGCCAGAGCGTCTTTCACCATAGCCTCATAACTAGCGCGGATGGAGGGCAATGGGGACACGCGGCGCAGTATCGCCTTATTCTTCAATTTATACTTCTTGACAGCAAGATTTGCTTGCCCAATAAGTCGATATACAAGTATTCCTGGGTTGCTTACCTTTCGAGTGAGGCTCATATCTCTGACAATGGTCGTCTCGCCCAGTCGAGGCAGGCTTTGCCCAAAAAGCCCTCGAATTTTATCCATGGGAGCCGCTAAGCCTGGATCTAACTGCAGTTGCACCACCCCCGGCGAATTCCAGATATAGATGTCGGCTATTGGCGCCCGGAATCCAACATCAGCGATAAGCCGACGGGCCGCTGCGGGTGTAATTAGATACGCGGCTGCACCGGTGGTCCCTAAAAGCATACTATAGACCTGGTATCCGCTCAGCCCTTCAAGCACCACCGGCTTTTGTGACAAATGCTTTGGGTTCTTGCGAGCTTCAAGATTGAGCGCGACCGAGCCTGTGATTTTCCCGGCCTGCCGAACAAACGCTAAAATTTCGGGAGCCAATACAACATCATCTTCAAAAACTACGGTGTTCAAACCGGTTCGGATTGCGTGTTGCCAACACGCCTGATGACTTAGGAGGCAGCCTACCTCAGACCGGCTTAGGGGACGCTCCCAGAGGTAGGCATGCTTCCGAAAGACTTCTTCTGATAGCAACGAGCCATCGACAGCCGGCACCCTCTGAAACTCAAGCCCTACCCGTCTGAACTGCTCAACCTGGAGCCGTAACCGCTCCGAAGACCGATCGAGATTAATCAGTAACGCGCGAGCCGCGGGTTCGTTGATGGAGTACATTTCGACCGCCACACCAAGACAGAGGCTGAGGACCCATTTTGGTCGCCAGATACTGCCACGATCAAGTTGCCCACTTGATCAGTTCAGATCGCCACTCATCAGCATAAGCACAATTTTCATACCCCGGCATAGCGGGTGTGCCGTCGGTGAAATGCACTATCGAAGGATCGACTGCAGGGTCGGAGTGTCCAACGAGCCAGTTCCACTCTGTCGAAAGCTCACCGATGTGCTCATCCTCAAGCCAGCAAAAACGATGCAAATCGCGCCCTGGGACCTTGTTTACCAATTCGATCGTAAGGCCTTTGTTCGCTGGATGGTCGCAGTTGAAGAGCATAACACTTGACCAGTTCTTGCGAGCGTATCGCAACTGAGCCTGGCCATCCATCTTCGTCGCCTCCAAGGGTCGATGATTGTGTTTCACCACCATCACGGCCTTAGTCGGATCCGCAACCTTGAACAGCTTCTGCAGATCGCGACGAACCAGCATGTCGCAATCCATGAACAGCGCCCAGCCGGAACCAGCCAGATGCGGAACGAGGAAGCGCGAACACGCGAATTCCGTAGCCATCGGCGCTTCCGAAATCTCGTCCCAAAGTCGACCATCCTTACGACTGGTCGGGCGGGTGTAAAGCCCCCTTTGCCGAAGATCGGCCAAGACCACTCCCCGTGCCGGTACGGGCGAAATTATGTGGCGCCTGATCGAATTTCGAGCGACTGCAAAAGCGTCGGCTTCGCGGGGATCAAATCCAATCCAAATGCTTTGTCTGCCTGTCATTAGCTAAAATCTCAAAGCCATACCCATATCCTAAATCTATCTATTTCAATTGGCGCTCTACAGAAATTCCAAAAAAAGTCTCTTTTTTTGAATATGATGCCCATTTCCAGTATGTATTACTTGCCGCATAACCAGCAACCAAAATCCCGGTTGGTCCGTCGAGAATCCCACGTCGTATTATATAGCAGTAAAAATAGGTCCAAATGGATCGCCGAAACGCTTTGATAGTTGAACATTTCATGCCGGAGCGGCGAATACTGGTTGCTGATATCGAAGAATACAAACGTATTTTCTTGTGAGCATCTTGCAAGTCAGTTATGCAATCATGTTCCATCGGCTGCGCAAGGCGGCCCATTTTTCCATTCAGGATAACTTTTTCATGGACGGGCACGTTCGAGAACCTAGCCGTCCCTCTTCGAAACAATCTCAAGACCAGATCCGGCGACCAGCTACCGTATCGGACTAGATGACCACAGAAGCGCGATCGCCGCGGAATTTCGAAGCCCACACAGTCTCCAGGGCTGGCAACGACGGCCTCGATCTCGGCAGCCAACGGCGGCTCCACCCATTCGTCCGCGTCAAGGGAAAAAATCCAGTCGCCAGTCGCAGCGTCAAGTGCGCGGTTTTTCTGCACGCCAAAACCCGGCCAATCTTTCGTCAGAATGACTCGCGCGCCCAATTTCAACGCAATTTCGCGAGTCCTGTCCGTGCTGCCATTGTCGACAACAATGATTTCGTCGGCGAAAGTTACCGACCGAAGACAACGCTCTATGCAGGTTTCCTCGTCGAGAGTGATGACAATCACCGAAATTTTCGACCTGCCTACATCGTTCGAGAAGGAGGAATGCCCCTCGCCAGCGTTCACACTAGACATCCGCCCCCGGATCCTTTGAATCAAAGCACAGGTTCCATAGCCCGTGCGAACTCTCACCCAACGTTCAACGAATATGAAGCGACCCTCATCCGCTTCAAGGCGATCTTTTTTAATATGGCCCTAAATTAGCATACTAGGCAAGCCTGCGACCGACGCGTTGGAAACTCATACCTTGGCGAAGCGACAAGCCCACCGGATTGGTGCGTGCTCCTAAGTGCCCGCCGTGGGTCGGATGAGTCGCTCATAGAGAGACAGGGTCTTGGCGATCATGGTTTGAAAGTCGTAGGGTTGCGCGGCCTCGCGTACCAGCATCGCAGATTGCGGGGCTTTCGAGTGCTGCAAGGCGCGCCGAAGGCTGAGGGAAAGTTGCTGGACGTCCGCGACATCGCACACCAGGGTATCGTCGAAGCTCTCGACAACTTCACGCGCGCCGCAGGCGGTGCTGACGACGGTCGGCAGGCCGCAAGCCATCGCTTCGATCACAACCGTTCCGAACGGGTCGTAGATCGACGGAAGCGCCGCGACGTCGGCTGCTCCGTACCAAGGCAGTACATCTTTTTGCGGACCCAGCATTTTCAGCCGCGCTCCGAGCCCGAGCCTGTCAGCGAGGTTCCTGAACCTTTCGGTGCGCGAATCGTGGCCGACGACCCATAATTCCGTGTCGGTCTCTAGATCGGCGACAGCTTTGATCAGGAAAGACAGACCCTTCCGTTCGAAGCCCGATCCCACGAAGAGAACGACAGGGCTGTCAGCCGGAACCTTCAGCTTTGCGCGGATTTGCGCTCGATGCTGGTCCCGCAACCCCAGCGTGAAGCGCTCGAGTGGAACCCCGTTTGCTATATGATGAATTCGTTCGCGGGGAAAATCGTAGTGGCGCACAATATCGTCGGATACCATCTTCGAAATGGCAATCACCGCCTTGAGCCTGCGGCTCTGATAAGTCCTTCGCTCCAGCCGCAGGTTCTCATGATGAAACATACTCAGGCCGAGCGCAATTTTACCGAGTAGCGGCTCGAAGCGTCTGCGTTCAGCGAGGTAGGCTGCATGGACGCCTTCCCCGGCTCGGAAGACGTCACAGCACGGCATTTTGTCGTTGCTCTGAACAAGAGCCGGGGCAGGATTCAATGCCTCGAGTTTGCGACAGACCTCACCGGCAAAAGATCGAGCCCGGAAAGCGCGGGGGACCTGGCGACCGCCGCAGCGAATGAGATCAATGCCATCTCGGACCGGCCAATCGGCTGCCATGATCGCAATCGGCATGCCTCGCGCAAGAAACTCGTTCGCTATCGCGTCGAGCATGATTTCGCCGCCGCCAAATTGCGAATATTGCCGGCGTACAAACAATATGGGGCCTCTGCCGCCTAGCCCATATGCCATCGTTTAACCCGAGAAAGTTCGCGGCCCAATTGCACCTCGACCCGATCAGCAATTGCCTCATCGGCTTTTCATAATCGCGCGGGTTGTTTAGCATTGCGACATAAGCAAGACAAAGATCGATCTGGCCTGGCAGTCCGACTTGGCCACTCATCGTTGGCACCGGGGGGTACGCTTTGGATAGAACTGGCATGCGAAGCGTTATCCGTCGCAGCATATCCGACACAGCACGCTATTGTCTCCGACGCTGCTTCGCCAAGCCCGTGGAAGTGGTCCCGGCCAAGCCGATCCGTGCGCTGACATCAAATGAAATCACCCTGATTGTTGTCGTTCGAAACGAAGCTGAGCGGCTGATGCCGTTTCTGCGCCACTACCGGGAGATTGGAATCACCCGATTTGCGATCGTGGATGACCGGTCCAGCGATGGCACGAGCGAGATGCTTGTCGACCAACCGGATGTCGACTTGTTCCACTCGTCAATAAGCTACGCGGAAGCCGATCTTGGAAACCTGTGGCGACAACGCATCGCGCAAATCTATGGTCAACCACGGTGGTATGTCACGGTGGATGCAGATGAGTTTCTCGTTTATCAGGGAATGGCTCGGCATCCGCTGCCGGCTCTTGTCGAATGGTTGAAAAACCGCAAATCGACTCGTCTGCTGGCGCCCATGATCGACATGTATCCGAGCGGCAACATTTGGGAAGCGAAATACGATCCTGCGGTCCCGCCCTGGCATGTGGCCAACCACTTTGACGCCGCAGCCAGCTACGAGGTGACAAAAAGCCCACGAGGCATCAAAATAACCGGCGGTCCAAGGACCAGGCTGTTTGAGCGGCAGCACAAATTAATGAAATTTCCGCTCATTCTTATTGATCGCTCTACCATTTTCACATCGATTCATTCGCCTCTGCCTTATTGGCGAAATTACACGGATGCGTTTGGTGCGTTACTCCATTTTAAATTCTTCTCCGACTTCGACAGCAAGGCACGGATCGCAATCGAAGAGGGTCAATACTGGAACGGAAGCGAGAAATACCGTAAGTACCACGCCATATCGAGTGGCAAAGCAGAACTTAGCGCGATGTCCGATCGCTCGGTTCTATACAGCGGCGTTGAAAGCCTCGCCGATACAAATTTGATCAGACCCATTGACTGGCGGTAAGTCGCTCAAACTATTCGTAACCAAATTCCTTCATCAGCAGAGCCCCGCGGCCCTGCTTCAGGCCTTGTAGATCCGTTTCGGCGATCTCGGAGCGCCACCGACCGCGCCCGTCATAAATGGGTTGACTGATTTGTCGGTTGCGGAGCGCGACATGCTCCTTCTGTTCGGCGCCGCTCGACTCGAACCAATTCTGGGGGCGCATGTGATAATCGAGGAGTTCGGGGCTGTAAGGCAACCCAAGAAATTTGCAAATCCGCTCGACAATTACCCCCGGATTTTCAACAAGGTCCTCATAGCGATAAATCAGGACATCTGGCTTGCCTCGTTGGGCAAGCACAAGGGAATTGTCACTGATCCACCGATCGAGGGCCTCTTTCCGATTTCCAAGACGCCTGCCGATTGAGGCCACCACGTCTCGGCCGTCCCGCACGGGAACCACGAAGCGCGCGCCTGGCACCATCCGACGGATGCGCTCGACGCGACGAATGTGCCGTGGCGTCTTTTCAAGCAAAAAGCTTTTGCCGGCACGTCTCGCCGCGGTTCTTATTTTCCAGTACCGAAACATTGCAAGCGGCGCCCATTTGAAAAATATATTGGTTTCTTCAAATGGTATATAGACCTGTGGGTGAGAGGCCAGAATTGCTGCGATAAGTGTCGTTCCGCTGTGGCCACAACCGCAGATAAAAGCCGCACGTTCTACCATTGTCTCGACGCGCCTTATGTATCGATATTATAAATTTTCGAATCTACGGTAGTTAATTCCCTTTTTTTGTAATGTTTCGTCTAATTTTTCCCAATAGCTAAATTTATCCAAAATCTTGTTGCAATATAATATATCGTCATTGGACAAATAATCCGCATAGCCGCCAATCTTTCCCTTTCTAACTTTAAAACTCTCTGGGTCAGTGACATCACTCGGCCTCAAAATCGTGCCATACCGCTCGCCTAGAACGCCCTGCTCTTCACTGGTTCGCATCTTTTGAAATGTTCTAGCCTCCACCACGTCCGCGATAGCGCTCGAGTCAAATTCTAAATTCCAGAACTCGAGAATCGACCGTAGCGACCCAGCCGTATCTCTATGAATATCTTCGTACTGGATACATCTTGCTGTTTCCAGGCGTGGCATTGCCGAAAACCAGTTCAAATTAAATCGTAATATTTTTTCAATGCCGTGGTTATCGCTTCTAATAAGATCGCTTATAGATCCCACAGGAATGTTGTGCCGCTTCTTAACTTGGAAATAGCCTGAGACCACGGTGTCACGTGGGTCACGAATTAAAAGCACGGTCCGTCTGCCACGGTACGGCGATTTATCCGCATTTAGCCTGTTTAGCGACTTCTGGCGGCCGTGATCAGTTCCATCGTGGCTGTATTGGACTGTCACGCCGAGGTCATCGAGCATTACCCGCAACCAAGTCCGACCTGATTTCGGGAAAGAAACCAGGAGCGGTCGCGTATCTTTCCGGAACAGCCGTGAAAAAAACATGAGGGTCCCCCTAAGAGAGCCTTGCGGCTCTGGATACTCTTCTATCTGGCATGCTGCGACCTAGGCCAGCAGCGCAAGTGCCCGGTCGCTTCACGGTAGCACGCATCAAACGCTTCCAGCTCGACACAAGCGCTCCAGGCTGCCTTCAGCCTCTTTCATCACCTGGTCCCAAGTCCTCTCCCGCTTTGAGACGAGTAGGGCGGAGGGATAGTAAGGCGTGCGGTCGCCCTCGACAGGCCATGAACGCTTGAATCCATCGCCCAAAATGAAGATCGACGGCATTCCGAGCGCACCCGCCAGATGTGCGCCTGTATTGCTGATGGTGACCACGGCATCCATTGCCGCAACCTGCGCCGCGAAAAGATCCATATCCACCAACTGATCGATGGAGCGATCGAGAAAAATACGCTCGGGGCGCCCATCCGTCAGCACCTTTAAGTCGCTCTCTATGTCACCATACTGCAGGGACACGAAGTTGAAGTCGGTACGACCCATCAGGCCGCTCCAAGCCGCAAGCGGAGGCAGATCCTTGCCGGGATTTGAGCTACTCCAGGCAACGCCAACCAACGGCCGATCGTCCTTGCGATAGCGTTGACGCAGTTGGGCTACCCGAGCAGTATCCGGCTTCAACGGCACGAAATGCTTTCGGATCACAGAGCCGTCAGTCTCAAAGAGAGCGGTCAGATGCTGAACGCCGGCGAAGATCTGCGCTTCAGCGTAGGCTGATGCCTTTCCGGCGCCCGCGGCCCTGACATCCGCCTCCGGAAATGTGCGTTGGAATAGAGGTATCAACCGGTGCTCTACAAGCACGATCACCCGGCTTGCGGCCGATAAAGCGCGGGCGATCGAACTGGAATGATGAATCGCCGTCGCTAGGCCTTGCTTCTCGGTTTCCATGAGATCAAGCACCAGGACCTGCCCTGAAATGTCTTGACCGAGCCACTCGTTATCCGCCCGACCTTGAACAATATGACGCCGGGCGATCTTAAGGTCGGCGGCAGCTCCATAAGCCCCCATCCGCATAAGTCCTTGGCCAAGCTCGTCGAGAAGGCGCACCTCTTTTCGCGCTTTAACGAGCGGGCCCAACGCCAGGGCTTTGGGCAATGCTGCGCGCCAGTCGCGATTCTCGACGCTTTGCCGATAGTCGGACATCTGCATGGCCAGATCGCCGTCGCGCAGGCGTAGAAGTATGTGCCGACGATGCCGCCGGAACCATACCTTGTAGCGGTAGCCAGCCAGCGCAGCCGCGTGACAAGCCTGGCGCCAGATCCGGCTATCGGCCATGATAGCCCGTCTCGATTTTCCGCTTTGCCAGATCCGCTGCATCTCGCATTGCGAACCTCCAAGGCCTGCCCCCCTTACGAACCAGTTGCACGTACGGATACGCATCGACGCTATCGCCGAAAGCAGGCCATGATAGGCGGAAACCGTCGTCGAGCAGAATGATCGTCGGTACGCCGAGTGCGCCAGCTAGATTTGCGCCCGTGTTGCTGATCGTAACCACTAAGTCGAGCGCCGCGATTTGCGCGGCAAAGCGATCCATATCGGAAAGTTGATCGACCGACGCGTCATGAATGACGCGGCCCGGGGCATAGCGCTCAAATTCCGCGATCGCCGCGCCGACCTCGCCATATTGCAGGCTGACGAGTTGGCCAGGCAGCAGTCCAAGCAGATCTTTCCAGTCTTCAAGAGCAGGAAGATCTTTCGCCTGGTTCAGGCTTCCCCAAGCGAAGCCTATCAGAGGCCCATGTCCTCGGGCCAGGTAACCTCTGCGCAACTCGGCTGCTAATTGCCGATCCGGCTGCAATGGAATGAAGGGAGAATGTTCGCACGGATCGTCTGGCCAGAAATGCACCGCGAGCGTCTCGAAACCGGCATACAGATCCGCTTGCAAAGTTTCCGGCTTTTCATCGCCTTCGATTCTGACATCGAGCGTGGGGTACGTTCTACGATAAAGGGATGCCAATCGCGGTTCGACAATGAGAACGCACCGCTCGCCTGCATTGACGGCTGGAGCCAGCAGCGAAGCAAACTGGAAAAAGATCGCCAGATCACCCGCGCGACGGTCAACGAGAAGCGTTTTGCCAGCAAGATCGCCACCGTCCCACTCAAGCTTGCCCGGCACACGCTTGCTTGCGGCTATCAATTGCCAAGTGCGGTTGCCACCATGAAGACGCCTTAGCGCACGCCCCGCCTTTTTCATCAATCCCGTATCGCCGATGCGTTCACCAAGGTCGCCAAGCAGCAGCGCATGGCCCTTTGCAGCCGCCCAATCCTGGCGCTCGATGCTTTCCTCCATCGACCGGAAGCACCGCTCCGCCTCCGCATCGGCAGGGCGCTCACGTCGCTTGAAAAGACGTCTGGCTCGATCAACGACCGCTCGAACACGCTTGATGGCAAGACTTTGCGGACGCAGGTCCGCTGCCTTTGCTTTTTCGAGGATGGAGCGGCTCATCTGTCACTGCTCCCGGCCGGTTCGCTATGGGAATGGGTGGACAGCAACCGCACCAAGATATGTTCGGCCTCGTCAAGCACCGATGACCACGCACGACCATTCTTTCGCAGCACGACGCCCCTTGGATACCATGGGGTATGGTCTGCATTGACCGGCCAAAACGTCTGAAAATTATCGTCGATTACAAAGATGGACGGCACGCCAAGCGCTCCGGCGAGGTGAGCAGTGGTATTGCTGATGGTTACAACCGCATCGAGCGCCGCGATCTGGGCAGCGAAGCGATCCATGTCGACCATCTGATCGACACTTTCATCATGAATAAGCTGGACTTGCCTGCCTTTGCGAAGACGCCGCAGCGCGCCCTGAATGGGGCCATATTGCAAGGACACGAATGCCGCGGGCATTCTTGCCATGAAATCTGCCCAATGGGAAAAACCCGGCACATCCTTGGTATGCGACTTACTTCCCCACGACAGGCCCACCAGCGGCTTGTCGGTCATAGCGCGGTAACGCTCTCGAAATGCCTCAACCATTGCAGGATCGGCTTGTAAAGGCACAAAACTGGCAGCCAACTCCTTCGCGTCGCGAGCGAACACCGATGCTAGATGCTCGAACGTCGCGAACTTCCGACCGGCGATTTTCTGCTCCGCCGAAACGATGACTGCATTCGGAAAGGTGCGTTGCATTAGCGTCACAAGGCGGGCCTCAACTCGTATTGTTGCAGACGAGGCGCGGCTGGCAGCATGGCCGGCAAGTCGTGCGTGGCGAATGACGCGACCAAGGCTACGCGGGTCATCCTCGACCAGGTCTATCAGCAGGCCCTCTCCATGAATTATCTCCCCCGACCAATCACTGTCATTTTCCCCCTTAAGCATACGCCGCGCAGCTAGGCGAAACCGGGCAGCACGGTTGAGGTCACCGAGCCGCTCGAAGGCCTGACCAGCCTTCTGCAAAGGCGTGGGATCCCCGGTTCGTTCTGCCAAAGTGGCTGTGTCCTCCAATACTGCCGAAAGGCCTTTCCAGTCGCGGTGTCTTATCAGTCTGGGAATATCGGCCCGCCGCTCGAAGACATCAGCCGAATATTTCGTCGGCCGCAACGTTCTTCGCAGCGTCTTGGTGACCGATCGAACTGTGAGCCCCAGGCTGCCGATGGCATATCTAATGTACGAACCATGATAAAAACTAGCCATTGGCCTTTTGGCCTCGACCACGTCGGTTGAACCGCGACATCAAGCTTTCTCGAAAGCGATAACATGACTGCCTTGGGGCGATAGATGACTGCCGCTTACGGAGAAGCCAAGACTGGAAAGCAAGTCGATCATTTCCCGGTCCTTTTGGGGAGGGACGCGAGTTACGATGGTTTGAGCGCGCGCAGCGATATCGGCGACCACTCGTCTAGCCCTGTCAGGCCCCAGATTATCTTGCATGTGATGGTAGACAGCCAGCAGCATCACGATATCATATCGAGGGTCCAGCATCCGGACCAACTTTAAGCTGCCTAAATTCAAGCAATCAAAACGGCTTGTAATTTTTGAGCCAAGAAAAATCATTCTAGCTGTGTCGATATGAGGCTTTAGCATATCTATCCCGTGAATTGAACTAGGATCAAGCTTGGATATCTCGTAAGCAACGATTCCCATGTTGCAGCCCACGTCTAGAACTGATTTTCCTGTGTACGTCACACCGACAGAAAACAACCCATCCAATCTATCGCTCCACGTGCCTTTGAAGCGTTTTTCTTTCTTTGGCCACATTGCAGCGCTTTCCACTTCATCAGAAACATTGAAACGATCTGCACTTGCTGAATGTCATTTCCGATCAGAACGCCTTGATCAATCTCAGCAGGTTAAGCACTTCCATAACCGACCCTTTGCGGAAAGCGATATAAGTCGGCTCTTCCAGCCCGTGGAAACGGCGCTTGAAAGCCGCTTGTCCCTGCAGATTGAAACGCGAGCGATTCACCCACGGCGACCGATAGGCATGCCGAAATGCAACCCGCCAGAAGTCGGACTCTAGGAAGCCGCTCGGCTCGACGGCGAGCATTGGCGAGAGCCCCAAGCTTACCACCGAGATACCTTCCTGGCGGAAGCGGTCGACGGCGAATTTTGTCAAACCGACTTCGGAATGCGAAGTGGCGCCGATTTGCTTTCGTTTGAAAGCTGTCGTGTAACCGGCCAATTTGCCATCGAGGAACATGGGATCGAAGTCGAGGATAGCGGTAAGATCACCCTCCGGACCGCGAAGGACGAAGCGACGCATATCCGTGCCAACGTGGTTGGCGAAGGGACGGTTGAGAAAAGCCATCTCCCAGCGCTTGACGAGACGTTCGCCTCGCCAATTTTCCGACAACCGGCTGACTTCGTCGAGGAACGTGTTGTTTTTGTCTTCAGTGAACGTAAAGCCCTTTTTCAACAACCAACGTTCGGAATATCGCACCGTCTCGTTACGCGTGCCGGAAAAATCATGTGCAGGCAGCAGCAATTTGGTCTCGATGCCGAGACGATTGACCTTGTATCCAAGTCCGGCCAGCTGCTGGGCAGTTCTTAGGCCGACCTGCACGAACGTTGGGGAGCCTGCGGCAGCTACGAACCGACCGACGTAATCCGCAGCATCCGATGCCGACACAACCGGATCGCCCAGAGCGAAATGAAACTGCGCCTTGGTTCCGTACGCAATGTAGCCTCCCTCATCGCCATAATAGTGGAGACCACGCTGAACGGCGGACGAATACGCCAACGAGAAATTGCCGTGGCGCCTGACCAGCGCCAAGCGTTCCAACAAAGGGATTTTCAGCCGCTGTATAGTGGCGGAGCGGCTTTTAAAGAAGCGATCAATTCGTCGTTGCAAAGAAGGCATCGATACCGCCGGCTTCC
The DNA here is from genome assembly GCF_041355295.1 of Mesorhizobium sp. RCC_202. Classification (NCBI taxonomy): domain Bacteria; kingdom Pseudomonadati; phylum Pseudomonadota; class Alphaproteobacteria; order Hyphomicrobiales; family Phyllobacteriaceae; genus Mesorhizobium; species Mesorhizobium sp. RCC_202. The sequence goes on from NZ_JBFUPO010000002.1 coordinate 315,768, forward strand.
CCCGATCTAAAATTTTGATATCAAGCAAAAACCATCTACCGAGCAGCTCTGTGGACCGAAAGTAGCGAAACTGCGAACTGTAAAAAAAGCGGTATAAATACTATGATTACAAATTTTAATATTGTCCCATGAATGATGCATCCAGATCGACAGAAATTCTGGATTTCTTCATCAAGGTCTTTTGAAAAGCCCGAGATTACAAGGCGAGATATTACAATGTCGAACAGGGAAACTGCGATGAGTGCGACATAATTTCTCGACAACGCCGAACGAAAGGCAGCCAACGTCGTGGCGATTTTCCAATCGTAATTCAAGAGCTGCACCGCGTGCAAACCCGTCATTATGAGAGCGAAAACGCTTTCCGCGAGGGTCAGGACAATGGCAGCCCCGACCGTTATGTCAGCGTCAAATGCCCAGTCGATAACCACCTTAAAATAGACAAACGTGGCTATCCCCCACCCGATGAGGATCAGCACCATCCCAACATTCCCAAGCCGCCCCTATCATATGCACGTCTCGCGCCCAGGACAATAACGACCAAAATCTCGGAATCGTTCCTGGTTTGCTTCGGAATTCGCATCGCTTGGCGGGCTTATCATCACACAACGCCTGCGCTTTCCGGACCGGCGACGATATCGGGCGCGATCGTTGGCTCATCCTCGACTTCCAAACGCCGCGTGCCTCAGAGGGTCGGCTGGCGCCGGCATCCGAAGATTGCGTGGCCTCTGGGACGGAGCGTCGGGGTCTTCCGAACCGGCAGATTGCGAGATTAAGGGGTAGCGTGATGTCGCAACGTTTTCCAATAGGCCCATCCATGGTTGCGACATGGGTGCGTTGGCTTTCTTGCGCTGATTGACCGCAGCGTACGCCCGGCAGGAGGTTTCGGAAGAGCAAAGGAAAATTTGGCCGCTGACGGTTTGTCCATCGCCTTTGGTGGCCAGAACATTCGAGCCAGGCTCGCGGCATGTCGGTCATCTGAAACGTCCAAGCAAAGACCGTCGCTGATCTCACTGACGCCATGCGTCGCTTGCGCGTCCCTGAAAATGGCCTATTTCACATCTAGACTGCTCCTTTCTGGCACTGCCGAGGTAGGTCGTACGTTTTGACAGCTTTGGGAAAAGCCCTTTGTTATCAATGTCGAAAAATGGTCAGTTTGACATCCTAACTATCTGAACTACAACGGCTATTCCAGAACGGCTCAGCGTGGAATAAACTATCTCCGAAGGCCTCGAGCATGATCCCGAAAAGTGGGAACCGGTTTTCGGAAAAGACCATGCTCCAACCGAATGGCCATCGACGAGCAGAAGGCGAATGGCGACCACGCAATTTGAACAGCCGGAAGGAGGCGGCCTCGGCAATCCGGCGATCCGGACGCTGAGGGCGATGCCGCGCGCCTGGAACCGGTTCTGGCGCCTTGTCGCGCTTTACATGCCGAAGCGGCTCTATGCCCGCTCGCTTATCATCGTCATTGCGCCGATGATCCTCCTGCAGTCGGTCGTCGCCTTCGTCTTCATGGAACGTCACTGGCAGACGGTGACTCAGCGCCTGTCGCAGGCGACCATCGCGGACATAGCCGCCGTCATCGACATGATGGAGACCTATCCGCACGACGCCGACTACGCCAACATCATCCGCATCGCCCAGGACCGCATGCAGCTGAAGGTGGATCTGCTGCCGCCCGATCCGCTGCCGCCGCCCGGCCCGAAGCCGTTCTTCTCGATCCTCGACGAGGCCTTGTCGTCGGAGATCACCAAGCAGATCAACCGTCCGTTCTGGATCGACACCGTCGGCAACTCCAACGTCGTCGAGGTTCGCGTCCAGCTTGAAGGCAAGGTGCTGCGCGTCTTCGTGCGCCGCAGCCAGGCCTATGCCTCGAACACCCACATCTTCCTGATCTGGATGGTTGGCACCTCGCTGGTGCTGCTGATGATCGCGATTCCCTTCCTGCGCAACCAGATCAGGCCGATCCTGACGCTCGCCGAGGCCGCCGAGAGTTTCGGCAAGGGCCGGCCGATGCCGCGCGATTTCCGCCCGCGCGGCGCCGAGGAGGTACGCCGCGCCGGTTTCGCCTTCATCCAGATGCGTGAACGCATCGAGCGCCAGATCGAGCAGCGCACTGCAATGCTGACCGGCGTCAGCCACGATCTGAGAACCATTCTTACCCGCTTCAAGCTGCAGCTCGCGCTGGCCGGCGGCAAGACGGAGACCAAGGCCGCGCTCAACCAGGACATCGACGACATGCAGTCGATGCTGGAAGGCTATCTCGCTTTTGCCCGTGGCGAGGCCGCGGAAGACGCCGGCCGCTTCGACCTGGAAACCTATTTCCAGAAGCTCGGCGAGGAAGCGCAACTGCGCAAGTGCAAGCTGACGACGACGCTGACCGGCGACCCGACCGTGCATGTGCGGCCGAACGCTTTCGCCCGGCTTCTGGCCAACGTCATCGGCAACGCCTTCCGTTATGCCAAGACGGTGGAAGTCCACGCCAACCACAGTCGCGGTTCGCTCATCGTCACCATCGAGGACGACGGTCCAGGCATCGCGCCAGACAAGCGCGAGGAAGTGTTCAAGCCGTTCCTGCGGCTCGATGAAGCGCGCAACCTCGATGCCAGCGGCACCGGGCTCGGCCTGTCGATCGCACGCGACATCGCGCGCAGCCATGGTGGTGACATCAACCTGGAAGACAGCCCGCTTGGCGGCTTGCGCGCTGTGATCAAGGTCCCGGCTTAGAGCAATTCCAGGAAAAGTGTGCAGCGGTTTTCCGTCCGGAATTGCGTGAAAACAAGTCTGGAAAAGCAGGCTTCATCCGCCCGTCATGAAATCATGGTCAAGAGCGCGCATGAAGCGCGCGACCCTTATCGATTCGGCCTTACCGCCCAGCTTCGATCCCGCGCCTTCCCGGGTGCGCTGGAGCGAAGCGAGAGCGGCTACCTGGTCGCCATTCCGGCACCGTGCCGTCGCGCCTGATACCGGTAAAGGGTCGCCATGCGCATCGGGATCGCCATGCGTATCGGGATCGCCATGCGTATCCTGATGGTCACCGACGCATGGCGGCCGCAGGTCAATGGCGTGGTGCACACGCTGGAACGACTTACCGAGGCGCTGAAGGCTTTCGACGTCGAGCTCGATTTCCTGACGCCCAGCCTCTTTCGCACGTTGCCGCTGCCGACCTATCCCGACATCCGGCTGGCGCTGACCACGCCCGGCCGCGTCGCGCGGCTGATCGAGGCGCGCAAGGCCGACCATATCCACATCGTCACCGAAGGGCCGCTCGGCATCATGGCGCGCCGCTATTGCCGCAAGGCCGGCCGCCCCTTCACCACCAGCTACCACACGCGCTTTCCCGAATATCTCAGCGCCCGCCTGCCGGTGCCGGAAAGCTGGGCCTATCGCTGGCTGCGCGACTTCCACAATTCCGGACAGGGCACGCTTGTCGCCACGCAATCACTGGCCGACGACCTCGCGGCGCGCGGCTTCAACAAACTCCGCCCATGGACGCGCGGCGTCGACACCGACCATTTCAGGCCGGACAAGCGCAAGCAAACCGAATTTGCACATCCGGTTTTCCTGTGCGTCGGCCGCGTCGCGATCGAAAAAAACCTGACGGCCTTTCTCGATCTCGACCTGCCCGGCAGCAAGATCCTGGTCGGTGAGGGGCCCGAACTGGCCAAGCTCAAGGCGCGTTATCCGAACGCGCATTTCCTCGGCCATCGCCCGAACGACGAACTGGCCGAGATCTATGCCTCGGCCGACGTCTTCGTCTTCCCAAGCCGCACCGACACTTTCGGCAACGTCATCATCGAGGCTTTGGCCAGTGGCACCCCGGTCGCCGCCTATCCGGTAACCGGACCGATCGACATCGTCGGCGACGGCGTCGGCGGAGCCGTGTCCAACGACCTGCGCGAGGCGGCCCTCAAAGCGCTTGCCGTCGACCGCGACGAAGCGCGCCAGCGCGCCATGCGCTACAGTTGGAAGGCCTGCGCGGAGATGTTCCTCGACGCGGTCGAGGAAGCACTGGGAATGCCGCGCAAGCATACCGACCAGGACGCGGTGGCATCAGGTCCGCCCAGGCTCGTTCTAGAATAGCCGTCCGCCGTTCGGCACCTTGCGCTCGATGGCGCCGAGCACCACGGCGCCCTCCTCGTCGGGAAAACCCAGCGTCAGCACTTCCGACATGAACGGACCGATCTGGCGCGGCGGGAAATTGACGACCGCGAAGACCTGGCGGCCCACAAGCGTTTCCGGCGTATAATATTTGGTGATCTGCGCTGACGACTTCTTCACCCCGATGTCCGCGCCGAAATCGATCTTGAGCTTGAACGCCGGCTTGCGCGCTTCCGGAAACGGCTCGGCTTCGATGATCGTGCCGGCGCGGATGTCGACACGATCGAAATCGGCAAAGCTGATCTCAGGCTTGCGCCCGCTGCTCGAACTCATCGGGGACTGTGCTCAGGCGTTGCCGTGGGTTTCGAACAGCACGCTGGACAGCGCGTCCTTGGCCGACGTGCCCGACCAGACGACGAACTGGAAGGCCTGGAAATAGCATTCGCAGGCTTCGAGCGCCGAGGACAAAAGCACCTCGACCTGTTGGCTCGACGGCTCGACCCCGCCGGCAAGCAGCAGTGACTGGCGGAACATGATCGCGCCTTCCTGCTCCCACAGGTCGAAATGGCCGAACAGCATCTGTTCGTTGATCAGCGACAAGAGCCGCATCACTTCCAGCGCGCGCGTCTCGGGCACTTTGATGTCGAAGGCACAGGCCAGATGCAGCGCCTCGAAATCCTCCATCCAGGAAAAGGAGACGTGATAGTCGGTCCAGCTGCCGGTCACCGAGATCGATATCTCGTCGTCGCCGGCGCGTTCGAACGACCAGTCATTGTTGTGGGCCACCTGCTCGATGACGTCCACCGGGTGGATTTCGCGGGAGAATTCGAGTTCGAGGAGTTCCATGAATGCTTCCTGTGTTCAGGGGAGCGCCACACGCTCCGCGGGGCACACACGACGAACAATCTGTCTAGAAACTCGGACGGTCAGGACTTTCCAACGCAAAGACCCCAACCGGATCCCACCGCCCGGCGCATGACCCTGCTTCGAATCATGCAACAAATTCAGTCTATTGATCGGGAGTCGCGTGAACAGCCCAATTTTTCGCACTGCGTCATTCGCATGTGGAAAGCCGCTGTCACAAAGATTCATGCAATGCCGGTAAACGATTCACGGCAAAGCGATTTTTCGGATCGCGCTATGTGGAAAAGTTTAGCGATTATTTTTTTGCGCGAGGCTTCGCGGCACCCGCCGGTGCGGCCTGCCCGGTCAATTCGGCGAGCCTGGCCTCGAGTGCCTCGACGCGCGACGCCAGTTGGATATTGTCTTCGCGTGCCTTGACTGCCATCTCGCGTGCGGCCTCAAACTCCTCGCGCTGCACCACGTCCATGGAGTTGAGCAGGCGCTCCGCCTGGGCCCGGAACGCTGTCTCCATCTCACGCCGGACGCCCTGGGCGGCACCCGCGGCATCGGTCATCAGTTTGGCGAATTCATCGAGAATGCGGTTCGGTCCGGTCAACATGGCAGATCCTCGGCTTTGGTTGTTTTGACGTAGTGGCGTGCGAGGCGGAATGCAAGAACGTTAAGGGTTGATGCGTGCCGTGCGTTGCTATGGCGCATGTCGTCACCATGCCTGCGCGAGGCCTCCAAATCGCTCCAAGCTGTACTTGAAGGCGCCAAATCGCCTATTGTGTCGCGTATTGATTCAGCACACTTCAGTGAGGTCAACCTATGGCAACGCCCCCGCGCCGACCGACAAGTCCGATGGCCGCCGCGGAAGCCGCCTTCAAACCGGCCAAAAAACCAGCGCCGCCAATTCGCGAGCCCGCGGCCGCGCCGAATGTCAGGGAGCTTGTTTCGATCCGGATCGATCGCGCCGTTCTGGACCATTTTCAGGAAGATGGTCCTGGCTGGCAGGACAGGATCAACGACGCTTTAAGGCAAATTGTCGCCGGCAAACCCCAGGTTTGAGACCGCCATCTTGTGAAGGTCAAGGCAACCGCCTGCTTGCCTTGACCCCGCCAAAACCCTGCCGCATGGTCCGCGCCCGATAACGACCGCAACCGGGAGACCCCAGTTTGAGCGAATATTTCCTGCTGCCGCTGGCCTCCCTGCCCTTTCCCAACATCAATCCGGTTATCGTTCAGATCGGGCCGCTGGCGGTGCACTGGTACGGCGTCGGCTACATCGTCGGCATCCTGTTTGCCTGGTGGTACGCCAAGCGCCTCGTCACCAATTCCAGGCTCTGGCCGGACGGCGCCATGCCGATGAAGCCGGAAGACCTCGACGATTTCATCGTCTGGGCGGCGATCGGCGTGGTGCTCGGCGGGCGCACCGGCTACGTGCTGTTTTACGATCTGCCGCGCTATATCGGCCATCCACTCGACATCTTCGCCGTCTGGCAGGGCGGCATGTCGTTCCATGGCGGCCTGCTCGGCGTCATCCTCGCCATGACGCTGTTCTCGCTCAAACGCGGTATCCAGACCTGGACTTTGTTCGACGTGGTCTCAGCCGGCGTGCCGGTCGGGCTTGGCCTGGTGCGCGTCGCCAATTTCATCAACTCGGAGCTCTGGGGCAGGCCCTCGAACGTGCCGTGGGCGATCGAATTCCCCAATGGCGGCCCGTTCACGCGCCACCCGAGCCAGCTCTACGAAGCGCTGCTCGAAGGTCTCGTGCTGTTCCTGGTGCTGCGCTTCTTCACCCACTCGCGTCTCAAGTTGAAGACGCCGCGCTTCGTCGGCGGCGCCTTCATCGGCGGTTACGGCTTGTCGCGCATCTTCGTCGAGTTCTTCCGCGAGCCGGACCAGCAGCTCGGCTATTTATTCGGCGGCTGGCTGACCATGGGCATGATCCTGTCCACGCCGATGGTGTTGGCCGGCATCTGGGCCATGGCCACCGCAAAGCCGGTGACACAGCCGCAGGCGGCATGACCCGGCTCAAGGATCGCATCGCTGGCCTGATCGGCGCGACGGGGCCGATCCCGGTCAATGAATATATGGCGCTCTGCCTGTTCGATCCCGACGACGGCTATTACACGACGCGCGAGCCCTTTGGCGCCGCGGGCGACTTCATCACAGCACCCGAGATCAGCCAGATGTTCGGCGAGCTGGTCGCCGTCTGGCTTTACCGCGCATGGCAGGATGTCGGCCGGCCGCTGCCCGCGACCTTTGCCGAGATCGGTCCTGGACGTGGCACGTTGATGAAAGACATGCTGCGCAGCTGGTCACGGATCGATCCTGAGTTCATTGCCGGGATTTCCTTCGCCATGATCGAGACCAGTCCGCGTCTTGCCGAAATCCAGCGCGCCACGCTTGCCGGCCAAGGCGCCGAACCGAACTGGCACGAAACCATCGACACGCTGCCGCGCCAGCCGCTGTTCATCACCGGCAACGAACTGTTCGACGCCGTGCCCATCCGGCAGTTCGTGCATGCCGGCGAAACCTGGCGCGAGCGCATGATCGGCCTCGACGACAATGATGACCTGTGCTTCTTCGCCGGCGCGGGGTCCGTCGACCCGACGCTGCTGCCCGACGATGCCTCCGACGCGCCCGAAGGTGCCATCGCCGAACTGGCCCCGGCCCGTTCGGCATTGATGGCGGCGATTGCAGAACGCGTCGCCACCCAAGGCGGCGCTGGTCTCTTCATCGACTATGGCCATCTGCGGCCGGGCATCGGCGACACCTTGCAGGCCTTGCGCCTGCATCAGCCGGAAGATGTGCTGGCCAATCCCGGCGAGGCCGATCTCACGTCGCATGTCGATTTCGCAGCCCTCGCCACCGCAGTCCGCTCCCATGGGCTTGATGCCCAGATGACGACGCAGGGCGAGTTCCTGCTTGGCATGGGCCTGCTCGAGCGTGCCGGTACGCTGGGCGCTAACGCCGATGACCGGGCCCGGCAGGCCATCTCAGACGCGGTCGAACGCCTGGCCGGCCCGGATGCCATGGGTGAGTTGTTCAAGGTGCTGAAGATCGGTCGGCCGTAAGCCGGACCTGAAAGCAACGTGGCTTGGCCCGGTCCCTTGCCCGAACTTCACCTTGACGAAACCGCCTTGCGCGGACGACAAACCCAGCCATGTTGAATCAGACCAGACCCGATCCAGTGCGCTCGCCCCTCCTGGAAAGGATAAAAGGGGTCCGCCACGGCTATTTCACCCGCGTCGGCGGCGTCTCCAGCGGCATCTATCACGGCCTCAACATCGGCACCGGCTCGAGCGACGACCAGACGCTGGTGGCCGAGAACCGGCGCCGCGTCGCCGACTGGATGGGCGTGGCGGCGGACCACCTCTTGACCGCGCACCAGACCCACTCGCCGGACGTCGTCATCGCCAGGGAACCGTTCGCGGCCCCTCGCCCCAAGGCCGACGCCATCGTCACCGACCGTCCAGGCATCGCCATCGGCGCCTCGACGGCCGATTGCGGCCCGGTGCTGTTTGCCGACGCTGAGGCGCGCGTCATCGGCGCCGCCCATGCCGGCTGGAAAGGCGCCTTCACCGGCGTGCTGGAAAACACCATTGCCGCCATGGAAGGCCTCGGCGCCCGGCGCGAGCGTATTGTCGCCGTGCTCGGCCCTTCCATCAGTCCGGGCAACTACGAGGTTGGCCCGGAATTCGTCGCTCGCTTCGTCGAGGCCGACGCCGGCAACGAACGCTATTTCGAGCCATCGTTTAATCCCGCGCACTCGATGTTCGATCTCAACCAATATACGGTCGACCGGCTGCGCAAGGCCGGCGTGACCGCCGAAGGCCTCGGCCGCTGCACTTACGCGGAAGAAGATCTTTTTTATTCCTACCGGCGCACCACCCACCGCAAGGAAGCGGATTATGGACGCCAGGTTTCGGCAATCGTTCTGGAGAAAGAATAATGGCGCTGCATTTCGAACGATCGGAATATGACGCGCGGCGCGACCGGCTGCTGATCGAGATGGCCGAGAAGAAGCTCGACGCCGTGCTGCTCTTCGCACAGGAGAGCATGTACTGGCTGACCGGCTACGACACCTTTGGCTTCTGCTTCTTCCAATGCCTGGTGGTGAAGGCCGATGGCTCCATGGTGCTGCTCACCCGCTCGGCCGATCTGAGACAGGCGCGCCACACCTCGACCATCGACAACATCATCTTGTGGACCGACCGCCAGGGTGCCAATCCGGCGATCGACCTGCGCAACCTGCTCAACGATCTCAATCTGCTCGGCGCCCGCATCGGTGTCGAGTATGACACCCACGGCTTGACGGCCTACAACGGCCGCCGCCTCGACGAGCAATTGCAGACCTTCGGCCAGATTGCCGATGCCTCCGGCATCGTCGGCCGGTTGCGGCTGTTCAAGAGCCCGGCCGAGATCGCCAAGGCGGAGAAGGCCGCAAATCTTTCCGATGACGCGCTGGATGCCGCCTTGCCACTGATCAAACAGGGCGGTGACGAAGGCCTTATCCTGGCTGCCATGCAGGGCGCGGTCTTTGCCGGCGGCGGCGATTATCCCGCCAACGAATACATCATCGGTTCGGGCGCCGATGCCTTGCTCTGCCGCTACAAGGCCGGCCGCCGCAAGCTCACCAAGAACGACCAGCTGACGCTCGAATGGGCGGGCGTCTTCCATCACTACCACGCGCCGATGATGCGCACCGTTTTGACCGGCAAAGTGTCGAAGCGCCACCAGGAACTGTTCGACGCCTCCAAAGCCGCCCTGCTGGCAGTCGAAAAAGCGATGGTGCCGGGCAACACGTTCGGCGATGTCTTCGACGCGCATGCCCGCACGCTCGAAGCGCATAATCTGACCAAGCACCGGCTGAACGCCTGCGGCTATTCGGTTGGCGCCCGCTTTACGCCGTCCTGGATGGACATGCCGATGTTCTACCAGGGCAACACCGAACCGATCGCGCCCAACATGACGCTGTTCGCGCATATGATCATCATGGATTCCGAGACCGAGACGGCCATGACCCTTGGCCGCACCTACCTGACCACCGAATCGGCGCCGAAGCCCTTGTCACGCCATGATCTCGACTTGATCGTGCAGTGAATCCATAATGGTTGGTTCACGCGGGGGCGTCGCCACCAGGGAGTTTTCGGGCAGATGAGACGATCGCAAGTGACGACCGTGTCATTGCTCGCGGCCCTGGTGCTCGCAGCTTGCACCAACGCCAAGGACGTGTTGGAGCCTTCGGCCATCACCCCGCCTGCAAGTTCAGCTCAGACTTTGCCGGCCACCCAAGGCACAGCATCCGCCGCCACATCTCCGACCACGACCTCTCCGGCTCCTGCGGCCGCACCTGCCGCTTCGCCCACGCCGACACAGACCGCCGTCCTGGCGAAGACGCGGCTGCAAGTGGCGCCGATCGTCGGCGCCCCGGTCGAAGCCGCCGGACCGTTGACGGCCGAGCTGCAGACACGCGCCAGACAGCGCGGCCTGACGCTTGTCGGCAGCACCGACCAGACGGCAACGCATGTGCTGAAGGGCTATTTCTCGACGATGTCCGAGGGCAAGGACACCACCGTGATCTATGTCTGGGATGTTTACGACCCGTCGGGCAACCGCCTGCACCGCATCAACGGCCAGCAGAAGGCGCCATCCGCCGGAAGCGGCGAAGGCTGGCCGACCGTGGCGCCGGCGATCATGCAGTCAATCGCCGACCAGACGATCGACCAGTTCGCCGCCTGGCTCGGCAGCGGCGGCGCCGGCTGAGCGAACTGTTGCCAGCCAAACTGTTGCCGGCCAAACTGTTGCCGGCTTGCGATGTTTTCCACGTTTGTTGCGGCCGCCCAAAGGATTCACGCTCACGAGGCTTGCAATACCGGCGCGGACCGCTAAAAGCCCCGCTTAAAAGGCTCTTGAGAGTCTGTACGGTCTCTCCATCCTTCACCAGGAACGGTGCATGAAGCTTTTCGCGGGCAATTCCAACCGGGTGCTGGCCGAAGCGGTCGCTCGCTATCTCAACATCCCGCTGGGGAAGGCCAGCGTCAGGCGCTTCGCCGACCAGGAAATCTTCGTCGAGATCCAGGAAAACGTGCGCGGCGAGGATGTCTTCATCCTGCAGTCGACCTCCTATCCGACCAACGACCATCTGATGGAATTGCTCATCATGATGGACGCCTTCATGCGTTCTTCAGCCAAGCGCATCACCGCGGTCATTCCTTATTTCGGCTATGCCAGGCAGGATCGCCGGGCGTCGGGCCGCACGCCGATCTCGGCCAAGCTGGTCGCCAACATGATCACCCGCGCCGGTGCCGACCGCGTGCTGACGCTCGATCTCCATGCCGGCCAGATCCAAGGCTTCTTCGATATCCCGACTGACAATCTGTTTTCGGTGCCGGTGATGGCCCGCGATGTGAAGGCCAAATACAAACAACTCGGCAACGTCGTCGTCGTCTCGCCGGACATCGGCGGCGTGGTGCGCGCGCGGGCGCTGGCGAAGCGCTTCGACGCGCAGCTCGCGATCGTCGACAAGCGCCGCGAACGCCCCGGTGAATCCGAGGTGATGAACATCATCGGCGCGGTTGCCGGCAAGGATTGCCTGTTGATCGACGACATCGTCGATTCCGGCGGCACGCTCTGCAACGCCGCCGACGCGCTGCTCGCCAACGGCGCGACCAGCGTCACCGCCTACATCACCCATGGCGTGCTGTCGGGCGGCGCCGTTGCCCGCATCGCCGGCTCCAAGCTGCAGGAACTGGTGATCACCGATTCCATCCAGCCGACGCAGGGTGTGCTCGACGCGCCCAACATCCGCGTCATCTCGATCGCCGACCTGATGGGCGAAGCGATCTCGCGCACGGCGACCGAGGAATCGGTGTCGAGTCTGTTCGACTAGAGCGTTGTCCCGTTTCCACGGAAACGGGGAACCGCTCTATCTCCTTGTTTTGACGCAATTCCGGACGGAAAACCGCTCGATACTTTTCCTGGAATTGCTCTAACTACGAAGCGATTTCAGCCGGCGCAAAGCGCAGCAGCGTCACGCCCTGCGTAAGGGTCTGCGTGCCAAGCGGTTTCAAGGTCAGCGACAGGCCGGCCCGGAAATACGGCTTGCCGCCGCCAAGCACCATCGGGTGCACATAGAGCCGGTATTCATCGATCAGACCCGCGCTTGCGAGATGCGCGGCAAGCTCGGCGCCTGAAACGGAAATTTCGCCATCCGTTTCAGACTTCAACGACGTTGCCGTCGCCTCGACATCGCCCCTCATCAGCCGGGCGTTGAACCCAACCTCTCGAAGCGTGGTCGAAAACACGATCTTGGGCGTCTCTTGCCAGGCGCGGGCAAAATCCCGCTCGACCTCGTCAGTGGCGGTGTCTCGCTCCGGACTGTCCCAAAAGCGCATGATTTCATACATCCTGCGCCCGCAGAGCGCGATCGATGTCCGTCTCATCTCGTCGTTGAAATGCCGGTGCAGTTCTTCCTCGGGAACCGGCAAGTCGATACCGCCGCTCGGGCCGGCGATGTAGCCGTCGAGCGACGTCAGCATGGCATAGACGATCCTGGCCACCGGGTTGCTCCGTTTGTCGCTTCGCAAAAGAGCATAACTGATTGCATTATGCAATCAGTTATCGGAGGCGCATGAAATTCACCCGAAAAGCCACGGCGTCCCTGACGCTGGCTGAAATTTCAAACGGCAGCAGGCCCACCTATGCGGCGCAGGTTTCCATCGGTATCGCGCGCGCCGCGCATATAGCCGCGCGGCGCGGCGCCGAGCATGCGCTTGAACATGGTGATGAAGGCCGGCACGCTGTCATAGCCGAGATCGAGCGCCACCCGGGTGATCGGCTCACCGTCTGCAAGCCTTGGCAAGGCGGCGAACAGGCAGGCCTGCTGGCGCCACGTCGACAGCGACAGCCCGGTCTGGCGATGAAAGGCGCGGGTGAAGGAGCGACGGCTCATGCCCGCGGCATTCGCCCAGTCGTCGATCGTCGCGTGCGGCGAAGGTGCCGCCACGAAACGCCGGCACAGCGCCGCCAGCTTCGGATCGGACGGAAATGGCAGGCCGAGCGGCCGCTCCGGCAAGGTCGGGATCTCGTGCAGCAGCAAATTCATGATCAGCCCGCCGCGCCCTTCCAGCTCGCCGCCTTGCGGCAGCTTTTCCGATTCGACGATCAGGCTGTGCATCAGCTCGGTGACGCCGACCACGCGCAAGCCTTCGGGCAACCCGGGGATCGCGCCCGGCATGACATAGACCGAGCGCATCGAGACATCGCCCAGCATTTCGACGGAATGCTCGGTGCCGGCGGGAATCCACATGGCGTGGTCGGGGGGCACCATCCAGCGGCCATGCCGGGTCGTCACCAGCACGACGCCAACCAGAGCATGCAGCAATTGGCTGCGGCTGTGGCGGTGCTGCGGCACGTGATAGCCGTCCGGATATTCGGTCGGCAGCGCCACCGCCGGCCCGGATACCTCCTCCAGCCACTGCCAGCGGCTTTCGTGCAGCCGGCCGAGCTCGGCATTGCCGGCCCGGAAAATTTCCCTGCCATGTGGCATCGGCTATGGCCCACTTGCGAAACTATTGGACCAAACCACGAAAGAATTCGCGCGGCAAGCGGCTTATAAGGCATCCGTCCACAAGGCGCTTCAGACGAGCGTCCTTAAGGCGGTTCGCGAAGCGGCCGCCAAGCCTGCCTGCGGTTCGCCGCCAAAAAGACCACGGAGCATTGCCTTGACTGATACGACCGCCACCTCTGTCGCCGCGCCGGCGACGGCAAGCAACACGTCGGCGCAAGCGACGGCCTTCGCCGTCATCCTTTCGGTGAGCTTTTGCCACGGTATCAACGACATCATGCAGTCGCTGCTGCCGGCGATCTATCCGCTGCTCAAAGGCAATTACGGTCTCGATTTCTGGCAGATCGGTCTTTTGACTTTCACCTTTCAGGTCACCGCCTCGCTGCTGCAGCCGGTCATCGGCATGGTAACCGATAAGCGGCCGATGCCCTATTCCTTGCCCTGGGGCATGGCTTCGTCGCTGATCGGCTTGGTCGTGCTGGCTTATGCCGGTCACTATGTGCTGCTTCTGGTCGGCGCCTCGCTGATCGGCATCGGCTCGGCGATCTTCCATCCGGAATCCTCGCGCATCGCCCGCTTTGCCTCGGGCGGCCGCTTCGGTCTGGCGCAGTCGCTGTTCCAGGTCGGCGGCAATTTCGGCCAGTCGATGGGCCCCCTGCTCGCCGCCTTCATCGTCGTGCCCTTCGGGCAGACCAGCATTTCCTGGTTCGCCATCGGTTCGCTGATCGGCATCTTCGTTCTTTGGCAGGTTGGCGGATGGTACAGCCGCATGCGCGCCTCGATGGCCACTCGCAAGCAGGTCGCTCATGTGTCGCCCTTCCCGCGCAAGAAGGTGATGGCGGCACTTGCCGTGCTGACGCTGCTGGTGCTGACCAAGAACGCCTACATCGCCTCGCTTTCGAGCTACTACACCTTCTACTCCATTCATAAGTTCGGCGTTTCGGTGCAGATGAGCCAGGTCATGCTGTTTCTGTTCCTCGGCGCGTCGGCATTGGGCATCCTGCTCGGCGGCCCGTTCGGCGACCGCTATGGCCAGAAGGCGATGATCTGGTTCTCGATCGTCGGCGTGCTGCCCTTCACACTCGCGCTGCCCTACGCCAATTTCGAATGGACGATGATGCTGACGGTGCTGATCGGCCTGATCCTATCGTCGGCCTTCTCCAACATCGTGGTGTTCGCGCAGGAGCTGGTGCCGGGGCGTGTCGGCACGATCGCCGGTATCTTCTTCGGCTTCGCTTTCGGCATGGGCGGCATTGCGGCCGCCGTGCTCGGCGTCGTCGCCGACATGAAAGGCATCGATTTCGTCTTCCAGATCTGCTCGTACTTGCCGTTCCTCGGGCTGCTGACGGTATTCCTGCCCAACATGAAGGAAGCCAGGAAGGCGCAGCTGGCGACCTAAACCTGCCGAGCCCGAATTCATACAAAAAGGCACCCGTCAGTCGACGGGTGCCTGTTCTGCGTCGAAGGACCTTATGCCTTGAAGAAGGCCAACAGGTCGGCGTTGATGATATCCGCATGGGTTGTCGCCATGCCGTGCGGGAAGCCCTTATAGACCTTGAGCTCGCCCTTCTTGAGCAGCTTGACCGAGAGCAGCGCAGAGTCGGCGATCGGAACGATCTGGTCGTCGTCGCCATGCATCACCAGCACCGGCACCTCGATTGCCTTCAAATCCTCGGTGAAGTCGGTCTCCGAGAAGGCCTTGATACAGTCGTAATGCGCCTTGGTGCCGCCCATCATGCCCTGACGCCACCAATTCTCGACGACCGCCTGCGAAACTTCGGCGCCGGGACGATTGAAGCCATAGAACGGCCCGGCCGCAACGTCGTGGAAGAACTGGGCGCGGTTCGCGGCCTGAGCGGAGCGGAAACCATCGAAGACTTCGATCGGCAGGCCGCCAGGATTGGCCGGGGTCTTCAGCATGATCGGCGGCACCGCGCCGAGCAACGCCGCCTTGGCGACGCGGCCGCCTGAGCCGTATTTGGCCACGTATCGCGCCACCTCGCCGCCACCGGTCGAATGGCCGACATGGATGGCGTTCTTTAGGTCGAGATGTGCGGCAAGTTCCGCGACATCGGCCGCATAGGTGTCCATCTCATTGCCGATATCGGTCTGGGTCGAGCGGCCATGGCCGCGCCTGTCATGGGCAATGACGCGGTAGCCCTTCGACAGGAAAAACAGCATCTGGGCGTCCCAATCGTCACTGCTCAGCGGCCAACCGTGATGGAAGACGATCGGCTGACCCGTCCCCCAATCCTTATAGAAAATCTCGGTTCCGTCCTTGGTGGTGATCGTGCTGCTGCCAAGCTTGGTCATCTCAATCTCCATGATTTCATTTCGCGATAACTGATATCGCGATAACAATATGGCTAGCGCAGTTCGAAACCAATGTCCACAAAATATATATCGCGATATCTTTTTTCGTGGTACATAGTTTGTGACTAATCGGCAAAGGAATGCGTCGTGCCTCTCCCGTTGGACAATCAGCTGTGCTTCACGCTCTATGCCACCTCAATGGCGATCAACCGCACCTACAAGCCGATGCTGGACGAGATGGGCATCACCTACCCGCAATATCTGGTGCTGAATGCGCTGGGCGAGGCGGACGGCATATCGGTCGGCAGCATCGCGCACAGGCTCGCGCTGGAATCGAGCACCATCACGCCGCTGGTGAAGCGCATGGAACAGGCTGGCCTGGTCACCCGCCAGCGCAGCCAGGCCGACGAACGCCAGGTGCAGGTCGACCTGACCCCCGAAGGCCGCGCGCTGCTCACCCAGTGCAACTGCCTGAACGAGACCCTGATCGAGCGCTCCGGCATGACGCTTGCCGAGCTCGATGCCCTGAACCGCCAGATTCAGGCGCTGCGCAATGCGCTGAGCAGCGGCCGGGCAAGCGACGTCTAAGGTGTATTGAGATTCAGGTCAGGCCGAGTCGAAAATGGTGGCTTCCGAGAACCGGAGCGGAGCGTACTTTTTGTACGTGAGCACCGGAAGCGCAGGAAGCCGCTATTTGCAGGCCGGCCTCACCTGAATATCGATACGCCTAGTGCAGACCGAACTCGCGCAGCAGTTCCTCGCGGTAGCGCACGAAGCGGCTTTCGCTACGCTCGCGCGGACGCGGCAGGTCGATATCGATCAGCCTTGCCGCGCCGCCCTTCTCCCTGGGCAGGATCAGCACCCTGTCGGCGAGATAGATCGCCTCTTCCAGGTCATGGGTGACCATGACCATGGTGACGTTCTCCTCGCTCCAGATGCGCGCCAGTTCCTCTTGCATGGAAATCTTGGTCATGGCGTCGAGCGCCCCCAGCGGCTCGTCGAGCAGCAGGATCTCCGGCTGCACGGTCAACGCCCGCGCGATGCCGACGCGCTGCGCCATGCCGCCCGACAGCTGCCGCGGATAGGCATCTGCGAATTCGGCAAGGCCGACCAGCGCGATGTAGAAGCGCGCCCGCTCCTCGGCTTGCGCCTTCGCCACGCCACGCACCTCGAGGCCGAAGGCAACGTTGCCAAGCACGGTCAGCCAGGGCAGCAGCCTCGGCTCCTGGAAGATCACCGCCCGCTCCTCGCCAACGCCCTCGACGTGCTTGCCGTCGATCGCCACGGTGCCGTTGTTGGCGCTTTCCAGCCCGGCAAGGATGCGCAGCAGCGTCGTCTTGCCGGAGCCGCTGGCGCCGACGATGACCAGGCATTCGCCGGAGCGGATGTCGAGGTTGAGCGAGCGCAGCACGGCAAGCTGCCGCCCGGCAATGCTGAAGGATTTCGACAGGTCGCGGATCGTGACCTCGCCGCCGCGTGACGTAGCCATGCCGCCGGCCTCCGTGCTCAGTTGATCTTGGTTTCGCCGGGGCGGTAGAGAATGTCGGTTGCCTTCAGCTTGCCTTTCGGCAGCCGGCCGTCGCGCTCGAGAATGTTCACCCAGAAGTCGATGTCGCGGTCCGTCACGGCGGCCTTCTCGCGCAGACCGAAGCCGGTCCAGTAGCGCGCCAGGTCGCCGTTCTCGCCGCGCCTGTTGAGGATGCCGGCGAGCAGCTTGCGCGCCTCGTCGGGATTTTGCCTGGACCAGTCCGACGCGCGCGCCGACTGCTCGACGAAGTTGCGTGCGGCATCCGGATTGGCGGCGATAAAATCGCGCCGCAGCACGACGAACCCGCCGGCGATCTCACCGAGCACGTCGGTGTCGTTGAACACGCCGCGCACACCGCCATTGGCGACCAGTTGGCCAGCGAAAGTCGCCTGCCAATAGCCGAGCCCGGCGATGTCGACCTGATTGGAGCGCAAGGTCTGCTCGAGCTGCGGTCCCGGCACCACGACCAGCTTGGCCGCATCCGGCGGCAGGCCGACGCTGTGCAGCGCCTCGCGCACCGTGTAGTCGAGATGAGCGCCCAGCGTGTTGACCGAGATCGTCTTGCCGGCGATATCGGCGATCGATTTGATCGGGCTATCCTCAAGCACGTAGAAAACGCTTTTGACGTCCTTGTTGATGCCGTTGCTGGGATAGGCGGCGACGAAGTCGTTGCCGCCGGCAATCGAGTTGATCACCGCCGGCGTTGCGGCCGAACCGAGGTCGACACTGCCGGAGGCAAGCGCAAACAACGATTCCGGCCCACCGCCGACATAGCCGACATTCTCGAGCTCGATGCCGAGGCCTTTGAAGTAACCAAGCTCATCGGCAAGCTCGTGCGGGGAGAGGCCGCCGCGGCTGGCGAGATAGCGGATTTTGACGGGAGCGGCTTGCGAACGCGCAATCGATGGCAGGCCGGCGGCAAGGATGCCGGCGACAAGCGGTGCGCGCAACAGAAGCGACCGGCGGGTGATGCTCATGATCAGGCCTTTCCTTTTTACAACGATGTTGGGATGGCGGCTCAGGCAGCCGGATTGCTCCAGCGACAGAGCCGTCGCTGCAGGACGACCAGCGCTTGGTTGGCGATCAGGCCGAGCGCGGCAAGAATGACGATCGCCGCAAACATCAGCGGGATCTGGAAATTGTACTGCGCGTTCATCACCTGGAAGCCGATGCCCTTATTGGCGCCGATCATCTCGGACGCGATCAAGAGCAGCAGCGCCGTGGTGGCCCCTAACCGTAAGCCGACGAAGATCGAAGGCACCGCGCCCGGCAGCACGACACGGCGGAAAATGGTGAGCCGCCTGGCGCCATAGGCACGCGCCATCTCCAGCAGCTTCGGGTCGACCTCCTTGACGCCGCCGATCGTGTTGAGCAGCAGCGGAAACAGCGTCGCCCAGAAGATGACGAACACCTTGGAGGCTTCACCCAATCCGAGCAGCAGGATGAACACCGGATAGAGCGCCAGCGCCGAGGTTTGGCGGAAGAGCTGCAGGATCGGGTCGAGCGCGGTCTCCACCGTGCGCGCCTGGCCCATGACCAGGCCGAGCGGAATGGCGACGATGACGGCCGCCGTGAAGGCAAGGCCGGCGCGCTGCAGGCTGATGGCGATGTCGCCGAGCAGGCTGCCGCCGGCAAGGCCCTTCCAGAGCGCGACGACGATCGCGTCGACCGGCGGCAGCACGGCTGCGTTGACCCAGCCGCTGCTTGCCGCCACCTGCCAGAGCGCCAAGAAGCCAAGCAGCACGCCATAGCGCGACAGGATGCGCGCCGAAGTCCGGGCCAGGAGACGCAACACCTCCGTGCCGAAGTTGCTGCCACCTTCATGCCGGCCGATACCGGCCGTCCTTTCGATATGCTGCAAGGTCATCGTCGTGCCTCTCGCTTCAGGAAATCATTCGGCGGCAAGCACGGTCGAGCGCGCGACCGTCCACGGATTCTGCGGCCGTCTGAGACCAAGATTTTCGCGCAGCGTCCGGCCCTCATAAGCGGTGCGGAACAGGCCGCGCCGCTGCAGTTCCGGGATGACCAGGTCGACGAAATCGTCGAGCGCGCCGGGCAGCCATGGCGGCAGGATGTTGAAGCCGTCGGCGGCTTCTTTTGTGAACCATTCCTCCAGCTGATCGGCAACCTGAACGGCGCTGCCGATCACCGTATAATGGCCGCGCGCGGTCGCCACCCATTGATAGAGCTGGCGGATGGTGAAGTTATGCTCGTCGGCGATCTGGCGGATCAGCGCCTGACGGCTCTTCATGCCTTCGGTTTCCTTGGCTACCGGAAGCGGCCCGTCGAGCGGATAGCCTCTTATGTCGAGCGTCTGGCCGGCCAGCGCGTTGAGCAAGGCAACACCGTCCTCGGGCAAGATCAGGTCGTTGAGCTGCTGGTATTTGGCGCGCGCCTCTTCCTCGGTACGGCCGACGAAGGGCGCCACGCCCGGCATGATCAGCACCTGTTCCGGGTCGCGGCCGACTTCCGCCACGCGCGCCTTGATGTCGCGATAGAATTCCTGCGCCGTCTCGAGCTTCTGATGCGCGGTGAAGATCACCTCGGCCGAAGCCGCCGCCAGCCCACGCCCATCCTCGGACTGCCCTGCCTGTACCACCACCGGGTGGCCTTGCACCGGACGCGGCACGTTGAGCGGACCCTTGACGCTGAAATGCTCACCCTTGTGGTCGATGTCGTGCAGCTTGTCCTTGTCGTAGAAGCGGCCGGTCTGCTTGTCGCGGATGAAGGCGTCGTCTTCCCAGCTGTCCCACAGCGCCTTGACCGTTTCGACATGCTCATGCGCACGGGCATAACGCTCGGCATGGTCGGGCTGGACATCGCGATTGAAATTGCGCGCAGTGTCGTCGCCGGCGGAGGTGACGACATTCCAACCGGCGCGACCGTTCGACAGAAGGTCGAGGGAAGCGAATTTGCGGGCGAGCGTGTAAGGCTCTTCATAGGTGGTGGAAGCGGTGGCGATGAAGCCGAGATGCTTGGTCAGCGGCGCCAGCGCGGCAAACAGCGTCACCGGCTCGAAACCGGCGATCTTGCCATTGCCGCCTTCGCGGGCTCCGAGACCCACCGTCAGATTGTCGGCGAGGAAATAGGCATCGAACAGTCCGCGTTCGGCGGTGAGCGCAAGCTGCTTGTGGAACTCGAAACTGGTGGCGCCATCGGCCGGCGCATCCGGATGCCGCCACGCCGCGACGTGCTGGCCACCGCCGGGCAGAAAGGCGCCGAGCTTGATCTGTCTGGACTGGCTGGAGCGTGTCATGGCTGATCCTTCGGTTCGCAAGGAGATTGGCTGAAGTCAGGCGGCAAGTTCGATCCTGCGAGCTTCGCCGACGATGCGGGAAACCTCGGCAACGGCCTGGCGGGCGCGGGCGTGGATCGCTTCCGACGCCAGGGCGCCGTCGGCGAAATCCTTGTCGGACGCATAGATGGCGGTCGGCATGGTCAGCGCTTCGAAGAAGCCGAACAGCGGCCGCAGTTGGTGCTCGACGATCAAGGAGTGGCGCTCGCCACCGCCGGTCGCCGCCAGGATGATCGGCTTTCCGCGCAGCGATGCCGGGTCGAGCAGGTCGAACAGATGCTTGAAGAGGCCGGTGTAGCTGCCTTTGAACGTCGGCGACCCGACCACCAGCACGTCGGCGCCGATGAGCTGTTCGACGATGTCGTGAGCGGCCGGATCGAGATCGGCGAGGCGCCGCGCCGGCGGGAACGACGCGCCAAGGTCCTCAATGTCAAAGACCGCCGAGGTCGCACCGATACGGCTTGCGACGTCGCCGGCGATCTGCGTGATGAAGGCCTTGGTCTTGGACGGGCGGGTCAGATTTCCGGATATTCCCACCACCAGCTTCTTGGTCATTTTCGGGCTCTCCTCGCGGGACTTCTTCATTAAGCCTACCAATTTTGTAGAATTTAATGAGCGAGAAGATTTCAAAACGCGCCGCGCAAACGGATTGAGTTTGCGCGGACGAAGCGTTGCTTGGTTCAGTCCGTGCGGATCAGGCCTCTGCCTTGACCGGCGGCAGCTGCGGCGCCTCAAGCCCCTGGAACGGGTCGCGCCAGGCATCGATCGCTTCCAGCCGGCCGTACCAGCGGCGGATCGAGGGATAGTCGTCGAGCGGCAGTCCGGCGGCGTCGTTGAAGGGCAGGAACGTCGCCATGCGGAAGTCGGCATAGGAGATGGAGGTACCGACCAGCCACTCTCGCCCTGAAAGCTCGGGCTCGAGGACTGCCGCGGCTCGGTGGAACTGCCTGAACCCCTCCTCGACCAGCGCCTGATCGATCGGACCGAGCCCATAGCGCTGCTTGGTGCCGCGCTCGAAATGCACCATGTCGCAAGCGTAGGCGAACCGTTCCTTGCCCCAGCTGATCCAGCGGATCATATCCGGCTCGTCATCGCCGCTGCGCCAGAAATCGGAGCCGATTGCGCGCGAAAGCCGGCAAGCGATGGCGTCGGCCTCCCAAAGGCTCCATCCCGAGCCGACCAGGATCGGCAAGGTCAGATTGGGGTTGAGCACGTGGTAGGCCTCGGCCGCGCCCGGCGCCATCGGCGAGGCAAATTCGAACGTCACATCCGCCTTGAGATAACGCGCCGCCGCCACCGCGAGGCGGGGATTGGGATTGCGGCTGAACAGGAGCTTCATATCGGGTTCCCACGGATTGGTTGAAACAACTGCCGCAGGACGGTTGAAACCCGCCCGATCCTACATCACGGAAACCGAAGGGGCGCGACCACCACGTTGCTCCGCCGGCAAGACCGAGGCTCGCATCACGAAGCGGTGACGGCTGTAACGATGGCTCGGCAGGCCGCGAAGACTGGACATAGGCGCCGGGCGAAGCATTGCGGCGTGTCCCAGCCGAAGTCTGGGCGCGATCTGCCAACCTCTCAAGGAATCCACGTTCATGTTGAATAGGCGTACTTTCTCCACCGCGCTTGTCGCCGGGGTGGCGACGAACATACTGGCCGGCTCCGCCAAGGCGCGAGCCCAGACAGGCCCCAAGGTCAGCAATGTCGTGCTGGTCCATGGCGCCTATGCGGATGGCTCGTGCTGGTCGGAAGTGGTTGGCTTGTTGCAGCAGGCAGGCCTCAATGCAACCGTCGTCCAGCACCCGCTGACCACGCTGGAGGCGGGCGTCGAGGCAACGCGCCGTGCGATCGCTTTGCAGGATGGACCGACGATCCTTGTCGGGCACTCCTTTGCCGGCATGATCGTCAGCGAGGCAGGGATGGATCCAACAATTTCCTCGCTCGTCTATGTCGCGGCGCGCGCACCGGATGCGGGCGAAGATTATACGGCGCTCGCCAAGACTTTTGCGGCGCCGCCCGCCTCCGCCGGCCTTGTCTGGTCCGCGGGCTATGGTAAGCTGAGCGAGGAGGCCTTCTTGCGGGACTTCGCCGGTGATATTGCCCGCGAGAAGGCACGCATCCTCTATGCTGTCCAGGGACCGATCTCAGACAGGCTTTTCTCAGGAAGGACAACCCAGGCGGCCTGGCGCTCGAAGCCAAGCTGGTATGCTGTCTCGACCGAGGATCGCACCATCAACCCGGATCTCGAGCGCTTCATGGCCAAACGTATGAACGCCAAGACCATCGAGGTAAAGGCGAGCCATTTGTCGCTGATCTCTCACCCGCGCGAGATCACCCAACTCATCTTGCAAGCCGCAGGGCAGCTCAGTTAGAGCAATTCCAGGTGTGAAGCGGTTTTCCGTCCGGAATTGCGTCCAAACAAGGAACATAGAGCAGGTCGCCGTTTATGGGAAACGGTGAACTGCTGTAGTCAGGTTGGCCGGGTCTGGGCGACATGGAGTTTCAACCGCCTCGGGACCGGCCTGTCCGAATGGCACGGTTCCATGCCGGCTGTTCGGCCGTGCAGTGTGGCCTCTGGTCACGCCAGTGCAGAGAACGTAGTAAACCGCTGAAATCTGCGGATGCAGCTCTTCCCCGGCCCCGGCTTGCGCCTCCGGCCGCCTTCCGCTATAGAGCCGCCACCCGCGTAGACACCCTTGGAGGCAACGCGGCGGAAGGCCGGCCAGGCCTCGCATGATCCCCAAAGCATTTGGATCGCCAAAAGCATTTGGAAAGCTCGTGCAAGGCCGCGACGGCTTTCGACGTTTACGGCTGGCCTCGTGCCTGCCGCAAGCGGCTCCACAACACGCGAAAGGAAATGCCATGAGCCACGATGCTTATGAGCTGAAAGCCGAAGCGCGCGAACAGGTCGGTAAGGGGTCCGCCCGTGCAGTTCGCCGCAACGGTAAAGTGCCTGCAGTTATTTACGGCGACAAGCAGCCTCCCCTGGCGATTGCGCTGAACTACAAGGACATCTTCTACAAGATCCACGGCGGCGGGTTCCTGACCACGATCGCCACGATCGACGTCGACGGCAAGAAGATCCAGGTCCTGCCGAAGGACTTCCAGCTTGATCCGGTCAAGGACTTCCCGGTCCATGTCGACTTCCTGCGCATCGGCAAGGACACCGAAGTCAATGTCGACGTGCCTGTCCACTTCATCAATGAGGACAAGTCGCCCGGCATCAAGCGCGGCGGCGTGCTCAACATCGTTCGCCACGAAGTCGAATTCCACTGCCCGGCCAATGCGATCCCGGAATTCATCACCGTCGATCTCACCGGCGCCGACATCGGCGATTCGATCCACATCTCGGCGGTCAAGCTGCCGGCCGGCGTCAAGCCGGTCATCTCCGATCGCGACTTCACCATCGCGACCATTGCCGGCTCGTCGGCGATGAAGCCGGAGACCGAAGAGACGGCGGAAGTAGCAGCGCCGGAACCGGCGGCTCCTGCTGCCGAAGAGAAGTAATTTTCGAGCCCGGAGCTTGCGATGCCAGACAAGACAATGCTTGTCTTTGCAGGCCTCGGCAATCCGGGCGCGAAATACGAAAACAACCGGCACAATGTCGGCTTCATGGCGGCGGACGCGATTGCCCGCCGCCATTCTTTTTCGCCCTGGTCGCGCAAATTCCAGGGCCTGATTTCCGAAGGCACGCTCGGCGGCGAAAAAATCCTGCTGATCAAGCCGCAGACCTTCATGAACCTGTCGGGACAGTCGGTTGGCGAAGCCCTGCGCTTCTACAAGCTTGGCCCGGATGCCCTCACCGTCTTCTATGACGAGATCGACCTTGCCGCCGGCAAACTCAGGATCAAGGTCGGTGGCGGTTCCGGCGGCCACAACGGCATCCGCTCGCTCGACCAGCATGTCGGCAATGCCTACCGCCGCGTGCGCATCGGCGTCGGCCATCCCGGCGTCAAGGAGATGGTGCAGGGCCATGTTCTGGGTGATTTCGCCAAGGCCGATCGCGAATGGCTGGATGTCCTGCTCGACGCGATCGCCAACGACGCCGCCTTGCTGGCCAAGGGCGACGACAATTCCTTCATGAACCGCGTTACGCTGGCGCTCCGCGACAAACTCGTGCCGACCGGCGACGACGATCGCCCGCCGCCCAAGGCGCCGAAGGCGCAAAGCCATGTCCGCCAGGCGCGCCCTCAGCAGGCGCCGGCCAAGCTGCCCGAAAGCGGCCCGATGGCCGCGATGCTGAAGAAGCTGTTCGGCAAAGACTGAAGCTGCGGCGTCATGCAGGCTGTCACGACGGGAAAGCTTGAATTCGCTCAGGACCCCCTCTCTGGTGAACATGTCGTCTTGCCGCCGATGCATCACCACACCGTAGTGACGAAGGCGTGGTCGGCTTCGCCCCTGGAGCCTTGCCGGCAACTCGCAAGGTGCGCTAGCAAATGCCGCGCAAGACCACAGGTGCGATCGACATGTCTGACGGTGTTTCGGATCTGGCTGGGCAAGCCAGGCGGCTTGGTCTGGCCGGCGACTTTGCCGCAGGCCACGCGCTGATCGACCAGGCTGAGCGGCTGGCCGGCGATGATCCGACAGCCCGCGCCCTATGCGCCATCGAGCGCGGCCGCCTCTACAATTCCGCCGGTGAACGCGAGAAGGCGCGGCCGCTGTTCGAGGAAGCCTGGCAATTGGCGCGGCAGGCCGGAGCTCATGCGCTGGCCGTGGATGCAGCGCATATGATGGCGATCGTCGGAACCCTTGGCGATGCCGTCCAATGGACCGAAGCCGCTCTCGCCTATATCGACGACCATCCGCAGGCCGCGTTCTGGCGCGCGGCGCTGCTCAACAATCTCGGCTGGTCCTATTTCGATGCCGGCCGGTTCGCCGATGCACTGGCAATTCGAACAGGCGGTCGCACAGCGCCGCTCGGCTGGCCAGAAACGCGAGCTGCGTATCGCGCGCTACGCCGTGATCCGAACGTTGCGCGCACTGGATCGCCTGGAAGAAGCCCGGCGGCTTGCTGAGGAAACAGCCGGCGCGGCAGCAGCCGATGGCGAGCAGGCGCCTTTCGTGCAGGAGGAACTCGCCGAATGCTGCGCCCGTCTCGGCGACATTGGTCATGCCCGCGACAGCGCCCGGCAGGCGCTTGCGGTGCTGGAACACGATCAGGTCTTCGTCGACAGCCAACCGCATCGCCTGGCCAGATTGCGCGAGCTTGCGCGGTGATCCCGCAATAACCACATCACCCGCGGCGGGGCGCCCGGCCGATCGGGGCTTGACGTTGATCGTCCCTTTCGCCCATAGCCCTCATTAAAATCGAATTCCCGATAGGACCGGACGAACATGGGTTTCAAATGTGGCATCGTTGGCTTGCCCAACGTCGGCAAGTCGACGCTGTTCAATGCGTTGACCAGGACGGCCGCCGCGCAGGCCGCCAACTATCCTTTCTGCACCATCGAGCCGAACACCGGCGAGGTGGCGGTGCCGGATTCCCGGCTGCAGAAGATCGCAGCGGTCGCCAAGTCGAAGGAGATCATCCCGACCCGCATCTCCTTCGTCGACATTGCCGGCCTGGTGCGCGGCGCCTCCAAGGGCGAAGGGCTGGGCAACCAGTTCCTCGCCAACATCCGCGAGGTCGACGCCATCGTGCATGTGCTGCGCTGCTTCGAGGATGACGACATCACCCATGTCGAGGGTCGCATCGACCCGGTCGCCGACGCCGAGACGGTCGAGACGGAGCTGATGCTCGCCGACCTCGACAGCCTGGAGCGCCGCATCGTGCAGATCCGCAAGCGCGCCGGCTCGAAGGATAAGGAAGCGACAACCGTGCTGCCGATGATGGAAGCGGCACTCGAGCTGCTGCAGGCCGGCAAGCCGACCCGCATTCTGCTCAAGGGCATCTCGGCGGAAGATCTGCGCATCCTGCAGGGGTTGAACCTTCTGACCTCGCATCCCGTGCTCTATGTCTGCAACGTCGCCGAGGCCGATGCCGCCATCGGCAACGAGCACAGCAGGGCCGTGGAAAAGATGGCCACCGCGCAGGGCGCCGGCACCGTGGTGATCTCGGCCGCGATCGAGGCCGAAGTCGCTCAGCTCTCCGACGAAGAAGAGATGGAGTTCCTGTCCTCGCTCGGGCTCGACGAGCCTGGCCTCAACAAGGTCATCCGCGCCGGCTACGATCTCTTGCATCTGATCACCTATTTCACCGCCGGACCGAAAGAAACGCGCGCCTGGACCATCCACAAGGGCGACAAGGCCCCGCAGGCCGCCGGCGTCATCCACACCGATTTCGAGCGCGGCTTCATCCGCGCCCAGACCATCGCCTACAACGACTACATCACGCTGGGCGGCGAAGTGGCGGCCAAGGAAGCCGGCAAGGCGCGCGACGAAGGCAAGGAATATGTCGTCCAGGACGGCGACGTCCTGCTGTTCAAGTTCAACACCTGATCTCCAGGGAGACCCGACGATGATCAAGGCCTTCGTCGTGGACAATGACCGCTTGCGGCTCACCGAGGATCTCGCGGCCGACGGCGACAGGATTGTCTGGGTCGATCTGTTCAACCCCACCAAGGAAGAAGAGGCCAAGGTCGAGAGTTGGCTGGGGGTCGGCGTGCCGACCCGCGAGGAGATGGAAGAGATCGAGATTTCGAGCCGGCTCTACATCGAGGACGGCGGCTACTTCATGACCGCCGTGCTGCCGGCGCAGACCGAGGCCGACGACCCACTGATGTCCCCCGTGACTTTCGCGCTGGCCGGCAACCGGCTGATCACCATCCGCTACCACGAGCCAAAGGCGTTCAAGACCTTCCCGCTGCGCGCCGAGAAGGTGGCGACCGGCTGCACCACTGGCGACACCATCCTGATCGGCCTTCTGGAGGCGATCGTCGACCGTCTCGCCGACATCCTCGAGCGCGCCGGCCGCGATGTCGAAGCGGTCTCGCGCGACATTTTCGAGGCGCGCTCGACCAAGGCTTCGAAGCGCAACCGCGACTTCCAGGAACTGCTGAAAAGCATCGGCCGCAAGGAGGACATCGCCTCCTCGGTCCGCGACAGTTTGATCTCGCTGCAGCGCCTGGCCGGCTTTCTCGCCCATGTCGCGACCCAGACCAAGATGAGCAAGGATGTGCGCGCCCGCATCAAGACCTTGTCGCGCGACGTGCTGTCGCTCGCCGACCACGCCACCTTCCTGTCGCAGAAGATCTCCTTCCTGCTCGACGCCACGCTCGGCATGATCTCGATCGAGCAGAACGCCATCATCAAGATATTCTCGGTCGCTGCCGTCATCTTTCTGCCGCCGACGCTGGTCGCCTCGATCTACGGCATGAATTTCGACATCATCCCCGAGCTGAAGTGGGAGCTTGGCTACCCCTTCGCCATCGGCCTGATGGTGCTCTCGGCGATCCTGCCCTTCTGGTATTTCCGCCGCCGCGGCTGGCTCTGACGGCGCCGGCCGGTTGACTGGCTTACCAGAAAGGACTTGACCAAATCGCTGTCGGCCTGCATCCGGGTTGCCCGATCTTTAAGGATTGAACCGGATTGCCAGTCATGACCGGAAAGCGATGGGCCTATGAGGATTTCGTCGAGGGTGCTTCCCTCGACCTCGGCAGCAAGGACGTCAACGCGGCCGAGATCGTCGAATTCGCCTCGGAGTTCGACCCGCAGCCGATGCATCTCGACGAGGAAGCCGGCAAGGCGAGCATCCTCGGCGGCCTCTCGGCCTCTGGATGGCACACCTGCGCGATGTTCATGCGCATGCTGTGCGATGCCTTCCTGCTCGACTCGACCTCGCAGGGTTCCCCCGGCATCGAGCATGTGAAGTGGAAGAAGCCGGTGCTGGCGGGGGATCGGCTCACCGGCAAGGTCACAATCATTTCCAAGCGCCAGTCGAAGTCGAGACCTCAGCTCGGTCTCATCACCATGCGCAGCGAGTTGTTCAATCAGCGCGGTGAGAGCGTCTTCGAGCTTGAGAATACCGGCATGTTCCTGACCCGCGAGGCCACGGCGTGACGCTCGACGAATATTTCATGATAGGCCAGACGGTCACGCTCGGTTCGCACAAATTCGAGCCGGACGAGATCAAGGCCTTCGCCCGCAAATACGACCCTCAGGTCTTCCATGTCGATGAGGAGGCGGCCAGGAAGAGCGTGCTCGGCGGCCTCTGCGCTTCAGGCTGGCACACCGCCGCCACCTGGATGAAGTACAACCTCGAAAAGCGCATGGAAACCGAAGGCGTGCGCTGGACCGGCCCCGGCCCGCAGCCCGAATTCGGCCCCTCGCCCGGTTTCCGCAACCTGAAATGGCTGAAGCCGGTCTATGCCGGCGAGACGGTCACTTTCACGCGCACCGCGCTTGCCCATCGCCCGCTTACCGGGCGTCCAGGCTGGAGCCTGCTCACGCTGCGCTCGGAAGGCTTCGATTCGACCGGCGACAAGGTCATCGAATTCGACAGCGCGGTGTTGGTGAAGGTGGGGTAGTGAATGGTGAGTGGCGTAGTAAGTAGTAGGTAGTAGGTAGTAAGTAGTAGGTAGTAAGTAGTGAGTAGTGAGCCGCCATTCTTCACTACTCACTACTCACTACTCACTACTCACTACTCACTACTCACTACTCACTACTCACTACTCACCCCTCCCTAATGCCCCTCGAACCCGATCAGCGTCCGCACCGGAACACCCAGCGCTTCGAGCTTCTGGCGTCCGCCGAGATCCGGCAGGTCGATGACGAAGCAGGCGGCGAGGATGTCGGCGCCGATCTGGCGCAGGAGCTTGACCGCCGCTTCCGCTGTGCCGCCGGTGGCGATCAGATCGTCGACCAGGATCACTTTCTCACCAGGGGCAACGCCGTCCTTGTGCATCTCCATCTCGTCCAGCCCGTATTCGAGGCTGTAGGCGACGCGCACGGTCTCGTAAGGCAGCTTGCCCTTCTTGCGGATCGGCACGAAGCCGGCCGAGAGCTGGTGCGCGACGGCGCCACCGAGGATGAAGCCGCGCGCCTCGATGCCGGCGATCTTGTCGATCTTCTGGCCGGCATAGGGATGCACCAGTTCGTCGATGGCGCGGCGGAAGGCACGCGCATTGCCGAGCAGCGTGGTGATGTCGCGAAACAGGATGCCGGGCTTGGGGTAGTCCGGGATGGTGCGGATCGAGGCGAGCAGCGTGTCTTCGAGCGAGGATTTCATGGGCCGAACTTACCTGAATCGGAGATTGTTGCGCGACAATTGTTCGATCGAACTGCAGCCCATCAGCTTCATGCCGCGCTCGATCTCGACCCGCATCTGCGCGAGCGCCCGTTCGACGCCCGGTTGCCCGGCCGCCGCAAGCGGAAACAGATAGTAGCGCCCGACACCGACGGCCTTGGCGCCAAGCGACAATGCCTTGAGCACATGCGTGCCGCGCTGCACGCCGCCATCCATGATGACGTCTATTCTGTCGCCGACCGCATCGACGATCTCGGCCAATTGGTCGAACGCCGCCCTTGAGCCGTCGAGCTGCCGGCCGCCATGGTTGGACAGCACGATACCGCTGCAGCCGATATCGACGGCGCGCCGGGCGTCCTCGACCGACATGATGCCCTTGAGACAGAACGGGCCGGACCACAGCTTGACCATCTCGGCGACGTCGTCCCACGTCATCGACGGATCGAGCATCTCGGTGAAGTAGCGGCTGATCGACATGGTGCCGCCGCCCATGTCGACATGCTCGTCGAGCTGCGGCAGCTTGAAGCCCTCATGCGTGAAATAGTTCAACGCCCAGGCCGGCTTGATGGCGAACTGCAGCATTCCGGCGAGATTGAGCTTGAAGGGAATGGCAAAGCCGGTGCGCTTGTCGCGCTCGCGGTTTCCACCGGTGATGCTGTCGACGGTCAGCATCATCACTTCGACGCCGACCGCCTTTGCCCGCTGCATCATCGCCCGGTTCAGGCCGCGATCCTTGTGGAAATAGAACTGATAGACCTGCGGGCCGCTGCTGATACGGCGCACCTCCTCGAGGCTGACGGTGCCGAGCGAGGAAACGCCGAACATGGTGCCGTACTTGGCCGAGGCGTTGGCCACCGCGCGCTCGCCCTGATGGTGGAACAGCCGCTGCAAGGCCGTCGGCGAGCAATAGACGGGCATCGCCAGCTTCTGGCCCATCACGGTCACCGACATGTCGATCTCGCTGACACCGCGCAGCACGTTGGGAACCAGGTCGCAGCTCTCGAAACTCTCGGTGTTGCGGCGATGGGTGACTTCGTCGTCCGCCGCGCCGTCGATGTAGTCGAAGATCGGCCCCGGCAAATTTTGCCGCGCCATGCGCCGGAAATCGGAAAAGCTGTGACAGTCGCTGAGCCGCATCATCGAATTCCAGACGCTCTAACAGGCGGATATCTTTGCCGCCCTTCATGCGTCGAATATCAATCCAATGCCCACCTGCCAACGGACTATTTACCAGGGTGCCGGCAAGCACAGCCGCAGACATGAAAAGGGGCGCCTTAAGCGCCCCTCGATCGACAGCTACCGAGGAAGGCTACATGCCCAGATCGCCGCGCAACTCGGCCCTGGCCACGTCATACTCGGCCTTGAAGTCATCGCGGTTGAGCAGCACAGCGGCAATGACGCTGCCGGAAATCTTGCCCATCTCGACGTCGGACGGATAATGGATACCGCCGACCACCCGGTTGTGGGCGTATTCGGCGGCGCGCGCCATGATCTCGGCACGCTTCTCCGGAACCATATCGGCGAGGATAATGCCCATCATGGTGCCTACCGTAGCATGGCCTGAGGGCCATGAGCCGGAGCTCGACAGCTTGACCGCCGGCTTGACCAGGTCGCTGAGCTGGTGTGGACGCGGACGCTTCCAGACATCCTTGGCCGGATCGACAACGGCGCCTTCTGTCTCGACCACGCGGTCGAAGAAGGCGCTGAATTTCGGCAGCTTGTCCTTGGTGAAATTCGGACCCATCACGTCTGCGAAGCGCCAGACATTCTCCTCGGCGTCGGCGACCGCGCGGGCTTCCATCTCGGGGGTGCGCGTCACTTGCAGCGTCAACACTTCGCCGAGTTCGGCCTTGGTCTGAGCCGAATCGTTGGCCGGCGGCGGCGGCAGGATCATCGTCAGGTCGACATCCTTGTTGGTCACGAATGGTTTGGCGTCTTCGGCCTGGGCAGCGGAGCCGACGACCAGCAGCAGCAGGCCAGCCGCCAGCGATGCATATTTCTTCATGGGCGCAATCCTTTGTTGGAATGCCGCAGGATCGCCAGATGCGGTGACGCCCGTGTGACGGGTCCGCCGCTGAAATGCAAAAAGGGCGCCTCGCGGCGCCCTTCGAAATTTCCAGCCAATCGCGGCTCAATGCGCGACGTCGGCCCACACCCGGCGCTTGGTGAGATAGACCAGGATGCCGAACGCCAAGAGGAAAATCAGCACTCGGGAGCCGGTCTTCTTGCGCTCTTCCATATGCGGCTCGGCAGCCCACGCCAGGAAGGTAGCCACGTCGCGGGAATACTGGTCGACCGTCTGCGGTGCGCCGTCATCATAGGTCACCTGGCCGTCGGAGAGCGGCTTGGGCATCTTCAGCGACACGCCCGACATGAAGTACGGGTTGTAGTGCGTGCCCTCGGGGATGACCATGCCGGCAGGCGGGGTCTGGTCGTAGCCGGTCAGCAGCGAATGGATGTAGTCGGGTCCGCCCGCATCGTATTGGGTGAAGATGTCGAAGACGAATTGCGGAAAGCCGCGCTCTACGCCGCGCGCCTTGGCCAGCAGCGACATGTCGGGCGGAGCCGCGCCGCCATTGGCGGCCGCGGCGGCCTCGGTGTTCGGGAACGGCGCCGGGAAATAGTCCGACGGCTTGCCGGGACGGTCGAACATGTCGCCGGCATCGTTGGGGCCGTCATGGATGGTGTAGGTCGCCGCCAGCGATTTGATCTGTGCTTCCGAATAGCCAAGGCCCGTTGGGCCTTCCAGCGTGCGGAAGGCCACCAGGTTCATCGAATGGCAGGCCGAGCAGACTTCCTTGTAGACCTTCAGACCGCGCTGCAGCTGACCCTTGTCATAGGTGCCGAACGGGCCGGTGAAGCTCCAGCTCATCTCCTTCGGCTCATTGATCGGGAAATGCGTCGGCGCGGCCGCATTGTGTTCCTCTTCGGCGGCGATTGCCGCGGTGCCGGCAGCCACAAGGCCGATCAGCGCCAGCGAGGTGAGAATCTTCTTCATGCCAAATCCCCTTAGATTCTCTACCGCTCAGCCCTTGGTCTGTGGTGCGGCCGTGGCGCCCGCCGGATGCCCGCTGCCGCCCTTGTTCTTCTCCAGCACCGCCTCGGTGATCGAGTTCGGCAGCCTACGCGGCGTTTCGATCAGGCCGAGCACCGGCATGATGATCAGGAAGAAGGCGAAGTAGAACAGCGTCGCCATCTGCGCCATGAACACGTAAGCCCCTTCCGCCGGCTGCGAACCCAGCCATCCGAGCAGGATGGCGTCGGCGACGAACAGCCAGAAGAACAGCTTGTACCAGGGGCGGTAGACCGCCGAGCGCACCTTGGAGGTGTCGAGCCACGGCACCAGGAACAGCATGACGATGGCGCCGAACATGCACAGCACGCCGCCGAGCTTGGAGTTGATCGGCCCAACGTTGAAGGTGATGGCGCGCAGGATCGCGTAGAACGGCAGGAAGTACCATTCCGGCACGATATGGGCCGGCGTCTTCAGCGGGTTGGCGACGATATAATTGTCGGCATGGCCGAGATAGTTCGGCAGGAAGAAGATGAAATAGGCGAAGATGAACAGAAACACGATCATGCCGAACGCGTCCTTGATGGTCGCGTAGGGCGTGAAGGCGACGGTGTCGGTCTTCGACTTGACCTCGATGCCGGTCGGGTTCGACTGGCCGACGACGTGCAGCGCCCAGACGTGCAGCACGACGACGCCGGCAATCATGAACGGCAACAGGTAATGCAACGCAAAGAAGCGGTTCAGCGTCGGATCGTCGACTGCGAAGCCGCCGAGCAGCAATTGCTGGATCCAGTTGCCGACCAACGGGATGGCGCTGAAGAAGCCGGTGATGACGGTGGCGCCCCAGAAGCTCATCTGACCCCAGGGCAGCACATAACCCATGAAACCGGTGGCCATCATCAGCAGATAGATGATGCAGCCGAGGATCCAGAGCAGCTCGCGCGGCGCCTTGTAGGAGCCGTAGAACAACCCGCGGAAGATATGGAGATAAACCGCGATGAAGAAGAACGAGGCGCCGTTGGCATGCATGTAGCGCAACAGCCAGCCGGAGTTGACGTCGCGCATGATCTTCTCGACCGAATCGAAGGCGAGATTGGTGTCTGGCGTGTAGTGCATCGCCAGCACGATGCCGGTCAGGATCTGCGCCACCAGCATGATCGACAGGATGCCGCCGAACGTCCACATGTAGTTGAGGTTGCGCGGCACCGGATAGGCGACGAAGCTGTCATAGATCAGCCGCGGCAGCGGCATGCGCGCGTCGAACCAGCGCTCGATACCGGTCTTGGGCGTATAGGTCGAGTGTCCCTCGCTCATCGAAATATCCCCTGCCTCAACCGATAAGGATTTTGGTATCGGAAATGAATTTGAATACCGGGATCGCCATGTTCTCGGGCGCCGGGCCTTTGCGGATACGGCCGGCCGTATCGTATTGCGAGCCATGGCACGGGCAGAACCAGCCGCCGAAATCGCCTTCCTGGCCGAGCGGGATACAGCCCAGATGCGTGCACACCTGCACCATCACCATCCAGGCTTCCTTGCCGGGCGTGGTGCGGTTGGCGTCGGTCGCCGGCGCATCGGAGGGCAGATTGGCGTTGCGCGCGATCGGGTCCTTGAGATCGGCGAGATTGACGGCTTCGCCGTCCTTCATTTCCTTGTCGGTGCGGTTGCGCACCACGACCGGCTTGCCGCGCCACTTGACGATCAGCGAACTGCCGGGCTGCAGCGAGGCGACATCGACCTCGACCGAGGCCAGCGCCAGCGTCGAGGCGTCAGGGCGCATCTGGTCGATGAACGGCCACGCGACTGCCCCAGCGCCGACAACGGCGGCCATGCCGGTGGCTACATAGAGGAAATCGCGACGGTTGGGATCGTGGATGTCGGTTGCGCTCACGGGTGCCTGATCCTTTCGCCTCTTCCTTACCGGAGGCCGAGCCTTGTCCCCGCTCAATCGCACCTGCCCGACAGCGCATGGCGAACAGGCTAGCGAATTCCTCCGGCATTTGGAGTTCGGTTTATGCGTGAAGCCCGTTTTTGTCCAGCGGGGTCAAGCCACAAGGGCAGATTGTCGCGGGGCTTTCGAGCTGTCACAGCCGGCGCGTCCCCGGCGGCCCACCCGAGAACGCCAAACAGCCGAAAATCCGCAGGGGAATCGGGCCATTGTTCGCCTCGACAGGCGCCGCTGGCCCGGTCTATTCTTTGGCCATGGTGCACATCATCGATCGCGAGACTTGGACCAGCTCGCCCGACCGCTGGCAGGGCGAGCTGCAATGCGGCCAGTTTGGCGCCAATTCCTGCCTGATTTTCAATTACCAGCCGAAGATCGGCGCCGGCCCGCGCCTGCACAAGCATCCTTACGCGGAAATCTTCGTCATCCGCTCCGGCACCGGCCTGTTCACCGTCGGCGACCAGGAAATAACCGCAACCGCCGGCCAGATCATCATCGTGCCGCCCGACACGCCGCACAAATTCGTCAATCTCGGCCCCGGTCCGCTCGAAAGCACCGACATCCACGAGAACGGCCACTTCATCACCGAGTGGCTGGAGTGATTCTTCCAATCCTTGCATTGGACCTGTCAGAAGACTGACGGCCGCCTAGTTCCATCGATATGGCGTCGATGGAGATCGAACATGCGAACCGACACTGTCGAGGTCGAAGACCAAACCATCGCGATCCGGAAAGCAGGGCCGCCCGATG
Organism: Mesorhizobium sp. RCC_202; assembly: GCF_041355295.1. Classification (NCBI taxonomy): domain Bacteria; kingdom Pseudomonadati; phylum Pseudomonadota; class Alphaproteobacteria; order Hyphomicrobiales; family Phyllobacteriaceae; genus Mesorhizobium; species Mesorhizobium sp. RCC_202. The sequence goes on from NZ_JBFUPO010000002.1 coordinate 351,317, forward strand.
CTCCCGGCCTTCTCCTGCTGCACGGCTGGCCGCAAAGCTCCTACGCTTTCGAAGCAATCATCGACCGACTTGCCAGCGACCAGCGCGTGATCGCCCCGGACCTGCCGGGTATCGGCGCTTCGCAAGGCGTGCCCAAAAGCGGCGAGAAGGCATACTTGGCCAGGCTGATGGGCCGGCTGGTCGATGCCTGCGGTCTACGGCAGGTCATCGTCGCCGGTCACGACGTCGGCGGCCAGATCGTCTTCGCGATGTTGCGCGACAAGCCAAGCGAATTGTCAGGTGCCGTGATCATGGATGTCGTCATCCCTGGCGTCGCGCCGTGGGAAAAGGTCATCAGCAACCCGCATATCTGGCATTTTGCCTTCCATGCGATCGAGGCTCTGCCTGAGATGCTGGTGCGCGGCCACGAGCGCGCCTATTTCGATTTCTTCTTCGATATCCTTGCGAAGGAAAAATCCACGATCCCTGCCGAAGCCCGGGATATCTACGCAAAAGCCTATTCGCGGCCGGAAAGCCTCAAAGCGGGCTTCGACTGGTATCGCGCTTTTACCGAGGACGCCAAGGCCAATGCAGCCCCAGCTGGTGGCCCGATCGACACGCCGGTGCTTTATCTCAGGGGTTCGGCCGAAACCGGTGAGATCGCGGATTATCTCGATGGCCTAAAGCGCGCCGGTCTCTCGCGGGTCAAAAGCGATATCATCGCCGACAGCGGGCACTTCGCAGCCGATGAGAACCCTTCGGCGCTTGCTGCGCGCCTGGCGCGCTTTCGTAGGGAAATCAGCGCCTAACTGGCGCCGAGCCTGACCAGCACTGCTCTAGGAATATTGTACTCGCGGATCACCGCGTCATGCTTGCGCAGGCCGCAAAGCTCACGCTGGATGAAATAGCCGTGCACGGCCGCGGCTGCATCCTTGAGCAGCCGGTTGCGATGCTCGCCTTCGCCATGCTCGCGCAGCTTCGCCAGCGTTTCTTCGACGCGCTGGCCGGCACGGCCAAGCGCCGCCGCTTTCTCGGCGAGGATCTCGTGGCCGAGCGCGTCAAAGGCAAGCTCGGAGGCGGAAGACCCGGTCAGGCCGGATGGCGGTCGAAGAGACATTCAGTTCGCCTTCCCTGTCTTTGCCGTCCCAATCTTTGCCGTTTCGTCGGTCAGCAGGATGCGGTGCGTGACGAATTCCTCGCCGCAAACGCGCAAAAAGCCAAGCCGTTCATAGAAAACGAAAGCTTCGGGCGGCGCGCGGGTGTTCAACACGGTGAAATAATGGCGTGCCCGATCGATGACGGTCTCGACCAGCATGCGGCCAACTCCGGCGCGGCGGTGAAGCGCGCTGACGAACAGGTGCCGGACCCGGCCCTGGTCCCTGGCCTCGAAATAAGGATCGATGTTCAGCCCGCACACGCCGGCGAGTTCCCGGCCTTGCCATGCCCCGAACAGCGCCTCGCCCCGTTTCAGGAATTTGTTGCGGCCGCTTGCCCAGCCATCCGCCAGGCGCACCAGCATCCAGTAGCCTTCCAGCCGGCTTTCGTCCTTCAAGGCATCGAACGCTCGCGTGGTTGGCCGCAGCCGCTTGATCCTGTAACCGACCTCGGGGTTGACCTCTGGCGTCCCACCCATGCGCCTACTCCGCCGGCCGCGTCTCTTCGAGCACGCTTTCCTCGTGATAAAGGAAGCCGCCCGACTGCCGCTTCCACAGCCGCGCATAGAGCCCGTCGAGCGCCACCAGCTCGTCATGCGTGCCCTGCTCGACGATGCGGCCGCCATCGAGCACCACCAGCCGGTCGAGGGCGGCAATCGTCGACAGCCGGTGGGCGATGGCGATCACCGTCTTGTTCTCCATCAGCCGCGTCAGATTCTCCTGGATCGCCGCCTCGATATCCGAATCGAGCGCTGACGTCGCCTCGTCGAGAATGAGGATCGGCGCGTCCTTGAGGAAGACACGGGCAATCGCCACGCGCTGGCGCTGGCCACCTGAAAGCTTGACGCCACGTTCGCCGACAAAAGCCTCGTAGCCGGCGCGTTCGCGATTGTCGCGCAAGCCGAGGATGAACTCATGCGCCTCGGCCTTCTTCGCCGCCGCGATCACCTCCGCATCGGTCGCGTCCGGCATGCCGAGCTTGATGTTGTCGCGCAGCGAGCGGTGGAAGAGCGCAGTGTCCTGGCTGACGACACCGATTTTGCCGCGCAGCGAATTCTGCGTTACCTCAGCGACATTCTGGCCGTCGATCAGGATCTTGCCGCCTTCGAGATCGTAAAGGCGCAGGATCAGATTGGCCAAGGTCGTCTTGCCGGCCCCGGACGGGCCGACCAGCCCGACTTTCTCACCCGGACGGACAATGAGGTCGATGCCGTCGAGCACGCCAAAGCCCTTGCCGTAATGGAAGGTGACGTCCTTGACGTCGATGCGGCCGCCGGCAACCACAAGTTCCTTGGCGCCCGTCGGGTCGGTCAGGCCAAGCGGCTGCGAGATCAGAGCCTTGGAGTTTTCCAATACGCCGAGGTTTCTCAGGATGCCGTTGAGCTGCATCATCAGCCGCCCGAGCAGCATGTTGAGGCGAAGCACCAGGGACAGCGTGAAGGCGACGGCGCCGACCGTGATCGAGCCTTCGACCCACAGATAGATGGCGAAGGCGGCGATTGCCGTGATCATAATGCCGGACAGCGTCGTCAGCGCCATGCGCACGCCGGTCAGCCTGCGCGTGAACGGCCGCAGCGCATCGAGATAGATGTCGAAGCCGCTCCTGATGTAGCGGTCGTCGCCATCGGCCGAAAACAGCTTCAGCGTCTGCACATTGGAATAGGAATCGACGATGCGGCCGGTGATCATCGAGCCGGCCTCGGCGGTCGCCTCGGCGTGCTTGCGGATGGCCGGCAGATAGAGCTTGGCCAGCCAGCCGAAGGCGGCGATCCAGATCATCACCAGCACCGCCAGCCTGAGATCCAGGCCAGCGACCAGCGCCAGCGTCGTCACCGTATAGACGACCATGAACCAGACGACCTCGATGAAGCTTTCCATCAGGTCGCCCGTCGCCTGACCCGCTTGCCAGACTTTCGTCGCGATGCGGCCGGCGAAATCGTTCTGGAAGAAGGCGTAGGACTGGCGCGAGACATGCCGGTGCGCCTGCCAGCGCACCAGATTGTAGAAACCGGGCGTGATCGTCTGCTCGTCGACCAGCGCCGAGAGGCCGACGACAATCGTGCGGACGATGAGCACCACGGCGCCCATGAACAGCAGTTCAGGACCGGCCGCGGTCCACAGCGCGTGCCAGCTGCGCTGCCCAGGCAGCTGATCGAGGATATCGACCAGCCGCCCGACGAAATAGAACAGGCCGGCCTCGACCAGCGGCGCGATGCCGCCGATGATCAGCATGGCGAAGAAAGCAAGCTTCGCCTGCCCGACATAATGCCAGAGGAAGCCGCCGACGCTGGACGGTGGCCGGAGATTCGCCGGCTCGCGGAATGGGTAGACCCAATGTTCGAACCAGCGATAGACGGCCTGCATCATTCCGCGGCTTCACCCTTGGCTATTGCATCGTTGGCGGCCTCCGCCGGCGCGTCGTCGAGCAGGAAACCGCCCGACTGGCGCTGCCAGAGCTGCGCATAGAGCCCGCCGCTGGCGACGAGTTCCTCATGCGACCCTTCCTCGATGACGCGGCCCTTGTCCATGACGACCAGCCTGTCCATCGCCGCGATGGTCGACAGCCGGTGGGCGATGGCGATGACGGTCTTGCCCTGCATGAGCTTGTAGAGATTCTCCTGGATGGCCGCCTCGGCTTCGGAATCCAGCGCCGAGGTCGCTTCGTCAAGGATAAGGATCGGCGCGTCCTTCAACATAACGCGAGCAATGGCGATGCGTTGCCGCTGGCCGCCGGACAGTTTGACCCCGCGGTCGCCGACATAGGCGTCGAAATTCTTTCGACTCTCGGAATCGGAAAGCTCGGCGATGAAGTCCAGCGCCTCGGCCCGCTTGGCAGCCTCGACCAGCATCTCTTCCGAAGCGTCGGGCCGACCATAGAGGATGTTGTCGCGCACCGAACGGTGCAGCAGCGAGGTGTCCTGCGTCACCATGCCGATCTGCGCGCGCAGCGAATCCTGCTTCACCGAAGCGATCTCCTGGCCGTCGACGAGGATCCTGCCGCTTTCAAGGTCGTAGAAGCGCAGCAGGAGGTTGACCAGCGTCGACTTGCCGGCCCCGGAGCGGCCGACAATGCCGACCTTTTCACCAGGCTTGACGGTGAGCGACAGGTTCTCGATGACGCCTTTCTGCTTGCCGTAATGGAAGCGGATGTCCTCGAAGCGGATCTCGCCTTGGCTGACGGCAATGTCGCGGGCGTCGGGCTTGTCCTCGACAAGGCGCGGCAGCGAGATCGAAGCGATGCCGTCCTGCACCGTGCCGATATTCTCGAACAGGCCCGACATTTCCCACATGATCCACTGCGACATGCCCCACATCCTGAGCACAAGGCTGATGACCACGGCGACGGCACCGATCGTCACCACCTGGCCGAGCCACAGCCACAACGACAGCGCGGTCACTGAGAACAAGAGCAGCGCGTTGAGGATGTAGAGCAGGCCGTAGAGCACCGTCACCAGCCGCATCGACCGGTAGACCGTGTCAAGGAAGCCGGCCATGCCCTCCTTGGCGAAAGTGGCCTCCCGCTTGGCATGACTGAACAGCTTGACCGTCTGGATGTTGGAATAGCTGTCGACGACGCGGCCGGTCATGACCGAGCGCGCATTGGCCTGCTGCTCGCCGACCTTGCCCAGCCGGGGAATGAAATAACGCAGCAGTGCGATATAGCCGACCAGCCACACCACGAGTGGCGCCGCCAGCCGCAAGTCCGCCGAGCCGACGATGAACAGCATGCCGAGGAAGTAGACAATGACGTAGTTGAGAACCTCAATTAGCTTGATGACGCAGTCGCGTACGGCGAGCGCTGTCTGCATCAGCTTGGTGGCGATGCGGCCGGCGAACTCATCCTGGTAGAACGCCATCGATTGCTTGAGCAGATAACGGTGCACCTGCCAGCGGATGCGCATGGGATAATTGCCCATCAGAGTCTGCTGGTTGAGCAGCGAATGTAGCCACACCGTGCCCGGCAACGCGAACAGCACGATGAAGGCCATGCCGGCGAGCTTCCAGCTCTCGGTCTGCAGGAAGGTCTCGCGGTTTTGCCGCGACAGCCAGTCGACGATGCTGCCCATGAAGCCGAACATCCACACTTCGGCAATGGCGATCGATGTCATCAGGACCGCGTCCGGAATGATGTATGGCAACGCGCCGCGCGTATAGTGCAAGCAGAACGCGATCAGCGTCTTCGGCGGCTCGACCGGTTCCGCGGCGGGAAACGGATCGAGCTTGTTTTCAAACCAGCGGAACATTCCGGGCACTCGACTGTCTATGCGCTCACGCGGCGCGGGATTGATGGGCAAGGCTTTTCGGCCGCGCGGCAGCGCGGGCCGACGATACGGAATCACCCGTGTCGTCGGCCCTGCTTCGCCCAATATAGGGTGTCGCGGACGTTTCGCCGACTGGCTTTGCCGGAGATGCTGACGGTTCAGTCTTTCGTGTCGAAAAACTGTCGTCGGCGTGGCCTTTGCGGCCCGGCCGCATCATTCTGACGATGCGGCGCACCAGCGAAGGCCGGCTGTGATCCGGCACGGCGCGCGAGAAATCGACGTCCGGGAGCATGCCGCGATGCGGCCTGCGGCGGGTCTCGGCATGCACCGCCGACGAGTAGGTCTCGCCGATCAGCAACGCCCATGTCGCCATCTTGCGCTCGTGCAGGCTTCTCGAGCCGGGTATTTTATAGGGATCGAACATCGGTCCATCCTCCATGTGTAAATGCGATAAAAAGGGTGAAACGAACTCGACCTGCGGCATTCGGCCGAAGGCGCGGATCGCATCAGTCGGGATACGACGGCAAGCGTCGGTCCGGACTTGGTCGGGTGGGGCGTGGCGCCCCTTTGTCAATTTGGAAAACATCGCAAGATTCCTTCGAAGCCGAAAACTAGGTTCGGCGAGAATCGGTGCGATGAAGACTTAAAGTGTCAGAAGAATCGTCGTACCGAAACCGCCGTCGGGCATACAAAGCCCCGGGAGAGGTGCTGGATGTGCATGGTCATCATGTGGTCCCCCTCCTTCGGTTCGGGTTGACGATGGTGGGCATATACTCGACTTCGCAGAAAATGGCCACCCGCCAGTCCAGAAATCGCCAAAAGCTGGAGCGGCCTGTGGCCGATCTGCCACTTATTAGAAAGACGCGAAAATGAACGACGGTCTCCGCATCGCGCTCTACCAGCCGGATATCGCCGGCAACACCGGTACAATCCTGCGCTTCGCCGCCTGCCTCGATATCGGTGTCGATATCATTGAGCCGGCCGGCTTTCCGCTCTCCGACCGGGCGCTGAAGCGGGCCGGCATGGACTATCTCGAAATGGCGGCGCTGACCCGCCATGACGACTGGCACGCCTTCGAGAACTGGCGCCGGGCGAACACGCGCCGCATGGTGCTGCTCACCACCAAGGCCGCGACCGCCTACACGGACTTTGCCTTCGGCGCCGGCGACATTCTCCTGTTCGGCCGCGAATCCGCCGGCGTGACCGAGGAAGTTCATCAGGCGGCGGATGCGCGGCTGACCATTCCGATGCGGCCGGCCGCGCGCAGCATCAATGTCGCGCTCTCCGTCGCCATGGTCGCGGGCGAAGCGCTCCGCCAGCTCGGATAGCACGCCTTGGCCCTCCTCGCCGTTCCATAAAGCCTCCGCTTCCGCCGTCATTTTTTCCCAGGCGCACATCGCCCTCTCCTGCATTTGCCATGTCGTCAACTGTTCGCTACAAGCTCAACTTAACTTGAGGTCAAGCGAGAATCTTGAAATGGCTCCGGTAAGCGAATTGACGGTCGGTCAGGTGGCGGTGCGCAGTGGCGTGGCGGTGTCGGCGCTGCATTTCTACGAGGCGCGCGGGTTGATCCGCAGCCACCGCACGTCAGGCAACCAGCGCCGCTACAGCCGCGACGTGCTGCGGCGCGTCGCCATCATCCGCGTCGCCCAGGAGGTCGGTATCTCGCTGGCCGAGATCGCCACCGCGTTCCAGTCCCTGCCCGAAGAGCGCACGCCGACGCGCGAGGACTGGAATATGCTGTCGACGGCCTGGCGCGACGATCTCGACCAGAAGATCGCCCAGATGAAGAAGCTGCGCGACGGCCTGACCGACTGCATCGGTTGCGGCTGCATGTCGATCGACAAATGTCCGCTAAGGAACAAGGAAGACCGGCTGGCAAGGGAAGGCACCGGCGCGAGAAGGTTGGTGGTAAGCTGATGGTCTAGCACCAAGGTGCGTTGAGATTCAGGTCAGGCCGAGCCGAAAATGGTGGATTCCGAGAACCGGAGCGGAGCGTACTTAAAGTACGTGAGCACCGGAAGCGCAGGAAACCGCCATTTGCAGGCCGGCCTCACCTGAATATCAACGCACCTTAATCCGCTGCCGGCAGCCGCCGCATGGTGAATTCGATCACGTCGCCCGGCCGTTCGAACCAGCTTTCGATCTCGGTCCAGTAGGCCTGTTTGGGAAAGCGCTCGAACCATTCCTTGGCCTTGAGCCGCGCATCCGGACGCGGCAGCACGAAGGTCTCGCGCAAAAAGCCGTCGCGCGGCTGCTTCTCGCGCTCGGCCCGCGAGCGTTCCAGCCTCTTCCTCAAGCCATCCAGCGGAGGTCTTGCCGGGGTGGGCACGAAGGAACTCCTTTGCACCTGGATCAGACAGGACTTGACCCTTGCCCTTAAGAGATTAGGGATCGCGCGCGGAAAAAACGAGTCATTTGTCGGGCAAGTGAGTCCGCGGTCTGGAGATAGCTTTTGGAACGACCTGACCTTCCCGTGGGGCTGCCGGCCGACATCGAACAGAAGAAGATGAAGGCCCGCCTCTGGTTCGAGGCGCTGCGCGAGCGCATCTGCGCCACCTTCGAGCAGATCGAGCAGGACCTTGCCGGGCCACAGGCCGAATGGTCGCCGGGCCGTTTCGAGAAGACACCCTGGGAGCGTGATCAGGGCAAGGGCGGCGGCGGCATCATGTCGATGATGCGCGGCCGGGTCTTCGAGAAGGTCGGCGTGCACACCTCGACCGTCCACGGCGAGTTTTCGCCCGAATTCAGGAAGCAGATCCCCGGCGCCGAGGAAGACCCGCGCTTCTGGGCGAGCGGCATTTCGCTGATCGCGCATCCCTGGAACCCCAACGTTCCGGCCGTGCACATGAACACCCGCATGGTGGTCACCACGCGCCATTGGTTCGGCGGCGGCGCCGACCTGACGCCGGTGCTCGACCGCCGCCGCACCCAGGAGGATCCGGACACGCAGGCCTTCCACCGCGCCATGCAGTTCGCCTGCGAGAAGAACGCCGCGGTCGCCGACTATCCGAAATTCAAGGCCTGGTGCGACGAGTATTTCTTCCTGCCGCACCGCAACGAGGCGCGCGGCATCGGCGGCATCTTCTTCGACTGGCTGCATTCGGAGGAGGACAAGGGCGGCTGGAACGCCGATCTCAATTTCGTCCAGGACGTCGGGCGCTCATTCCTGGTCGTCTACAATCATCTGGTACGGGGCAATTTCAACGAGAACTGGACAGATGGCGACCGCGACGAGCAGCTCATCCGCCGCGGCCGTTACGTCGAATTCAACTTGCTTCACGATCGCGGCACCATCTTCGGGCTGAAGACCGGGGGTAACGTCGCCTCGATCCTCTCCAGCCTGCCGCCCGAGGTAAAGTGGCCGTAACAATCCGGTGAGTGGCTGACCTCGGCCGCATTGAGGTCCCATTCGCCGAATCTTGACCGGGAATGTGGCGGGTGAAGTTTCTTTTTCGTCTAATATCCTTTTGAAAGAATTGCATTATTTAAGGTCTCCGGGGTCGGGAAGCGCCGGCGGTTCACCTCCCATGGACCGCGACCCGACGCGACTTGACGGCCCTGATCGAGCGGGGTGCCCATCCGGAGCGAGATTTCATCTCGCACTCAATTGGCACCCGCAATTTCCAGGAGAGCATGCCATGCGCAAGCTTATCATGACGGCAGCCGCCGCTGCCTTTCTCGCCTCCGGTGGCGCCGCCTTCGCCGCGGTCAAGCACACCACCGGCACGGTCAAGAGCTTTGACGGAACCGCCATGAGCCTTGTTCTGGACGACGGGTCGACGTTCACCCTGTCCAAGGCCTTCAAGGATCCCGGCATCCAGACCGGCGAGAAGGTTCGCGTGTCCTGGGACATGAGCGGCAAGAACAAAGTTGCCGAAGCGGTCAAGATCGTGAAATAGCGACCGCGCTCGAGCGAGCGTCAGGTCTAGTTTCTCAGGCGACAGGAAGGCGGGGCATGTTGCTCCGCCTTTCGCTTTCAACAGGCGATAACTTCGATGCAACCGAACCGCCCCACAAATGTTATGGTAGTCCGGTAGAGCGATTGCGAGGATGTGCGCCCCGCTTTCTTCCCACACTGCCAAGACAAAACATCATCAGGGGTGGCCGTCCAAGAGCCGCACCAACCCGCGCTAGGAAAGGAAAAATCATGAAGGAATTCCAATGTGGATCGCTGGTCCCGGGCTGCGACTGGCACACACGCGCCGATGAGGAAGCCGAGGTCATGCGCCGCGCCGTCGAGCACTTGCGCGAGACGCATGGCGAGACCGTCATCCGCGAAACCATGATCGAGGCGATTCGCTCGCGCATCCAGAAGGTCCGCGACGCGGCCTGACCGCGAAGATCTCTACGCTTCCAAGGCTTGAGCGGCGCGTTTGAGCAACGCGTCGCGATCAAGTGCGAAGCCCGATTCGACCCATTCCTTCTCGATATTCTTCAACGTCGCGCCGAGTTTCGGCCCGGGCGACGCGCCAAGTTCGGTCAGATCGGCGCCTTTGATCGGAAAGACCGGCTTTTCCCATCTGGACGTGAAATTGAGCAAACGCGAGAAACCGCCGGCCTGGATCATTGCTTCATCGTCCTCGACGGCACGTGCCCGTGCGGCCGCAAGAGCGAGCCGCAGCCGGTCGACAACACCGTCGCGGTTGCCGAAATAGAGCTTTTTCGCCAGTTCCGTCTCGGTTGCCTTCGATTCCGGCGGGGCCGCCAGCGCCCAATGCCGCAAACGATCGGCCTCTTCGTTGGAAAATTTCAACCGCTCGGCAAGCGTCTTCATGCGCACGGCGTCCGGCGGCACGACGGCCTCCAGCCTGAGCATCGGATCGACGGCCCAGCCAAGATCCTTCTCCGTCCTGACCAGCCCGTGAATGGCGTCGATGCCCCACTTTTCGCTCTCCGGCAACGCGGCCGCGAGCACGCCGGCCTGGCGCATCCACAAAAGCGCGCGCGAAGGATCCGCCGCCGAGAGCAGCTTCTTCAGTTCGGACCAGACGCGTTCGGCCGAAAGCTGGGCAAGTCCATCCTTCAGCCTGGCGCAGGCCTTCAAGCCTTCAGCATCGGGGCGGCCCTCGCCATACCAGGCAAAGAAGCGGAAAAAGCGCAGGATGCGCAGATAATCCTCGCGGATACGCGCTTCGGCATCGCCGATGAAGCGCAGCCTGCGCGCTTCGATATCGGCAACGCCGCCGACAATGTCGACAACCGTGCCATCCGCTTCGGCATAAAGCGCATTGATGGTGAAGTCGCGGCGCTCGGCGTCAAGCTTCCAGTCGCGCCCGAAGATCACCTTTGCGCGCCGGCCGTCGGTCTCGATATCGGCCCGAAGCGTCGTCACCTCATAGGTGTTGCCGCCGGCGACAATTGTTATGGTGCCATGCTCGATGCCGGTCGGCACCGTCTTGAAGCCGGCCGCCTCGGCGCGCCGGATGGTCTCTTCCGGTACTGTCGTCGCGGCGATGTCGATATCCGCCACCGGCTGACCGAGCAGCGTGTTGCGGACCGCGCCGCCGGCCACGCGAGCCTCCTCGCCGCCCTCCTTCAGTGCTGCCAGCAGCCGCTGCAGGTGCTTGTCGTCCAGCCAGTCGGCCTTCCCCGATAAAGTGATGTCGGCGCTCAAGCGTAGAGTCTCTCATAAAGGGTGCGGACAATGCCGGCCGTGACGCCCCAGATGCGTTGATCGCCATAGGGCATATCGTAGAAGATCCATTCGAGATCATTCCACATGCGGCTATCACGCTTATGGTTGGCCGGATCCATCAGGAAACTGAGCGGCACCTCGAAGGCGGCGTCGACCTCATCGGCATTGAGCGTCAGCGAAAAACCCGGACGCACCACCGAAAGCACCGGTACGATGCGGTAGCCGCTGCCGGAGACATAATCCGGCATGCGGCCGATAATTTCGATGAAATCGCGCGTGAGCCCGATCTCCTCGAAAGTCTCGCGCAAAGCCGTGGCTTCCGGGCCGGGATCGGTCGGGTCGATGGTTCCGCCGGGAAAAGCCACCTGCCCGGAATGGCTGCGCAGCTTCTCGGCACGCTTGGTGAGCAGCACCATCGCGCCTTCGGCGCGATCGACCACGGGGATCAGCACCGCGGCGTCGCGCAGCGGCTTGATGTGTTTCAGCCTCGGATGTCCAGGATTGAAGCGATGGTCGCCGAAATCGTCGTCCGGGACGATTTCAGGTTGCGCCGCGACGCGGGTGCGAAAATCGGGAACAGAGAACGGCGCCGGCGTCACCTGGTCCATCACGCGCTCAGCCGCTTGAGTTTCTCGGCCGGCATGATCGGGTAGACCTCGCCGCCGGAACGCACGGCAAACATCGCCTTGCCGTCGATGTCGACCTCTTCACCATGCTCGACCAGTTCATACATCACCGGCCGCGCCACCAGCGCCTCCAGCCGACCGCGCACCAGCACATAGGGCTTCAACCCGCCGGTTTCGTCCTCGTCGATGAAGCGCAACGGATGGCCGGGCCCGGCCGTGACGACGTCGCCGACATTGGTGCGGAAGGTGATGACCCGTTCGTCGCCGCTTCCGGAAACATTCATCTCGACGGCGATGAACGGCGCGTCGGCGACACGGATGCCGACCCGCTCGACCGGCGTCACCAGATAGGTCTTGCCGTCGGTATCCTTGCGCAGGACGCTCGAAAAAAGCTGCACCAGCGGCATTCTGCCGATCGGCGTGCCAAGATAGAACCAGGTGCCGTCGGCCTTGATCTCCATGTCGAGATCTCCGCAGAAGTCCGGATTCCAGCGCTCGACCGGAGCCGGCCCCTTGCCCGCGCGGGCAGCCCGCGAGATCAAAGCCTCCAACCCGCGCGCCTCGGTGGCGCCAGTCAGGCTCTGGCTGCCGGGGCTTTGTTCACGATGTTCGCTGCGTTCGGCCATGGTCACGAAATAGTCACTGTTGTCCCGATTGTCAGCCTTGTCCGCCTAAGTCTGTGATTTAAGTTCGATTAGAGGCGCCAGGCGGGGCCGAATCGCGGCATTCTGCGATGCTGAGAATGCAGGTCGATATTTCCAACCACAAGGATCGAGCGGCATGAGCGTGATGATCAAGGAGAGCCCGATCAGCGAAAAGGCGATGATCGAGGAGGCCGAGAAGGCGCTGGCCGACATCTCCAGGATTCGCGACGCGGTCGGCCGGGTGATCTTCGGCCAGGAAGCCGTGGTCGAGCGCACGCTGGTCGCGCTGCTGGCCGGCGGCCATGCGCTGCTGGTCGGCGTGCCGGGCCTCGCCAAGACCAAGCTGGTCGAAACGCTGGGTATCGTGCTCGGCCTCGATTCGCGCCGCGTCCAGTTCACCCCCGATCTGATGCCGTCGGACATTCTCGGTTCCGAAGTGATGGAGCAGGACGAATTCGGCAAACGCTCCTTCCGTTTCATTTCCGGGCCGATCTTCACGCAATTGCTGATGGCCGACGAGATCAACCGCGCCTCGCCGCGCACGCAGTCGGCGCTGCTGCAAGCGATGCAGGAATATCACGTCACCATCGCCGGCGCCCGCCACGACCTGCCCTCGCCCTTCCATGTGCTGGCGACGCAGAACCCGCTGGAACAGGAAGGCACCTATCCCTTGCCGGAAGCGCAGCTCGACCGTTTCCTGATGCAGGTCGACATCCTCTATCCCGAGCTCGAGGCCGAACGCCGCATCCTGCTCGAAACCACCGGTGTCGACGAAGCCAAGGCCGACAACGTGCTGCAGCCGGCCAGGCTGAGGGATATCCAGACGCTGATTCGCCGCATGCCCGTGCCCGAAAGCGTCGTCGAGGCGATCCTCAAACTGGTGCGCTCGGCGCGTCCCGGCCAGGGCAATGCCGAGACCGACAAGCATGTCGCCTGGGGCCCAGGCCCGCGCGCCAGCCAGGCGCTGACGCTGTGCGCCCGCGCACGCGCCCTATATGATGGAAGACTGGCGCCGTCGGTCGACGACATCCGTGCGTTGGCCGAGCCGGTGCTGCAGCATCGCATGGCGCTGACTTTCGCCGCCCGCGCCGAGGGCACTTCGGTGCGCGACGTGGTGGCGAAACTGGCAAAAGGCATCTGATGGGTCGAATTGGCGAGGTCCAGGCACCGGTTGCGACGCGCGACGCGCTCGCCCGTGGCCGGTTGCGGGCCTCCTTGGTGCCGGACTTGCTGGTCGAGGCGCGCCGCATCGTCAACACCGTGATCGCCGGCTGGCATGGCCGCCGCAAGCGCGGCATCGGCGAGAATTTCTGGCAGTTCCGGCCCTATGTCGAAGGCGATTCCTCGCGCATCGACTGGCGCCGTTCGGCCCGCGACGACCACACCTATGTGCGCGACCGTGAGTGGGAAGCAGCCCACACCGTCTGGCTGTGGGCCGATCCCTCGCCTTCCATGCTTTACAAATCCGCCGGCGCCGGCGTTTCCAAGGAATCGCGCGCGCTGGTGCTGACCCTTGCCATGGCCGAGCTGCTGTCGCGCAGCGGCGAGCGCATCGCCTGGCCAGGCCTGACCGACCCGTTCACCGCCCGCAACGGCGCCGAGCGTATCGCAGCCCAACTCAGCCATGCCGGCGCGCTGCCGGCCAAGCCCGACCTGTCGGCCGTGCGCCGCTTCTGCGACATCGTGCTTGTCAGCGATTTCCTCGATCCGGTCGAGGAGACCATGGCCTGGCTCGAGGTGCTGGCGCGCCATGGCGTGCGCGCGCATCTGATCGAGGTCGCCGATCCGGCCGAGGAAACCTTCCCTTACGCCGGCCGCACTGAGTTCACCGATCCGGAGACGGGCGAGAAACTGACGGCCGGCCGCGCCGAGATGCTGGCCGAGGACTACCGCCTGCTTTACCGGGCTCGCCGCGAGGAACTGGCTGCCTGGTGCAAGCGCCTCGGCTGGAGTTTTACCGTCAACCACACCGACCGCCTCGCTTCCGAAGCGCTGGTGCGCGTGCATCTGGCGATCACGGCTGACGGTAATCATGCAGGGTTGACCGCCGGAGGCGGTCATACCGGGTTGACCGCCGGAGCCGGTCATACCGGGTTGACCGCTGGTGGTCACACCGCGAAGAGCATCGGAAAGGCGGTCACATGAGTTGGCTGCCGCTCTCCTTCGGCGCACCCATGATTTTGTGGGGGCTTTTGGCCCTGCCGGTAATCTGGTGGCTGCTGCGGCTGACGCCGCCGAAGCCGCAGGCGGAAATCTTTCCGCCGCTGAAAATCCTTGCCAGAGTGTTGCGCCGCGAGGAAACGCCGCAACAAAGCCCCTGGTGGCTGACGCTGCTTCGGCTGCTGATGGCGGCGCTCGTCGTCATCGCGCTCGCCGAGCCGGTCTTCAATCCGCGTGAGAAACTGCCGGCGGAAGGCTCGGCTCTGGCGTTGGTCATCGACAACAGCTGGGCAAGTGCCGCCGACTGGGGCAAGCGTGTCGCCACCGCCGAGCGGCTGATCGGCGATGCCGGTTCGAACGGCGTGCCGGTCGTCATTGCCTTCACCGCCGAGAAATCCAATGCCGAGATTGGCCCGTTCGAAGCGGCCGCCGCGCTCGACCGGCTGCGCGCCGCCAAGCCGCGCCCGATCCCGACCGACCGGCCTGCTGTCTATGCTCGCGTCGCGGCCACGTTGGAGCGCCTGTCTGGCGCCAGCGTTGCCGTGCTGGCCGATGGGTTGGCGGCCAATGGCGATGACGCGGCTTTCAAGACGCTGCTCGAAAAGAACGCCTCGCGGCTGGTCTGGGTCACTTCCGACCGGCTTGCGGTGACCGGCCTGACCGGCGCCGACAACCAGGTCGACGGCTTCGCGCTGACCGCCATCCGCGCGCCGGGCGATCCAGCGCCGGCGCAGGTCACCGCGGGCGCCTTCGACGACAAGGGCCGCCGCATCGCCGACACGACCTTGACCTTCGCTCCCGGCGAAGCCACCGCCACCGGCACGATGGCGGTGCCGTTCGAGCTGCGCAACGACTTTGCCTCGATCGCGCTGGACGGCGAACACCAGGCCGGCGCCGTTCGCGTGCTGGACGAAAGCTCCAAGCGCCGCCGGGTCGGGTTGCTGTCGCAGGCCGAGGCCGACCAGGCGCAGCCGCTTCTGTCGCCACTCTATTACATCCGCCGCGCCTTGCAGCCTTTCGCCGATCTCGTCGAACCATCGAGCGCCGATCTGGCCGACGCCATTCCGCAGCTTCTCGACCAGAAGCCGGCGATGATCATCATGGCCGATGTCGGCACCATCCCGGAGCAGGTCCGGCCGCGGCTGGTCGACTGGGTCAACAATGGCGGCACCTTGGTGCGCTTTGCCGGGCCGCGCCTTGCCGCCGGCGGCAATGATGACGATCTTTTGCCGGTACGGCTGCGCAGCGGCGAGCGCGCGCTGGGCGGCGCGCTGTCTTGGACGACGCCGCAGGCTGTCACCGAATTCCCAAAGAACGGCCCCTTTGCCGATCTCTCCCCGCCTTCCGAGGTGACGGTGAGCCGGCAGGTGCTGGCCGAGCCGACGCCCGACATCGTCGAGCGCACCTGGGCCACGCTCGCCGACGGCACGCCGTTGGTCACCGGCATGAAGAAGGACAAGGGCACGCTGGTGCTCTTCCACGTCACGCCCGAGGCGACCTGGTCGAGCCTGCCGATCTCCGGCAGTTTTGTCGAAATGCTGAGGCGCGTCGTGCAGCTGTCTCGCAACCAAGGGGCGGCCGTCGCCAATGCCGAAGCCAAGGCCGTATCGCTGCCACCTTACCGCATGATCGACGCCGACGGCTTGCTGGCGCCGCCCTCGCCCGATGCGCGCCCACTGGTGCCAGGCGCCGGCCCGCTGCCGGTGACGCTGGAAAACCCGCCCGGCCTCTATGGCTCGGAGACCGGCGTTTTCGCGCACAACCTGCTCAATGCCGCAAGCACGTTCGCGCCGCTTGCCCGACCGCAGATATCGCTGCCGGTGACAACCATTCCCTACGCCTTCGACGAATCGGAAAATCTCAAGGGTCCGCTGGTGGCCGTGGCGCTGCTCTTGATGGTGTTGGACACGCTGGCCGTCTTCTGGATGGGCGGGCTTTTGTCGCGCCGGCCGCGCCGCGCCGCAGCGACGACTGCCGCTGCCGCGGTCGTGATCGTGCTGGGCGGGTTGTTCGGTCACGCCGACCTTGCCCGCGCCGACGATTCCAAGCCCGGCGACGCGCAGGCGATCGAGGACATCTCGAAGACCCGCATAGCCTATGTCATCACCGGCGAGCCCGGCGTCGATTCGATCAGCCGCGCCGGCCTTGAAGGCCTGACCCGCTTCCTGGTTGAGAAGACGGCGCTGGAGCCCGGCCCGCCGGCCGGCGTCGACATCGCCAAGGACGAACTCTCTTTCTTCCCGCTGATCTACTGGCCGATCGACGCCACCGCGCCGATGCCGAGCCAGGCCGCGATCGCCCGCATCGATGCCTATATGCAGCAGGGCGGCACGGTGCTGTTCGACACGCGCGACCAGTTCTCCAACGGCATCGGCGCCGATGCGGCCAGCCCCGCGACCGAACGGCTGCGCGACATCCTCGCCAACCTCAACGTGCCGCCGCTGGAGCCGGTGCCGTCGGACCACGTGCTGACAAAATCCTTCTTCATCCTTCCGGAATTCCCCGGACGCTTCAACGGCAGCCCGCTCTGGGTCGAGGCTTCGCTCGACGCCAGCAACACCGAGAACCGCCCGGTGCGCGTCGGCGATGGCGTCTCGCCGATCATGATCACCGCCAATGATTTTGCCGGCGCCTGGGCTGTCGACGAGAATGGCGACCCGCTTTTGCCGACGGTCCCGCCGGACCCGATGCAGCGCGTCTATGCGTTGCGCGCCGGCGTCAACATCATGATGTACATGCTGACCGGCAATTATAAATCCGACCAGGTGCATGTGCCGGTGCTGCTCGAACGGTTGGGGCAGTAGCGCATGAACTGGTCGATCTCCTTCGAGCCCCTCGTTTCCTGGCCGCTGCTCGGCCTGCTCTTCGTGCCGTTGCTGCTGCTTGCGCTTGCCGGCTTGTGGTTCCGCCAGCGCGGTTCGGCCTTGCGGTTGATCGCGCTGCTGGCACTAGCCGCGGCACTGCTCAATCCGGTGTTCCTCGCCGAGGAGCGCGAGGCGCTGAAGAGCGTCGTGGCTTTGATCGTCGACCGCAGCCAGAGCCAGGATATCGGCGACCGCGCCAAGCAGACCGACGCGGCTTTGGCCGGGATGCAGCAGCGGCTTGCCCGCTTCAAGCAGTTCGACGTGCGCGTCGTCGAAGCCGGCAAATCGGAAGCCGCGGACGATCGCACGGAAACCAGGCTGTTCGGCGCCTTGGAAGGCGCCTTCCGCGACGTGCCGCCGTCGCGCATCGGCGGCGCCATCATGATCACCGATGGCGAAGTGCATGACACGCCGTCCGGTCCGCCGGAATTCAACGCGCCGCTGCATGCGCTGATCACCGGCAATGAGCATGAGAAGGACCGCCGCATCCGCTTCGAGAATGCGCCGCGCTTCGGCCTTGTCGGCAAGCCGCTCGACATGACCTATCGTGTCATCTCGACCGAAGGCGACGGCGCTCCGGTCGAGGTGCGGGTGTCGGTCAATGGCGAGCAGGTCTCGCTCGAGCATGCGACCGTCGGCCAGCCGATGAAGCTGCAGGTGACCATTCCCAATGCCGGCCGCAACATCGTCCAGCTCGGCATCGACCGCGAGCCGGGCGAGCTGACCGATGCCAACAACCGCGCCATCGCGCTGGTCGACGGCATCCGCGAGAACCTGCGCGTGCTGCTGGTTTCCGGTGAGCCACATGCCGGCGAGCGCACCTGGCGCAATTTGTTGAAGTCGGATGCCTCGGTCGATCTCGTCCACTTCACCATATTGCGCCCGCCGGAAAAGCAGGACGGCACGCCGATCAACGAGCTGTCCTTGATCGCCTTCCCGACGCGCGAGCTGTTCGTCGAGAAGATCAAGGACTTCGATCTCATCATCTTCGACCGCTATCAGCACCGCGACGTGCTGCCGATCCTCTATTACGACTACATCTCCGAGTATGTCGAAAAGGGCGGCGCGCTGCTGATTGCCGCCGGCCCCGAATATGCCGGCGAGAATTCGATCGCGCGCACGCCGTTGAACGCGGCACTGCCGGCAATGCCGACGGGCGAAGTGGTCGACAAGGCCTACTACCCGCGCCTGACGGAGCTCGGCCAGCGCCACCCGGTGACGCGCGGGCTCGACGGCTCGGCCAGCGAGCCACCGCATTGGAGCCGCTGGTTCCGCACCATCGGTGTCAAGAATCCGGAGGGCGAAGTGGTGATGAAGGGCGCCGATGACCGGCCGCTGCTTTTGCTCGACCGCAAGGGCGAAGGCCGTGTCGGCATGCTTTTGTCCGACCAGGGCTGGTTGTGGGCGCGCGGTTTCGAGGGCGGCGGCCCGCACGTGCAACTCTACCGGCGCATTGCCCACTGGCTGATGAAGGAGCCTGAGCTGGAGGAGGAGCGGCTCACCGCCGACGGCCGCGGCATGATGCTGGAGATCCGCCGCCAGACGATGAGCGACGATCCGGGCGTGGCCCAGGTGATCACGCCGTCCGGCAAGGCAGTAGCCGTAAAGCTTCAAAAGTCCGAACCCGGCATTTTCACCGGCAGCGTCCAGGTCGGCGAGATCGGCCTCTACCAGGTCGGCAATGGCGACCTTACCGCTTTGGCCCATGTCGGCCCGATCAACGCGCCGGAATTCGCCGACGTCGTCTCCACCGAGAACAAGCTGAAAGCGCCGGCCGAGGCGACCGGCGGCAGCGTGCGGCGGCTGGCGCCATCATCCATGCTCGGCAGTCTCGCCGGTGGTGTGGCGCTGCCCTCGATCGTGCCGGTGCGCTCTTCAGCCGCCGCCTCGGGTGACGACTGGATCGGCTTGCGTACCACCGATGATAGTGCGCTCAAGGCCGTGTCGCGCGTACCTTTGTTCGGCGGTTTCCTCGGCCTCGGCCTGCTGCTCTTGGCCATCGGCTCGATGTGGTATCGCGAGGGGCGGTGAGCCTTCTTGCCTCTCCCCTTGTGGGAGAGGTCGGATTGCCCCGATTTGTCCTTCACAAATTGGCTGGCAATCCGGGTGAGGGGTAACTTGGCGCCAAGCTGGAACACCCCTCATCCGTCTCGGCGCTCCGCGCCGAGCCACCTTCTCCCGCAAGGGGAGAAGGGAAAACATCCCTACTCTTCCGGCTCGGTCGTGAACAGCAGCGGATAGCCCTTGGCCTTGCCGGCGTCGGTCGCCCGCGTCGCCTTGGTCTCGGCGATATCCCTTGTGAACACCGCGACCACGCAGACACCGCGGGTATGCGCGGTGATCATGACGCGGTTCGCCTGGTCTTCGCTGAGCTTGAATTCGCCTTTGAGCACCGTCACCACGAATTCGCGCGGCGTGAAATCGTCATTGACGAGGATGACTTTGTAGAGCTTCGGCCGCTCGGTCTTCGGCTGTGTCTTGGTGCGAGGTTTGATAACTGTTTCGGGCATCGGAATCCACGGATACGGCGTTCACGTCAAAATTGCGCTCGAAAAATCGGCTCACGCCCAGTTTGTCACGCAAGGGCACACGCGTCCAATTGCCCGCATGGTGGTTGGCGGATTTGGGGCGGTAAACCTTATGTGGGGAGCGTCGCCTGCCGTTCAACGGCCGGTGCGGCGCATCGCTGTGCCGGATCGCCCGGAGCCGGCGCCGTCATCCATGTCGGAGCCGCGCTCGACAAAGGCGAAGAATATCCAGCCGACAAAACCGATCACGGTCGCGCCGGTCAGCACGATCAGGATCCAGGATTGCGCCGGTGTGATGTAGTCGAAGCTTGAGGTGATCAATGGCGCGAAGAGCTCGGGCTCGGTCCGGCCGCTGGCGGGATCCGGTACGGGGCTGGCCGTGAAGATGATCAACGCGCGTGCCGCCGCGGTGGCGATCAGGCCGCAGAGTGTCAGCGAACGCATCAGGGACGAAAACCGCTTCTTCATGCGGATTGTCCTACAGCACCGGCATTGCGATCGGGTTAAAGGGTCGGAGGCGGCGCGGGCTGAAGCTGCCGGGTCGGCTCCCGCCGCCAATCAGCCGCCCCGGCCGAAAACGGCCGGAACGGCTTTGCAAGATCAGATTGCCGAAGCCCGAGATCAGGTCTTCGGAGCGTCCTTCTTGTCGGTCTTCTTGGCGACCTTCTTCGTGGCCTTCTTGTGCTTCTTGGGGGCCTTCTTGACGACTTTCTTCGCCGGCTTGGCGGTAGCGTCGGCAGCCGGAGCGGTCGTGGTGGTGGTCGAAGCAGCCGGAGCAGCGGTCGTCGTGGTGGCGGCGTTGCCGAGAGCCGGCATCGCGAAAGCGAGAGCAACGGCAAGACCGGTGGCGGAGAGGATGGACTTCTTCATGGCTTCATTTCCTTTTTGGTGCGGGTCTGTGAGAGCGCTACTGAACGGGATCGATCGGTGTCACTCCAAGCAGCTTCAAAGCGTTAGCGAGCATCCGTATACCCTGCGCCTGTTTCTTGGCGGCACAGAACCGGTTGCCCTTTCTTTGCAGTGCTTTCGCCGCGGTGACCTGCGTTGCCGCGGCATGGGTTTCGAGGGCTTCGTCGACTTGACGGCTGAGATTGGTGCAGCGCTCGGTCCGGGTTAGTGGGGCGACCTTTGCCGTGACCGCGACCTTTGCGGGGGTCGCGACCTTTGCGGGGGTCGAGGTGCCGGCTGCTGCTGTGATGAGCGACATGCTGAGCAAGGCACCCATCACGCTGATCCAGAACCTCTGCATTGGTCTTATCCGTTACTCCGGAAACTTGCGTCGCAGCCATCATCTGACCGCCACGGCACCGGTTATGCCCTTGAAATTTTTCACCAGTTTTTCCCGACTGTAGAATTTTGTTTCTGGATTGTTTCTGGGGACTCCGGCGGGTCGGCAATCGTGGCCACTGGCCAAGATGTGGCCTGAATTCTATCGTGTTGGTGATCGGCCAGGGGGATGCCCGGCTAACAGAATGGTAGGTTTCTGAGTGAAATCCGATGCGCACATACTGATCGTCGACGACGACAAGGGCATACGCGACCTGCTGCAGGAGTTTTTTCAGAAGCGCGGTCTGCACACCACGGTCGCCGGCGATGGCACCGAGATGGAACAGATCCTGCGCCGCACGCCGGTCGACCTGATCATCCTCGACGTCATGCTGCCCGGCAAAAGCGGCCTGGAGCTCTGCCGCGAGATCCGCGCCAACTACACGACGCCGATCATCATGCTGACCGCGGTCACCGAAACGACGGACCGCGTCGTCGGTCTCGAAATGGGCGCCGACGACTATGTGCCGAAGCCCTTCGACCCGCGCGAATTGCTGGCCCGTATCCGCGCCGTGCTGCGGCGCAACGGCACTGCCGAGCCGCGCCGGCCCGTCGCCAAGCAGATCTACCGTTTCGCCGGCTGGACGATGGATTGCGCCCGCCGCCGCCTGACGGCGCCCGACGACGTGCGGGTGGAGCTGACGATGGCCGAGTTCAACCTGTTGCAGACTTTCGTCAAGAGCGCGCAGCGTGTGCTGACCCGCGAGCAGTTGATCGAGCTCTCCGGCGGCGACACCGGCTACAGCTTCGACCGCAGCATCGACATTCTGGTCAGCCGCCTGCGCCGCAAGATGGAGGACGACCCGAAAACGCCGCAACTGATCCTCACCGTGCGCAGCGGCGGCTATCAGTTCCTGCCGGAAACGACGTCCGAATGAGACGTTTCCTGCCGCAGACCCTGCCCGTCTGGGTTCTGCTGATCGTCATAGCCGGTCTGATGATCAGCCAGGTCGCAACGCTTTATATCGTCGCGCGCGACCGTGCTGCCGCCACTGGTATTGTCGATCTCTACCGGCTGAACGACCGCGCTTTTTCGCTGGTGCAGCTGATGCATGACGCCACGCCCGAGGACCGCAAGGCGACCGCGTCGGGATTGTTCAACGCGACCTATGCGCTGACGGTTTCGGATACCCCGGCCGTCACCTCTTCGATCGCTACCGACGATGAGCTTGCCGAGCTCGAGGATATCCTGGTCGGTCGCCTGTCGAAATTCGGCATCACCGATGCACGCGTGCGCCGCGATCCCGCGACGCAGGAGTCGGATGTCCCTGAAGGCGATACCGCCAACAAGGATGTCGGCCAGGTCGAGCGCGACCTCTTAGTGCTGGCCGCCGATTTCGCGCAGAGCGACAAGCTGACCGCATCGCTGCGTTTTGCCGACGGACAGTGGCTGAATTTCACCGAGCCGATTACGCCGCCGGGGCCAATCCTGAGCCTTGACAGCCTGCCGCTCTATTCGCTGATCGCCGGACTGGTTGTGGTGATGTCGATCTGGTCGCTGCGCCGGCTGACCGCGCCTTACCGGATGATGGAAACCGCCGTCACGCGCATCGGCAATGACCTGAAAAGCCCGCCGATCGCGGAGACCGGCAGCCGCGAGATCCGCGCCGCGGCTAAGGCGATCAATGCCATGCAGATGCGGCTGCGTGACTATGTCGAGGACCGCGAGCATCTGGCGGCGGCGCTCGCGCATGATCTGCGCACGCCGCTCACCCGCATGCGGCTGCGCCTCGAATTGCTGCGCAGATCGGAGGCGCGCGCGGCGCTGGCGCACGATCTCGCCGACATCGAAAGCATCGCAAGCTCGGTCATCGACTTCGCCAAATTCGAGGTCACCGAGGAAAAGGCCGAGCGGATCGATTTCTGGTCGCTGGTGGAATCGGTCGCCGACATGTTCGAGGACGCATCTTTCGAAGACGATACAACACCGTCTCGTGGCCTGATCTGCGTGGCGCGGCCGGTGGCGCTGCGCCGCTGCCTCACCAACCTGATCCAGAATGCTGTCGCCTACGGCAAGAAGGCGCATCTCGGCGTCAGGCGATCCGGCGATACCATCACGCTGTCGATTCGCGACGAAGGTCCAGGCATTCCGCAGGCAAAGCTCGATACCGTGTTCGGTTCCTTCGTCCGCCTGGAAGAATCGCGCAATCGCGCCACCGGCGGCCTCGGCCTCGGCTTGACCATCGCCCGCAACATCGCGCGCGGCGCCGGCGGCGAGATCCGGCTTTCCAACTATCCCGGCGGCGGCCTGCTGACCGAGCTGCGCCTGCCTGTGGCAGCTTGAGTCAGGAGCCGCTGCGCTTGTCGGCAGCGCCACTGGATTGGTCGCACCATCCTTGGAATAGTGCCGCCCTTCCCGCAAAAGGAACCCGCAGCCATGTTTTACGCCGTCCTTGCCTATCACGTCGAAGACACTGTGCAGTCCTGGTCGCCCGACGAGGACGCGGCGCTGATGAAAGACCTGCTCGAGGTCAATCTCAGACTGACCCAGGAAGGCAAGCTTGGGCCGGCGGCAAGGCTTGGCGCCACGGCTGATGCCGTGACGCTGCGTGGTCCGGGCGATGGCAGGGTGATCGACGGTCCTTTCGCCGAGACCAAGGAACAGTTACTGGGGCTTTACGTCCTCGATTGCGCCAGCCGGGCCGAAGCGATAGCGGCTGCGCGTGACCTCAAGCGCGTCAATCCCACCGCCGTCTACGAAATAAGGCCGATCGTGCTCTACCGGCCTGGCTTGACCTTGCCCGGCACGCAAGCCGACGAACGGTAGCACGGCTCAGGCCGTTGCTTGTCGCCCCAGCCGAAGCATTTCGCGGATCAGAAGATCCAGGTCTTCACGGCGGGTGCGGTGATTGGCAATCGCCACCCTGAGGCAATGCTGCCCTCGAACAGTTGTATCGGACAGGGCGGCGATGCCCTCTTCCTGCAGCCTGAGCATGATTTCGGTGTTGAACGCCTTGAGCTGTTCCTCGGATGCGCCTTTCAGCCGGTGGCGGAAGCTGACGATGTTGATCGTGGTCGGCGCCATCAACTCGAGCGCCGGCTCCGCCTCGATCAGGCCGGTGAGATAGCGGGCCTGGGCGATATTCTGGTCGATCAGCCGGCCGAATTTTTCGACGCCATGCTCTTTCAGCGCCATCCAGATTTTTAATGCGCGGAAGCCGCGCGATGTCTGCAGGCCGTAGTCATGCAGCCATTCGCCGGAGGCGAGGCCGCGCGGCGCCGATTCCAGATATTCGGGTGTAACAGCGAAGGTGTTGCGGTGGGCGGCCGCATCGCGCACCAGCGCGCAGCCCGCTTCGAATGGCGCATGCAGCCATTTGTGCGGATCGAGTGCGATCGAATCCGCCTGCTCGATGCCGGCGACGAGCCGCTTGTTCTCAGGCGCGATGGCGATCAGCGCGCCGATGCAGCCATCGACGTGGAACCACATGTCTTGTTCGGCCGCCAATGCCGCAAGCGCCGCAAGATCGTCGATCGCGCCGGTGTTGACGGTGCCGGCGGAGCCGATAAGACAGGCCGGCTTAAAACCCGCTTCACGATCCTCGGCAATGGCTGCCTTGAGCGCGTCGATATCGATGCGCAAGGCGGCGTCGGTCGGGATACGCCGCAGCGCCCTGTTGCCGAGGCCGAGCGCCTCCATGGCCTTGCGGTGGCAGGAATGGATCTGCTCCGAGCCATAAAACCGGAGCGGTTTCGGCATGGCGCCGACGCCCCTCTCCCTGACATCGACCCCGGCCTTGGCGTTGCGCGCCACGGTCAGCCCGATGATGTTGGCCATCGAGCCGCCGCTGACCAGGGTGCCGCTGGCCGAGGCCGGGAAGCCCAGCATCTCCTTCATCCAGTTGACCACCTGGCTGTCCATCAGCCCGGCGGCGTGGTTGCCGCCGCCGAGGTTGGAGCCCTGGACCGCCGCCAGGAAATCGCCGAGCGCGCCGGTGAAGTTGCTGGACCCCATATACCAGGACCAGAAGCGCGGATGGATGTTGCCCATCGGATAAGGCATGACGTTGCGCGCGACCTCGCCATAGACCTCCGCCGGCGGCGTCGGTCGATGCGGCAAGGTTGACTTGAAAAACGCACGCACGTCGGCCGGCATGTCGCGCCAGACCGGGCGGTAGCGAACATCGCGCAGATAGCCGACGGCATCATCGACGATCCGGTGCGACAATGCCTGTATGTCGGCCCAGTCTCCCGGATCGAGCGTTTCGTCCACTCCGGTCGTGTCATGAAAGCTATCCATCGGTCCCTCCTGTCAGCCGGCGGCCGACACACGCCAAAGCGACGCCGCCATACCGGGGCGACGTCGCGGTCTTTTCCTCAGGCGTCGAACTGGCAGCCCGGCGTCGAGCGCGACAGCGCCGTCTCCTCGGCATCCATGTCGGCCTCGATGCCGTCGAAGAGCGGCGTCGACATGTAGCGTTCGCCGGTGTCGGGCAGCATGCACAGGATCACCGAGCCGGCCGGCGCGGTACCTGCGATCTGGCGGGCCACCGCGAAGCTGGCACCACCGGAGATGCCGGTGAAGATACCTTCCTGCTGCGCCAGCGCCTTGGCCCATTTGATGCCTTCAGGACCGGCGATCGGCACCACTTCGTCATAGTAGTGCTTGTCGATCGCCTCCTGCAGCACATTGGGGATGAAGTCCGGCGTCCAGCCCTGGATCGGATGCGGCTCGAAGGCAGGATGGCTGGCGGCCGGCGCGCCGCCGGCTCCGCGCTCCTGCGGTTTGCCGCTGCCGAGGAGCTGCGCGTTCGCGGGCTCGGCAAGCACGATCTTGACCTCAGGTCGTTCATGCCGCAGCACGCGCCCGACACCCGCAACGGTGCCGCCGGTGCCGTAGCCGGTAACGAAATAATCGAGCCTGGAACCGGTGAAATCATTGATGATTTCGCGGCCCGTCGTCGCTTCGTGGATGGCGGCATTGGCTTCCGTCTCGAATTGACGCGCCAGGAACCAGCCATTTGCCTCGGCAAGCTCGACCGCCTTCTTGTACATGCCGAAACCTTTTTGGGCGCGCGGTGTCAGCACCACTTTGGCGCCCAGCATGCGCATCAGCTTGCGGCGCTCGATGGAGAAGCTGTCGGCCATCGTGACCACCAGAGGATAGCCCTTTTGCGCGCAGACCATGGCAAGCCCGATGCCGGTATTGCCGCTGGTCGCCTCGACCACGGTCTGGCCCGGCTTCAGCTTCCCGCTGCGTTCGCCTTCCTCGATGATGTTCAGCGCCAGCCGGTCCTTCACCGAGGCCGCCGGATTGAAGAACTCGGCCTTCACATAGATCGTCGCATGCGCCGGGCCGAGATTGTTGATGCGGATCACCGGCGTATCGCCGACCGTATCGAGAATGCTGTCGAACAGCCGGCCGCGGCCGGCAGTGGTTCTGATTTTCAAGTGATTCAACATGATTTGCTCCTCAATGTGCTCACACGCCGGTTACAGGCCGGCGGCTTCGGCGGCGTGGTCTCGACACCTTGCCGCGCTAGTTGCTTGTGACTTGCCGGCAATTCGGCAACGGCCGCATCCGGCCACTTTTTTGGCTGCCGGATGCGCCCTGTCGTGTTTGGTGATAGAAGATGGAACGACTGGTCAGCGTGGGAACGAGCGTGGAAACGGACATGGAATCCGTTCGATCGGCCCTGAAAGGTGAGTCGGCCGGCTTATCCATTCGGCTGCTTGGACCACTCGCGATCGCGCGCGACGGCGTTGCCGTCGTGCTGCCCGCCTCGCGCAAGCTGCGCGCGCTGCTCGCCTATCTGGCGCTGGCGCCACACCCTGTCAGCCGCAGCCGGCTTTGCGAACTTTTCTGGGATGTCCCCAACGATCCGCGCGGCGAGCTGCGCTGGTGCCTGAGCAAACTGCGATCGGCACTCGACGAGCCCGACCAGCGCCGCGTCGAGACCGAGGGCGACACGGTGTCGCTTTGCCTCGACGGTGTCCATGTCGACGCGCTGGATGCCGTCTCGGCCGCAGCCGAAGGCATAGACACATTAAGCCTCGAGCGGCTGTCTGAACTCGCGGCGCTTTTTGCCGGCGATTTCCTGGACGGTCTCGAACTCGACCGCAGCCCGCTTTTCGGCAACTGGCTGACTGCGCAACGCCGCCGTTTCAGTTCGTGTCAGGTCGCCGTTCTAGAGCACATCGTCGGTCTTTCCTCGCAGGAAGCTGACGGCGCAAGCGCCCATCTCGACAAGTGGCTGGAACTCGCGCCATTCGACGGTCGCGCGCATGTGGCGCTGCTGGAGAACCTCGCGCGACGGGGCCAGATCGGGGCGGCAGAGGAACATCTCTCCGCCGCGGCGGAGCTGTTCAATGCCGAGGAACTGGATTTCACTCCTTTACGCGATGCATGGCAAGAAATCCGGGCTCGCAACTTCGGTGTGGCGCCAAGCGCCCGAATCGAACCAACTTTTCTGGCCCTGCGACCGCCGATCGTTGCCGTTGATTCCGAACCAGCCGCCACGCGCCGCGCTTCGCTGGCGGTGATGCCGTTTGCCGAGGAGGCAGGTCCCGTTCATGGCGGGCTCGCCGACGGCCTTACCCACGACATCATCACGCGTCTGGCCAAGCTGCGCGATTTCTTCGTCATCGCCCGAGGCTCTGTCTTTGCACTCTCTGAAAAGAACATCGCGCCCGAGGACGCCGGACGCAGGTTGAATGTCGACTATGTGGCGACGGGTTCGGTGCGCAATCTGCCGGGCCGCATCGTGGTCTCTGTCGAGTTGGTCGAGGTGCGCACCGCAAGGATCGTCTGGGGCGAGACCTTCGAACGCAAGCCCGACGACGTCTTCGCCGTACTCGACGATATCGGCAACAGCATTGTCTCCTCGATCGCCGCAGAGATCGCGACAGTCGAGCGCAACCACGCGCTGCTGAAGGCGCCCAACTCGCTCAACGCCTGGGAAGCCTATCATCGCGGCCTCTGGCACATGTATCGCTTCACCCGCGAGGAAAACGAGCAGGCGCAGCATTTCTTCAGCGAGGCGCTGAAGCTCGATCCGACCTTCGCCCGCGCCTATGCCGGCCTTTCCTTCACGCATTGGCAGAGCGCCTTCCAGCGTTGGGGCGACCGCGATCGCGAAACCGCGCTTGCTTTCGAAAGCGCCGGCCACAGTCTCCTGGTCGACGACCGCAATCCCGCCGCCCACTGGGCGATGGGCCGCGCCTTGTGGCTGCGCGGCGAGCAGGACGGCTCACTGCTGGAACTGGCAAGCGCCGTCGACCTCAGTCCCAACTTCGCGCTCGGCCATTACGCGCTGTCCTTCGTCCATTCGCAGTCGGGCGATCCGCAATCGGCGATCGGCTCGTCGGACCACTCGCGCCATCTCAGCCCCTTCGATCCGCTGCTGTTCGGCATGATGGGCGCGCGGGCCATGGCGCATGCCCGGCTCGGCGAATATGCCGAAGCCGCCGAATGGGCGCTTAAGGCAGCGGCCAGGCCCAACGCCCATGTCATCATCCTGGCGATTGCCGCGCATTGCCTTGCGCTGGCCGGACGGCAGAACGAAGCGCGCAACTTTGCCGCCGCGATCCGCAAGACGTTGCCGGGCTATGGCGCCAACGATTTCATCGCCACTTTTCGCTTCGACCGGGATGCCGAAGCGCTGTTCCGCAACGGCGCGAAGCGGATTGGACTGCACTGAACCCGCCTCAGATCAGTGTATTGGCTCAATGCATCAGCGGACCGCTGGCCTTGCGCCACGCATCGATGCCGCCCTGGATGTGGCGGGCGCTCGCAATGCCGACGTCTTGCGCCGCCTGCACGGCCATCGCCGAACGCTCGCCAAAGGCGCAATAGAACAGGATCCGTTTGGCTGTCGATTTCGCCAGTTCGTGCAGCATGCCGCCGGCGACGATGTTTTCCTGCAGCCGCCCGTAGGGCAGATGGATCGCACCGGGGATGACGCCGTGGCGCTCGCGTTCGGACTGTTCGCGCAGGTCGATCAGCGCGACATCCGGCCGGCCGACCAGCGCCAGCGCCTGTTCGGCGCTCACCGCCCAGCCGCGTGAAGCGATGTCTTCCTGATGCAGCCCGACCTTCATGTTGGCCGGCACGGCGACATCCATCATCTTGGGGTTGGACAGCTTCAGATTGTTCATGATGTCGACATACTCGTCGACCGACTTGACCTGCAGGCGCGGATTGAAGGCCTTTTCCTCGCCGATCGTCGACACGGTCTCGCCCTTGTAATCATGGGCCGGGAAAATCAGCGTCTCGTCGGCCAACCTGAGCAGGCGGCCGAAGATCGATTCATATTGCTGGCGCGGATCGCCGTTCTGGAAGTCGGTGCGGCCGGTACCGCGGATCAGCAGCGTATCGCCGGTAAAGACCCGGTCGGGCAGGATGAAGCTGTAGGAATCGTCGGTATGGCCAGGCGTGTAGATGACGTCGAGCGCCAGCCCCTCGATGGCGAGCTTGTCGCCGTCGGCAAGTCGCATCGACACCACGTCGGCCTTGGTCTGCTCGCCCATCACGGTCACGCAATGCGTCTTGTCGCGCAGCGCGCCGAGGCCGGTGATATGGTCGGCGTGAAGATGCGTGTCCACAGCCTTGACCAGCCTGAGGTCGAGCTCGTTGACCAGCTGCAGGTAGCGCTCGACCTTCTCCAGCACCGGATCGATGATCAGCGCCTCGCCACCACGGCGGCTGGCAAGCAAATAGGAATAGGTACCCGAAACGGAATCGAAGAGCTGACGGAAGATCATTCGCAGGCTCCTTGCGCCAGCCGCCATGGCCGACTGCAAGGCAAGTCTAAAACAACCACGGGATGCCCGCTAGCCGGGCAACCCCTCGGTTGTTCTAAAGGCGCAAGCTCTATCGCCTGAGAACCGCGCTTAGCACGTCTCGGATCCCGATCGCTCCAACGAAGCGTGACTGGTCGTCGAACAGCGCCACCGGCGCTGTCTGCGAGCGGTGCATGGCCAGCATCACCGTCTTCAGCGACGTGCCGGGCGTCGCCCAGAACACTTGCGCCGTCTCTTCCGGTTGTCCCTCGACGTCGGCACAGGACACCCACACCGCCGGATTGCCGTCGCGCTCGGCAGCCGCCACCAGTCCATGCTCGTCGATCTTGAAGCGCGTCGTCTTGCGCCGGTCGAGCCACACCCAGCCGTCCTTGCCTTCTTCGAGGTCGCGGCGATCGCGCATCACGTTCCACGCCGTCAGCACCGACAGCGGATTCACATTGGCGATGAAGTCGCGGACGTAGTCGTTGGCGGGCTTGAGCACGATGTCTTCCGGCGCCCCGGTCTGGACGATGCGCCCGCCCTCCATGATGGTGATGTGGGTACCGATCTTCAGCGCCTCCTCGAGATCGTGGCTGACGAAGATGATGGTCTTCTTCAGTTCCGCCTGCAACTGCAGGAGTTCGTCCTGCAGCTTGGTGCGGATCAGCGGATCGAGCGCCGAGAACGGCTCGTCCATCAACAGGATCGGCGCTTCGGTGGCAAAGGCCCGCGCCAGGCCGACGCGCTGCTGCATGCCGCCGGACAGTTCATGCGCATATTTCTTCGACCATTGGTCTAGATTGACCAGCTTGAGCTGGCGATGCACGCGCTCCTTGCGCTCGGCATCCGGCACGCCGGCCAGTTCAAGGCCGAGACCGACATTCTCCTCCACCGTGCGCCATGGCAGCAGCCCGAACTGCTGGAACACCATCGCCACCTGCTTCTGCCGCAACCGCCGCAAGGTCGGCTCGTCGCAAGTGACCACGTCGACAGTTTTGTCACCGTCCTTGACCAGCACTTGGCCGCGCGACACCACGTTGAGCCGGTTGACGGCCCTCAGCAGCGTCGACTTGCCGGAGCCGGACAGGCCCATCAGCACCGAGATCTCGCCTTCGTGCACGGTAAGACTTGCCCCGGCGCAGCCCAGCACATTGCCGGTCTTTTCGAGGATCTCGGCGCGGGTGGCGCCCTTGTCGATCATCGCCAGCGAGCCGGCCTGATCGGCGCCGAAGACGATGTCTACGTTCTTGAAGTCGACGGCGACGGTCATTTCTTGCCTCCAACGCCGATGCGCGTCATCCGGTCGAGCACGATGGCGAGCACGACGATCGCCAGGCCCGCCTCAAGGCCGAGATCGATGCGGCGCGAGCCGAGCGCGCGGTTTATTTCGGTGCCGAGACCGCCGGCGCCGATCAGGGCCGCGAACACCACCATCGACAGCGACAGCATGATCGACTGTGTCAGGCCCGCCATGATGGTCGGCAGCGCCGAGGGCAGTTCGACTTTCCACAACAGCTGGCTCTTGGTGGCGCCGAACGCTTCGCCGGCCTCGATGATCGACTTCGGCACCGAGACGACGCCGAGATGGGTGAGCCTGACCGCTGTCGGAATGACAAAGATGATGGTGACGATGAGGCCGGGCGCATTGCCGAGACCGAACAGCGTCAACACCGGGATCAGGTAGACGAAGGTCGGCAATGTCTGCATCAAATCGAGCACCGGCAGCATGACGCGGTAGACCTTCGGCTTATGCGCGGCCCAGATGCCGAGCGGCACCCCGATGGCCATGGCCATGGCGGCGGCCGCGACGACCAGCACCAGCGTCTGCACCGTCTGTTTCCAGAGGTTCTGGTTGATGATGAAGATCAGGCCGAGGAAGACGCCGATCGCAAGCGGCCGCGAGCGCTGCAACAGCCAGGCGATGATGGCGATGATCAGCGCCAGCAGCACCGGCGGCACCATCAGCAGCAGATCGACCAGCCCGTTGAGGATGAAATTGAGGCCATTGGAGAAGGCCCGGAAGATGGTGTCGAAATTATCGGTCAGGAAGCCGAAGAACGCCTTTCCCCAGGCACCTATCGGGATCTTGTGATCGACCATGAATTGCGAAATCGGATCCATCTTACCCCTCTTCGTCCATGAGCCGTCCCGCTCTCGGCTCGCGCGACGTCATCTTGTCACACGATATGAAAAAGGGCAGCCTTTTCCAGAATGGCTGCCCTTTTTTTCGGTCAAGCCGAAATCACAGTCGGCTCAGCTTCCAAGCGCGGTCTTGATCGCCGCCGCGGCATCGCCGCCGTCGAAGGTGGTAACGCCCGCGATCCACGGCTTGACCGCGTCAGGGTTCTTCTTCAGCCAGTCTTTCGCCACCGTGTTGGCGTCGCCGCCCTTCAGGATCGCGTCCATCATCTGGCCTTCCATGTCCAGATTGAACTTCAAATTGGCGATGAACTTGCCGGCATTCGGGCATTCGGTGGTGTAGCCCTTGCGCACATTGGTATAGACAGTGGCGGCGCCGAAGCCGCTGTCGCCCATGCCGTCGAGATAGGTGATCTTCATGGCGCCCATCACCGGATGCGGCGTCCAGCCGAGAAAGGCGATCCACTCATTGTTCTTCATCGACTGTTCGGCCTGCGTCAGCATGCCGGCTTCCGAGGATTCGACGAGCTCGAACCCATCGAGATTGTCCTTCGGGTTCTTGATCATGTCGAGGATGATGCGGTTGCCGTCATTGCCGGCTTCGATGCCGTAGATCTTGCCGCCGAACTTGTCCTTGAACTTGCCGATATCGGTCAGCGACCTGACGCCGGCCTCGGCGACATAGGTCGGCACGACGATGCCATAGCCCGCGCCGGTCAGGTTGGTGCTGATCGTCTCGACCGAACCGTCGGCGGTGTAATCCTTGATGTCATTGGTCATCGACGGCATCCAGTTGCCGAGGAAGACATCAAGGTCCTTGTTCTTGAGCGACGCCATGGTCACCGGAACCGACAGCTGGATCGTCTGCGGCTCATAACCGAGCGCGGTGAGCAGGACGGAGGCGACGCCGGTCGTCGCCTGAATGTCGGTCCAGCCGACATCGGAGAGACGCACCGCCTTGCAGCTTGCCGGATCGCCGGCATAAGCGGCGGTCGTGGACAGCAGCGCCGCCAGGCCGAGGCCGACGACGATAGATTTCATACGCGACATGAACTTTCTCCCATTGCAATTTTACGGCAAAGCGAAGTCACGGTTCTTGCGCCCGCCTTGTTTCGTCAGCCAAACACCATTTTGATGTTGTTTCAAGCGGCGCAACATCACGATGAACGGCGCGCACTGGCCATTACGCGACATGACAGGTTTTTGAACGACATGGAGTTTTTGGTGGACGGATCGAGCGCCCCCTCCCCGCGCGGCGGCAAGTCGGCTTAAAAGAGCGCCATGGCCAAGCTTTACTTCCACTATGCGACAATGAATGCCGGCAAGACGACCATGCTGCTGCAGGCGTCCTATAATTATCGCGAACGCGGCATGTCGACGATGCTGTTCGTCGCCGGCCACTATCGCAAGGGCGACAATGGGCTGATCTCGTCGCGCATCGGCCTTGAGGCCGAGGCCGAGATGTTCCGCGACGGCGACGATCTCTTCGCCAGGGTTGCCGAGCATCACGAACATGCCGCGGTGCACTGCATCTTCGTCGACGAGGCGCAGTTTCTCGAGGAAGAACAGGTCTGGCAGCTCGCCCGCATCGCCGACCGTCTGGGCATTCCGGTCATGTGTTATGGCCTGCGCACCGATTTCCAGGGCAACCTCTTTCCCGGCTCGCGCGCGCTGCTGGCGATCGCCGACGACCTGCGCGAGGTGCGCACCATCTGCCGCTGCGGCCGCAAGGCGACCATGGTCGTGCGCCTCGGCCCCGATGGCAAGGTGGCGAAACAGGGCGACCAGGTGGCGATCGGCAAGGACGTCTATGTCTCGCTCTGCCGCAGGCACTGGGAAGAGGAAATGGGCCGCGCCACGCCCGACGACTTCATCGGCTTCGTCAACGGCTGAGGCAGGTTCCGGTGGCCGGGACACGCCGCATCGGAAACCGCCAGCCAAGCCGCACGCCCAGCGTCGCCAGGGCAATCAGCACCATGCCGGCGGCCTGCGCCGGCCCGAGCGGATGCGCGTACAAAGCCCAGTCGATGATGATGGCGACGACCGGATAGATGAAGGTGATGACGCCGATCACCGGCGTCGTCAGGCGCGGAAAGGCCGAATTCATCAGCACATAGGCGATGCCCGTGTGCAGGACGCCGATCCCGGCGAGCCAGCCCCACGATGCCGACGGCATAGGATGGCCGATGTCGGCGAACGGAGCGAGCATCACGACGCCGACCAGCGTCTGGCAGAGTACCGTGATCTCCGCGCGCTGCTGTCCAAGGCCCTTGGCCAGGATCGTCGCCACCGCATAGAGCAGGGCGGCGCCAAGCGTCAGCGCGATGCCAAGCGCCCACTTGGCATCGGCATGGCCATGCGTGACCACGAGGCCGCTGGCCAGGACGACGCCAAGGAACGCGCCGAGCATCCACAGCGTCTGGTCGAGCGAGATGCGCTCCTTGAGGAAGACAACGCCGATCAGCACCACGAAGAACGGCTGCACATGATAGACGATTGTCGTCGTCGCGATCGATGTCATGGCGAAGCCGGCGAAGAAGGCCGTCCAGCTCAGCACCATGCAGACGCCGCCAAGTGCCGCAAGCGCCAGCCGGCTGGGCGACAGCGTCCGATCCGGCAGATAGCCGCGCAGCAGGCACCATGCGGCCAGGAACAGCGAACCGAACACGCATCGCCAGAAGACGACGGTGATGGGATGTTGTCCCGATTCCGTCACGAAGGCGCCAACTGTGCCGGCGATCACCATCGCCAGCGCGAGGCTCGCGGCGGGAAAACGGGCGGTCGATATGTCCCTCATTGCGAGGCGCTCCAACGGGTGAAATCCATCTGGCCACTTGAAGTGATTTCAATCAAGCGAATAGATTTGTCAGGATCTATTCGATATGCTGATAGCACCATGGCCGCACCGCTCGATCTCAATCTGCTGAAAACCTTCGTCGCCGTCGTCGAGACCGGCAGCCTGTCCAATGCCGCGCCTCGCGTCGGCCGCAGCCAGTCGGCGGTCAGCATGCAGATGCAGAGGCTGGAGGATATGGTCGGCAACCAGCTTCTGGTGCGCGGGCCGAGGACGGTCACCCCCAATGCGGTCGGCGAGGACTTCCTCATCTACGCGCGCCGACTGCTGAAATTGTCCGACGAAGCGTGGGCAAGCGTCACCCGGCCAAAGGAAACCGGCAGCGCGCGCCTTGGCGTGCCGGACGACTACGCCGCTTTCCTGCTGCCGCCCGTCCTGTCGCGCTTTGCCGAGGATCATCCGCTTGTGACCGTCGAGCTGGTCTGCGAGCAATCGACCGCGCTGGTGAAAACCCTTGCGGAAGGCAGGCTGGATCTGGCGATCGTCACCCGCCTGCCGGACCAGCCGCTCGATGTGATCCGGCTGGAACGTTTCGTCTGGGTGGCCTCGCCCAACCATATCGCCTGGCAGACCGATCCCTTGCCTGTCGCCCTGTTCGAGCCCGGCTGCGCGGCGCGGATGAATGTCCTGCAGGCGCTTGGCGATGCCGACCGGTCCTATCGTTGCACCTATTCCAGCGCCTCGTTGCTTGGCCTGGTCGCGGTCGTTCAGGCTGGGCTCGCGGTGGCTGGCCTGGCGCAGCGAAGCGTGCCGTCGGCGCTGCGTGTCATCGGCGCCAATGAGGGCCTTCCGGCATTGCCGGACCTTGAGATCGGCATCCTGCGCAACCCGTTGTCGACCACGCCGGCGGTCGACCGACTGCATGATTTCCTGCGCCGCGATCTGGCACAGCAAGCCTGACTTGCATGGCGGCGATCTGCTGGGTCATTGTCCGCGCGAGACAAGAGGAGCGTTTGTTAAGGCGTCGCTCCTATTTTGCGCCATCTCGTTCCAGCCAGAACTCCCAGGGGTCAGCCATGCTTCGAGCCATTTCGTCCGCTGCCATCTTCCTCCTCGCCGGCGGTCTTGCCGCCCATGCCGATGGCAATGCGGCGCTCGGCAAGAAGGTCTTCAACCGCTGCATCGCCTGCCACGAGGCCGCGACCGATCGTGACAAGGTCGGCCCGCATCTGATGGGTGTCGTCGGACGCAAGGCCGGTTCGGCGGACAGTTTCGCCGGCCATTATTCGCAGGCGATGAAGGATGCGGGCGCTGCCGGCCTCGTCTGGGACGAAGCGAACCTCGCCGACTATCTCAAGGCGCCCAGGCAGAAGGTTCCCGGCAACAAGATGGCCTTCGCCGGCCTGACCAATGACGACGACATCGCCAATGTCATTGCCTATCTAAAGGCCGATCCGAAGCCCTGAGCGGCAAGCATCGGGCATCACAAAAACAATGGCTTAAGACACATTTTCCAATGCCGCCCAACGGCAACACGCGTTACTCGCGCCATGCGCATGCTTGCCTTGGCTTTCAAGAGTTCGGCCAATCCTTTTGTTTTGGCGCCCACTCTTGTCTTCCTTCTTTCAATCGCTTGAAGCCCCACATATATTCGCCGCCACGACACGGAAACGGATGCCGAAGCGGGAGGGCCCAATGGCGACATTGCAGAATTT
This sequence comes from Mesorhizobium sp. RCC_202, assembly GCF_041355295.1. NCBI lineage: Bacteria > Pseudomonadati > Pseudomonadota > Alphaproteobacteria > Hyphomicrobiales > Phyllobacteriaceae > Mesorhizobium > Mesorhizobium sp. RCC_202. The sequence goes on from NZ_JBFUPO010000002.1 coordinate 387,870, forward strand.
CGATGCCGAAATTGCCAAGACCAAGCAGGTCGTGCAGGACATGCGCACCAAGATCGAGCAGTCCGGCACCGTGCTCGACACGCTCGCCACCGCCGACAAGAAGATCGGCGACGCCAATTTCGACATCGAGAACGCCCGCATCGAGGACGTCCTCAAGCAGCAGAAGGTCATGGAAGGCAACATCGCCGACCTGATTATCGGCCTTGAGGACGCCACCAACGTCTTCGGCGCCGAGTTCGAGAGCATGAAGAACTATTCCGGTTGGGAGAATTTCGTCGGCATCTTTTCGGCGCAGCGCAAGCAGCGCATGCGCACGGACCGTGTGCGCAACATGTCGCTGGCTGGCAATCTGCAAGAGCTTCTGGCCAAATCCGACACCATCGTCGGCATCCTCAAGGCGCAGAAAGAGGTCCTCGACCAGCGCTACAAGACCTCGGAGGCCAGCCTGGGCCAGGTAATCGAGCGCCGCAAGGTGACCATGGCCAATCTCGAGGCGGTGCAAAAACGCATCGAGGAGCTCAACCCGATGCTGCTCGACATCGAGAACAAGATCGCCGCTTCGACCACCCAGAAGGAGCGCACCGAGCTTGAGGGCGAGCGTTCCAAGATGGCGACGGAATACAATGAGAAGCAGGCCAAGGAGCAGGAGTTGCTTGCCGAAAGCCAGACGCTGGAGCGTTACACCTCGATGTTCCAGACCTTCGTCGATTCGCTCAACAACCAGATCGCTGCGCAGTCGACGCTGATCAACAAGCTGACCATCGATACCGAGCAGCGCATCGTGCTGTACAAGGCGCTCGAAGACTCGCTGAAGACCGCCGCCCAACAGGACGTCGCCCACAAGATCAACACGCTGGGCAGCCAGGTCGACACCACCGCCGAGGAGACAATGGCCGGCATCGGCGCCGCCTCGCAGAAACACATCGGCGACCTGCTCGAAATGCATGAGAAGAACATGGTAGCCTCAGGCGACATCCAGCGTCGCAAGAAGCTTGCCGACGACGCCTTCGCGCGGCGCTTCGACGAGGTGATGAGGAAGCACAATTCCGCCAATTACGTGCAATCGTAAGCGGCGCGGTGGCCTTCATCGCAACGGCAGCCTCATGACACCCGAGAACGACGCGGCGGCGCGCTATTTCTCCGCCATCACGGCGGCGCTGAGCGGCCTGGAAGTGTTCATGCGCGACGACCGCTCGCCGCTCTACCGGCATGGCATCGTCGCCAAGATCGTCGCCGAATACATTGCCCGGCTGGACAAGTCCTTTGCCTGCTGGCGCAACCGGCTCGGCTTCATGGACACGTTCCGCATCTCGCGCGCCGACAGCGGCTATCCCGTCTTCCAGAACCTGCTCGAGCTGGAAAACGACCGCCAGCAGGCCGACGCCCGGCTGGCCAACATCCCGCAGGCCGGCGAATTGCGCGAGGAGATGGCCGACTTCATCCTGCGCCACAAGGAATTCCCCGAGGCGCTGCAGAGGTCGATGGCCGAAAGGCTCTATCTCGAGGACGTCAAGAGCGAGACGACCTTTGGGCCCTTCACGCTGGCGCAGACGGCAAATGTCTCGGTCAATCCGAAGACCATGCGGCCGTATTATCTCGTCCATTGGGCATGCTTCGATGGCAGCGCCAACCTGCCGCTGGTCTACATGGTGACATTAGAGGATTCGTCCGAAAGCATGGTGCGGCAGCTGGTCGACAGCAGCACCGGCAAGCTGGACGAGCGCGTCGACATTCCATTGCCCGTGGACGGCCTGCTCAATCCCGAGCTTGCCCACCGCTTCGACGACTTCACCGAGAAGAATTCGGCCTATACGCTGTCACCGGCGACGATCGCGGTCAATCTCGACAAGGATTTCGAGCCGCTGCATCCCAAGCAGCTGCGGCGTGTGGTGCTCGGCCCCTTCTACTCGGCCGGCATCACCGACAACAATTCGACGGTGACCGAAGTGCTTGCCAAGGTGCGCAAGCCGGAAAACGCCTGGCTGCTCACCTGGACCATCCAGGAAGTCTTTTCCAAGAGCGAGAAGCCTGGGCGCAAAGGCCTGTTCTCCAGCGAGAAGACGACGCAGGAGTTCTACATCAACACCGACGACCTCGAAGCGGCGCGCCAGGGTGTTTCGAGCTACGAGAACCATGCGCTGATCCCGCACGAGGCCTATCAGGCGCTCTACGCCGCCGGCGAAGCGCAAAAAATCTTTTCCGGCTACAAGGTCCACATCCTGTCCAACGGACAGGTGATCAGCGACGTCTGATTTCAACCGCGGAGCATCCCTCATGGACACCGGGCTGACCACGATTTCGGAAGCGGCAATCGAAAAACACCGCACGATCGCGCAGAGCTTCATCACCCGCATCGTCGTGCTGGAGGATCCGGCGCGCGAATCCGGCACCGCGCTTGCCGGCACCAACCGCCGCTTCGTCTCGACGGTTTCGGTCGGTTCGGTGCGCCGCACGCGCGAGGTCGAACTGTCAAAGACCGTCGCCGCCATTCATCCCGACGACCAGCTGATGACCATACCGCAGCACACGCTGCTCTACCGCGCCCGGCGCGGCCTGGCGATCGCGCTGGCGATATCGGATGTCTTTGCCGAGGGCTCGGATCTTGAGAGCCTGCAGGCCAAGAATGCCCGCGCCCCTCTCGAAGGCGACGAAGCAGGGACCTTCAAGAAGCTTCTGTCAGCTTCGGCTTACATTTCTGCCTTTAGTTTTGCCTCCTATCTCTTCCAGCTGATCGACAGCGACGGCGAGGCGCCGAATGACATCCCCGAACCGGATCTCCTGTTCGAGACCCCGCAGGACGCGGTGAAGTCGATCGTGGCTGGCCTCGACAAGGCGATTGCCGGTTCCAGAGACGATACCGACCTGATGACGCGGGCGCGCGCCTTTGCCCGCGTCGCCATTGACGGACTGCTGGCGCGCAAGGGCCGCTTCGACGGCATTGGCCCGTTCGAGAACGCCCATATCCGCATCGACGTCGACGATTTCACCCTCGACGGTTTCGATGTCGCGCCCGGCAAGCGCTCCAAGCCGCTGGTAATGACCTTCAAGAAGCCGGAAGAGGTTGTCGGCAACCACATCGCCAAATACCAGTCGGTCAAATTGGCCAAGATGCTGATGGCCTATGATTTCGAGCGCGAGCTGAATCCGTTCGTCGAGCTTGGCGGCTTCCTGTTCACCTTCATCGGCGACGGCGCGCCGGGCACCGGCAAGACGACTTTGATCCAGATGATCGCCGGTCTCGTCAATGGCTATTGCCAGGTCGCCTCCTATCCCTTTGCTTATGAGAATTTCGGCGTCGACCAGATCTCGTCTTACCAGGGCAAGTCGGGCCAGAACTGCCGCCAGTTCATCAACAATGTGCTCAATCCCCGCGTCATCGGCTTCGGCACCATCGACGACATCGATCAGGTGGCCGCCAGACGTTCCGACGACCGCGCCTCGGCCGGCCAGCAGGAAATCACCGGCGTCTTGATGGACGCCTTTGCCGGTGCCGCCACTGTCGTGCGCGGCAACTGCTCTTTCGGCATGTTCTCCAACTATCCCGAAAATGTCGACGACGCGCTGCGCCAGCGCGCCGGCGCCCGCTGGCTGGTCGACGGACCGCAGACCCGCGACGACTATATCGACATCTTCGTGCTGCTCGCCGGCAAGAACCACGAGATCCCACTCGGCAAGCACGAGCTCTATGCCGCGCAGGAAATCCAGCGCGCAGTGACCGAGGCTTACGAGGAGCATGAAAAGCCGCAGGAAGACGGGCTGATGAAGGTCTATGAGCGCTACATGAAGGAAAATGGCGCGCCGAAATCGATGGCCGACATCGGCACCTACCTGCACCTGATCAAGGACGCCGAGCCGCGCTTCACCGGCCGCGCCATCAAGAACGTCACCGACGCCATCAAGATGCGCGCCATGGACATCGAGCTTCCCGACGACTGGTTCGAGAAGCCGGAAGCCTTCATGCACAAGGGCTATGACGAGAAGAAAGCCATGATCGAGGAACTGCGCGGTCCGTTCTCCATGGACATGGTCATGCAGGAGATCAACCGCTACGCCGATTCCGAGTTCCGCTATTCCGACAAGTCCGACGACGCGGCGGTGGAGAAGCTGCTGCGCGACGCGCGCCTACGCGAACGCGCGGCGCGCGAGATGGAGGAGATGAAGAAGAAGGGTTCGTGGTGATCTTTTCCTTCTCCCCGTTTACGGGGAGAAGGTGCCCGAAGGGCGGATGAGGGGCAGCGCCATGCGTGGAAGAAATGAGCCGAAGGTGGCGAGAGCCCGGGAGCTTCGAAAGGTCGAGAACGATGCCGAGGAAAAATTATGGCACGAACTGCGTGGGCGACGATTGAACGGCTACAAGTTTATTCGTCAGCTGCCGATCGGTCCGTATTTCGATGCGAAATTTCTGCCGGCCGCGGCGTTGGAGCAAGAACAATGAGCGTCGGCGCCGCCCCTCATCCGCCCTTCGGGCACCTTCTCCCCGTGAACGGGGAGAAGGAAAAATGACCGCCAAAAAGCTCGATCTCCTCCGCGACAACGAACTCATCTACGGCCGGCTGCTCGCCATCGACGAGCCGCACCTCATCCAGCGTTACAACAAGGCACTTGCCGCCTTCGGCCTCAAACCCACCAAGCTGAAGAGCTTCCAGATCGACCGCACCGGCTTCTCGCCCGAAGTGGCCGAGGAATGCGGCGACTACGACTATCTCGATCCCAATGAGGTCAATCGGCGCTTCATCATCCTGACGCCGTCGCAGATCGATTTGCCGGTGGTGCACACGGCCTTTTCCAACACCTCGCAGCTGATGTTCGAGTTCATGTCCAAGAACCAGCGCGCCATCGATGCGCTGACCATCAAGGACGTCATCTACGGCGAGATCGAGGATTCCGTTCCCCTGGTCAACGACATCGAGGACCTGCTGTCGATCAGCCAGGTCGAGTTCAAGGTCCTGTCGGCGGAGGATGTGCTGGGCAAGGCCGCCGAACTCGGCAAGCTGGTCGACCGGCTGAAGCAGGAGCCCAACGCCTGGCGCGACAACGCCATGCTGCAACGCATGGTGGACCTGGCGAAAGTCTGCGGCGACATCCGCGAGAACGCTCTGGTGCCCGACCAGGTGATCTTTCGCCACAACGCCTACTGGACCAGCCATTTCGGCGGCCTCTATGTCTTCGTCGACCCCGACATGACGACCGTGATCAGCGACCCGACCGTGCCCGGCTTCCGCCGCTCGCGGCCCTGGCAGGTGAGCTATTTGTCGATCAACGATGCCGACAAGGTTTTCAAGTTCCTGGCCTCGACCGGCCGCATCGAACTGCCCCGCGCTTCCTGGGTCGAATCGTCCGGCTATCTCGAGCATCGCGCCGAGATGGTGGTGCGCGCTTTGATCCGCGACGCGGAGCCAAACCGCAATTTGACCGACGTCGACAAGGTCTGGCTGCAGACCTGGATCCACGGCCATGCCGACCTGATCGCCAGGGATGGTAATTTTCCTTTCCTCAATGCCGCCAAGCGCGAGATCGCCCAGCTCGGCCATCTCAAGATCGAGGATGTGCCGCCGCGCCAGCGCTTTCTGGTGGTGCGCGCCAAGCCCGACCATCCCGATGCCTGGCTGACCAACCAGCTGATCTCGGACTTCGTGCCGCAGGATTTCGTTTCGCGCTACGTCTTCAACAAGCCTGGTTTCTACAAGGACTATGACGGCTTCAGCGACGCCTGGCGCTCACATGTTGTGGACGTTCTGAAAACTACATATTTGAAGGACAAGGTGGCGTTCCGCGCGCGCCTTTACGGCCTGACTGACTAGAACGAAATGAACCGTCATTTCGTCCTACCTGTTTTTTCGGCGCATGATGTCATCCAAAAAGTCTGCAACTTTTTGGCATCATGCTTAGGGGTGCCACAGCCATGCTCGACCCGATCGTGAACTTTTTCACCCAGATCTTCCAATGGATAGGCCGTGGTATCGGCTTCGTCATCGGTATCATCCTGTGGCCATTCCTGTGGGCCGGGCGCTGGTACACGCAACGCGGCTGGATCCTCAAGTCCGTGGTCGGCCTGGCCATTGTCGTGCTCATCGGCCTCTATGCCAACTTCTTCTACGCCACGCAGTGGTGGAACAATTTCGACCCGAACTATCCCGACAAATACACCTTCGAGAAACGCAACATCTCGGCCGGCGAGCAGGTCTCGGCCGGCGCCGGCACCGATACCGCCAAGACCTGCGGCAATTCCGGTATCGCCCAGGTGGCTGCCGATCTGACGGATTTCAACGTCAATCAGAACGCCTGGATCTCGTCGATGATCCTCTACAAGCTTGGCCTGTTCAGCATCGACTGGGACGACACGCCATGGATGGACAACAAGGCCTCCTTCCAGCGCGGCATCAATCAGGCGGTGCGGCGCACCGCCACCGAACTCGCCGACAATCTCGGCCGCGTTCGCACCACCTCGCAGATCGATAGCGATCTGCAGGACGCGCGCGGCAATCTGCAATTCGACGAATACACCTGGTATTTCGGCATCAACCCGTTCGGTCCAAAGACGCCGACACCGAGCTATTATCGCGACGCCGTGCGCAAGCTGCGTTCTTTCAACGCCCGCCTTGCCACCTGCCAGGCGACGTTCGACGCGCGCGCCGACAATCTGAAGCAATATATCGACCGTATCGCCTCGGACATCGGCTCGACCTCGGCGATCCTCAAGGAGCGTGCCGAAAACCACAACAATGGCTGGTTCGACTTCCGCGCCGACGATCGCTACTGGTTCGCCTATGGCCAGCTCTATGCCTATTACGGGCTGATGAAGGGCGCTCAGGCCGATTTCGAGGACGTGATCAAGGAAAAGCACCTGCAGAGCCTGTGGGATACGATGGACGCGCAGTTCGTCTCGGCCTTGAAGATCCAGCCCTTCATCATCGCCAATGGCCGCGAGGACGGCTGGCTGTTGCCGACGCATCTGACGACCATGGGCTTCTACATCCTGCGCGTGCGCTCCAACATGGTCGAGATCAGCAACGTGCTGACCCAATAGGGCTGGCTTCAAGCCGCCAGGGCGATGGCGGATTTGCGCCCTCGCCCCTGTCGCTTTTCGCGCATTTGGCGGCTGTTTTGAGACGGCGGAGCGGCTTCCGCTCTGGCTTCTATACGCCGCAAGCGGCCGGGCCCTTAGACCCGAACAGGGTCGAACCGGGAACAGCAGCATTTTTTCTTCGCAGGAAACATAGTTGCATGAAAGTTGACGCCGCGACAGCGACAGCGATAGAACATGCCCTAGAGCCCGCCTGGCGTCTCTAACATGCACAAATGATCAAACCCTCCACCGTCCAATCCAGAGGAACGCCGTCATGGCCGAAGTAAAGTCCGACATCGAGATCGCGCGCGCCGCCAAGAAAAAACAGATCCAGGAGATTGGACAGAAGATCGGCATCCCGACCGAACATCTGCTGCCCTATGGCCACGACAAGGCCAAGATCTCCGCCGAGTTCATCAAGTCGGTGAAGGGCAACAAGGACGGCAAGCTGATCCTGGTCACCGCCATCAACCCGACGCCGGCCGGCGAAGGCAAGACCACGACCACGGTCGGCCTGGGCGACGGCCTCAACCGCATCGGCAAGAAGGCGATCGTCTGCATCCGCGAGGCCTCGCTTGGTCCGAATTTCGGCGTCAAGGGCGGTGCAGCCGGCGGCGGCTACGCACAGGTCGTGCCGATGGAGGACATGAACCTCCATTTCACCGGCGACTTCCACGCTATCACCACGGCGCACAATCTTCTGTCGGCGCTGATCGACAACCACATCTACTGGGGCAATGAGCTCGGCATCGACACCCGCCGCGTCGCTTGGCGCCGCGTCATGGACATGAACGACCGGGCGCTGCGCGAAATTATCTGCTCGCTCGGCGGCGTCGCCAACGGCTATCCGCGCGAAGCCGGATTCGACATCACCGTCGCCTCTGAAGTCATGGCGATCCTGTGCCTGTCCACCGACCTCAAGGATCTCGAAAAGCGCCTCGGCGACATCATCGTCGCCTATCGCCGTGACAAGTCGCCGGTCTATGCCCGCGACCTCAAGGCCGACGGCGCCATGGCCGTGCTTCTGAAGGACGCCATGCAGCCGAACCTGGTGCAGACGCTGGAGAACAACCCGGCCTTCGTCCATGGCGGCCCGTTCGCCAACATCGCCCATGGCTGCAACTCGGTCGTCGCCACCACGACGGCGCTGAAGCTCGCCGACTATGTCGTCACCGAAGCCGGCTTCGGCGCCGACCTTGGCGCTGAAAAGTTCTTCGACATCAAGTGCCGCAAGGCGGGCCTGAAGCCGGCAGCGGCCGTCATCGTCGCCACCGTGCGCGCCATGAAGATGAATGGCGGCGTCAAGAAGGAAGACCTCGGCAAGGAAAACATCGAGGCGGTGAAGAAGGGCTGCGCCAATCTCGGCCGGCACATCGAGAACATCCGCCAGTTCGGCGTGCCGGCGGTGGTTGCCATCAACCACTTCTATTCCGACACCGACGCCGAAATCCAGGCGATGAAGGACTATGTCGCCTCGATGGGCGAAGAGGCGATCCTGTGCAAGCATTGGGCCAAGGGCTCGGCCGGCATCGAGGACCTCGCCAACAAGGTGGTGCAACTGGCCGAATCCGGCGCCTCGCAGTTCGCGCCGCTCTATCCCGATGACATGCCGCTGTTCGAGAAGATCAATACCATCGTCCAGCGCATCTATCGCGGCTCGGAAGCGATCGCCGACAAGTCGGTGCGCGATCAGCTCAAGGCCTGGGAAGAAGCGGGGTATGGCAAGTTGCCGGTCTGCATGGCCAAGACCCAGTATTCCTTCTCGACCGATCCGAACCTGCGCGGCGCGCCGACCGGCCACACCGTGCCGGTACGCGAGGTCAGGCTCTCGGCCGGCGCCGGCTTCGTCGTCGTTATCTGCGGCGAGGTCATGACTATGCCGGGCCTGCCCAAGGCGCCCTCTTCGGAAAAGATCTTCTTGAACGAAGCCGGCCAGATCGAAGGGTTGTTCTAAAAAACCCTTCAACTCCTGACAGAAAGGGCGCCGCAGGCATGCGGCGCCCTTTCTGTTTGGGAGATCTTACGCCGCATTGCGCGCCAACGCCCGCTGGTTCGACGCATAGATCGTGTCGCGTTCCGGCAAGGCGCCGGTCTTCAGGCAGCCAATCCATTCCGCCGTCTTCAGCACCGCGGCGAAGCGCGACTGCAGCACGATGCTCACCACCCGGTGGATCTCCTCGGCCGAGGCATAGCCGGCGCTGTTGGCATAGGGCACCGCGCCGGAGGCATCGGAAAGGAACTCGACGGCAAAGCCCATATGCACGGCGTGGATGATGGTCGACAGGTCGCAATTATGCGTCATGTAGCCGACGACCGCGATCGTATCGATGCCGTTGGCGTGCAGCCACTGTTCCAGGTCGGTGCCGGTGAAGGCCGAAGGCAGCTTCTTTTCGACATAGTGGTCGCGGGCGCGTCTGGCGATCTCGGGATGCAGCTCGCCGCCATGGCTGCCCTTGGCGAAGATCGGTGAGGTCTCAGGCGCCATCTGCTTGACGACGACGATCTTGATGCCGGCGGCCGCCGCCGCGTCCATGGCGCGCGCCACATTGACCACGCTCTCGTTGAACGGCGGATGCTGAATGGCGAGGTTGCCGCCGTCATAGTCGTTCTGGACATCGACGACGATAAGCGCGCGGCGAGGCTGATTGGCGGGTTTCGACATGGATAGGCTCCTTCTTCTGTGTTGATGAAATGCAGGCTAGGCGGCTGACCCGCCAGCAAAAAGCGGCCCGATTGACATCATTCGAAAGAATTGGGACAATCGACATCTTATCGGAAGGTCCATGCCATGAAGAGCCCGATCATCGCCGCCGTCGCCTTTGATGGCATCAGCCCGTTTCACCTCTCCGTGCCTTGCCTGGTGTTCGGCGCCGACCGGACGAAGCTCGGTCTGCCCCGCTTCGACTTCCGGGTCTGCGCCACGGAGGAAGGTACGATCCACACCGATGCCGGATTGAGCATCGTCGTGCCTTACGGGCTTTCCGCGCTCGATGAAGCAGACATCGTCATCGTCCCCAGTTGGAAGGATCTCGAAGCACCCGTGGCCAAGCGGTTCAAGGAGGCGCTTCAACGCGCCCACCGGCGTGGCGCCCTGATCGTGGGATTATGCCTCGGCACCTTTGCGCTTGCCGGCGCCGGGCTGCTTGCCGGGCGGAAGGCAACGACACATTGGGCCTATACCGACCAGTTGCAGGCGCTTCACCCCGATATCGAGATCGATGCCGACGTGCTCTACATCGACGATGGCGATATCATCACCTCGGCCGGTGTTGCCGCGGGACTGGACTGCTGCCTGCACATCGTGCGCGCCCGCTACGGCGCCGAGGCGGCGCTGCGGCTCGCGCGCCACGTGGTCCTGTCACCGCATCGCCAGGGTGGGCAGGCGCAGTTCATCGAGCGCCCGCTTGCGTCGACGCCGAACGCCGACCGGTTCACGCATGCACTCGATCAGGTGAGTGCGACACCAGGCGAAGCGCACAGCCTCGACAGTGTTGCCGATGTGGCCGGTCTCACCCGCCGCACCTTCACGCGCCGCTTCCAGAAAACCATCGGCACCAGTTTTGGCGATTGGCTGGCCGACCAGCGCGTCGCGCTGGCGCAAAGGCTGCTGGAGCAGACGGACAAGTCGATCGACATGGTCGCGTTCGAAGCCGGCTTCGGCAGCGCTACCTCGCTGCGCCAGCATTTCGCCGCGCGGCTGAGGACTTCGCCGATGCAGTACCGGCGCGAATTCTCAAGAGCCGTTCCGGGAACGGTGTATAGCGGTGCTGCGTCCGCGATTGCGTGACGTGAGCCGCGTTCAGCGGCGGGTGACCACTTGGGCTGGGTTGCCGACCACCGTGATGTTGGCCGGCACGTCGCGCGTCACCACCGCGCCGGCGCCGACGATGGCGCCATCGCCGATGCTGACGCCGGCAAGGATCACCGCGCTGCCGCCGATCCAGGCATTGTCGCCGATCGTCACCGGCCTGGCGACCTCCAATCCGGCCAGGCGCCCAGCGGCTTCGCGATGATGCTCGGCGCAGTAGATCTGGACATTGGGGCCGAGCAGCGTTGCGCTACCGATGCGCACCGGCGCGGTATCGAGGATGGTGCATCCGGCATTGAGGAACGCGCGCGCGCCGAGAAACAAGTTGAAGCCATAGGCGCAATGGAACGGCGCCTCGATGCGCGCGCCCTCGCCCGCGCCGCCAAGCAGCGCCTGCAAGGCCGGGGCGATGTTGCCGCGTTGCCGGGGCGGCATGCTGTTGTGCTCGAACACGGCATCGCGGGCGGCAACGCGCAGCGCCTCCAACTCGTCGTCAATGCAGGTGTACCACTCGCCGGCCGCCATCTTCATGCGTTCGCTTGCCACGGGCGCCTCCGATTCCGTCTGCTGCCAAAGCATAACCTATCCTCCAGCGAAAGCCTGTGGCCAAACGCCTGGCCTATGCTAGCCTGCCCTTCGGACCGTTAGAGGTTACAAACTGAGGGGTTGTCATGCTTTATAGTCTTGCCTTGTTGATTGGCATCATTGCCGGTCTGCGCGCCATGACTGCGCCGGCCGCGGTCGCCTGGGGCGCTTATCTCGGCTGGCTGCCGGTAGCCGGCACCTGGGCAAGCTTCATGGGCCACTGGGTCGCCGTCGGCATCTTCACCATCCTGGCGATCGTCGAGTTGGTCACCGACCAGTTGCCGTCGACGCCGAGCCGGAAAGTGCCGATGCAGTTCGGCGCTCGCATCATTGCCGGCGCCTTCTCCGGCGCGGTGATTGGCGCGACCGCCGGCGTCACGATGGTTGGCCTTGGCGCCATCGGCGCGGTCATCGGCACGCTCGGCGGCGCCGAAGTCCGTTCCCGGCTGGCCGCCGCCTTCGGCAAGGATCCGCCTGCAGCCTTCATCGAGGATGCCGTGGCAATCATCGGCGGCCTGCTCATCGTCGCGGCGGTCGCATGAGCGCAAAAACTTTCGACGCCATTGTCATCGGCGCCGGCCAGGCTGGTCCGCCGCTTATCGGCCGGCTCGAGGCCGCCGGTATGAAGGTCGCGCTGATCGAACGCAAGTTCATTGGCGGCACCTGCGTCAACACCGGCTGCATGCCGACCAAGACGATGGTGGCCAGCGCCTATGCCGCTCATCTCGCTCGCCGCGCCGCCGATTACGGCGTGACGTTCAGTGGTCCGGTCGGCGTCGACTACGCGCGCATCAAGGCACGCAAGGACAAGGTGACGAACGATGCCCGCGGCAATCTCGAAAAATGGATCGCCGGCATGAAGGGCTGCACGCTCTATCGCGGCCATGCCCGCTTCGTCACCGCCGACACCGTGCGCGTTGGCGACGAGCTTCTGACCGCGCCGAAGATTTTCCTCAACACCGGCGGCCGCGCCTCGGTGCCCAACCTGCCCGGCGTCAACGACGTCCCTTACCTGACCAATTCCTCGATGATGGACCTCGACGTGCTGCCCGACCATCTGATCGTGGTCGGCGGCAGCTACATTTCGCTCGAATTCGCGCAGATGTTCCGCCGCTTCGGCTCGCAGGTGACGGTAATCGAAAAGGCGTCGCGGCTGACCGGCCGCGAGGACGAGGAAACCTCGGCCGTCATCCTCTCCATCCTCGAAAACGAAGGCATCGCCGTCCATCTCGACGCCGACGACATTGCCTTCGCCCAACAGGGCGACGACATTGCCGTCACCTTCTCGGCCGGCAAACCGCCGGTGGTCGGCTCGCATGTGCTTCTGGCGCTGGGGCGTACGCCCAACACCGACGATCTCGGCCTCGACAAGGCCGGCGTCGCGGTCGACCAGCGCGGCTTCGTCGTCGTCGATGACCAGCTGCGCACCAGCGTGCCCGGCATCTGGGCGATGGGCGACTGCAACGGCAAGGGCGCCTTCACCCACACCTCCTACAATGATTACGAGATCGTCGCAGCCAATCTGCTCGACAACGATCCGCGCAAGGTGAGCGACCGCATCGAAGCCTATGCGCTCTACATCGATCCGCCGCTCGGCCGCTGCGGCATGACCGAGGCGGCGGTGAGGAAATCCGGCCGCCGCGCGCTGGTCGGCCAGCGGCCGATGACCCGCGTTGGCCGTGCCGTGGAAAAAGGCGAGACGCAAGGCTTCATGAAGATCCTGGTCGATGCCGATACCAGGGAAATTCTCGGCTGCGCCGTGCTTGGGCCTGGCGGCGACGAAGCCGTGCATTGCGTGCTCGACCTGATGTACGCCAAGGCCCCGGTCGACACGCTGGCGCGGGCGATGCATATCCATCCGAATGTTTCGGAGCTCCTGCCGACCATTGCCCAGGAGCTGAAACCACTGGTCTGAGGCAATTCCAGAAAAAGCCACGCAGCGTTTTTCCGTTCGCCATTGCATATTCCGAGCCGGAAGGCCGCTCCCATCCTTCTGCATTGCTGCGTTGCAATAATGATGCTTGCGCACCGGACATATCTAAAGTCAGTCTCGGATTTGAACCGATTCAGTCCGGACGTCCCATGCCGTTGCCGATCCTAGCGCTTGCCATTGCGTCCTTCTGCATCGGCACCACCGAATTCGTCATCATGGGCCTGCTGCCGGAAGTGGCGGCGGACCTTCGCGTTTCCATCCCGTCGGCCGGCCTGCTCGTGACGGGTTATGCGCTTGGCGTCGTCTTCGGCGCGCCGATCGTCGCCATGGCCACGGCCCGCCTGCCGCGCAAGCCGGTGCTCGTCGGCCTCGCCACTCTGTTCGTCGTCGGCAATCTCTTTTGCGCCATCGCGCCGAACTACTGGCTCTTGATGGCCGCCCGCGTCTTCACCGCTTTCGGCCATGGCGCCTTTTTCGGCATCGGCTCGGTGGTTGCCGCCAGCCTGGTGCCGCGCAACAAGCGGGCCAGCGCCATCGCGTTGATGTTCGCCGGCCTGACGCTGTCCAACATCCTTGGCGTTCCCGCCGGCACCGCGCTTGGCGAAGCCTTCGGCTGGCGCGCCACTTTCTTCGCCGTCGTCGGCATCGGCCTGATCTCGGTGGCGGCCATCGCCTGGCTGGTGCCGTCCGATGTCGCTGAGCCCAGCGGCGGCGGCCTGGTCAGCGAATTGCGCGTGCTCGGCAAGCTGCAGGTCTGGCTGGCGATGTTGATCGCTTCGCTCGCCTCCGCCAGTCTGTTTGCCGTCTTCACCTACATCAAGCCGTATCTCACCGATGTCTCCGGCCTGACGACCGCGACCGTCACCTGGGTGCTGCTCCTGTTCGGCGCCGGCATGACCATCGGCAACATCATCGGCGGTCGGCTCGCCGACTGGAAGCTGATGCCGACCGTGATCGGCACGCTGCTGGCTATGGCCCTTTTGTTCGTCGTCTTCACCAAATTCGGCGCCATGCCGGCGGTTGCCATCGCCATCGTCTTCCTGTGGGGCCTGCTGATCTTCATCGTCGTCCCGCCCCTGCAGATCCGCGTCGTCGAGGCCGCTGCCGAAGGTTCGAACCTTGCCGCGACGCTGAACCAGGGTGCCTTCAACGTCGGCAATGCCGGCGGCGCCTGGATCGGCGGCCTGGCCATCTCCTGGGGCGTCTCCTACGCCAACCTGCCGCTGGTCGGCGCCGTGCTCGCCCTCATGGCTGTCGCTGTCGCCGTGCTGTCACAGGCGCTCGACCGCCGCGCAGTCCTGCAGGCACAGCCGGCCGAATAGCTTCCTGCCCCACGGCGTGATCCGGCTGGACCACTCGACAGCCTGATCGCAACGATGCATGTGTGAAGCCTCTTCACGCGGAGGTGCCCCATGCAAAAGACGATCGAACGCATCGCCGGCGACAGCGAAGGCGTCACTTACGAATACCCGGTCTTCCGCTTCGATGGCACTGACAAGACCGCGCCCTCAGCCTATCTGCAGGCCGCGCTTCACGCCGGCGAATTGCCAGGCGTCGTCGCCATCGACGCGCTGATGCCGATGCTAGCCAAAGCCGAGGCAGAGAAGCGCATCAAGGGGCCGATCACGATCGTGCCCTGGGCTAATCCGATCGGCCGCGCCCAGTATCATTTCGGCGAGCATCAAGGCCGCTTCAACCTCGGCACGCGCACCAACTTCAACCGCTCCTTTCCCCTGCTTGCCGCGCCTGACGCCAGGCTCTTGCCGGACGCGACCTTCGGCGGCGCCGACCGCCGGCTGAAGAACCGGCTCATCCAGCTTTCGCTGGGCACCGACATCGTTCTCGATCTGCATTGCGACGACGAGGGCCTGGCCTATCTCTACATCCACACCAGCCTGTGGCCGCATATGGCCGACTGCGCGGCCGCCATGGGCGCCGATGCCGTGGTGCTGTGGAGCGAGGACACCAGCGGCACCTTCGAGGGCGCCTCGATCATGCCCTATCAGAACGTGCCCGCAAGCGTCGCGCGCTTCGACCGGCGCGCCGTGACCACCGTCGAATATCGCGGCATACTCGACGTCGACGGCGCTTTTGCCGCGTCCGATGGCGCGGGTCTCTATCGCCTGCTGGTGACGCGCCGGGTCGTTCAGGATCCAACCGTCGCGAAATTCGACCGGTTCTCCGGTCCTGTCGTGCCGCTGGAAAACATCGAGATGATGCCCTCGCCCCGGGCCGGCGCGATCCTCTACGACGTCAAGCCCGGCGACCGCGTCGCCAAGGGCGACAGGCTGGCGACCATCGTGCATGCGCCGGGCGAGGTTGGCGGCCGCACGGAAGTGTTCGCGCCGCAATCGGGCTTCATCCTCACCCGCCGTTCGCGCCGCATCATCCGCACCGGCGAGGATTTGCTGAAGCTCGCCGGTCACAAGAGAAGCGACGACGCAAGGTCGGGCACGCTGGAGGACTGAGGTCGCCCTAATCCGAAATCGCCTGCCGCGCTTTCCCTTCCAGCCACTCCGCCATCTGCCGGTAGGGCACCGGACCGTGGCTGATGCGGGCGACGCCGAGTTCGGCCAGCCGCTGGCGCGGCGGAACATGCGCCAGCGCGATGATGTTGACCGGCAGCGCTGTTGCCTTGCACAGCGCCTCGATCAGCCCCTCGTCGCCGAGGCCGGCCGCGAAGAAGCCGTTCGCGCCAGCCTTTTCATAGGCTTTCGCCCGCTCGATCGCCTGGTCGAGGTGGCCCCTATCATGCGTATCCGGCTTGGCCTTGAGGAAAATGTCGGTGCGGGCGTTGAGGTAGGCGGGAATGCCGGAAGCCTTGACCGCCGCGGCTGCCGCCTCTACCCGCTTCACCTGGGTGGCGATGTCATAGAGGCCGGTGCCGCCGACGACCTGGTCCTCGAAATTGAAGCCGATGGCGCCGGCCTGCAAGGCGCGCGTCACCGTTTGCGCCACGACCTCCGGCTCGGCGCCATAACCGCCTTCGAGGTCCATGGTCACCGGCAGGTCGACCGCCGCCACGATGCGCCTGATGTTGTCCAGCGCCAGTTCCAGCGGGATCTTCTCGCCATCGGCGTAACCGAAGGCCGCGGCGACCGGCCAGCTTCCGGTGGCGATCGCCTTGGCGCCTGCTTTCTCGACGATCTTGGCCGAGCCCGGATCCCAGGCGTTGTAAAGGACGACCGGGTTTCCCTTGACGTGAAGGGCATGGAAGGTCCGCGCGCGCTCGATCTGCTCGGTCATTGAGTGTCTCCCATCTTCCTGCTGTTGAACGGCGACAGTAGGCGCGACCGCCGGCCCTGGCGATGTGCCATGGGATATCGAAGCGGCGGCCACCGAACGTGCCGTTCAAATCTGTTGCGCATCCGGTTTTTCGCCGCTATGGATTTTCGCCATGGACATGCGTTCGAACAAGACCATTTGGTGGTGGGCTCGCTGACAGCGGCCTGTTCGAACGCGCGTGCGTGAAAAAGAGGGTGGCCGCAACGGAATGTCCGGGCGGCCATTTGTTTTTTCAAGCCATTCCCGGGTCCGTTGCCCAAAATGGAGACGGCAATGACGACTACAGTTCTGGACAACGGGGCCGAGCGCTTCGTCACAGCGGGCGGTGTGGCGATCACCCGCGAGCGCCATGACCGTCCCTATGAAGGCGCGATCGACGCTTACATCGATGGGCTGAATTCGCGCCGCGGCGCCGTGTTTTCCTCGAACTACGAATATCCTGGACGCTACACACGCTGGGACACTGCCATCATCGATCCGCCTTTGGTCATCTCCGCGCGTGGCCGCGCCATGCGCATCGAGGCGCTGAACAAGCGTGGCGAAGCGCTGCTGCCGGTGATCGGCAGGACGCTCGCCGGCTTGAGTGACGTGACGGTCGCCGAGACCTCCAGGACGCTCATCCGTCTTGATGTCGCCAAGCCCGGCCGCGTCTTCACCGAGGAAGAGCGCAGCCGCGTTCCGTCGGTTTTCACGGTCCTGCGCGCCATCACCGCGCTGTTCAAGACGGCGGAAGACGCCAATCTCGGCCTTTACGGCGCTTTCGGCTACGACCTCGCCTTCCAGTTCGATCCCGTCGATCACAAGCTGGAGCGCAAGGCGAGCCAGCGCGACCTGGTGCTGTTCCTGCCCGACGAGATCCTCGTCGTCGACCATTACTCGACCAAGGCCTGGACCGACCGCTATGATTATTCGGGCGACGGTTTTTCCACGGAAGGCCTGCCGCGCGATGCCCATATCGAGCCGTTCAAGACCGCCGACCGCATCCCGCCGCGCGGCGACCACGAGCCGGGTGAGTATGCCAACCTGGTGCGCCGGGCGATGGAGAGCTTCAAGCGCGGCGACCTGTTCGAGGTCGTGCCCGGACAGATGTTTTACGAGCGCTGCGAGACCCAGCCTTCCGACATTTCCCGCAAGCTGAAGTCGATCAACCCTTCGCCCTATTCCTTCTTCATCAATCTCGGCGACAACGAATATCTGATCGGCGCCTCGCCGGAGATGTTCGTGCGCGTCAACGGCCGCCGCGTCGAGACCTGCCCGATTTCGGGCACCATCAAGCGCGGCGACGACGCCATTTCCGACAGCGAGCAGATCCTGAAGCTGCTCAACTCGAAGAAGGATGAGTCCGAGCTCACCATGTGCTCGGACGTCGACCGCAACGACAAGTCGCGCGTCTGCGAACCGGGCTCGGTGCGCGTCATCGGCCGCCGCCAGATCGAGATGTATTCGCGTCTGATCCATACCGTCGATCACATCGAGGGGCGGTTGCGCGAAGGCATGGACGCCTTCGACGCGTTTCTGTCGCACGCCTGGGCGGTCACCGTCACCGGCGCGCCGAAGCTCTGGGCCATGCGCTTCATCGAGCAGAACGAGAAGAGCCCGCGCGCCTGGTACGGCGGCGCGATCGGCATGGTCAATTTCAACGGTGACATGAATACCGGCCTCACCCTTCGCACCATTCGCATCAAGGACGGCATCGCCGAAGTGCGCGCCGGCGCCACGCTGCTGTTCGACAGTATTCCCGAGGAAGAAGAAGCCGAAACCGAATTGAAGGCATCCGCCATGCTCTCCGCCATCCGCGACGCCAAGACCGGCAACGCCACCGGAACCGAGCGCACCACCGCGCGCGTCGGCGACGGCGTGAACATCCTGCTCGTCGACCACGAAGACTCCTTCGTCCACACGCTGGCCAATTACTTCCGCCAGACCGGTGCCAACGTCTCGACCGTGCGCTCGCCGGTGCCGGAAGAGGTCTTCGAGCGGCTGAAGCCCGACCTCGTCGTTCTCTCGCCCGGCCCCGGCACGCCCAAGGATTTCGACTGCGCCGCCACCATCAAGAAGGCCAGAGCGCGCGATCTGCCGATCTTCGGCGTCTGCCTCGGCCTGCAGGCGCTGGCCGAAGCCTATGGCGGCGAGCTCCGGCAGTTGCACATCCCGATGCACGGCAAGCCGTCGCGCATCCGAGTCTCCAAGCCCGGCATCATCTTCTCGGGCCTGCCGAAGGAAGTGACCGTCGGCCGCTACCACTCGATCTTTGCCGATCCGGTGCGCCTGCCCGATGGCTTCATTGTCACCGCCGAGACAGAAGACGGTGTCATCATGGCCTTCGAGCACCGTAAAGAGCCGATCGCCGCCGTGCAGTTCCATCCTGAATCGATCATGACGCTCGGTCATAATGCCGGCATGCGCATCATCGAGAACATCGTGGCGCACCTGCCGCGCAAGGCCAAGGAAAAGGCGGCCTGAGCTTGATGGCCGAAGCCGACAACACAGTGGCGATCGCAGCCAAGGCGGCTGCGAAGCGCAAGGTCGCCAGCCTTGCCTTCTGGTCGATCGTGGTCGCCTTTGTCGTGCTCGCGCTGAAGGCCGCCGCCTGGTATGTCACCGGCTCCGTCGCGCTCTATTCCGACGCGCTGGAATCGATCGTCAACGTCATTGCCTCGGTCGCCGCCTTCTGGGCGATCCAGGTCAGCCACAAGCCGGCCGACCAGGATCACCCGTTCGGCCACCACAAGGCCGAGTATTTCTCAGCCGTGCTCGAAGGCGTGTTGATCGTGCTCGCCGCGCTTTTGATCCTCAACGAGGTCTGGCGCTCCTGGCAGACGCCGGCGCCGCTCGAGCAGCCCTGGGAAGGCCTTGCGGTCAACGGCGTCGCCACCGTGATCAATGCCTTCTGGGCCTGGACGCTGATCCGTGCCGGCAGAGCCGAGAAGTCGCCGGCGCTGGTTGCCGACGGCAACCATATCATGACCGACGTCGTCACCTCGGTCGGCGTGTTTGGCGGCCTGGTCGGGGCAATCCTGACCGGCTGGCAGATTCTCGACCCGGCTCTGGCGGTAATCGTTGCGCTCAACATCCTGTGGCAGGGCTGGCATGTCATCGGCTCGTCGATGAACGGACTGATGGACCGCGCCGTCGATCAGCAGGAGCACATGCACATCCGAGATGTCATCTCGGCCAACTGCAAGGGCGCTCTGGAAGTGCATGATTTGAAGACTCGCATCGCCGGCCGCGCCACCTTCATCGAATTCCACCTGGTCGTCGACGCGGACATGTCGGTCGGCGCCAGCCACGTCATCTGCGACCGCATCGAGGATGCGCTAAAGGCCGAAATCCCCTCGGTACGCGTCACCATCCACGTCGAGCCCGACGACGAGGCGAAACTGCCGAAAGGCACGACGGCGGTGCCTTTCGCGTAAGGCCATTACCACGTTTCGACGACGAGACCCTTGATGCGCTCAAATTCCCGCATATTGCGGGTTATCAGCGTGAGATTTCGAGCGCGTGCCTGCCCGCCGATCAATGCATCGTAGGGACCAATGGGGGTTCCCAATGTCGCAAGCCCTGCGCGTATTTCCCCGGCATGTCTCGCGTCGTCCCGGTCGAATTCAAGTACAGCGAATTGCAGAGCTTCAATCCGTGCCAAGTTTTGAGCCCTTCGTTGGCTCTTTTCAGCCCCGTAATACAGCTCATGTACAACGATAGCCGATAGAGCAAAGTCCTTCGGCGCATGCCGTTTGAGCAGCCCCAAAAGACCTTCATCGCCCGCTATGATCGCTATGACGGCATTGGTGTCGAGCAGGTAGATCACTTGAAGAGATCATCCAAGGCAGGTCGATCCTGGCCATTCTGACCTTCAAGCGCCGCCTCGATGAAATCATCGTCAACTGGTCCGATCACTTGGTCGAGCCATGCCCAATCCTGCGCAAGGGGCTCCAAGATGACGGTTTGCCCATGTCGACGGATCGAAACTTCGTCCGTTTCAAAACGAAATTCCTTGGGCAGGCGCACAGCCTGCGACCGGCCGGACCAAAACACCTTTGCTTTGTCCATATGCTATCCTCAGATGAGATATGGCAAAGATATATGCCATCTTCGCGCCTGGAACAAGAGCAGCTTACGGCGCGCAGGCCGACTGCGGCATCGGCTCCAGCCGATAGACCTTGTCGTCCGACTTGGTCTTGCCATTCGCCGCCTTCGAGCAGAGATCGACCACCGCCACCGCATTGTTAGGGTTGGCCAGCATCACCGTACCGTTGGCGCCACGCTTCAGGTAAATCTCCTTCTGCGAGATATCGCAGGAAAAATTACTCATCTTCGCGCTTGCCGAGCAGCGCCACTGATCGGCCTCGCCCTGGCAGGAATAGGTCTGCGTGACTTTGGCGCCCTTCTGCCTGGTCGTGACCGAAACGGCAATGTCGGCGCCGTCTGGCCAATTCGCCTTGTCACCGTCGGCGGCGAAGGACGCCAGTTCGATCGGGCCGCGGAAGACGCGGATCGACCGTGTGGTCTGGTTTGGATGCGACTTCAGATGCGCGTCATCGTAGTCGCGGCCGTAGCAGAAGGGCTGGTCGGGCTTCAGCCGCGCACGCAGCGGGTCGCCGAGCGACGGGTCGATCGGATCGATGCGCGCGAACTCCGCCTTGCAGGTCTCGGCCGGCATTGGATCGAGCTTGAAATTGTCGTCCTCGCTACCCAGCTGCTGCCTGGCGTATTCCGCCTTGCTCATCGATTCCGACGCATCAGGATCGAGAAAAACGTCCGGCGACAGGCCGGAGAGCAGAAGCTTGCCCTTGTCGTCGACCTTCAGAGAGGCAAGCGAGCGGTCGCAATCCATGCCGCAGCCTATGCCGCTCGAAGGGTCGCTCGGATCGCTCTTGTGGCACCAGCTGCTCGCCCATTCCGGCTTCTTGGCGCCGCGCACCGTGGTGGTGAGGAAGCCGTTATAGGAGTTGTCCTGGTTGGCGGTGGGGTCTTCGTTCGGCCGGCTGACCGGGTCATGGCCGTAGAAGAAGAAAATGCGCGCCACCTTCTGATGCGGATGCGCTTTGAGATGGGCGGCATCGTAGACGCGGCCGAAGCAGACATCCGCGCCGGTTGGGCTCAATTCGGGGAGATTGGGCGGCTGTTCGGCACGCGCCGCGCCGGCAAGTGCAAAAAGGGCGGCGCCAAACAGCGCACTCGTCATGGTCCTCGATGTCATGCGATCCTCCTCCCACCGACAGGACGACGATTATGCTAGTCTAGGAGCACGCCTTGGGCCACGCAAAATTGCGTGGCCGGCGAGCAAGGGAGGATGCAATGCTGCGCCGTGACATTTTTCGCGCCGGTCTGGCGGGGGCGGCCGGCCTTTTCGGTCTCAGCCGTGCCAATGCGGCCGTAAGCAGCGAGAAGCCCAAGGTCGTCTATCACCTCAGCGATGCCGACAAGGTCAATTTCGTCCTCGGCAACATCAAGAACCACTATGAGGGTACCGGCGGCAATGTCGATATCGCGCTGGTCGTGCATGGACCCGCGCTTGCCGCCTTCAAAGCCAAGGCTGCGTCCGGCGCAACGTCGAGCCGGTTCGCCGGCCTCGTCCAGCAAGGGCTCGCACCGCAAGCCTGCGGCAACACCATGCACAGCATGGAGATCGCGTTGACCGACCTTTTGTCCGGCTTTGCGGTTGCCGAGAAAGGCGGCGTCGTGAAACTCGCCGAGCTGCAGCACCAGGGCTATGTCTATCTTAGGCCTTAAGCCACGGCGGGCTTGAACGCCGGGCCTGCAATGGCTTACGAAAGACGACAGTGCGGAGGCCAGCCCATATGACGACGCTTGTCATTCCAGACCTTGCCGGCAAGGCGGTGCTGGTTACCGGCGCCTCGACCGGCATCGGCGCGGCTCTGGCATTGGCCTATGCCAAGCAGAAATGCCGTGTCGCGCTGCATTACAATTCCAGTCGCGAAGCCGCGGAAAACCTCGCCAAAAGCATCCGCGACGACGGCGGCGACGTGTTCCTGACAAAGGGCGACTTTTCGATAGCCGCCGATGTCGAGCGCGTCGTCGAAGAGAGCGCTGAGCATTTCGGCCGGCTCGACGGTCTGGTCAACAATGCCGGCGGCATGCTCGGCCGCGTCGCCTATGCCGACCAGACCGAAGCGCATTACGACGCCGTGATGGACCTTAACGCCCGCTCGGTACTGACGGCCTCGCGCAGGGCGATCCCATGGCTGAAGCGCCAGGGCGGCTTCATCATCAACACCTCCTCGATCGCCGCCCGCAACGGCGCCGGCGGTGGCGCTGGCCTCTACGGCTCGTCCAAGGCCTTCATCTCCAACGTGACGCGCGGCCTGGCCAAGGAACTGATCGGCTTCGGCATCCGCGTCAACGCGGTGGCGCCAGGCACCATCCTGACACCCTTCCATGAGCGCTATTCGTCCACGGAGCAGGTCAAGGCGATGGTCGCGACCATTCCGCAAGGCCGTGCCGGAACGCCGCAGGATTGCGTCGGCGCCTATCTGTTCCTGTCATCCGACGTTTTGAGCGGCTACATCATCGGCCAGGTCATCGAGGTCAATGGCGGCCAGTTGATGCCGTGAGCCGCCGACTGCATACTGGGCGCCGCGTGCAACCTGATGGGAGAGCAAGGGAATGTACGGACTGATCGGCAAGATGCGGGCGGCGCGCGGGCAGCGCGATGCGGTCATGGACGTATTGCGCGAAAGCACCGGCGCGCTGCCCGGTTGCCTGAGCTACATCATCGCCACCGACCCGGTCGATGCCGACGCGATCTGGGTGACCGAGGTGTGGACCGACCAGGTCAGCCACAAGGCCTCGTTGCAATTGCCGGAGGTCCAGGCCGCGATCGCCAAGGCGCGCCCCTTCATCGCCGGCTTCGAATTCCAGGTCGAAACCCATCCGGTCAGCGGTTTTGGCCTGCCTGCGTCCGAAAAGGCCGGCTGACGCTGGGAAGCGCCTCTGTCGTCTGTTTGGAGCACTTTGATGCGGACCGTAAGCATCCAGCATGCCAAGGCGATCTATCGCGTCTTGTAGACCAAGCCGCCAACGGTGAGCCGTTTGTCATCACCAAGCCAGGTAGACCGTTGGTCAAGGTCGTGCCTATCGACCAACCTGCCGCTCCACAAATGCGACGGATAGCAGCTATGCAGCGCTCCCTGCGAGCCGCTCCGGAAGGAAGTCGACGAAGACGCGGACCTTGGGCGAGAGATGGCGATTGGATGGCCATAGCATCCGGAACTGGCCGCGGCCGTCGACATGGTCGTCAAGCACGCTGCGCAGCTTTCCCTCGTTGAGCGCGTCGCGCACCAGGAAATCGGGCATGCAAGCGATGCCGAGGCCGGCAATCGTGGCGCCCTTCAACGCCTCCATATTGTTGCAGGTCAGCATCGAGCGTATCTGCGGTTCGGCGCTTCCGGTGATGAATGGCCAGTGGAGCAGCCTGCCGCTGTTGAGGAAGCGGAAGTGTATGCCGAAATGCCGCCCCAGATCCGCCGGCGTGTCGGGCGTGCCGTGGCGATCGAGATAGGAAGGCGCCGCGCACAGCAGCATCCGAAAGGGCGCAACGGGCCTCGACACCAATCGCGAATCGGGCAGCTCGCCGCTCCGGATCGCCACATCGATACCCTCTTCGATGACGTCGACGATGCGGTCGTTGAAATCGAGGTCGAGCTCTATCTCCGGATAGCGCGCCATGAATTCCGACAGCACCGGCAAAAGCAGATGATAGGTGACGATGGGCGCCGTGACACGCAACCGCCCGCGCGGCGTCTCACGCGTGCGCGACAGCATCGCCTCGGCATCGTCGATGTCGTCGAGGATGCGCTTTACGCGCTCGTTGAACAGTCGCCCCTCCTCGGTGAGGCTGATGCGCCGCGTGCTGCGCTGCAGGAGCCGCACGCCCAGTTCCTGCTCCAGCCGGGCCACGCTCTTGCCGACCGCGGAAGCGGAGATCCCGATCGCCCGGCCGGCCGTGACAAAACTGCCGTGTTCGGCGGTGCGGGCGAAAGCCAGAAGGCCGTTGAGACGATCCATGGCGCGAACCTATTCGAGCATTCTTGTCCGGTATGAACGGAGATCTAATACCATTTTGCCGGAACTGTCGCCAACCTATGTTGCCGCTGTAACCACCCATGCCCGACCAACCGGCACGTCGGCACGCTGCCGCAGATAGGTAAGAATCCATGATTTCGAATGTCGAAAACCGCTCGGCTGGCAGATGGCTCGTGCTGCTCTCGGTATGCCTCGCCGCCATGACGATGCCTTTGACCTTCACCGGCCCGGCGGTCGCACTGTCGCGGATCGCGGCCGATCTCGGCGGCAGCCCCATCGCGCTCAACTGGGTGACGAACGCCTTCATGCTGACTTTCGGCGCCAGCCTGATGGCCGCCGGCGCGCTTGCCGACAGCCAGGGTCGCAAGCGGATCTTCCTGATTGGTCTCGCCATCTATGTCCTTGCCTCGCTGGGTTCGATGCTGGCGCCCGATATCGTCTGGTTCGATATGCTGAGAGCCGCGCAAGGCATCGGCGGCGCGGCTGCCTTTGCCGGCGGCGCATCGGCGATGGCCCAGGAGTTTGACGGGCCGCTGCGGTTGCGCGCCTTCTCTTTCCTCGGCACCAGTTTCGGCATCGGCCTCGCCTTCGGTCCGATCGCGTCGGGCCTGCTCATCGACACCTATGGCTGGCGGGCGATCTTTGTCCTGGTCGCCATCCTCGCCGTGGCCGCCGCCCTGCTTGGCCTGCGCTTCCTGCGCGAGACGCGCGATCCGGACGCGAGAGGCGTCGACTGGACCGGCGCCATTACCTTCACGGCCGCGCTGGCCTTGCTGACCTGCGGCGTGCTGCAGGCCCCGCAAAGCGGCTGGACCGATCCACTCATCATCGCGCTGCTTGCCGCTGCCGTCATCAGCTTTGCCGGCTTCGTCCTCGTCGAACGAAATGTCGCCCGGCCGATGCTGGACCTCAGCCTGTTTCGTTACCTTCGCTTCGTCGGCGTTCAGTTTCTGGCGGCTGCACCTGCCTATGCTTTCGTCGTCTTGCTCGTGCTGCTGCCAATCCGCTTCATCGGCATCGAAGGCATGAGCGAGGTCAAAGCCGGGCAATTGATGATTTGTCTTTCCGGTCCACTGCTGGTCCTGCCTTTGCTGGCCGGCCAGATGGCGCGCTGGATCGCGCCGGCCGCGATCTGCGGCATCGGCCTCTTGGTCGCTGCCGCGGGTCTTGTCTGGCTGAGCCGGGTTCCGCCGGCAGACGCCGCCCTGGTGGCGCCGCTGATCTTGATCGGCGTCGGCATCGCCTTGCCATGGGGCCTGATGGACGGGCTCGCCGTCGGCGTCGTGCCGAAGGAACGCGCCGGCATGGCGGTCGGCATCTTCAACACCACCCGCGTCGCTTGCGAAGGCGTAGCGGTGGCGATCGTTACGGCAACACTGTCAGGCATGACCGCGGCCCGCCTCGCTGCAGAAGGCGCGGCTTCCACCGCGAACGTGGCGGCCGCGCAATTGCTGGTGACCGGCAATGTCGGCAAGGCGTCGCAAACACTGCCGGCGGCCGGCGCGGCCGATCTCGTGCGCGCCTACGAAACCGCCTTCGATGGATTGCTGATCATCCTGGCGGCGATCACGCTCGTCACCGCAACGATCGTCTTTCTCAGCCTGCGCGGCGGGTCGACCACACCGCAGGAAATGGCTCACCTGCCGGCCTGCCAGGAAGGATAACTCCGTTCATCAGCTTATGTGGAAAGAGGTCAGCTGATGACCAGCCTCGCGATCCGATCGCCATCGAGCGTGAAGGCCATGTCGCCTTCACCGTTGAAGCCGTTTCCCGTCACCGCGACACGGGCATGATAGATACTGTCGCGTTCTGCGACGTGTACGATGCGCAGATGGATTGCACGCCGATATTGTCCGACTGATTCCAGCGGGAGATCCCATCACAGCCTCGGAAATCGCGGCCCCAGTCGCTCAGGAACGCGTCGTCGGTGAATGTGTCGAGAAAGGCTTGCGTGTCGCCGGCATTGGTGGTCTCGACGAAGCGGCGGATCGGATCGGGCGTGGTCATCAGTCCAGTCGCTTCATCAGGTCTTCGTCCAGCCATCGGCCGAAGAAATAGACAAGCTGCTTGTGCCACCACGGCCAGTCATGGCTGACATCGCCGCCCCAATAGTCGATCCAGGCCGGGATCGACTTGTCGCGCAGGATCTGTTCCAGCTCGCGCGTTTCGACCAGCATGCGCTCTTCCCAGGCGCCTTGCCCGCAGCAGAAGATCAGCCGCAGCGCTCTGAGCCGCCCGAGCAACTTCTGGTCGACGATGCCCGGCAAATAGTCGAGCGGCGAGTTGTAAAAGATGCTGCCCTCCAGCGTCCGGCCGAAAAAGTCGCGGGTCGCGTAGACGCCGGACAGCGAAATCACGCCGCATGCCAGCTCGGGGAAGCGGAAGACGAAGTTCGACGAATGATAGCCGCCCATCGAGCAGCCGCTGAACAGTGGCTTCAAGGTGCGGCCGCCATTGGACTTGGCGGCGATCGTCTGCAGTTCCGGCAGCGCTTCTTCGCGCACATAGCGGAAATAGGCCTCGTGCCGGGCGATGCGATGCGTGGCATCGGCATGCTTGTTGAAGAAGGATTCCGAATCGATGCCGTCGAGCGTGAACAGCTGGATGCGGCCGGTGTCGATGAATTCGGCGAGTGCCGCGACCCCGCCGGAATCCTCGAACTGGTAGAAGCGCCCCTGCGAGGTCGGGAACACGACAACGGGCCGCCCGGCATGACCGTAGCGCTTGTATTCCATGTCGCGGCCGAGATTGCGGGTATGAGCCTTGTGATAGGAGACGTCCATCGCTCAGGCCTTTTCCGCGTGGATGTAATCGACCGCCTGGCGCAGCGCCTTCGGATCCCTCGAACGCATCTGGTAGGCGTAGTTGCCCATGGCGCGGCTGAAAACCTCTTCGATGGCCTGGTGATGGACGATCTTGTCGCCGTGCGCGGCTAGCACGTCCGCATGGCTGTTCAAATAGTCGATGTGGCGCTTGCGGCTGGCATAGGCGGTAAAATACTTGCCCTTGTAAGGGCCGCCGGCGGCATCCTTGACCACCATGTCGGCCCAGGCCGCGTAGACATCGATGTCGAACGTGTAGTTGATCGCGTCGGTCATCCAGGCGCCGGGCGGGCGCATGTTGACCTCGAGCGCGATGACGCGATCGTCCTTGGTTTCGAACAGCTCGATGTGGAAGAAGCGCTCGCGCACGTCGAACGCTTTCAGGATTTTTCGCCCCGCCTCCTCAACCGCCGGGCTGATTTCGGGAAAGCAGGTGTAGCTCATATGGCGGTCGTTGTTGACCGCATCCATGATGCTTTGATCGTAGCGATGGCTGGCCGCCAGCACCACCTCGCCATCGCGATTGACCAATCCGTCGAAGGTCACCACCAGCCCCTCGATGAACTGCTCCATGACAAAGGTCACGCCCTCCGGCTTGTCGCGGAAGAACTGGTCGAGCTCCCTGCCGTTGGAGATCTTGAAGGTGTTGGAGGCGCCGGAGCCAGTATCCGGCTTCACCACCACCGGATAGCCGACGCGGCGGATGAACGTCATGGCCCCAGTGCGATCGGAGCATTTGCGCTGCGGAATGGTCTCGACGCCGCTCTTGCGGAAGAAGGCGCGCATGCGGCTTTTGCGCTTCAAATTCTTCACGAAATCGAGCTTGGTGCCAAAAATGTTGAAGTCGGTGCGGATGTTGGCCTCGAGCTCCAGCCAGTGCTCGTTGAGCGACTCGAAGCGGTCGACGCGGCCCCATTTGTGGATGAAATACCCCATCGCCCGGAACACCAGGTCGTAATTCTCCATGTCGGCGATCCGGTAATATTCGGAAAGCGCCGCTTTGAGCTTGCCGTTCAGGCTCTCATAGGGCGCGTCGCCGATGCCGAGCACAGTGGCGCCGGCCTTTTTCAGCCGGTCGCAGAATTCGGCGCCGTTGGCCGGAAAATGCGGCGAGAAGAACACGAAATTCATGGATGACCCCTCCCCGGCTGCTGCCGTCTACGGTCAAGTCTGGCGCATTTGCCGCGCCTGGGAAAGAGCTTCCGCCTTAGGAAAGTATGCGGCGGACCGCGCTCCGTGATGCGCCGCGCTTGCCTCCGCCGGGCCGCTCCTGTAAGAGAGCCACCATGACAATGCGTGTCCGCTCCATCGCTTCCGCTCGCATCGGCTTTGCCGGCGAGACCGCGCGCGCGCTCGCTTCGACCCTGCTTCTTCTCGGCCTTATCGGCGATCGCCGGGTTCGCTGAAGGAGCGCCCGGCGGTCGAACCGCCGCGCAAGCGCATGCTCCTTGGCAGTCACATCAAGCGAACGAAAATCTGGTAAAGGCGCCACTCGCCACCAATCCGTCTGAAGGCGGATCCGAGGGCCGCCGGGAGAAACGACGATGAACGCAAGAGAAGAAATTCGCGCAAGCGATGCCGAAACCGGCAAGCACGCGGCCGGCCACATGCCGGACGCAGCCCGTAAGTACCAGCCCTACCCGACCGTCGGCCTGACCGATCGCACCTGGCCGTCGAAAGTCATCGACAAGGCGCCGATCTGGTGTTCGGTCGATCTGCGCGACGGCAACCAGGCGCTGATCGACCCTATGGGGCACGAGCGCAAGGCGCGCATGTTCGGCCTGCTGCTCGACATGGGCTTCAAGGAGATCGAGATCGGTTTTCCCTCTGCTTCGCAGACCGACTTCGACTTTGCCCGCTGGTGTATAGAGCAAGGCGGCGTGCCTCGCGATGTGTCGCTGCAGGTGCTGGTGCAATGCCGGCCGGAGCTGATCACGCGCACCTTCGAAGCGCTCAAGGGCGCGTATCGCCCGATCGTGCATTTCTACAATTCGACCAGCGAATTGCAGCGCCGCGTCGTCTTCGAAAAAGATGTCGCCGGCATCAAGCGCATCGCCACCGACGCCGCCAAGATGATCACCGACATGGCGGCCAAGGCAGGCGGTGGCTTCCGTTTCGAATACTCGCCTGAGAGTTTCACCGGCACCGAGCTCGAAGTCGCGTTGGAGATTTGCAACGCCGTCACCGAGATCGTGAAGCCGACGGCCGACAACAAGCTGATCCTCAACCTGCCGTCGACGGTCGAGATGTCGACGCCCAACGTCTATGCCGACCGCATCGAGTGGATGTGCCGCAACCTCGATAATCGCGAGAACGTCATCGTATCGCTGCATCCGCACAATGACCGCGGCACTGGCATCGCCACCACCGAGCTCGGCCTGATGGCCGGCGCCGACCGTGTCGAAGGCACACTGTTCGGCAATGGCGAGCGCACCGGCAATGTCGACATCGTCACGCTGGCGCTGAACATGTACACGCAAGGCGTCGATCCGGAACTGGACTGCTCCGACATCACCCGGATGAAGGACGTCTACGAATACTCCAACCAGCTGAAGATACCGGAGCGCCATCCTTACGTCGGCGAACTGGTCTACACGGCTTTTTCCGGCTCGCACCAGGATGCCATCAACAAGGGCATGAAGGCGCTGAAGAAGGCCAACACGCCGCTGTGGGAAGTGCCCTACCTGCCGATCGACCCGGCCGATGTCGGCCGCAGCTACGAGGCGATCATCCGCATCAACTCGCAGTCGGGCAAAGGCGGCATCGCCTATGTGCTGCAGGCCGACTATGGCCTCAACCTGCCGCGCAATCTCCAGATCGAGTTCAGCCAGGCGATCCAGGCGATCACCGACGCCGAAGGCAAGGAGGTTCCGGCCAAGCGCATCCACGACCGCTTTCTCGAGACCTACATCGACCAGCCGGGCGCGCGCCTGAAATTCCTCGACCACCACACCTATCCCGATACCGAGGTCAAGGGCCGGCGCGTGGTCGAGGCGGTCATCCTCGACAACGGCAAGGAAATGACCATCACCGGTTCCGGCACCGGCCCGATCGACGGCTTCGTCGATGCGCTCTCGCGCCATGTCGGCGTCGAGATGTCGGTGCTCGATTATTCCGAGCACTCCATGCAGCGCGGCTCGAATGCCTCGGCCATTTCCTATGTCGAAATGGAACATCCCGATGGCAAGCTGTTCGGCGCCGGCATCAACACCAACATCGTCGCCGCCTCGCTGGAAGCGGTGACTTCGGCGGCCAACCGCATCGTCGCACGCAAGGCCGGCTGACCCGATAAACCATTTGCAGCATGGCGCACTTCGGTGCGCCATGCTGCAAATTTCAAATTGAAGACGCGCAAGCCTGCCATTCGTTAACCGGCGGGGGAATTTCCGGTGGCTTACGCGATCACATAACACAAGCATCCTTGTGCGCTGGCGCGGGCGCTATATGATCGCGCCCTAACCTGTGCCGAGTTCGAAAAGGATCGACACTTGGAGCCTGCCCCGCCTGCCGCCCCCGCAGTGCGCGAGACATTGGAGCGACTGCTTGCCAGCGAAACGTTCGGACGCTCCGAACGTGCCCGCAGGCTTTTACGCTATCTGGTCGAACGCGAGCAGGCTGGCGAAGCCGACAGGTTGAAGGGCCTGTCCATCGCCATGGACGTCTTCGGCAAGGACGGCGACTTCGACGCCTCGACCGATGCCGTGGTCCGGGTCCAGGCCGGCCGGCTGCGTGAGCTTCTGGAACAGTATTTCGCCAATGAGGGCATCGCCGAACCGGTGCGCATCGCCATCCCGCGCGGCGGCTATGTCCCTTCCTATGAGCCGAACGCCATCCGGCTGAGCAGCGACGCCAGATCCGCCTCCGGCAAGATCGCGCAGCGTGCGGATGCGACCGCGGAAGCAACGGCGACCGAATATCTCGGCACGCTGGCCGAACCCGCGCCGCTGATGGGGCCGGCGACGCCCGCACCGTCGCTGACGCGGCAGCTGCTATTCTTCTGGGCAGCCATGGCCCTGGTGATCGTGATGCTCGGTGTGCTTATCGCCCGCCAGAGCAATGCCTTTCTCGGTGGCAAAGACGCGACCGCGCCGTTCGAAACGGCGGGCGCGCGAAGCGCTGCCGTTCAGCCGGTGTTCGATTCCCTGCCGTTGATCTATATCGCGCCGAAGGCCAACGGAGCGGAGACGGCGCGCGTCGCCGCGTCGCTTCGCGCCGGTCTTGCCGACTTCGACACGATCGATTTCATCGGGCGCGACGCGGACGCAACGCGCGAGCGGTCCCAAGATCCGATCAGCTTCGTTTTCGATGTCGTTCCTGGACCCGCAGCCGGCGACGTCACGGTCGAACTGCAGAGCGTTGCGACCGGTCGGGTCCTGCTGTCGCGAAATCTTGCTGCCGCCGAAACCACGCCTTCGACGGTCGAAGGCAGTATCGCCGGTCTGCTAACCTCGACAGTTCCTGCTTCCGGCGCGATCTACAGCTATATCGACCAGAGCGGAGTGCAAACGAGCCAGATCGGATGCCTGGTGCTTGATGATCGCTACTATCTCGACATGGGCGCCAAAACGCATGAGGCTGCGTATCGCTGCCTTGAGAAGCTGGCCAACGACGGCACCAAATCATCGCTTATCTATGCGGAACTGGCTTCGCTTCATCTGGAAGCCGTCACCAGCCACTATGCCTACCCGCCTGACGCGACGCTCGAAAAGGCCATGTCGCTCGCCCACCGCGCAATTCAGATGGGCCCGATGAGCCCGCACGCGCACCGCGCCTATGGCTATCTGAACAGCCGCCTGGGCAACACGGACGAGGCAATCCGCTGGATGCGCAAGGCCTACGAGCTCAACCCATACGATCTCGGCATGGCCGCCGCCTATGGCTACGGG
This sequence comes from Mesorhizobium sp. RCC_202, assembly GCF_041355295.1. Classification (NCBI taxonomy): domain Bacteria; kingdom Pseudomonadati; phylum Pseudomonadota; class Alphaproteobacteria; order Hyphomicrobiales; family Phyllobacteriaceae; genus Mesorhizobium; species Mesorhizobium sp. RCC_202. The sequence goes on from NZ_JBFUPO010000002.1 coordinate 420,301, forward strand.
CTGATCTTCGCCGGCAGATATGATGAGGGAATGCCGATCCTGGGCCACGCCGTCGAGTCTTTCAGCGGCCACCCGACCTGGTGGGACTATGGCATGTTCGTCGGAGCCTTCATGCAAGGCGATTTGAAGAAGGCCGCGATTGCCAGCGAGTCGCTGCGCACGACGGCGTCCAAGTCGCACTACCTGGCCGCGCGCCTGATCGGCGCCAAGATTTCGGGCCGCGACAAGCTGGCGAGCGAACTTGCCAACGAGCTCGTCGCCGAATTTCCGAAATTCGCCGCCGATCCACGCGCGACATTCGTCGACCGCAAGTACCCCGCCGATCTCACCGACCGGTTGGTGCAAGCGCTGCGCGCCGCTGGCATAGGCAATCCGAGCTGACCAAAATTGCCGTCGATACATCTGACGCTCGCGACAGTGCTTTATTAGAAATTGAGTAAAAACAAATAGTTAAGACCAACTGGCTGGTGCATTTGGAAGCTGGCCGCATTGCTGCGGGTTCCTGGACCATGCAGCAGGGCATCGAACGGTCGCGAAAATTTTACTGGCTATCGATCTGGCCGGGGAGCAATTCAGCCACAATTGGCAATTGCCGCTTGTCTTGGTCCACTGCCCCTTTCTTCATGCTTTCACCTCCTCATGCCGCCGAATGCGGCACCGGTCCGAAAACGATCGTGCTTCTGCATGGCTTCGGTTCCTGCCAGGCCATCTGGCACCACGTGGCGGCATCGCTCACGCCAGCTATGAAGGTGCTGGCCTATGACCTGCCTGGACACGGCCATTCGATGCAATGCGAAGGCATCGGCGGGGCCAAGCCGGCGGCCCGGGCAATCCTCGCGGATCTCGCCGCCCGTGGGTTGGACAGGGTCCACCTTGTCGGCCACTCCATGGGCGGCGCTATCGCGACATTGATGGCGCTTGCCGATCCAGGCAGGATTGCCACGCTGACCCTGCTCGCACCCGGCGGCTTCGGAGCGGAAATCAACGCGGCCTTGCTGCGCCGCTACGCGGCCGCGACCGGCAAGAAAGAGATACGCGCCTGCCTTGCCGCCATGTCAGGCCCGCAAAGCGTGCCGCCTGACCATGCGGTGGACGCGCTCCGCCAGATGCGCGAGCGGCCCGGTCAACAGCAAATCCTTGTCGCCATGGCGGCCGCGATGACCAGGGATGATCGGCAAGGGGTCATCCCCGCGGAACGGCTTGAAACCCTTGATATGCCGGTGATGGTGGTCTGGGGCGCGGAGGATCCCCTCTTGCCGGTCAGCCAGTCCGAAAGCCTGCCGGCGCATTTCCGTCTGCATCATGTGCTGGATGCGGGCCATATGCTGGTCGAGGAGGCGCCCGACCTGGTCGCCGAGATCGTGCGTCGCAACACGCGGCGCCGCGGCAGGCGGCAACGTCCGGTGTTCGGCGCGGCGGCAAGCTGACGGGCCGTACCGGAGTGCATTTTGCCGGCGATTGTGTTAACTCGCTGTTAACCAACAGCGAGGCAGCCGCCATGAAAGACGCAGGCGACAAAATCAGCCAGATAGAGCCGTCGAGAAGGCTCGCCGACGCCGTCCGCGACGTCAAGAACGCCTTCGCCGACCGCGACGACGTGATCGTGGAGATGCGCGATGCGCACCGCATGCGCCTCGAACTCCTGGCCACGGAGCTCGCACCGGTTTTCGCCGACGTGCCCGCGGATATGGACAATTTCGACTTTGCCGTCTCGTCGGGCCTGCAACCGCGACTATGGATCGACGCTGTAAGCCACGTTGCCATGGGGCGCGACCGGCGCACCTACCGGTTCCTCAAGGACACGCGCATCGGTCGCGTCGTGCTCGCCGAATCCAGCGACATGAAACCCGTCGCCGACGCGGTGACCCGCTACGTCGCCGAGCGTGTCGTCGAACGGCAACGGATGATGGAGGGCGGCATAGAGAGCGCGATGCCTGGTGTGCACCGCCCCACGGTTGCGGAGGCCGAGCCGCCTATCCGGGCCGAAACCCGCCGCAACGGCTGGACCACCTTCTTTGCAGGCCTCGGCCTGATCACTGCCGGCGCCCTGGTCGGCTTGGCGGTCTCACTGGCGCTGTTCTGGGACCGCCTCACGCAGATTAAGATCAGCTTCTGACGAGTGGGCGGGGCGACGCTGTATCGGCGCCAAGTTCCATCACTTGCAGATCGGACGGCGGCAGTGCCGGTCCGGTCAGGCCGCGCCGCGTCAGGCGGATCCGCCAGCGGCCTTTCTCGCCATCGATCTCGAACAGATTGTATTGCGCCGCCGGATGCTTGCCGCCGGGCGCCTGGCCGGCGGCGGCAACCCCGACCACCGGCACCTTGGCGCCGCGCGGGCCGATGCTGAACAGCGACGGCAGATGCGAGTGGCCATGCAGCACGAGCTCGGCGCCATGCCAGCGGATGATCTTGTTGAAACGGGCAATGCCGAACAGCCTTTTATGCTGCGTGACCGCGCCGCGCACCGGCGGATGATGGATCATGATGGCGCGAAACAGCCCCTGTTTCGCCGTGGCGTCGAGGGTTCTGGCCAGCCGCTCGGCCTGTCCTTCCATGAAGAAGCCGTTGGCCATGAAGGGCGCCGTGGCGCGCGCCGTGGTGACGCCGATCAGCGCGACGTTGCCGCGCACGCGCAGATAGGGAAAGGAATTGCGGTCGACCGGACCGTTGGCGCCGTCGCCGCTCATCCAGGGCGCCCACGCACGGCAGACCTTATCGAAGGCGCCCGGCACATAGGCGTCGTGATTGCCCGGAACCACCGACACGTCATGTGGCGGTCCGAGCGTTTCCAGCCAGTGCTTGGCCATCTCGATCTCGCCGTCGAGCGCCAGGTTGACGAGGTCGCCGGTGATGGCGAGATGGTCCGGCGCGTTCGCCTTGATATCGGCGACGATCGTGTCGATGACGGCATCATGCATGTGGCGGCGGCGATTGCGCTGCCAGTTGACGTAGCCCAGCACGCGCTTGGACGCGAGGTCGCGATAGGTTACATCGGGCAACGGTCCCAGATGAGCGTCGGAAATATGCGCAAGCCTGAACATGATCCCTTCTTAAGCGACGCGGGCGGGGCTTTCCACTCACCGTTTGCTGTTCGCTTGGTGACGGTCGGATGAGCGGCGCGGCCGATCCGGAAGAGGCCTTCCGCCAGACCGGCTGGCCGGGCCTGCGAGCAAGGCTGTTTCATTTCTATTTCCTGCTGCGCCGGCCGATGACGCTCGGCGTGCGCGGCCTGGTCTATGACCGTTCCACCAATTGCGTCTTCCTCATCCGCCACACCTATGTACCGGGCTGGCAATTGCCGGGCGGCGGTGTCGAGGCCGGCGAGACGCTCGAGGAGGCGCTGGCGCGCGAACTCGTCGAGGAAGGCAACATCGCGCTGAGCGCGCCGCCCGTGCTGAAATCGATGCATTTCAACCGCCGCTCCAGCAACCGCGACCATGTCGGTCTCTACCTGATCGAAGCCTTCAGCCAGAGCGGGCCGAAACTGCCGGACCACGAGATCGCCGAGGCCGGCTTTTTCCCGCTCGACCGTTTGCCCGAAGGCACGACACCGGCGACACGGCGACGACTAGCCGAAATTTTTGAGAGCCGGCCTGCTTCGGCATATTGGTAGGCTTGCTTTCTCCTTTGCATAAACTTCTATGCTCTACTTCGGGGATTGGGAGCTTGGGGACATGAGCAACAGCGATGAGCCTTATGTAAACGTCTGGCCTTATGTTGGATACTACACTCTAACGATGGTGGTCTTGACGATTGCGCTTGGCATACTGGTGGTCCTCATCCCAACGTTCTCCGAGGCACTCGGCAAAGCGGCGGGATTCGCTATAAGTTTCGGATCGGCCAACGTTGCGCTCTATAAGTTCATAAGAAGAAATGGCCGGTTGTTCAGTCGCAGGGAATATTGGACGACAGTTCTGCTCTCGACCCTGGCAGCCTTTTTGATTTCGGCGCCGCTGGGTTGGTTGGCCATCTCGGGGGAAGCGAAACAGCACGACCTGAGCAACGTTCCCCTGGCCGTATGGGTTGGAAGCGTTCTGTTCGCTTTCCTGCTGACGTTTGGCTTGAATGCCGCTTGGTATTCGAGCCGATTTGGCAAGACTCTGCTGAAAGTGGAACTTGCCAGACGAACCCGGACCGACACCGAGGCCTTCCGTTAGATCAGGTCACGCCGCCCTCCTGAACCTGCCCCGATCATGCGGCGCGGCGTAATCAAGCTTCGGCCCCACCGGCACGATTCCCGTCGGATTGATCGACCTGTGGCTGCCGTAATAATGCGCCTTGATGTGATGCAGGTTGACGGTGCTCGACACGCCGGGCACCTGGTAGAGGTCACGCAGATAATTCGACAGGCTCGGATAGTCCGCGACCCGGCGCAGATTGCATTTGAAATGGCCGACATAGACCGGATCGAAACGCACCAGCGTCGTGAACAGCCGCCAGTCGGCCTCGGTGATGCGTTCGCCAACCAGATAGCGCTGTTGCGACAGCCGTTCTTCCACCGTGTCGAGGGCTGAAAACAAGTCGCCGAACGCCTCCTCGTAAGCTTGCTGCGTGGTGGCGAAGCCAGTGCGATAGACGCCGCTGTTGATCCTCGGAAAGACCAGCGCGTTGATCTTGTCGATTTCGGTGCGCAGCCCAGCCGGGTAGAAATCGAGGCTCGCATCGCCCCATTCGTCGAAGGCGGAGTTGAGCATCCGGATGATCTCGGAGGACTCGTTGTTGACGATCGTCCTTTCCTGCTTGTCCCACAGCACCGGCACCGTCACCCGGCCTGAATAGGAAGGGTCGGCCTTGGCATAGATCTGGTGCAGGAAATCGAGGCCGTAGAGCGTATCGCCGGTGGCGCCGTCCTCGGCTTTGAAGGTCCAGCCGTTCTCGCCCATGAAGTGATGGACCACGCAGACCGAAATGATGGTCTCCAGTCTCTTCAAGGCGCGAAAGATGAGTGTTCGATGCGCCCACGGGCAAGCCAGCGAGACATAGAGATGATAGCGGCCTGGTTCGGCCTTGAAGCCGCGCTCGCGACCTTCGGCCGGTGCGCCATCGCGCGTGATCCAGTCACGCCACTGTGACTCCGTTGGCACAAACCGGCCACCGCTGTCGGTCTTGGGTGCGCGATCCTGCCATTTGCCTTCAACGAGCAGTCCCATGCGAAATCTCCTGTGTCTTGGCAATATCTAGGTGCAGGGCCGATAGGCAAAGCCCTCAGGTGCTGAACGGTTCGTCGACAACGAACAGTTCGTCGACAACGAACCAGTTGGTCAAACGACGTACAAAAAGGCGAAAGCGGCCGATTGCAGCGGCACAAAATTGATGCTAGCGGAGGCGCCCATGTTCGATTTTGCCTCGATCCGGTTCGACCGACGACGAAAGGGCGCCCGCGCTTAAAGCGCTGATTGGCGAACGCTGCCGCTTTGCAGCAAACCTTCCTCGCATACCGGAACGCAAAGACCATGAGCCTTGCCAACGTGAAATACCTGCCGGAAACCCCGGCGCATGATGCCGAAATCGAAGCCATCAACGACGAGGCCTTCGGCCCCGGACGTTTCGTGCTTGCCGCCTACAAGATCCGCGAGTCGGGGGGGCACGACCGCTCGATATCCTTTGTCGCCGTCAAGGACGGCGCGGTGATCGCTTCGGTGCGCATGACGCGCGTGGCGGCCGGCGCCGGGCGCGCCATGATGCTCGGCCCGCTCGCCGTGCGTCCCGACTTCAAGAATCTCGGCATCGGCAGAAAATTGGTCGCGATTGCGCTGGATGCGGCGAAAAAGGCCGGCGCGCCGGCCGTGATCCTGGTCGGCGACGAGCCCTATTACGGGCCGCTCGGCTTCAAGCGCTTCCCGCGTGGACAGATCGCCATGCCGCGCCCCGTCGATCTCGACAGGCTGCTGCATCATGAAATCAAGCCCGGCGCCGTCGCCCGTTTCATCGGCGAAGTCTGTCATGCCAACGCCGCGAAAGTTGCGGAACTGGCCCCGGCCTTGGCGCGGCCGGCCGCCAGCACGCAACCGTCGATGGATCCCGGCATTGTGGTTGCGCCTCCCCTGCGGGCTTCGTAGCATAATCCGAAATCCCGGGAGGCTTGCATGAACCCGAACGGCCAGATCGCGATCGTCACCGGCGGCGGTTCGGGTCTCGGCGAGGCGACGGCGCGCGCGCTCGCCGCCAAGGGCGCCCGCGTCGCGATCCTCGACGTCGGCATCGAACGCGCCACGAAAGTTGCGGCCGACATCGGCGGCATTGCCGTCCAGTGCGATGTCAGCAGCGGCGACAGCGGCGCGGCTGCGGTCGCGCAAGTGGCTGAAAAACTTGGTGAACCGCGCATCCTCATCAATTGCGCCGGCATCGCTATCGGCGTGAAGACGATCGGCAAGGATGGGCCGCATCCGCTCGACCAGTACCGTAAGGTGATCGAGATCAACCTGATCGGCACCTTCAACATGATCCGTCTCGTCGCCGACCGCGCGGCGAAGCTCGATCCGTTGACCGGCGGCGAGCGTGGCGTCATCGTCAACACCGCCTCGGTCGCGGCCTATGACGGCCAGATCGGCCAAGCCGCCTACTCCGCCTCCAAAGGCGGCGTCGTCGGCATGACGCTGCCGGTGGCGCGCGATCTCGCCCGCTCCGGCATTCGCGTCTGTACCATCGCGCCAGGCATCTTCAAAACACCGATGATGGCCGGCATGCCACAGGAAGTGCAGGATTCGCTCGGCGCCGCCGTGCCCTTCCCGTCGCGCCTCGGCGAGCCATCCGAATATGCCGCCCTTGCCCTCCACATCGTCGAGAACCAGATGCTGAACGGCGAAACCATCCGCCTCGACGGCGCCATCCGCATGGCGCCGAAATAGAAACATGATCGAGCCGCCGACAGGCGCTTCCGCTGAGAAAACCGGCCCACTGGCCGGCCTGAAGGTCATCGAGATGGCCGGGCTCGGCCCGGTGCCGCTGGCGGCCCTTATGCTGTCCGAGATGGGCGCCGACATGCTGCGCATCGAACGGGCCGATGCCGGCCAGCCACTGCTCGCCTTGCCGCAGGAATACGACCTCGACCGCCACGGCCGCTCGATCCTCAAGCTCGACCTGAAACATCCGGCAGGCACCGACCTGTTGCTGCGGCTTGTCGAAAAGGCGGACCTGCTTGTCGAAGGCTTCCGCCCCGGCGTCATGGAGCGGCTGGGCCTCGGGCCGGATATCGTGCTTCAGCGCAATCCGGCGCTGATCTATGGCCGTCTGACCGGCTTCGGCCAGGACGGACCGCTCTCGGGGCGAGCCGGCCACGACATCACCTATCTTGCCTATGCCGGTCTGCTGCATGCCATCGGCAGAAAAGGCTCGCCGCCAGTGCCGCCGCTCAACCTGGTCGCCGATCAAGGCGGCGGCGCCATGATGCTGATCGCCGGTGTGCTCGCCGCCCTGTTCCAGCGCTCGCTCACCGGCAAAGGTCAGGTGATCGATGCTTCCATGATCGAAGGCGCCTCGATGCTCGCGGCGCCGATCCACGCCTACATGGCGGCAGGCCTGTGGAGCGACAGGCGCGGCGAAAACCTGCTCGATACCGGCGCTCCTTTCTATGACACCTACGAGACGGCGGACGGCAAGCACATTGCGGTCGGCTGCCTCGAACCGCGCTTCTTCGCCGAGTTCGCCAGGCTGCTGCCGCTCGACCGGAGATTCGTCAGCGCACAATATGACAGGATATCCTGGCCCGGGATGCGCAAGGCAATTGCCGAAAGGGTGGGCGAGAAAACCCGCGACGAATGGGCAGCCCTCTTCGCTTCGACCGACGCCTGCGTCGCACCCGTGCTTTCGCTGACCGAGGCCAGGGACCATCCGCACAACCGCGCCAGGCAAAGCTTTGTGGCATCCGGCCGGCTCGAGCGTCCGGCGCCCGCGCCGCGCTTCTCGCAAAGTTCTCAAATGCTTGCCTCGGCCCCAACCGCCGCCGATCGCCAGCCCGCAAGTGTTCTGGCACGCTTCGGCATGAAAGGTGAGGAAATCGAGGCCCTTGCCATGTCGGGCATCCTCGGCCAATAACCGGAGCATGCTGATCAACTTATCTCGGGTGAGCCTGTGAGCGAGACGAAGAAGGATGTCATCCGCGAGACCGACGCCGAGGCGATCAGGCTGGCAAAAACCCTGATCCGTTCGGCGCGCTTCGGGGCGCTTGCGGTAATCGAGCCCGGCACCGGCGCGCCGCTGGCGAGCAGGGTTGGCGTTGCCACCGACATCGACGGCACGCCGCTGACCCTGATCTCGATGCTGTCGGCGCATACCGGCGCCCTGCTCGCCGACCCGCGCTGTTCGTTGCTGGTGGGCGAACCCGGTAAGGGCGACGCGCTCGCCCATCCGCGCATCAGCCTGGCATGCCGGGCCAGGCGGTTGGAACGCGGATCTCCCGACCATGCCCGGGCCGAACGGCGCTACCTCAACCGCAATCCCAAGGCGAAGCTCTACGTAGGCCTCGGCGACTTTTCGTTCTTCCGGCTCGAACCCGAACGCGGCAGCCTGAATGGCGGCTTCGGCAAGGCCTATCTTCTCGGGCGCGACGATTTCATCACCAGCGGTCCGGTCGTCGAGGAGCTGGCCGCCAGCGAACAACCCTCGCTCGACCACATGAATGCCGACCATCGCGACGCGATTGCCATTTACGCCCGCCATTTCGGCCGCGCCGAAGGTGACGGCTGGATCGTCACCGGTTTTGACGCGGACGGCATGGATCTCGCGGCTTCGGACGCCGTCTGCCGGGTGTTCTTCCCGCAGCCTCTCGCCGCCGGGAGCGCGTTGCGCGCCATGCTGGTCGAGATGGCCAAGACGGCGCGCGCGGCCGAGCAATCCTGATAGTTGATCGCGCTGCGACGAAAGCAACGCTTGAGATTTAGACGAAATGATCTACCTTTATTGGAGCGCTGATTCAGCAGCGCAAAGCGATATCTGAATATTTGTGGAACTCAGCCGCCATTGCCCCCATGGCCGCTGGATGAGCCAGGACCCATGGGGGATCTATGATCTCGAACAAACTAATGGCCCATGCCGGATCGGCAGCCGCGTTTCTGACGCTCATGGGCAATGAGAAGCGTCTGCTGATCGTGGCGCATCTGATCGACGGTGAAATGTCGGTCGGCGCCATCGCCGAGAAAGTGCAGCTCAGCCAATCCGCTTTGTCGCAGCATCTCGCCAAGCTCAGGGCGCTCGATCTTGTCGACACCCGCCGCGACCGGCAGATGATCTACTACTCCTGCAAATCCGAGGCGGTGCGTGAGTTGCTGCGTATGCTGGAAGGCATTTTCGGCGACGGCGACCTCTCGCAAATGGCCTATCGATTGCGTCGCGCCGGGGCTTGACCCTCGAGCCTTGTCGCTCATTACCTCGCTGACAATTTCTCAGAGCATGATCCCGAAAAGTGGGAACCGGTTTTCGGAAAAGATCATGCTCCGATGAAGAGTTAGATCAGGATGACGAAACGTCATTCTGATCCAAGCGAGGAATGCATGAACCTCATCCCCATCGACGATCCGCAGGACCCGCGCGTCTCGGCCTATGTCGACATCCGCGAGCGCGACCTGGTCGGTCGGCACGGCCGCTTCATCGCCGAGGGCAAGGTGGTGCTTGACCTGTTGCTGTCGACTGGACGCTTCGCGGCGGAGTCGGTGCTCGTTCTCGAAAACCGCCTGGCAGGGCTGGACGCTGTGTTGCGCAAGGCGCCGCCGGATTTTCCGGTCTATGTCGCCGGCGCTGAGGTGATCGACCGTATCGCCGGTTTCCATATGCATCGCGGCATACTGGCGATCGGCCTGCGTGGCGATCCGGCGTCCGTCGAGGCTCTCGCCGAGAGCTTGCCCCAGCGCGCGTTGGCGGTCGTCCTCGTCGGCATATCCAATCACGACAATATGGGAGCGATCTTCCGCAATGCCGCAGCCTTCGGTGCCGACGCCGTGCTGCTCGACAGCACCTGCTGCGATCCGCTCTACCGCAAGGCGATCCGCGTTTCGGTGGGGGCGGCGCTGAAGGTGCCTTTCGCGTCCTTCGACGACACCGGGTCCTTCACGGTGACGCTCGATCGGCTTGGCTTCAGCCAGTTCGCCCTTTCACCGCGCGGAACGGCCGCTATCCGCGACGCGCAACGCTCAGCACGCCTGGCGCTCTATCTCGGCACCGAAGGCGAAGGCCTGCCGCGAGGTCTGCTTGCCCGGCTGCAGACGCTGCGGATCGGCATGGCGCAAGGTTTCGACAGTCTGAATGTCGCCGCCGCCTCAGCCATAGCCCTGCATCATTTTTCGAATTTGTAAGGCGACGACCTCAGTTGGCTGGTTCGGCCTTCTGCAGCGCCCTCACGCGGTCAGCAAGGCTGACGCCGCGCCCACCGGTACCTTGCTGCCCATCAGCCGCCAGGGCCTTGGCGATCGGTGAATCCGGCCCGTCGAGCTTCATCGTCAGGTTGACGACCTCGGCTGCCAGTTCATTCATTTGCTCACGCAATCCCGCGCTTGCAGGGCGTGCATCCTGTTCGGGCTTTGTCGTCCCGGAGGCGGCAAGGTCGGTCTTGAGTCGTTTGTTCTCGCGCGCCAACACCGTCAGCCTGGCTTCCAGACGTTCCCGGTCGCCTTCGAGCTTGGCGATCGCCGTGTCGACATCGTCGCCATTGGCATCGGCGCCGCCGGTCAGCCGTGCGACGCCGTTTGGCGGCGCTGCCTCCTTCGAACGCTCCCGCGCCCGGGCAAGCTCCTTCTCGCGCCGGTCGAGCTTTTCCTCGCGATCGGCAAGCGTGGCCAAGAGCCGCTCGACCTTCTTATCGAGGTCGGCTGACCTCTTCTTCTCCACCTTCAACGCCTCGCGCGCGGCCTTGCTTTCCGAAACGATGTCCTGGCTTCGCCTGTCCGCCTCCTTGCGCTGGCTGCGCAGCGCGGCGATGTCGTTGGCGAGCTTTTCCAGTTCCGATTCGCGCGCCACCAGCTCGATCTGACGGCTGGAGGACGAGAAGCTGGCATCGTCATACATCTGCTCGAGCTTTTGCAGTTCCAGCGCGCGCTTTTCCAGCGCGCGTTCCGTCTGCGCCAGCCGGTCGGAGAGGCGTTGCTGATCCTCCTCGCGCTGCCTGAGCTCCGCGGTCTTGGCCTGCAGGTCGGAAAGCGCCTGGTTCTTGTCCTTCTTTTCGACCGCCAGCCCCTTCAGGGCCTCACGCCCTCGACCGATCTCGACCAGTTGCTCGGCCGTCTTTTCCTGCAGGCTCTTGACGGTCATCTCGAGTTTTCGCGTCGTCATCGCATATTCGGCCCGAACGCGGTCCTTGTCCGCCTGGATCTCGGCCGGCGTCAGCGGCAGCGAGGCCTCGATGCGCCGGCGTGTGAGAACGACGGCCCGCCGCCAGACCGCCGGCGCGATGAGTGACACCAGAAAGACGGCGCAGAGGAAGCCGAGTGCGAAGAACAGGACCGACTGAACCAAGGCGTGCTATCCACTTATACGGAGCGGCAATCGCTGCATTGTGCCAGCTTGGCATGGCGGAAATTCAACGCCGCGGCAAGAGCATGCCGCGGCGCGATCAGGATTATCCGAGCGATTATACGGACTGCTTAATGCATGTCGCGCGGAAGTGTGCAGCGGTTCCGGGACAACGACATGCATCAAAACAAAGGCGTCAGAACGGATTCCAGGTCGGCCGCTCGGTAAGTTTCAGATAGCCCAGATTGACGCCGAGTCGGGCGCCAACGCCGGTGCGGATCGGAACGAGGAGCACCCGGTTGGCCTGCAGCACATTGAAACCGACGCCGGCTATGACATAGGCCGAACCGGCGACGCCGCCAAAGCGGTTGTAGAGGCTGCTGATGTCGTCGAGGTTATAGACCAGCATCATCACGCGCGACCCCTCGCCGCCGAAATCCCAACCGAGCGAAGGCCCTTGCCAGAACACCTTATGGTCGCCGGCGTTCTTGGTGTAGAGCGTGCCCTCGCCGTAGGTCAGGCCGCCGATCAGCGCGCCGGAGCCTTCCTCGCCAAGCAGATAGCCGTTCGGCAGGCCATAGGAGGCAAAGATCTTCTCGACGACCGTGGCCAGTCCGCCCGACGTCTCGCCGAAGAATTTATGACCGGAATCAACGATTTCCTGAGCGGTGTACTGCTGCGCGCGCGACGCCGAGGTCGAAAGGACGACAGCTCCCAGAAGTGCGATCGTCATGGTGAGGACACGGACGAAGGTCCGGTCGTAGTATCGGGAAAACATGCTTCCAATCTCCGTCAGGGAGCACTTTCGCCGACGCCTCCGCACCCCTACAGCTCTTGGCGGCCGGTCAGGGTGGCTATTACGGGCAAACTATGCCGCAATCCTTTTTCAACCATTAAGTTCTCACACGAAGATGGCGGTTCGAAGGCTGCCCTTGCCAGGAGAATGCCGCTTTCCCCTGTGAATGCACCATTTTCGCCACCGGCAATTTTGGATTTGTTGATGCGCGCACGGCCGCTGTGTATTCAGAAAGCCTTGGAAAAGAGCGTGATTCGTCGGGGCAGGCGCGAATCAGTCGTTCGGCCATGAAACATGTGACCTGAGCAGGGATTTTGCCGATGGCCGAGCTATTCACCATTTCCGCCCCGGATCTCGCAGCTTTGCTGTGCAGCCGCGTCTGCCACGACATCATTTCGCCGGTCGGCGCGATCAACAACGGCCTCGAGTTGCTCGATGAAGGCGGCGCCGACGAAGACGCCATGAAACTCATCCGCCAGAGCGCTAGAAATGCCTCGGCGCGGTTGCAATTTGCCCGCATAGCCTTCGGCGCCGCGGGTTCGGCCGGCATGATGATCGACACTGGCGATGCAGAAGCCGTGGCCATCGCCTTCCTGAAGAACGAGAAGCCGGAACTTGTATGGAACGGTTCGCGCGCGCTGCTGCCCAAAAACAAGGTCAAGCTGCTGCTCAACCTGATCCTCGTCGCCAATGCGGCCATCCCGCGCGGCGGCAAGCTGGTGGTTACGCTGGAAAATCTCGAAACCGAGCCGCGTTTCGCGCTCTCGGCCGCCGGCCCGATGCTGCGCGTGCCGCCGAAATTCCTCGAACTGCATTCCGGCCACAAGCCGGAGGAGCCGATCGACGCCCATTCGGTGCAGCCCTATTACACGCTGCTTCTGGCGCGCGAAGCCAATATGACGATCTCGATCCACGCCACCGCCGAAGAGATTGTTCTGTCCGCCGCCTGAGATAACGGCCAAGAACAGGCAAAGTATCTTTTTGCCTGGATATTGATGGCTGCCGCATGGGCGCAGCTATAGCGACGGTTGTCGTTATGTTGACGGCGCGACCGTAAGGTGTGCGCCGCGGTTCTTTGGAAAAATTTTACCTAACGGCTTTTCGGCTTCTTTACCAGATTGGCCTAGGGTCTTGTCCGATTGCCGGAGATTGCCGGTTCGGCAGATGGCAAAGAGGGCCCGGACATGAAGCGCTGCCTGTTCGTCGATGATTCAAGCGTCATCAGGAAGGTCGCAAAACGCATTCTCGGCTCGGATATGATGGTCGCCGAGGCGGCCAGCGGAGCTGAGGCTGCCGATATCTGCGCCACCGACATGCCTGACGTCATTGTGATCGATGGCGGTCTGGCGGATATCCAGGCGGTCGACCTCATTCGCCGCATCCGCGCCATCGAAGCCCCGGTCAAGCCGCAGATCCTGGTGTCGCTGATCGAGGTCGATGTCGCCGCGATCATGCGCGCCAAGCGCGCCGGCGCTCAAGGCTACCTGCTCAAGCCCTTCAACCGCGCGCAACTGCTCGAAAGCTTCCGTTTCCTGAAGCTCGCCGCCTGATTCGCGGAAGTGATTCGGCACAAGGCGAAATCGCTGAGCCGCTGCACCTGTCTGATTTTGCGGGATTTCCGACGGACTCTGCGGAATTGCCAGGGATCGCAGGATACGAAAAACCCGGCCTGAGCCGGGTTTTCATTGAAAAAATTGTTTGGATCGCTCAGGCGCTGACGCGGATATCTTCCGGCTCGCGCAGCACATAGCCGCGGCCCCACACCGTTTCGATGTAATTCTGTCCGCCCGACGCCGCATCGAGCTTCTTGCGCAGCTTGCAGATGAAGACGTCGATGATCTTCAGCTCCGGCTCGTCCATGCCGCCATAGAGGTGGTTGAGGAACATTTCCTTGGTGAGCGTCGTGCCCTTGCGCAGCGAGAGCAGCTCCAGCATCTGGTATTCCTTGCCGGTCAGATGCACGCGCTGACCACCGACCTCGACCGTCTTGGCGTCGAGATTGACCACCAGGTCGCCAGTGGTGATGACCGACTGCGCATGGCCCTTGGAACGGCGCACGATGGCGTGGATGCGCGCCACCAGCTCGTCCTTGTGGAATGGCTTGGTCATATAGTCGTCGGCGCCAAAGCCGAGGCCGCGCACCTTGTCCTCGATGCCGGCCATGCCAGAGAGGATCAGGATCGGCGTCTTGACCTTGGAGAGCCGCAGCGTGCGCAGCACTTCATAACCCGACATGTCGGGGAGATTGAGGTCCAGAAGGATGATGTCGTAATCGTAAAGCTTGCCGAGATCGACGCCTTCTTCGCCGAGATCGGTGGTGTAGACGTTGAAGCTTTCCGATTTCAGCATCAATTCGATGCTTTGTGCGGTTGCACTGTCATCTTCAATCAGCAGAACACGCATTTTATTCCCCTTTTCTGCTGCCGGACCATTTCACGACCCGTCCGGGACCGGAGCAGTGATTGCCTGAACAGAAGGTGCCACCGAGTGGTTAACAAATCCTAATTTCGTGTCGAACACGATACCAGATTTTTTAACCCCTTTCTACACCCACTTGAATCTAATAACGAATCACAGACCAAAACCGCTAATGCACCACATTAATAAGTCAGCCTAAGTGACTCCATGGACTCGCAGGCCGCGCTTTCCGCAACAGCCGGAATTTTTACCCGGCCTTAAGTCCTCGCCCGTATGATTAACAATGCCCGTAAACGAATGGTTACCGCCGGCAAAAATCTTTAGGGTTTTGTTTCCCATAGCCCTGGGAATGCCGGTGGAAACGGGCGGCGCTTGGGTCGTTCCGGGCGGATTGGACGATATGCAGGTGTGCGTTTGCGGAGTACCGAGTCATGAAGTCACGTGAAAACCTCGTTCGGCTGAAGCAGTTTCAGGTGAATGAGAAGCGGCGCCAGCTGCTGCAGCTCGACATGATGATCGCCGAGTTCGACCGCATGGCCGTCGAGCTGGAGGCACAAATCGTCGCCGAAGAGAAAAAAGCCGGCATCACCGACATCAACCATTTCGCCTATCCGACCTTCGCCAAGGCGGCGCGTCTGCGCCGCGACAACCTCAGGAATTCACAAAGCGACCTCGCTCAGCAGCGAAGCACCGCCGAATCATTACTCGGCGAAGCTGAAGCGGAGCTGTCCAAGGCGGAATTGCTGGAATCGCGTGACACCAAAATCCGCGAACCGGATCTCGGCAGCCGCAGCGTCATGATCGGCTAAGCGCCCCGCCGGCGTTCGCCTTCGGACAAATCGGCACAGCCGACCTGCCCGTCCACTCAGGCGGGGATGGCGATCTCGGCCTGTTCGCCTGCCGATGCCCGCGCACGGGCATCCTTGATGTCCGGCGCATGCTCTTCGGCCCAGGACCTGATCTGGCTGAGCAGCCCCGCCAGGTTCTGACCGAGTTCCGTCAACTCATACTCCACCCTCGGCGGTATGACCGGATACACCTCGCGCCGGACCAGGCCGTCGCGTTCCAGCACACGCAAGGTCTGCGTCAGCATTTTTGGCGTGATGCCTTCCAGTTTGCGGGCGAGCTCGCCGTTGCGCTGCCGGCCTTTTCGCAAAGCACAAACCAGAAGATACACCCACTTGCTGGCCAGCATCTCCAGAACGGTGTGTGAAGGGCATGTCCGTCGGAAAGCATCATAGCCGCGGCACGATTCAATATCACTATCCATAAGGTGCCTATATATCGAAAAGGTACATACTAGACAAGAGATAATTACTATCCAAATGATAGCGGCATTGAACAAGCAGGAGATATCCGATGCGTGCCGTTAGCCAGAATTCCGTCGGCGAACCCGACGTCCTTTTCGTCGCCGAACAGCCCGGCCCCTCGCCTAAAGCAGGCGAAGTGCTTGTCCGCGTCAAGGCGGCAGGCATCAACCCGGTCGATGGCGCGGTCCGGGCCGGCTATTATCCGTTGCTCGGCGAGCCGCCATTCATCCTCGGCTGGGATATTTCCGGGACAGTCGAGGCGCTTGGCGCCGGCGTGACCACATTCAAGGTTGGCGACGACGTGTTCGGCATGCCCCGTTTCCCCAAACAGGCGGCCGCCTATGCCGAACTCGCCACCGCGCCGGCCGATGAGATTGCCGCAAAGCCAGTCGCCATCGACCACGCCCATGCCGCAGCCCTGCCGCTGGCTGGACTGACCGCGTGGCAGGGCCTTGTCCGTCATGGCGGCTTGCAATCGGGGCAGCGCGTGCTGATCCATGCCGGCGCCGGCGGCGTCGGCCATTTGGCGGTGCAGATCGCCAAGGCACGCGGCGCCTGGGTAGCCTCGACCGCCAGCTCGGACAAGTTGGACTACGTCCGTTCCCTCGGCGCCGATGAGGTCATCGACTACACGAAGGGCGGTTTCACCGGCAAGCTTGGCGATCTCGACCTGGTGCTGGAAACAGTTGGCGGCGACCATGCCGAGGAATCGCTGAAAGTGCTGCGCGACGGCGGCGTGCTGGTATCGCTGCTCGATGTCAGTGACGCCACGAAGGCCAAGGCCAGGCAGCGCAACATCCGCGTCGAGCGCATGTCGGTGGTGCCGGACCGCGAGGGCCTTGTCGGGCTGGCAAGCCTGGTCGATGCAAAAAAGCTTCTTGCCCATGTGGCCAAGACTTTTCCGCTTGAAGAGGCGGGGGCCGCGCACGCCTTCCTCGCCACCCGACCGATCGGCAAGGTGGTGTTGACGGTCTGATCGACTAAGCTTTTTCCGTAGCGAAAGGGCGCGGATAACCGCGCCCTTCTCGTTTTGCAACCGGTCGAAACCTACGGCAATTCCAGGAAAAGCGTGATCGGTTTTCCGTCCGGAATTGCGTAAACCGCTCTAGTGCCGGTATTGCTGGATCCGCGTCGTTCGCAGCCCAGCCAGGCCATATTCGTCGATAGATGCCTGCCAGGAAAGGAATTCCTCGGTGGTAAGCTTGTAGCGCTGGCAGGCTTCTTCCAGGCTGAGCAGGCCGCCGCGCACAGCAGCAACCACCTCCGCCTTGCGCCGGATAACCCAACGCCGCGTGTTCGTCGGCGGCAGATCGGCGATCGTAAGGGGGCTGCCGTCGGGCCCGATAACATACTTAACTCTAGGTCTAACCAGATCGGTCATCGTACTCTCTACAAAAAACTCAAAGACCCAATCCCCGCCACAGTACCGCCACAGCTTTAAAAATTGCCTAAGCGAACCCTAATCACTAGGTAAGGATCGTGAACGCCGGGTTAGGCTTTCGTTTAGAATTTGAAACAACCGCATCCCGGCCCTTGTTTTGCCGATAAAATCGCCGGTGGACGCAAGCTGGCGCATGCGTGGCCCTTGACCTATATTCCGGCCATTGGCATTGAGCGCCGCACAGTGAAAGCACCATGAACAGCCTCGATCTTCCCGGACGTCCCGAAAACACCCGCGTCGTCGTCGCCATGTCGGGCGGCGTCGATTCGTCGGTCGTTGCCGGCATCCTGAAGCGCGAAGGCTATGATGTCGTCGGCGTCACGCTGCAGCTCTACGACCATGGCGAGGCCACCCACCGCGCCGGCTCTTGCTGCGCCGGCCAGGACATCGACGATGCCCGCCGCGTCTCCGAGACGCTCGGTATCCCGCATTACGTGCTCGATTACGAGGAGCGCTTCCGCAAGGCGGTGATCGATCCCTTTGCCGAAAGCTATGTCGCCGGCGAGACGCCGATCCCGTGCGTATCCTGTAACCAGACGGTGAAGTTCGCCGACCTGCTTGCCACCGCCCGGGATCTCGGCGCCGATGCCTTGGCCACCGGCCATTATATCCGCTCTGGCGCCAGCGGCGCGCATCGCGCGCTCTACCGGCCGGTCGATGCCGATCGCGACCAGAGCTATTTCCTGTTCGCCACCACGCAGGCGCAGATCGACTATCTGCGCTTCCCGCTCGGCGGTCTGTCGAAGCCGCAGGTCCGCGCCATTGCCGAGGAAATGGGCCTGACGGTCGCCGCCAAGCAGGACAGCCAGGACATCTGCTTCGTGCCGCAGGGCAAATATTCCGACATCATCGCCAAGCTGAAGCCGGCCGCCGCCAATCCGGGCGACATCGTCCATATCGACGGCCGCGTGCTCGGCCGCCATGAGGGCATCCTGCGCTACACGATCGGCCAGCGCCGCGGCATCGGCATCGCGTCGGGCGAGCCGCTCTATGTCGTCCATCTCGATGCCGAGCGCGCCCGCGTCATCGTCGGCCCGCGCGAAGCGCTGGAGACGCACAAGATCTACCTGCGCAACATGAACTGGCTGGGCGACGCACCGTTGTCGGACATCCCCACCGGCGGGATTGAGCTCTTCGCCAAGGTGCGCTCGACCCGGCCGCCGCGTCCGGCCGTGCTCAATCACCGCAACGGCGTGACGTCGGTTGAGCTGGCGGACGGCGAGTCCGGCATCGCGCCGGGACAGGCTTGCGTGCTCTATTCGGATGACGGCAACGAAGCGCGCGTCTTCGGCGGCGGCTTCATCGAGCGCTCGGAGCGTGGCGCCGAGGCCGAAGCCATGCTGTCCAGGCTTGCCGCGCGGCCGGCGCAAATCCCGGCCGAGTAAGTTCGCGATTTTTCAGCTGCCTCGATTTTTCACCCAGAGCGTTTCACCGTTTCACGGAAACGGCGAACCGCTCTAACTCTTTGTTTTTAGGCAATTCCGGACGGAAAACCGCTCACACTTTTCCTGGAATTGCTCTGGGCTGATTTTCGACCGAGATAAACCGCTTCAGGCGGGCGAACCGCTATGCGCGACCGTGCCGGCGGTCAGGATGCGCAGCACCCGGATCGCCTCTTCGCCGTCGGTGCGCGGCTCGGCGCGGGTTTCGATGCACTGCATGAAATGAGCGAGCTCGCGCGTCAGCGGCATGCCTTCGCCGACAGCCACATAGGAAGGCTCATTGGCGGTGAAGGCCCACTGGCCGCTGTCCTGCCAGACCGCGTGGCGATAGACGGCAAGCTTGCGCTCCCAGGGCTCGACATCGTCGAAGACGGCCATTGCCTTGGTGCCGACGACCGTCAGCCGCCGCTCGCGATAGGGGTTGAGCCGCGAGGCGAAGAGGTGGCTGCGCAAGCCGTTGGGAAAGCGCATATGCAGATGGGCGAAGTCGCTGAGATTATCGAGAAGCGCCGCGCCTTCGCCCCTCACCTCGATCGGCTCGGTGCCGGTGATGGCAAGGATCATCGACAGATCGTGCGGCGCCAGATCCCACAGCGCGTCGTTCTCGGTATGGAACTTGCCGAGGCCGAGCCGATGCGAGTGGATGTAGCGCACCTCGCCGAGCTCGCCGTTGTCGATCAGCGCCTTCAACATCTCGAAGGCCGGATGGAAGCGCAGCACATGGCCGACCATGAAGACGCGGCCATTGTCTTTTGCCGCCTTCACAGCGCGTTCGGCATCAGCGACCGTCAGCGCGATCGGCTTTTCCACCAGCACGTCCTTGCCGCTGGTCACGGCGCGCACCGCCGTGTCGGCATGGAATTGCGGCGGCAGCGCCATGACGATGGCATCGATATCGGCACGCTCGAACAGCTTGTCCGGCTCTATTGCCAGACAATCCTGCTCGCTGGCGAAACCTTCCGCGCGCGCCCGATTGACGTCGGAAACGGCAGAGAGCGCGCCAAGCGCCTTGAGGGTGCGGATATGGTTGCTGCCCCAGTATCCGCAACCGAGGACGGCGATGCGCGGCTTCATTCGCTCAAAACTCTAGAAATTCATGGGCGAGACATAGCGACGTGCTCGACCGAACTCAACCCCGCCCGCGTCCTCACGATCATCTGGCCGGCAAAGCTTTTCTGCGACGAGATTATGCTTGATGCCGGCCGCTTCCAAGCTTGACAGCTTTGCCCCGTCACCCTTATATCCGCGCGACCTCGGCGAACGCCTTGAAATGCCACCCATTCCGGACGGTTTTTCAAGCCATTTGCCACCCTGGCGGGGTAGCTCAGTTGGTTAGAGCACGGGAATCATAATCCTGGGGTCGGGGGTTCAAGTCCCTCTCCCGCTACCAAAACCTTCCAGCACAATCCGTGCGATCGAAGGACCGGGATCCGCGCCTGCTGCGAGAAACCGCACTCAGCTCGGTTTAGTCGCCGGCCCGCCGTCGCACTTTTTCGGCAAAGGCCTCCACCTCGCCCGCGCGCGGTTCCTCGCCTGTGTGCGTGAGCAGATAGGATGGCGTCAGGAAGAGGCGGTTGCTCACCGGCTCGACGATCTCCAGCGAGTAGTAGCCGATCTGGGTGAAGTAGAGCACGCGCGCCCGCACGAACGCTTCCGTGTCCGCAAAACCATGCCGCGCAAACATCGCTCGGATGGCATCGACCCGCGCATCGTCCTCCTCATGGACGATGCGATGCACCGTGGCTGACTGGCGCGACCAGGCGCGCACGGCGAAATCCAGCCGCGGGTTGAACAGCGATTCATCCAGCCAGCACTCGAAGATGTTGAGCACCGCCTGCGTTATCGTCGCGGCCGGCCGCCCGGCCTGCTCGACGATGAAACGCGTGTTGTTGTTGCGCCAAAAATCCAGAAGCTGGTCCAGCAGGTCCTGACGGCTCTTGAAATACCAGTAGAAGCTGGAGCGGGAGACGTTCAGTTTCTGGCCGAGCGCCAGCACACGCACCGCCTCGACGCCCTCGCAGATCAACGTCTCCAGCGCGAGCTTCATCCAGTCCTCGCGCGTCACCTTGGTGTTGCCGGTCAGGCCGGACCGGCGCGCGACGTCGTCATCACTGGAATCAGAAAGCATTGCGAGCCAGCCAGCATTGAACGCCGGCTGGATAGACCTGAAACGGCGCCACTACAATCCTGCCGATTGTTCGAGCCATTCCCAGAGATACGGCGCAAACCCACGCTCGACATGGAGACGTACCCGGTTGGCATCGCCGAACCGGTAGAACAACACGCTGACGCCGGCAAAAAGCACCGAGGCCGAACGGCTCGCCTGCCCCGGATCGAGCGCTGTACCCCTGGCGATCAGGCCGGCCAAACCTGGCCCCTCGATCTCGAACACAAGCAGCCCGGCATCCACCACCGAGACCGCGAACCCGGCCTGGTGCCAACCAGCGGCGATGGAGAACGGCGGTTCGCCGACCGCAAGCAAGCGATCGCGCGCGATCCGCACCATGTATCTGTCGCCGCTCGCAACCGCGCCGGCGCCCACGCCCTCGCCGGCAAGCCCCGACACCTTCGACCAGGCCGTCAGGTTACCGCTGACCAGGAGCTGGCTCAGCCCGCCAAGCGTTCGCATGGTCACGCCGTCCTTGTTCAGCGTCGCGGTGTCGAAGTCGGGCGCTGCCGGCCATTTTTCTGCGAGATTACGCACTGAGGCGCCTCCCTTCCGGATCGAAGGCGCAGGGCGCAACGATGGTCGCCTGCCGCACGACGCCGAGATGTTGAACGTCGATCGTCTCGCCGTGCCGCGCGGCACCTCGCTCGATGAGCGCCAGCGCAATCGGTCGGCTGAGCGTCGGGCTCCGATAGCTGGAGGTGACGAAGCCGATGCTTCTGAGGCGACCGTCGATTTTCTCCACGCCATGCGCCCCCGTCGCCAGCGGCGCCTCGCCTTCGTGTACCGCAAGGCCGACAAGCTGATTGCGATCTGAGTTGTTTGCCGCTTCGGTGAACAGCGAACGCCGGCCGACGAACTCGCCTGTGCGTTTGGCTCGAGGCCCCGCCACGCCGAGATCCTGCGGCATGGTGGTGCCGTCGGTGTCCTTGCCGATGACGATGTAGCCCTTTTCGGCGCGCAGGATCATCAGCGACTCCAGGCCGAGCAGAACGGCGTCGAAGGCGCGCCCCTCCTGCCGCATCCTTGCCCACAACGCGCCGGCTTGGTCGGCGCGGATGGAGATTTCGTAGCTCCTGTCGCCGGTGAAGGAGACCCGGGTGATGCGCGCATCCTCGCCGCCAAAACGGCCGCTGGCGACAGCCATGTGCGGCAGGCTGACATCGTCCAACGCAATGCCGAGATCGAGCGCCTCCATCAGCCCTCGCGCGTTTGGCCCCGACACGGTCAAGGTGGCGTATTGCGCGGTAGCGTTGTGGATATAGACCGCGTCGCGGCCGAACCGGTCCTGCCGCCACTCCTCCAGCCGGGCGTGGACGGCGGTGACATGCGAGGACGAGCAGGACACGACGAAGCGGTGCTCGTCCAGGCGAACCAGCACGCCATCGTCGAAGACAACGCCATTTTCCAACAGCATGAAGCCGTAGCGGCAATGTCCAGGCTTCAGGGTAGACATGGTATTGTAATAGATGAAGTCGACGAACTCGGCCGCGCGCGGGCCGATCACCTCGATCTTGCCGAGCGTCGAGCCGTCGAAAAGCGCGACGGACTCCCTGGCGCGCCGCGCCTGTTCCTGGATCGCCGCGCCGGCTTCGCCGCTTCCGTAATAGGCAGGCCGCAGCCAGCCGCCATATTCCTGGAACACGCCGCCCGCGGCGCGATGGTTCGCCTCCAGCGGCAAACGACGGACCGGCGCGTGCATGCTGCCGCGGCGCGCGCCGGCGAGGCTGGCGAACGGCACCGGCGTGAATGGCGGCCGGTAGGTGGTGGTGCCGACCTCGGGGATGGCGCGTCCGGTGATATCGGCGAGCAGCGCCAGGCCGTTGAGGTTCGACGTCTTGCCCTGGTCCGTCGCCATGCCGAGCGTCGTGTAGCGCTTCAAATGCTCGACGGAGACAAAATTCTCCCGCGCCGCGAGCTCGACATCCTTGGCGGTGACGTCGCTCTGGTAGTCGATCCAGACACGGCCCTTGGCCTTGCGCTTCGGCCACAGGCCGACGACGCCAAGCGTTGCCTCCGCTCCCGTGCTGCGCGGCGCCGGCGACGACGCGCGGAACGGGCCGAGCGCACCAGCGCCACTGGCCAAGGTCTCGGAGAGCGCTACCGTCCCGGCCACGGCGCCGGCAACGGCGATCCCGTCAACGGCTTCGCCCGGAATGAAAGCCGCAAGCTTGTCGCTCCAGGCAAGCTTGCCTTTCGCCTGCGAGAACAGATGCACGGTGGGCGTCCAGCCGCCGGAAACCAGCACGCAGTCGGCCACAAGCGTCGTGCCGTCGTCAAGCAAGACACCCTCGACCGCATTGCGGCCGCGCGCCGCCGTTATCATGCGCCCCGCCAGAACGCGAACGCCCGCCTCCGCTTTCGAGCCACCGTCGCGCCGGCAATCGACCACCGTCACCGAAGCGCCCGTAGCCGCCAGCGCCGAGGCCGGCTCGTAGGCGCTGTCATTGTTGGTCGCAACTACGATCTGCCGGCCGACAAGCACGCTATGCCGGCGCAGATAGCTGAGCGCCGCATCGGCCGACAGGCTGCCCGGAAGATCGTTGTTGGCGAACGGAACCGGCCGCTCGATCGCGCCGGTCGCCAGCACGATACGGCGCGGACGCACCCGCCACAGCGTATCGGGCCGGCCATCGCGATGCCGCTGGTTGAGCGCGACCAGATTGTGATCGTAGAGGCCAAAGGCGGTGGTCTCGCTGAGCACGAGCTGACCGCCGGTCCTGAGCTTCGCGACAATCGCCTCGACCCAATCCGAACCCTCGACACCATCGACTTCGCCGGCGCGATGGCGCAGCGATCCGCCGGGGTGCGTCCGCTCATCGACGAGGACGACCGAATGCCCAGCCGCTGCCGCGCTTGCGGCCGCCGCCAGGCCGGCCGGTCCGGCGCCGACCACCAGCACGTCGCAGTGATGGTTGATCTGGTCTGCGACCGGACGCGGCTTCCACTCGCTGTCGACGACGCCAAGCCCAGCCATGGCGCGGATACGCGGCTCGAACATGTGCCAGTCCGGCCACATGAAAGTCTTGTAGTAGAAGGCTGCCGGCAGGAAGCGGGCAAAGCGGTCGAGCACCGCGTTTCGGTCGGCGGCCGCGGTCGGCGAGGCGTTGACACTCCTGACCACGAGACCGTCCGCGGCCGGCACCGTCGTTGCTCGCGCATTCGGCACCCGGCCACCGGCACTCTCGACATCGACAAGCGCGTTGGGCTCCTCGACGCCGGCGCCCCAGATGCCGCGCGGCCGGTGATATTTGAAGCTGCGGCCGACAATCGCCTGGCCGCTCGCCAGCAAAGCCGAGGCGATCGTGTCGCCGGCAAAGCCCTCGACGCGCCTGCCGTCGAAGGTGAAGGAGAGCGGGCGGCTGCGGTCGATGTCGCTGCCACCAATGGCAAGACGGAACGCGCTCATGCGGCGTGCTCCGTCTCACCGAGACCGGAAGAACCCGACACCTGGTGATTGACGCTGTCGCGGCTCATCGCGAAGAACTCGCCGCAGGTCATATGCACCCAGATCTCGCGGGTTGCGCCTTTGGGATTGTCACGCATATGGAGATAGCCGGCCCAGCGCTCGGGGGTCACATCGGCGCCATCGGGCCGCAGATTGCCGGCCTCGCCGCCATAGTGAAATTCGCTTTCTTCGCGCGGCCCGCAGAACGGGCAGGGAAAGAGCTGCATCTTTTCTACACCTTCAATGGGCGATGCCGGAGCCGGCGGCTTCGTCGACCAGGCGGCCGCGGGCGAAGCGGTCGAGATCGAAAGGCCGGCTGATGTCGTGGTGTTTGCCGGTGGCAAGCAGATGGGCCAGCAGCGTGCCGCCGGCGGGGATCGCCTTGAAGCCGCCCGTGCCCCAGCCGCAATTGAGGAACAGGCCCGGCAGCGGCGATTCACCGATGATCGGCGAGGAGTCCGGAACGACATCGACGATGCCCGCCCATTGCCGCATCATCTTCAGCTGGCCGAAAATCGGGTACATTTCGAGCATGCCGGCGATCACGCCTTCCAGCACCGGCAGGTTGCCGCGCTGACCATAGGACGGAATGCGGTCGAGCGCGCCGCCGATCACCAGTTCGCCCTTGTCCGACTGGCTGACATAGACACCCGTATCCGGCGAGATCACCACCGTGTCGAGGATCGGCTTGACCGGCTCGGACACGCAGGCCTGCAGCGCATAGGAATTGATCGGCAGCCGGAATCCCGCTTTCGCCGCCAGCACCGAGGAATGGCCGGCCACCGCCATGCCGATACTCTCGGCGCGGATGGCGCCGCGCGAGGTGACGACGCCGCGGCAGCGTCCGTTCTCGACGATGAAGTCGAGGATCTCGCAATTCTGGATGATGTCGACGCCAAGTCGATTGGCCGCGCGCGCATAGCCCCAGGCGACGGCATCGTGCCGTGCCGTGCCGCCGCTCGGCTGGCAGGTGCCGCCATAGACCGGGAAACGGGCGTCCGGGCTGAAATTATAGATCGGCACGACGCGGCGCACATCCTCGATGGAATAAAGCTCGCAGTCGACACCGTTGACCTGGATGGCGTTGACGGATCGCGCCGCGGTTTCCATCGCCGCTTCACTGTGCGCAAGTGTGAGGATGCCGCGCTGGGACAGCATCACATTGTAGTTCAGGTCCTTCGACAGCGTCTTATATAGGCTGTGGGCCAGACCGTAGATCGCCACACTTTCGGGGTAGAAATAGTTCGAGCGCACGACAGTCGTGTTGCGGCCGGTGTTGCCGCCGCCGATCCAGCCCTTCTCGAGCAACGCCACATTCGTGACGCCGTGATTCTTCGCCAGATAATAGGCCGTGGCGAGGCCGTGCCCGCCGCCCCCAATGACGATAGCGTCATAGCGTGGTTTCGGCTCAGGAGAGCGCCAGGCCTTTTCCCAGCCGGTCTGGCCGGCAATGCCTTCCTTGAACAGCGAAAGCGCCGAATAATGTCTGGTCATGCCCGCTCCGGACCAACGAACGCCGATCTTGCGGGCGTCTACTTAGCGCGAATGGACATATGTGTCCATTCAACCGCGACCGTCTTCTGGCAGATATTTATCGGGACCGGGACGTGTCTCCTCGCGACTGGTCGCCAAGCGGCCGCGATCAGCCCAATTCCAGCGTCGTGATGCCGAAAACTCTCGACGCTTCGAGTTGGGGATGGCCTCCCTTGTACATGCGGGTGGTGGCGAAGCCTGGAACCAGACCGGCGGCTCGAAGGCCGGCGGCGAACCCGGCCTGGCTTGCCGGCACGTCGATATGCAATGTCTCGCCGGCGGTCGTGGCGCAGAGATGCGCCGTCATCGCCACGGCCAGGTCGACACCGTCCGCGAACAGCGGCCCGATCTTGAAACCCTCCCGGCACCGGCGCGCCACGCCATAGCCGGTGATACCGCCTGGACCGGCAGACATGATCGCGATCCTCGGCGGTTGCAGCCACCCCCGAAGGAATGCCTCTCGCGGTGCGGCGAAGCACTGGCGATCGTAAGCGAGCATCCCCGCCATGTCGGCGGACGTCACGGGCCGTATGTCGCCGCCGCCGGGCAATCCTGCGGGGCGACCGCTGTAGCGGACAGTCTCATAGGCGGGCACGAAGCCCATGCGCTGGTAGTTGGCGCGTTGCTCGGCCACACCGTCCAGACCGACGATGCGGTTGCCGAGGCGTGCCATGCCGGCGCGCCAGACCGCCTTGCCATGGCCTTCGCCACGCCGTTCGGGCCGGCAGATATAGAGGCCTATGAAGCCGTAGCTCGAGCCGTATGCGGCAGCCGAAATGCCGGCCACCATCTCGCCTCCGAGGAAGGCGCCGATAAACCCTTCCGGATCGGCCGCCCGCAACGCGGCCGCATCGCCGAGCCCGGGATTCCAGCCCTCATCGGCCGCCCAGCCGACAAGTGTTTCCACCTCACTGGCCGTCAGTATCCGGATCGTTCTTGGCATTGCTCGGGCCGTACCCTGGTAAGGGAGCTCAAGCCATCAGGATAGGCCGCTACTTGCAGGCCGCAAGGCCTCCGTCACCTTCCACTATTGACCGACGCCGGCCTGCTCGGCGGACGCCAGGACGCATACGGTGGAAATCGTTCCAGCCGAGCGGCAGAATGCGGTTTCGTCGAAGCGCGGGTCCTCGACGACTGTCTGCGGATCGGCGCCCGGGACGGCCCCTGAGAACAGAGTCGGCAACGGAGCGCCGCTGCCATGGTCCAGCGCATTGTAGGCAACGATGCTGGCGATATCCGTCGGCGTCGCGATGACCTCGCTTGGCCGCACCACCAGGTTGGCGCCGACATAGGTCAGGTGATAGTTCGCCGAAACGCCGAGGCTGCCTTGCACGATGGCGTAGCTGCCGGGTGCGCTCGCTGAAGCCGCGTCGGTCGAGAGCGCGCCGGTGAGACTGTCGCCGGCAACCAGCCCGAGCCCGCCGATCGTATAGGTGAGCGGCGGATTGGCCGCTCCCTGCGGCCGGCTCTGGCCATCGGCCGTGACGGTGATCGCCCGCTTGCCGATGCTGAAGTCGGCACCGACGAACGTGATGTCATAGTTGGCGTTGCCGGCATCGGTCAGCGTGCCCCGGCTGATGGTGTAGCTGCCGGCATCCTCACCGGATGCGCGATCCAGGTTGCCCACAAGTGCGGCGCCGCTGCCGAGATCGCTATGGCTGTAGCCCAGCGTCTGATCGGCATTGCCGTAGATCTTGCCCTGGCCCGTATTCGCCATCACCGTCACCGCGCGTTTGCCGATGCTGAAATCGGCGCCGATGAAGGTGAGATCGTAGTTCGAATTGGCGGCGTTGGTCAGCGAGCCTTGGCCGATGCCGTAGCAGCCCACAGTCTCGCCTGCCGCGCGATCGAGCGAGCCGACCAGCGCGACGCCGGTGCCGAGATCGGTAAAGCTGTAGCCGAGCGTCGGATCGGCATCGCCATAGGTCTTGCCCTGACCCGCATTCGCGGTGACCGTCACCGCGCGCTTGCCGATATCGAAATCCGAGCCGACAAAGCTGATCTCATAGTTGGAGTTGTTGGCATCGGTCAGCGTGCCCTGGCCGATGGCGTAATTGCCGACGGTCTCGCCGGCATCGCGACCAAGCGCTCCGACCAGCGCAACACCTGTGCCGAGATCGGAATAGCTATAGCTGTAGGAAGACGGATCGGCATTGCCGTAGGTCTTGCCCTGACCCGCGGTCACCGTCACCGCCCGCCTGCCGATGTCGAAATCATTGCCGACGAAGCTAATGTTATAGTTCGAGTTGGCGGCATCGGTCAGCGTCCCCTGTCCGATGGTATAGGAGCCGACTGTCTCGCCCGCATCGCGGTCGAGCGAGCCGACCAGCGCAACACCGGTGCCGAGGCCGGAATAGGTGTAGGTGTAGGACGACGGATCGGCATTGCCGTAGGTCTTGCCCTGCCCGGCGGTCACGGTCACCGTCACTGCCCGCTTGCCGATGTCGAAATCATTGCCGACGAAGCTGATGTCGTAGTTGGAATTGGCGGCATCGGTCAGCGTGCCCTGGCCGATGGCGTAGCTGCCGACAGTCTCGCCGGCATCGCGATCGAGCGCTCCGGCCAGCGCGGCGCCGGCGCCGAGGCTGGAATAGGTGTAGCCGTAGGACGAGGGGTCGGCGTTGCCATAGGTCTTGCCCTGCCCGGCGGTCGCCGTCACCGTCACCGCACGCTTGTTGATGGCGAGGTCCACGCCGCCGACGAAGCTGATGTCGTAGTTGGCGTTCGCCGCATCGGTCAGCGTGCCCTGTGTGATCGCGTAGCTGCCGACGTCTTCGCCGGCATCCCTGCCGAGCGCGCCCACCAGCGCCACGCCGCTGCCGAGATCGCTGGTCGTGTAGCCAAGCATCGGGTCGGCATCGCCATAGGTCTTGCTCTGCCCGGCCGTTGCCGTGACGGTGACGGACCGCTTGCCGATGGCGAAGTCCGCGCCGACGAAGCTGATGTCGTAGTTGGAATTGTTGGCGTCGGTCAGCGCGCCCTGCGTGATGGCGTAGTTGCCGACATTCTCGCCGGTGTCCCGGCCGAGCGCGCCGACCAGCGCGACACCGGCGCCGAGATCGGAGTGGCTGTAGCTGTAGGAGGACGGATCGGCGTCGCCATAGGTCTTGCCCTGCCCGGCATCCGCGCTGACCGTGACCGCGCGTTTGGCGATGTCGAAGTCCTTGCTGACGAAACTGATGTCGTAGTTCGAATTGTTGGCATCGGTCAGCGAGCCCTGGGTAATGGCATAGCCACCGGCATTCTCGCCGGCGTCTCGATCGAGCGCGCCGACCAGCGCGACACCGATCCCCAGATCGGAAAAGCTGTAGCTGTAGGACGACGGATCGGCATCGCCATAGGTCTTGTCCTGGTTGGGATTGGCGCTGACAGTCACGGCGCGCCTGCCGATGGTGAAATCGGCGCCGACGAATGTGATGTTGTAGTTGGCGTTGGAGACGTCGAGCGTGCCCTGCCCGATGGCATAAGTTCCGGCATTCTCGCCTGCCACGCGATCGAGGCTGCCGGTCAGCGGCAGTCCGCCGAGATTGGAAGCGGTGTAGGTGTAAGCGGCCGGATCGCTGTCGCCGTAGACCTTGCCCTGCCCTTGGTCGACGGTGACCGTGATCGCCCGTTTGTTGATGGTGAAATTGGCGCCGACATAGGTGATATCGTAATTCGCGTTGTTAGCGTTGGTCAGCGTGCCCTGGCCGATGGCATAGGTGCCTGCATTCTCGCCGGCATCTCGGTCGAGCGAGCCGGACAGCGCCACGCCGCTGCCCAGATCGGAGTAGATATAGCCATAGGACGACGGATCGGCATCGCCATAAGTCTTGCCCTGACCGGAATTAGCCGTCAGGGTCACCATCCGCTTGGCAACGGAAATTAGGCCCGTGCTGTTGAAGGCAAGGGCGTAGCCATTCTGCGCGGCGACGTTGGCGGCATCGATGGTGATCGTGTAGGTCCCTGCTCCGAGCGGCTGGAGGGCAAGCGTAGCCGGGGTATAAAGCGCCGGCGCGCCGGTGAAGGCGGTAGCGGCGTTGTCGCCGAGATAGGCATTGGCCACTCCTGCCTGGTAGCCCGATACCGAATAGGTCAGCGTCGGCATGGCGTCGCCATAGACCATCGACGCATTGTTGGAGCTAAAGGTCAGGGTCGGCTGATAGGCGAAGACATAACGATTGCCTGACACGCTCACCGCGCCTCCGACCGTCGTGTTCCACACCGCTGTGTTGCCGCTGTCGAGATTGCCGAATGTGTTGCCGGTGGGTGCCGCCGCATAGACCAGCCAGCGCCCGCTGGTGGCGGTGACGGCATCGCTGCCGCGGCTGTTGATGAACTTGCCGCCGGCGGCCAGCACCGGATCGGTGCCGCTGACTTTGGCGCTTGCGGCGATCGTCAGGTCGCCGGTGGTCTGTAGTTGAACCTGGCCCGTCGTGGTGGCGCCGGTCGTGGTCATTCCGCGCGCGCTGCCGACGCTCCCGATGGTGAGCCCGCCGAGATCCACCAGGTTGACCGATCCGGCATTGGCGGCGACGGTGCCGATCTGGTTGCCGGCATTGGTCAGGCTGAAATTGCCGGTGCCGCCAAGCCAGAGCGAACCTGCCGTCAGGCTGCTGCTCGTCTGCGCGACCGTGCCGTCCGACGACAGCGCCAGCGTGCCGGCGCCGACGTTGACAGCCTGGTCGAGCGCGAAGATCGTCGCCGCCGTTTCGATCTGCCAGTTGGCGAAGGAAAGCGCGCCGACATAGGTCGATCCCACGGTTGCCGCGGCAGCGTTCTGCAGCGCCGAAAGCGACGTGATCGAGCTGTCCGCTTCGTCGAGACGCCAATTGCCATAGACGTTGAGATTGGCGACGTTGCCGCTTGAAACCCCGCTGCGGAACGTGACGCCGTTCTGCGCGCCCGAGCTGTCGCTCGGATTGGGATCGCGGACCGTATAGGCAAGCACACCGCCGCTGATCCAGCCGGTCGGCACGGCGATGTAGTAATAGCCGTTGACGCCTGTCGACACCGTGCCGAGATCGACGCCATTCGACACGGCAGTCACGAGGCCCGGATTCTTCACATAATACGGCTGACGGGTATCCGACGACAGCGGGGTGACGCCGTCATCCTTGTAGGCGATCCCGGAAATCGCCTGGACACCGTTCGGATAGAAACTATTCAGATAGGGGTAGAGGCCGCCGGAACCGCCGCCGAAGGCCGAGCTCAGGCCATTGGCCTCGCCGCCCTGGAAGTCGGCGGTGCTCAATCCGATCACGCTGCCGGTATTGCCGTAACCGATAGCGACGGTCGTTCCCGATGTGGTCGTGTCGAACGTGCTGTTGGTGACCGTGCCGTAATTCAATCCGACCAGTCCGCCCACCTCGGCGGCTCCGAGCGTTCCGCTGGCTGGCCCGGTCGAGTACGCATCGCTGATCGATCCCTGGTTCAGCCCCACAAGCCCCCCGACGAAGCGTGAACCGAGCACCCAACCATATGAATAGGACTGGCTGATCGTACCGCCTGCCGTGTTGGTGCCGACCAGTCCGCCGGCAGAATTGTAGTCACGCGCGTTCACTCCGACCGTCGAGAACGACCGGATGATCGAGCCATCGTTCTGGCCGACCAACCCGCCCGTCGAGCCGGCGCCATGAATCTGGCCGCTCGCCCATACACCGGAGATGGAGCCCTTGTTCCAGCCGGCGATGGCGCCCGTCTCATAGGAAGCCATCACGACCGCGTCGACCAGCCCGACATTGCGCACCGCGCCCCCACCGCCGATATAGCCGAACAGGCCGGCATAATTGTTGCCGCCGGGGGTCGACCACAAATCGTTGACGGTGTTGCCGAGACCGTCGAACGCGCCGGTGAAGCCGTTGCCGCTGTTGAGGATATTGGTGTTGCCGTCGGTGCCGATCGGGATGAAGCCCTTGGGGCCATTCCAGTTGTAGGTGGCGGTGGCGTCGATGGTGTTGGCCAGCGCGTAGCGTCCGGCGAGGTCGCCGTTGATGGCTTGCAGCTGGTTGACGTCGTAGATCAGCGTGTAGCTCTGGCCGTTGATCGACAGCGCCTGTGCCCCTTGCGTGCCGGTAAACGTCACCGAGGCGCCGAGCGCATAAGATACGAAACCGCCGGTGCCGCCATGATTGGTGACCAGCGACAGCCCGCCGACGCCGCCGATCGTGGCGCCGGCATTGAAGACGATCGAGTGATAGGCGTCGAGTGTCAGCGTGTTGGCGCTCCAGGCGATCGGCGCGGCCACGGTGATGTCGCCCGCCTGCGAGCCGCCGCTGCCGGTCGAGATGGTGACGTTGGCCGTGGCGAGCAGGTTCTGCAGCGTGGTGACGTTGATGACGCTGTCATTGGTGTTGGCGCTCATGCTGCCGCCGATGTTGCCGGCAGCGTTCGATATGGTGACGTTGTAGGGATCGAGCAGAAGGTCGCCGGAGTCGCCGAAGCGCGCGCTGAGATCGGCCGAGCCGGTGAAGTCGAGGCGCTGCTTGCCGGAAACTTCCGTAAAGCCGCCATTGCCGCCTTCGTCGCCGCCGCGTGCGGAAATCTTGCCGGCGAACGTCGTCACCGCGTCCGACCACACGATGACCGTGCCGCCATCGCCGGTGCCGGTCGCGTCGGCGCTGATCTTGCTGTCGGCATCGATTTCGGTGGTTTCGGCATGCTGCAGCGTGCCCGAGCCTTGCTTGTCGCCGCCGATCTTGATGGTGCCGCCGCCATTCTTGCCCGAGGCGTCGACAACAGCGCTCTTGAGCTTCAGCTTTCGGCCGGTGACCGTAACTTTACCGCCTTGACCACCCGCCTTGGCCGACGCGTCGAGAGTGCCGGAGACTTCAACGGCCCCCTGGTCGCCGCCAAGCACGATTTCACCGGATTGACCCGAGACCGTGCGCGCCTCGACAAGGCCGGACATATTGACGGCCTGCCGCGCCGCTTCCTTGGCTGCCGCAGCCTTGATCTCGACACGACCGCCATTGGCGCTGATTACGCCCGAATTGCTGACCAGCGCGTTCGAGCCTGCTGCATTTGTCGGCACGGCGACCTGCAGGAAGCCATCGCCGGAAAGATCGAGCGCTGCTTGTTCGCCCGAGCCAAGGCCGACCTTGCCGAGCGGCACGCTGATGGTGCCGGAATTGTCGACGCTGCCGCCGATCAACGCGGCATAGCCGCCTGAGCCGATCGAGATGGTGCCTTCGTTGGAGACGGCCGCGGACGCGCCCTTGCCCTTGAACTTCAGCTTGCCGGCCTTGAAGTCGTCATCGCTGATATCGAGCGAAGAGCCGACGAAGCCGGCGGCACTGACCTTGCCGGTCTTGGAGATGGCAATGCCGTTCGGATTGACCAGAAACACCTGGCCGTTGGCGTTGAGTTGGCCGGCGATCGTCGACTTGGTGTTGCCGGTGACACGGTTGAGCATCACCGACGACGACGTCGGCTGCTCGATATCGACCCTGGCGCCGGCGCCGATGGAAAAGCTCTGCCAGTTGACGATGGCCGCGTTGGTCGACTGCTTGATCGCAAGTCGCGAGGCCGACGGCTTGGAGATTGTGACGCCACCGGATGCAACACTGCCGCCGGTCGGCAGTTCCTGCGCCTTGGCTGATGTGAAGCCGACAAGCGCCGTCGAGGCCCACAGCAGCGCCGTCAGCGATGCGCTGGTGCGGTTGAAGAGAAGCGATGGGAAGGCCCGGCGTTGCATGGTCATGCCCTCAGAACTGTATCGCGCCGCTCAGCGAGAAGCGATCGCTGTCGGACTGTTGGTCATCGCGGTGCTGCCGGCCCCATTCGAGGGTCAGGCTGGTGTTCGTGGGATCGCTTGCAAACGCCGTGCCGAACTTGACGCCAAGCCCGTAGGAAGCCCCGATGATGCTGGCGCTCTCGAGCGCCGTCGGCATTTCGAGACGCACTTCGCCGACAGCCCCGAACACATAAGGCGAAAGCTGGAGCACGCCGCCGGTGAACGGCACATACCAGGGCGTCGACAATTCGCCGCGAACCACATAGCCGGAATCGCCCTGCAGCGCGCCGGCATCGAAGCTCGACAGTCCGGTCGCACCGGCAAGGCCGATCTGCTCGGATTGCAGAAGCGGCTTGCCGAACGAAGTCTGCGCGCGGGCGAACAGATCGACGCCAAGATGCTCGGCGAGCGTCTGGCTGTAGCTTGCCGAGACCTCCAGCTTCTGGAACGTGGCGTCGGCGCCCTGGCGCGACAAGGGCAAGAGCGGCGTGGCATCGGCGGCCATGCGCGCGCCAAGGCCATCGATGCCGAAGGACGCGCTGACATTGCCGACAAAGACGCCGCCGAGCGGCGTGAACCAGGTGGCATCGGTGCCGAACCGGATGATACGCAGCCGGTCCTCGGCGATCGGCAGCGATATTGGCGTGACGGCGTTGAGATAGTCGTTCTGCGCGTCGAAGGAGAGCTCGCTGCTCACGGTCAGCGCGCGGCTGCGGATCCATGGATAGCGCAGACTTGCCGAGTAGCGTTCGAATTCGCTGCCGAAGCCGAGAGACCCTGGCTCGGCGTTCGGATTGGCGCGCGTACGGCTGGCCTCGAGGTTGAACGTCAACCCGTCATAGCCGATCGGCACGACGATGCCGGCCGCATAGTTGCGGTTGCGCGGGTCGCCGCTGAACAACCCGTTGTCGCCGTCGTTCGGATAGCCTCCGGCCCGCAGATAGACCAGTTCGCCAAGCCCGAGCAGCGAATTGAAATCGATGCCGACCCCGGTCGACCGGCGCTGCAGCGACGGCGACAGCGAATTGTCGAGTGTGACCTGCCCGCCGATCGGCCGGTATCTGCCGTCGACGACCAGCACGCTGGCGCCCCTGGCCGAGCCTGCCTTGAGCGTCGAGCGCAGCCTGGCGCCCGGCGTGTCGCCGGCCAGCAGGAGCTTGCACTCGATGACGGACAGCTTGACGCCTTTTTGGCCGACCAGTGGCGCCAGCGTCGCCTCGACCCTACCCCTTATCCGTTCCGGCAGATTGCTGGTGTCGATCTTTTCGAGAAAGCCGTCGACGACCACGAGCCGCAGCGTGGCGCCGTTGGCCAGCTTCTGCGCCGGCAACACGACCCGCACCAGCGCATAGCCGGCGCGGGCATATTCGGCCTCCAGTTCGCGCGCCGCGGCGAATATCTGCGCCGCGGTGACGGTGCGATGCGCAAGCACGCCTGTGATCTTGCGGGTCGCTTCCGCCATTTCGGCCAGTCCACCCTCGATATGGACTTCGGCAAGCTTCACTTTCAGCTTTTCGGCGCCGGCCGGTGCCTCCAACCCCTTGTTCTCGGGGATGGAGACACCTGCCGTGTCCGGCCCGGGTGGTGGCCGAAAAGTAGGTGGTGTGATCTGGCTGGCGGTCTGGGCGAACGCGCCCGCCGGAAGCCAAAGCCAGGCTGAAGCGGCGACGAGCACGACCGCGGCGCGAACGCAGCCATGCCGTCCGATGACGCCTGACCGGCGCCGGGCGCCTTGTCGGATGTTGCGGTTTTCGTCGGCCCGGAAGCCGGATCCGCCCATATGGATCACGCAGTCACTCTTGGTCCTGGGACAAAAGTCTCGCGCAAAAGCGTTGCCACCGCCGATGCCGTGCATCGAACGCCAGACCCTGTCCTGTTTCATTTTTCCCGGGAAGCGCTCCCCGCGGCCCCGATGGCTAAAACCCTATGCCCGCCCGCCGGGACTCGTCAATTTGCCGGCCGGACTATTATTGGGACGGGTTTTGCAAACCGATGCAAAGGGTTAGCCGGGAACATGCACGATGCTTGGTCGTTGTTCCAATGGGCAACTGGACACGACCGGCGAAGACTGGGAATCTTCCTTTGTGGTTGTTTTGGAATCGCATGGAGTACCGCAGGAAATGCCGCTGAGTGCCGAAAAGATCGCCAGTCATCCAGCCACTCTACGTGGTGTCCAGGAGCAATCACGCGCGCTCATCCATATCTACGAAACAAGTCCTCGGCTCGCAGCCGTCTTTGCCACCCAGCAGCGCTGGCTGCTCGGTCATGTCGGTCTTGCCATGCACTTTCGGCGCGACCCCAACGACCGCCGCACCGAGCTGACGACCGCGCGCTTCATTGAGGCCGTACGGCGTAATTCGGTGGCCAGCCGCAACACCGCCGAAGCCTTTCTCAAGGAGATGCTGCACTACAACATCGCCGAATATCTTTCGACGAGCGGCGACGGTCGCGCCCATCCCTTGCGACCGACTTCCGCCACCATCGAGACCTTCACCGGCTGGATTCATGCGCATTTGAGGACGCTCGACCGCGTCGATGGCGGGACCCGGCTGGCAACCTTCCTCGACCGGCCCGAGATGCTGTCCACCTTGCAGCCCTTGATCTGCGACGGGCTGTTGACGAGCGCCGGGGTACGGGAGCCAAGGCAGACCTTCTCGTTGTTTATCTGGCTAAACAACGGCGGAATCGTCATGGACTGGCTGATGTCCGGCATCGATCCGGAAGACGCCCATCTCGACAAGATTCCGACCAGCGTCATTTCGGTCAGCGAATTCGCGCATTGGCTCAAGCTCTCGCGCACCCATCTGTCGCGAAAACTCCATGATGCCGAGGCACTTGGCAGCATCGGCTGGGTCGGCCAGCGCGGCCATTCCGTGATGTGGGTTTCGCGCCAGTTCTTCGACGAATACATGGCGGTCCAGTCCGCCAAGCTCGCCATCGTCGACGTGGCCTTCGAGGCCTGTCTAGCCAGCTTCCCGCAACGCTGACCTCCACTCCGGTAGTACGCGCGAAAAACCGCTGGTTGTACTGGCGAGTATGCGTCGAAACTGCTATCGGCTTGCCTGTGTCATGGGACTTTGCGCGGGTTGTGGGGGATGGCGCTGAATTTCGAGGACATTGTGAGCCACCCCGGGCTGGGCGCTTACATCCAGGCGCAGGCACGGGCGATGCAGCAGGCCTATGAAGGGAACCCGCGAGCGTCCGCGGTCTTTGCCACCCAGCAACGCTGGCTGATGGCCCATATTGGTCTTGCCTTGCATTTCCGCAGGGACCCTAGCGACTACCGGAAGGAGATGACGGCGGCGCGTTTCGTCGACGTCACCGTCCAGCATCAGGTGGCGAGCCGAAATACGGCCCATGCCTTCATCAAGGAAATGCAACACTATCATTTCATTGAGGTCGGGCGGGCGGGCGACGACGGCCGTATTCGCCCGCTGCAAGTGCCCGCCATGACCTTGGAGCCGTTGATCGGCTGGGTCCTGATTCACCTGAGCACGCTTGATGCTCTTGATGGCGGCAAGCGGCTGGAAACATTCCAGGCGCGGCCGCAAATGCTGGCGCAGTTGCAGCCGCTGGTCGCGGATGGCCTGATTTCCTCCGTGCCGGTGCGCGAACCGCAACAGACTTTTTCACTGTTCACCTGGCTCAACAATGGCGGCGTCGTCATGGACTGGCTGATCTCCGGCGTTGATCCGGCGAATGCCGCCAACGAGCGCATCCCGACCGGCATTCTTTCCGTCGGCGATTTCGCCCGCTGGTTGAAGTTGTCGCGCACCCATCTTGCGCGCAAGTTGCGCGACGCCGAGACGCTCGGCAGCGTTGGCTGGCTCGGCCAGCGCGGCCATTCGGTCATGTGGATCTCGAACGAGTTCTACGGTGAATACGTAACGGCGCAGGCAGTCAAGCTCGCCATCATCGACGCGGCATTCGCCGCGTGCCAGGCGCAGCCGGCGAACTAATTCCCCAACCTACCCAGCCTTCAGAATGGCGGAGAAGCGCGGGTCGAAGGCCCGGCTGATCGGCTCGGCCGCCGCGCCCACGGCGATCGCCCAAGGGTCCGTGGTGCCAAGCTGCAGGCGCGGCAGGCGCCGTACAGGGCGATCGGCAATCGACGGCAAGAGGGGCTGCATCGCATC
The DNA here is from genome assembly GCF_041355295.1 of Mesorhizobium sp. RCC_202. Lineage (NCBI taxonomy): Bacteria > Pseudomonadati > Pseudomonadota > Alphaproteobacteria > Hyphomicrobiales > Phyllobacteriaceae > Mesorhizobium > Mesorhizobium sp. RCC_202. Next base: position 458,145 of record NZ_JBFUPO010000002.1, read on the forward strand.
CAGCAGGCGGCGCGCCAGCGCTTCCGGGGCGCTGCTGGTGAGAATGACGGTCTGCGGATCGAAGATCGTCTCGATCAGATGCACGCTCCAGCGCAGGTCGCGGGCGGCGTCTTTGATCCAGTCCATGACCTTGGGGTCTTCGGCAAGCGCCAATTCGCCGATCTTCTCGTAGAGATTTGCCCCGGTCGGATCGAGGCCGAGATGCTGATAGAGCGAGGCCAGCGATGCGCGATGTTCGAGCGGCGTCGAGCCGGGACCGGCAGGCGAAAGCAACGCCATGCCGACTTCGCCGGCATTGCCGTTGCCGCCGCTGTAGAGTTCGCCGTTGAGGATAAGCCCGGCCGCGATGCCGTAGCCGACATAGAGGCAGACGGCGTGGTCGACGCCATGCGCGGCGCCGACGATGCGCTCGGCCGTCGCGCAAGCCGCGGCGTCGTTCTGCAGGCCGACATTCAGCCCGGTTCCGGCTGCAAGCGCCTCGACCAGCGGAAATTGCTGCCAGGCCGGCATCATCCATTTGTTGTCGGAGTTCTTCAGGCCGAACGGTCCCGGCATGGCAACGCCGAGCCCGACCAGCCGCGGCTCGGACTGCGCAAACAATCCCGCCAGCTCGCGCCTGACATCGGCAATCAGCGCAAGGATGATCGCCACGCCTTCCGACGGTTCGTCGAACGGCAGGCCCGCATTGGCACGGGCGATGACATTGCCGATGAGATCGACGACCACGACGCGGGTCAGATGCCGGTCGATCTGCAGGCCGATCGCAAAGGCGCCCTCGGGCACCAGCCGGTAGGGTGTGAAGGGCTGCCCCCTGCCCTTGCGCACGGTGCCCAGCGCCGCGACCAGGCCATCGCGCTCAAGATCCTCGATGATGTTGGAAACCGCCTGCTTGGTGAGCTGCGTCGCCCGCGCCAGGTCGGCACGCGAAAGCGCGCCGTTGAGCCGCAATGCCTCGATCATGACGCGGCGGTTGTGCGCGCTTGCGCCTTCCTGGTTGGTGCCGCTCTTGGCGCGGATCGGGCTGACGTCGTGCACCTTCATTTTCCCCTCTTGACTCCATTAAAGGATTGATCGACTAATTAAGTCAAGCGAATTGACTTAATGGTGAAGTCAGAGCGGTTTTGAGAAAAAAAGACGGCAGGCCAAAGCCTTTCGCCGCTAACCGCTCAGGCAGATCCGGTCACACGCGATATGGAATTCGAGGAAACGGCAGGTGCCTTCGCCGCCTCCTCCGAAGCTGTCGAAAAATGGGAGTAGTTGAAATGTTGAAATCTATCGGAAAGACACTTCTGGGCGCGGTGTTCGCGGGCGGGCTGCTTGTCCCTCACGCCTTCGCCGACACCACGCTGAACGCGCTGTTCATGGCTCAGGCCGCCTATAGCGAGGCCGACGTGCGCGCCATGACGGAAGCCTTCACCAAGGCCAATCCGGACATCAAGGTCAATCTTGAATTCGTCCCCTATGAAGGATTGCACGACAAGACGGTGCTCGCGCAAGGCTCCGGCGGTGGCTATGACGTGGTGCTGTTCGACGTCATCTGGCCGGCAGAATATGCCACCAACAAAGTGTTGGTCGATGTCTCGTCCAAGATCGGCGACGACATGAAGAAGGGCGTGCTGCCCGGTGCCTGGACCACTGTCCAGTATGACGGCAAATATTACGGCCTGCCGTGGATCCTCGACACCAAATACCTGTTCTACAACAAGGAAATCCTCGAAAAGGCCGGCATCAAGACGCCGCCGAAGACCTGGGAAGAGCTTGGCGAGCAGGCCAAGATCATCAAGGACAAGGGCTTGTTGAAGACGCCGATCGCCTGGAGCTGGTCACAGGCAGAGGCCGCGATCTGCGACTACACCACGCTGGTCAGCGCCTATGGCGGCGACTTCCTCAAGGACGGCAAGCCGGACTTCCAGAATGGCGGCGGCGTCTCGGCGCTGAAATACATGGTCGACAGCTACAAGTCGGGCCTCACCAATCCGAACTCCAAGGAATTCCTCGAAGAGGACGTCCGCAAGGTGTTCGAGAACGGCGACGCGGCTTTCGCGCTGAACTGGACCTATATGTACAACATGGCCAACGATCCGAAGGACTCCAAGGTCGCGGGCAAGGTCGGCGTCGTGCCGGCGCCTGGCGTTGCCGGCACCAGCGAAGTATCTGCCGTCAACGGCTCGATGGGCCTCGGCATCACCGCGGTGTCGAAGCATCAGGACGAAGCCTGGAAGTACATCGAGTTCATGACCTCGCAGGCGACGCAGAACCAGTACGCCAAGCTTTCGCTGCCGATCTGGGGATCGTCCTATGACGACCCGGCCGTCACCAAGGGCCAGGAAGAACTGATCGCCGCCGCCAAGCTCGGTCTCGCCGCCATGTATCCGCGGCCGACCACGCCGAAATACCAGCAGCTGTCGACCGCCCTGCAGCAGGCCATCCAGGAATCGCTGCTCGGCCAGACGACGCCGGAAGATGCGCTGAAGACAGCGGCGCAGAACAGCGGCCTCTGATCTGCCATTTCTCTGTGTGCGGGCGGCTTCATGCCGCCCGTGCTATTTCTGACCCGTTGAAGGAAGAGAGGCGCCCTGCATGTCAGGCACCTGGATGACGACTCGCGCGTGGCTCTTGATGCTGCCGCTGCTGGTGATCATGGTCGCAATTATCGGCTGGCCACTGGTCGATACCGTCCGGCTTTCTTTCACCGATGCCCAACTGGTCGGCACGTCGGGCAATTACGTCGGCCTCGACAATTACACCAACATGCTGATGGGCTCGAACTTCACCCGCACGCTGGCCACCACCACCTGGTTCGCGGTTGTGTCGGTTGCAGCCGAGATGGTGCTCGGCGTGCTGGCGGCGCTGTTGTTGAACCAGCAATTCCGTGGCCGCGCGGTGCTGCGCGGCCTGATGATCCTGCCCTGGGCGCTGCCGACGGTCGTCAACGCGACGCTGTGGCGGCTGATCTACAATCCCGAATATGGCGCGCTGAATGCGGCATTGACGCAGCTGCACATCATTGGCGACTACCGCTCCTGGCTGGGTGAGCCGGGAACGGCGCTGGCCGCGCTGATCGTCGCCGACTGCTGGAAGAATTTTCCGCTGGTCGCGCTGATCGCGCTGGCCGCTCTGCAAGCGGTGCCGCGCGACATCACCGCCGCGGCACTTGTCGACGGCGCCGGCCCCTTCAACCGCTTCCGCTTTGTCATCCTGCCCTATCTCGCCGGCCCGCTGATGGTGGCATTGGTGCTGCGCACCATCGAGGCCTTCAAGGTCTTCGACATCATCTGGGTGATGACGCGCGGCGGCCCGGCCAACAGCACGCGCACGCTGTCGATCCTGGTCTATCAGGAGGCTTTCTCCTTCCAGCGCGCCGGTTCCGGCGCCTCGTTGGCGCTGATCGTCACTTTGCTCGTCACAGTGCTCGCGGTCGCCTATGCGGCGCTGGTGCGCAAGACCGCGGGGAGTGCGGCCTGATGGAACGCAAGAACCCAGTCTTCACCGCTTTCATCTACATCTGCGCCATCCTGCTCGCTGCGCTCATCCTGGCGCCGCTGGCATGGCTCTTCATCATGAGCATATCGCCGGCCGCCGACCTCGCCGACAAACCGCTGCGCTGGTGGCCGCAAAGCGTCGACTTCTCGCGCTACGGGCAACTCCTGTCGACCGCCGAAAACAGCGCCGGCGCCGCCTTCACCGCGTCGCTGCGCAACAGCCTCGAGATCGCCGGCATGGCGACGCTTGCCGCGATCCTGCTCGCGGTGCCGGCCGGCTGGGCGGTCTCGCGTACGCCCTCGGTCGGCTGGTCGCTGTCGATGGTGATCGCCACCTACATGCTGCCGCCGGTGGCGCTCTCGGTGCCGCTCTATATGGGCCTCTCCTATCTCGGCCTGCTCAACAACGTCTTCGGCCTGGCGCTGATCTATCTGACCATCCTGGCGCCGTTCACCACCTGGCTGATGAAATCGGGCTTCGATTCCATCCCGCGCGAGATCGAGGCCGCCGCCATGATCGACGGCGCCGGACTGCTCCAGACCTGGCGCATCATCACTTTGCCGCTGGCAGCACCGGTGGTGGCGACATCGGCGCTGTTTGCCGTGCTGCTTGCCTGGGACGAGTTCTTCTACGCCCTGCTCTTCACCTCCGACCAGCGGGCAAAGACGCTGACCGTGGCCATCGCCGATCTCGCCGGTGGCCGCGTCTCCGACTATGGACTGATCGCCACCGCCGGCGTGCTGGCGGCCTTGCCGCCAGTGCTGATCGGCCTCGTCATGCAACGCGCGCTGATCTCGGGCCTCACCAGCGGCGGCGTGAAAGGATAATGATGACTGCAGAACGACCCCGCCCCTCCGGCCTCGTCGCGATCGACCGCGAGATGGCGCGCCAGCATCAGGACGCGCTCGCTTCCTTCAAGAGCAACAAGGATGCCGCCGCCAAGGTCGCGGCCTCGATCAGGCGCAACGGCAGGCTGATCCTGCTCGGCATGGGCGCTTCGCATGCCGTCGCCCGCGGCGTCGAGCCGCTCTATCGCGCGCATGGCATCGAGGCCATCGCCCTGCCGCTCTCGGAACAGCTCGGACAGAAGCTGCCGCTTGCCGGCAAAACGGTGATCGTCACCTCGCAATCCGGCGAAAGCGCCGAAGTCGTGCGCTGGTTCTCCGAAGCAGATCAACACGCCGACACTTTCGGCCTGACATTGGAGGCCGGCTCTTTCCTCGGCCGCACCGTGCCTTGCCTCGTCGGCGCCGGCGGCACAGAGCTTGCCTTTGCCGCGACGCGCAGCCTGACCGTGACCTTCGCCTTGCATCTCGCGATCCTCGCCGCGCTCGGCGAGGATCCTGCCGCAGCGCTGTCGGTACTCGAGGCGCGTGAAGCGGCTGCGATCGACGCCGCCCTGGCTGCCTTGGACAAGGTGCAGACTGTCGTCACTTCGGGCCGCAGGCTGCAGGGCGTAGCCGAAGCGCTGGCGCTCGGCCTGACCGAGCTGTCGCGCCTGCCATGCTATTCGCTCGAAGGCGGCCAGTTGCGGCACGGGCCGATGGAGATGCTGAGCCCGAAAATCGGCATCGTGCTGTTCCGCGGCGACGACCCGACCGCCGACCTCGTCACCGCCATGGCTGTTTCCGTGGTCGAGACCGGCGCGCCGCTGATCCTGTTCGACGCTTCGGGCAAGCCGCCGGTCGCCGGCGCGGTCACCTTGGCCTTCAGGCCGGCGTCGGGACTGGCGGCGATCTTCGCCATGCTGCCGGTCGCTCAGCGCCTGATGATCGCCTTCGCCGACGCTCGCGTCGACAACGCCGGGACGCCGGTGCGCACCACCAAGATCACGCGGAGCGAATGATGCGGCCGCTTGCAGTGATCGGCAACGTCAATGTCGACCTGATCGTCGGCCCGGTCGCGCCATGGCCGAAGGCCGGCACCGAGACCGTCGTCGACCACGACGATCTGCGCGTCGGCGGCCAGGCCGGCAACACGGCGCTCGCCTGGCAGGCGCTGGGCATCGATTTCGAGATCGCGGCCAATATCGGCGACGACCAGTTCGGCCGCTGGCTGGGCGAGGCCTTCGGCTCGCGCGCGCAAAAATGGCCGGTGTACCGCGAGGGCACGACCTTGTCGGTCGGCATGACCCATCCCGATGGCGAGCGCACCTTCTTCACCACGCGCGGCCACCTGCCGCGCTTCAGCCTGGGCGATGTGGTCTCCGTGCTGGACGGCGATCGGCTCTCCGGAGGCTACGCGCTGCTGTGCGGTTCGTTCCTGACCAATGACCTGACCCGGGACTACGATGCCTTCTTCGACTGGGCGGAGGCCCATCGCATCGCCGTTGCGCTCGATACGGGGTGGCCAATCGACGGCTGGACCGAGGCGAACTGCGCGGCCACCCGCGGCTGGCTGTCGCGGTGTGAACTCGCTCTCTTCAATGAGGTCGAGATGACGACGCTTGCCGGTCTCGATAACCCGGTGGAAGCAGCGCGCAAGATCCGCGACGGCATGCGGCAAGGCGCGACCGCCGTGGTCAAGCGCGGGCCCGATGGCGCGATCGCGATCGGCCCCGACGGCGAGCTTATCGAAGCCACCGCGCCGCGCGTGAAAGTGGTCGACACGATCGGCGCCGGCGATGTCTTCAACGCTGCCTTCCTGGCGGCACTGGCGCAGGAGCGGCCGCTGGGCAGCTGTCTTGCCGCCGCCATCCGGGTGGCCTCGCGCGCCATCTCAACCCTGCCCCGCGACTATAGCGGGCCGATTGCATTCGAGGACGTCGTCAATGAGCGCGCTTGAAATCCGTGACGTCCGCAAGAATTACGGCAGCGTCGAGACGCTGAAAGGCATCAACATCGCGCTGGAAAGCGGCGAGTTCCTGGTCCTGCTTGGATCGTCGGGCTGCGGCAAGTCGACCTTGCTCAACATCATCGCCGGTCTGGCCGAAGCGACCAGCGGCGACGTGCTGATCGGTGGCCGGTCAGTGCTTGGCGTGCATCCGAAGAACCGCGACATCGCCATGGTCTTCCAGTCCTATGCGCTTTATCCGAACCTGACCGTGCATCGCAACATCGGCTTCGGCCTGGAAATGCGCAAGGTTCCCGCGGCTGAGCGCGACAAGGCGGTGCATGAGGCGGCACGGCTTCTGCAGATCGAGAACCTGCTCGAACGCAAACCCGGTCAGCTTTCCGGCGGCCAGCGCCAGCGCGTCGCCATCGGCCGGGCGCTGGTGCGCAAGCCGCAGGTATTCCTGTTCGACGAGCCGCTCTCCAACCTCGATGCCAAGCTGCGCCTTGAAATGCGCACCGAGCTCAAGCGGCTGCACGAGATGCTGCAGACCACTGTCGTCTACGTCACGCATGACCAGATCGAGGCGATGACGTTGGCGACCCGCATCGCCGTGATGCGTGACGGCCGTATCGAACAGCTGGGCACCCCGGAAGAGATCTACAACAATCCGGCGACGCTCTATGTTGCTGGCTTCGTCGGCGCGCCGTCGATGAACATGCTGGAGGCGGTCGTCGAGGACGGCAAGCTTGCCATTGCGGGTGTTGATGCGCGCCTGGCGATCCCGGCCCGCTACGCAAAGGCTGCTCAAAACGGCGCGCTGGTCGTCGTCGGCGTGAGGCCCGAGGCGCTTCGCCTTGGCCAGGGCAACGATGCCGAGCTGTCGCTACCGGTCGAGATCGATGTTGTCGAGCTGACCGGCCCCGAGCAAGTCGTCACCGCCCGAGCCGGAACGCAGAAGCTGACGGCAACCCTGCCGCCGCAGGCTCGCCTCGCCAAGGACCAGTCCTGCGCGTTTGTCTTCGATGCGGAAGCGTTGCGCCTGTTCGATCCGGCAACCGGCAAGGCTTTCTGAGCAAGGGGATATCCCCCGCGCGGGAGATGCCGTCGCGTCGCCACGGCTGTAGACACGCCATGCTGCGCGCATTTGGCCGCATCGCAAAGGCGGGGATTCGCATGAAGAAGACCTACGAAAAGCCGACGTTGAACAGGCGTCAGAAACTGTCCGTCGTCACGGCCCTTTGCACGCCGTCGACCTGCGTACCCTGATACGTCTCGGGTAACCGGAAAACGGCGCCGCTTTGCGCGGCGCCGTTTCGATTCAGTCGATGTCGAACGACACGCCTTGCGCCAAAGGCAGAGCCTTCGAGAAGTTCACCGTGTTGGTGGCGCGGCGCATATAGGCCTTCCAGGCATCCGAGCCGCTCTCGCGGCCGCCGCCCGTTTCTTTCTCGCCGCCGAACGCGCCGCCGATCTCGGCGCCCGAAGTGCCGATGTTGACATTGGCGATGCCGCAATCCGAACCGTCGACACCGAGGAACCGCTCCGACTCCTGCAGGTCGCGGGTGAAGATCGACGACGAGAGGCCGGCGCCAACCGAATTGTGCTCGTCGAGCACGGCATCGAAGTCGGTATATTTCATCACATAGAGGATCGGCGCGAACGTCTCCTCAGTGACGGGAGCCACCTGCTTGGGCATTTCGACCAGCGCCGGATGCACGTAGTAGGCGTCCGGATGGCCGTTCTCGACGCGGGCGCCGCCGGTAATCTTGCCACCGTGGGCACTGGCTTCCTTCAGCGCCTTCTGCATGTTGTCGAAGGCTGCCTTGTCGATCAGCGGACCGACCAGCGCCTTGCCTTCCAGCGGATTGCCGACCGAAACACTCTGATAGGCTTTCTTCAGGCGCGGCAGCAAAGCGTCATAGACGCTGTCATGCACGAACAGGCGCCTGAGCGTCGTGCAGCGCTGGCCGGCCGTGCCCATGGCGCCGAAGGCGATGGCGCGCAGCGCCATGTCGAGGTCGGCGGTCGGGCAAACGATGCCGGCATTGTTGCCGCCGAGCTCCAGCACCGCGCGCGCGAAGCGCTTGGCAAGCCTTGGGCCGACCTCGCGGCCCATGCGGGTCGAACCGGTGGCCGAAACCAGCGGCACCTTCGGGTGGTCGACCATGACTTCGCCGACGACGCGGTCGCCGATCAGCACCTGCAGCAGCCCATCGGGCGCGTCAGTGCCAAAGCGCTTGGCGGCACGCTTGAAGATCGCCTCGCAGGCAAGCGCGGTCAGCGGCGTCTTTTCCGACGGCTTCCACACCACGGCGTCGCCGCAGACGAAGGCGAGCGCCGAATTCCACGACCACACCGCGACCGGGAAATTGAAGGCCGAGATGACGCCGACGACGCCAAGCGGGTGCCAGGTTTCCATCATGCGATGTCCGGGACGCTCGGTAGCGATGGTCAGGCCGTACAATTGCCGGGACAGACCGACGGCGAAATCGCAGATGTCGATCATTTCCTGGACTTCGCCGAGGCCTTCGGACGGGATCTTGCCGACCTCGATCGACACCAGCCGGCCGAGCTCATCCTTATGGGCGCGCAATTCCTCGCCGAGCAGGCGCACCAGTTCGCCGCGCTTCGGACCTGGCACCAGCCGCCAGGCCTGGAACGCCTTGTGCGCGGCATCGATGGCCTTGCCGGCATCGGCGGCCGAAATCGACTTCAGCGCCGCGATCTGTTCACCGGTCACCGGGCTGCGCACGATGAGATCGCCGCCGGTCAGCGCATCCTTGGCCACGCCCAGTTTCGCCAGAAGTTCGGCCGTTTCCTTCGCAATGGTCATTTTTATCCCTTTCAGATCCCGCCTCTCATAGGGCGGGCGTGGACGCCATGCGCCGTGTCCTGTCCGTGCCGAGGGGCACGCTTGGGCGCTTTCATGGCGTGGCATTACTCGTTTCAGGGAAAAACCGCCACCCCGGCATGGTCCAAGGCCGGAGCGCGAAATTAGGCCAGGCAGGCGATTGGAGGAAGGCGTGTTGAGATTTCAGGTCAGGCCGAGTCGGAGTCGAAGACGGGCGCGAAGCGACCAAACTGGGCGGGTTCCGAGAACCGGAGCGGAGCGTACTTTTCGTACGTGAGCACCGGAAGCGCAGGAAACCGGCATTGCAGACCGGCCTCACCTGACTATCAATGCGCCTTCTGGATCGACGACTTCTCGGCGCTTTCCTTGATCAACCGGTCGATATGCATGCGGATATGCGCCGCTTCCGCCGCGGTGTTGGCCAAGGCGATGGCGCGGTCGAAGGCGACGCGCGCCTCCTCGTTACGGCCAAGTTGCATCAACAGTCCACCGCGCAGGCCGAAGAAGTGGAAATAGCCCGAAAGCCGGTCTTCCAGCGGCTCGATCATGGCAAGCGCCGCTTCCGGACCGCGCACCTTGCTCACGGCGACAGCGCGGTTCAGCGTCACCACCGGCGACGGCTGCATCTGCTCGAGCAGGCCGTAGAGCAGGTCGATCTCGATCCAGTCTGTGTCCTCGGGCGTCGGCGCCCGCGCATGCAGCGCCGCGATCGCCGCTTGCACCTGGTAAGGACCGGGCTTGCGATGGCGCAGCGCCTTGTCGACCAGCGCCAGGCCCTCGTCGATCATCTTGCGGCTCCACAGCGACCGGTCCTGGTCGTCGAGCAGGATGATCTCGCCATTCGCGTCGAAGCGCGCCGGCGCCCGCGCATGCTGCAGCAAAAGCAACGCGGTCAAGCCCATGATCTCGGGCTCGGCCTGGAACAGCCTGAGCAGCAGGCGGGCAAGGCGGATTGCCTCCTCGCAGAGCGGCGCGCGGGCCGGCGCCTCGCCGCTGTTGGTCGAATAGCCTTCGTTGAAGATCAGATAGACCATGGCGGCAACCGCCGCGAGCCGTTCGGAGCGCTCGACCGCGTCCGGCGTCTCGAACGGCACGCCGGCGTCGGCAATGCGCGCCTTGGCGCGCGTGATGCGCTGCTCCATGGCGCTCTCACCGACCAGAAAGGCGCGCGCGATCTGCTTGACGGTAAGGCCGGAGACGATACGCAGCGCCACCGCGATCTGCTGCGTTGCCGGCAGATCCGGATGGCAGCAGATGAACAAAAGCCGCAGGATGTCGTCGCGGTAATGCGCTCCATCCAGGCGCTCGACCATGTCGCCCTCGGCATCCTCCAGATCGGAGATCTGGTCTTCTTCCGGCATCGGCGCCTGCTTGGCGGTCTTGCGCACAGCATCGATGCCGCTGTTGCGGCCGACAAAGATCAGCCAGGCCGCCGGATCGCGCGGCGGCCCGTTCTTCGGCCAATTCTTGAGCGCCCTCAGGCATGCGTCCTGGAAAGCCTCTTCCGCCGCGTCGAGGTTGCGGAAGTAGCGCAGCAGCGCGCCCATCGCCTGCGGGCGGGCGTTGCCGATCGCGGTGCTTATCCAGGCAAGCTCGGTCATACAGCAACCTTTGTCGGATTGAAGACCGAAACCGGCCGGATCTCATACGATCCGCCGCTCGGATTGACCTCGGAGAGCTCGCGGGCGAATTCGACGGCTTCGTCGAGATCGCGGCATTCGAGCGTATAAAAGCCGAGGAACTGTTCCTTGGTCTCGGCGAACGGGCCGTCGAGCACGATCGACTCGCCCTTGACCTTGCGCAGCGTCGTGGCCGCGGTCGTCGGCAGCAGCCGGGCCACTGGCCCAAGTCGACCGGCCTTGGCATATTTCTCTTGGACGTTGAGTATCTTGGCCATCACCTCGTCGTCCTGTTCCTTGCTCCAGGAACTGACGACGTCTTCGGAGGCGTAGCAGAGGATGGCGTAGAGCATTTTTTCGTCCTTTCCGTATCAAAGGACGCGACAGTAGGGCGCGAACCGACACAAGGTCGATAAAAAAAATCGTCGGGCTGTCAGAGACTTGCCGAGCCGGTCAGGCCCCGTGCGACTGGAGCCACCGGAGCACCAGCGTTTCTTCCTCATCGAGCCCGGCGATCAGCCGTTTCCGCTTGTTTGCGTCGGCCATCTCGGTCAGCAGGCGCCCCTCGGACCACGCGTCGAAAACGAGCGGATGAATGTAGCATTTACGGCAGACCGCGCGCGTGTTGTTCAGGCGTTCGGCCACCTTGTCGACGACGCTGTTGATCAGCCGCTTTTGGTGGGTCTTGCTTTCGGGCAGCTCGGCGCCGGCAAACAGCGACGCCGCATGGATGGTGCCGCCCCAGGTGCGGAAATGCTTGGAACTGAAATCGGCCCCGATAGCCTCGCGTATATAGCGGTTGACGTCGTCGGAGCGCAGCTTGCGCCTCTCGCCATCCTCGTCGAAATACTGGAACAGATGCTGCCCTGGAATGTCCTGGGCGCCGCGCACGACCCGGGCGATGCGCCGGTCGACCAACTTCAGCTTCCATTCCTTGCCGGATTTGCCCTTGAAGGCAAACCGCAGGCTCGACCCTTTGATGTCGACATGGCGATCACGCAGCGTGGTGAGCCCAAAACTCTTGTTGTCGCGCGCATAGGCGGCGTTGCCGACACGGATCATCGTGTTGTCGAGCAGCCAGACGACCGCCGCGACGACGCGTTCGAACGGCAGGCCGTGGCGGCGCAGATCGGCATCGATGCGGCGGCGCAATTCCGGCAGGCTTTGTGCAAAGGCCACCAGGCTCGAATATTTGGCGCCGTCGCGCTCCTCGCCCCAAAGCGGATGATAGCGATACTGCTTGCGCCCGCGCTGGTCCCGGCCGGTCGCCTGAATATGGCCGTTCGGATCAGGCGAGATCCACACATCCGTCCAGGCCGGCGGGATGACGATCGCCTTGATGCGATCGAGGGCCACGGCGCCGACCGGCCTGCCATTGGCATCGGCGTAGGCAAAACCTTTGCCTTTCCTCAGGCGCCGGATGCCCGGGTCGGCATCGCTGACATAGCTGAGCGAGGCACGCTCGGCCGAACTTTGCGCGCCGTTCGTATGTTTCTCTTCTTCGCTCGCCGAGGATTGCAGCCGTTGCAACATGATCGCTCCACGCAAATAGCGCGTAGATAAGCCGCGTAACCGCTGCAGGTTCCGTATTTTTGGAGGAGGGTATCCTGGGTGCGTCAGGCCGCGACCGGAATGACGTCCACGGCCTGGTCGCCGACCTGGCCGCCCGTCGTCTTCAGCACGCCGACGATCGGCGCCACATCGGAATAGTCGCGGCCATAGCCGACGGTGATGTGGTCGTTGCTCGCCCGCATGCCGTTGGTCGGGTCGAATTCCTGCCAGCCGGCGTCGCGCCCGCACCAGGCCTTGACCCAGGCATGCATGGCGTCCGCGCCTTCCAGCCTCGGTTTGCCTTTGGGTGGGATCGTGCGCAGGAACCCGCTGACATAGCCCGCCGGGATACCCAGTCCGCGCAGGCCGGCGATCATGATGTGCGAGAAATCCTGGCACACACCGCGCTTCAGGGCGAAGGCGTCGCTGGCCCTGGTGCGAACGGTGGTCGCCTTGCCGTCATAGGTGAAATCGCGATGGATGCGGTCGCACAGGTCCATGACCGTGGCGGCGGTCGAACCGGCAAGGCTCCGCCGCGCATAGGCGGTGATCGCGGCATCGATGCCGACATGATCGCTGGCGGCGAGAAAGTGGTGCGGCGCATCCGGCGCCAGCGACCGCACCGCGCCGAGTTCTTCCCTCAACCGCTGCAGATCCGGCGAGACGTCGAGCCCAGGCTCAGGACGCGACACCGACACGCGCGCGCTCATTCTGATATCGAGCCCGTCATGGACGTCGCGAAAGGCGATCGCGGTGACGTTGTTGCCGAAGAAATCGGAAAAGTCCGTACGCTCCGACGGGTTCGGTACAAACGACAGCGACGCGGCGACCACGCGTTGCACGCCCGCAATCGTCGGCGGCAGCACCCGAACCTGATGCCGGCTGCCACCGGCTGCGGCATCATAATCGTAGCTGAGATGAAGCCTGATATCGTACAGCATGCTTAATTTCTTATCTTGACACAGGTTCTTGTCGCAAAACCACACGACACTTTTGCGGAACCTGCTTTATCCGAAATAGGCTTTGGCGAGGCTGCTGTAGAGGTTGCCGATCTCGGTGGCGAGATCGTCCAGCACTTCCGCCGACATCTCCGAAGGCTCCATGACGGCGGTCGCCGTGTTGAGCTGCAGAATTTCCTTGGCTGCCACCGACATCTGCCCCTCCGGGCCGACGGACGGTAGCAGCCCGATTTCCGCCTTCAGCCGCTCAAGCTGGAACAGGATCGAGCGCGGATTGAGCGGGTCGAGCGCCAAAAGGTCGATCACCGTGCGCCGCCCGGCTCGCACCGGATATTGCCGGCGATGGGTCATGACGCTGTCGCCGATCTCCAGCATCATGTCGAGCGAGCCGTCCGGCGCGCCCGAGCGAGTGAGACGGGCAAGCGTGCGCGCGATCTGGATGCCGCGCTCGATCCGCCGGCCGATTTCAAGGAAACGCCAGCCGGTGAAACGGTACATATTCTCGTGAAGCAGGCCGGAAAAGCCGGCGAGCTTGCGCAGCAGCACCGTCATCGCCCGCGTTGCATCGTCTCCAGGCGCAACCGTGTCCGCGAACTTGTGCACCGTCTTCGACAGGTCCTTCAGCGCCAGCCAGCCGTCGGGCGAAAAGCGATCGCGGATCTGCCCGGCGCTGTAGACAGCGCTGTCGAGCGTGCCGATCAATCCAGGCGGAATGGCCGATTCCAGGTCGATGCCGAATGGCTCGAGATAGTCCCTGATGTCGGCGAGCAGCGGCATGTCCGGATCGGACGTCTCGGCCAGCCGCACATGATAGGCGCGCAGGATGCGCACAGTGTCTTCGGAGCGCTCGATATAGCGGCCGAGCCAGGTCAGGTTTTCCGCCGCGCGGCTTGGCAGGCTGCCGGGCATGGTGCGGGCGAAGCTGTCATGCTCCTGCGGCAGCAGCGTCTCGCGTTCGACGGGTTTGTCGCTGACCACCCAGACGTCGGCGGCCTGGCCGCCGCGCTGCATGGCAATCGCCGTCGGGTCGAGCGACAGGCCGACCCGGGCGAAGCCGCCCGGCATCACCGTCCAGCCATCGGGCGTGCGCGCCAGATAGACGCGCAGGCTTGCCGGCCGCGGCTCCAGCCAGCCGCCGACATAGACCGGCGTCGTCGACAGCGTCACTGCTTCCTGGCCGACGAAACCGCCGCCATCGCTTTCGATGCGCGCGACCAGCGCGGTCCGTTGCTCCGGCGTCAGCGCCGAACCGAGCCTGGTCTGGTCGTCGTCCTCGAAGGCAAGCCGCGTCGACAGCGCCGGGCCGACAACCATGCGGTCGAGATTGGCGAGCACATGCTGGCGCTCGCTGTCCTGCCCGCACCACCAGGTCGCGACGCTCGGCAACAGAAGCTCCTCGCCGCGCAATTCGCGCGAAATCTTCGGCAGGAAGGCGAGCAGCGCCCGCGTTTCCATCAGGCCCGAACCCAGCGCATTGACCGTCGAAACGGTACCCCGGCGGATTGCCTCGACCAGACCAGGCGTGCCGATTTGCGAGTCCGGCCGCAGTTCCAGCGGGTCGGCGAAGGCGGCGTCGAGCCGGCGCCACAGCACGCTGATCGGCATCAGCCCGGACACCGTGCGCACCATCAGCTTGCCGCCGGAAACGGTCAGATCCTCGCCCTCGAGCAGCATGATGCCGAGATAGCGAGCGATATAGGCGTGCTCGTAGTAGGTTTCGTTGAGCGGTCCGGGCGTTAGAATGGCGACGCGGCCGTCATTTTCCCTGGCCATGCCGATCAGCGCGTCGCGAAAGCGGCGGAAGAAGCCGGCCAGGCGATGCACATGCATCTCGCCATAGATATCGGACAGCGCGCGCGTGGTGGCGACGCGGTTTTCCAGCGCAAAGCCGGCGCCGGACGGCGCCTGGGTGCGGTCGCCCAGGACCCACCAGCTTCCGTCAGGGCCGCGACCGAGCTCGAAGGCCAGCATATGCAGGAAATGGCCGCCGGCCGGCACGGTGCCGACGACAGGGCGCAGATATTCGGGACTTGCCGCGATCAGGCCGGCCGGCAGGATGCCTTTCTCGATCAGCCGGTTTTGCCCGTAAATGTCGGCGATGGTTGCTTCGAACAGATCGGCGCGCTGCACGAGGCCGGCGCTGATCTCGGCCCATTCCTTGTCCTCGATCAGCAGCGGGATATGCGCCAGCGGCCATTCGCGCTCATTGGCGCCAGCCTTGTCGTAGACGCGGTAATAGACGCCGGCATCGCGCAAATACTGGTCGGCGCGGGCGAAGCGCTGGCCGAGCTTTTCAGGGCCTAGTTCTTCCAGCGCCTCGATGAAGGGCGCCCAGGCCGGACGCGGATTGCCCGAGGCATCGACCATTTCGTCGACGACGCCGTCAATCGGCTGGTAGTGCTCCAGCAGGCTGTGCCTCAGCGGCTTGCCGCGTAGCTTTTTCTGATTCCCCTTTGCCATTGCTGATCAGAGTCTGGGAGGCCGCCTGAGGTCAAGGGTCATCGGGAAGTCTTCAGAGGGTTCTTCGTTGCGCAGCACGTAGCTGCCGGCCGTATGGCCACGCGGTTCGAAGCGGGCGAGCCGCCGCGCCTCGGCCTCATTGCCGTTGACCGGGAAGGTATCGTAGCTGCGCCCGCCGGGATGCGCGACATGGTAGACGCAGCCGCCCACCGCGCGGCTCGACCAGCGATCGTAGATATCGAAGACCAGCGGCGTGTTGACCGGCAGCGCCGGATGCAGGCCCGACGCCGGCTGCCAGGCCTTGAAGCGCACGCCGGCCACCGCGATCTCCCGGTTGTCGGTCAGTTTCATGGGCACGACGCGACCATTGCAGACGATGGCGTGACGTTCCGGATTGAGGCCTTCGGTCTTGACCTGCAGCCGTTCGACCGAAGAATCGACGAAGCGCACCGTGCCGCCGATGGCCCCTTGCTCGCCCATCACGTGCCACGGCTCCAACGCTTGCCGCAGTTCCAGCTTGATGCCGGCATGCTGGACCTCGCCGCAGAAGGGAAAGCGGAACTCGAGTTGCGCGTCGAACCATTCGGGACGGAATTCGAAACCATTGAGCTTGAGGTCGTCGAGTACGTCGAGGAAATCCGCCCAGACATAATGCGGCAGCATGAAGCGGTCGTGCAGCGAGGTGCCCCAGCGCACGAAGCGACCGTCTAGCGGGTTCTTCCAGGCGCGGGCGATGATCGCGCGGACCAGCAACTGCTGCGCCAGTGACATGCGCGCATTGGGCGGCATCTCGAAGCCACGGAATTCGACCAGTCCCAGCCGACCGGTCGGCCCGTCAGGCGAGAACAATTTGTCGATGCAGATTTCCGAGCGGTGCGTGTTGCCGGTGACATCGGTCAAAAGATTGCGGAACAGCCGGTCGACCAGCCATGGCAAGGGTGCATTGCCCTGGTCCGGATGCGGCACCTGCGCCATCGCGATCTCGAGCTCATAGAGCGAATCGTGCCGCGCCTCGTCGAAGCGCGGCGCCTGGCTGGTCGGGCCGATGAACAGGCCGGAGAACAGATAGGACAGCGACGGACGCCGCTGCCATTGCAGCACCAGGCTCTTCAACAGATCGGGCCGGCGCAGGAACGGACTGTCATTGGGCGTCGCGCCACCAACGACGACATGGTTGCCACCGCCGGTGCCGGTGTGGCGGCCGTCGATCATGAACTTGTCGGCGCCGAGCCGCGTTTGCCGCGCCTCCTCGTAGATCGCCGTGGTCGTCGCCACGCAGTCCTGCCAAGTCGAGGCGGGATGGATGTTGACCTCGATGACGCCGGGGTCGGGCGCGACGCGGATGACGTTGAGGCGCGGATCGTGCGGAGGGCCGTAGCCTTCGATGTGCACCGGCAAGCCGATCGCCTTTGCCGCGTTCTCGGCGGCTGCGATCAGTTCGAGATAGTCTTCCAGCGCCTCGACCGGCGGCATGAACACGCAGAGCCGCCCGTCGCGCGGCTCGACGGAAAGTGCGGTACGCACCGCGCCGCCGATCTCGGTCAACTCCTGCTCGACCCGGTCCTGCTGACCGGTCGTCGCGGTGAACGAGGCCGCCTGCTGGCGCCGCGCCATCTCGTCGGCGCCTTCCAGTTCTGCTGGAGCAGCGGCAGCCAAGATCGCCTCACGCGCCGGCAGCGCACCGCGCGGCAGCGATGGATCGACCGGTACGATGTAGGGAAATTGCGCCGGCGGCACATAGGGCAGCGTTCCGAGCGGCAGGCGATAGCCGACCGGGGAATCGCCCGGCACCAGGAACAGCCGGCCGCGCCGCGTCTTCCATTTCTCCGAGCGCCAGCGCGGCTCCGACGCCTGGCTGTTCCAGCGCTGCACCGGCAGCACATAGCCCGACGGCTTGGTCAGCCCGCGCTCGAACACACGCGCCATGCGGCTGCGCTCTTCCGGATCTTCCAGCTTGGAGTTGGAAGGATCGACATTGTCCGGCAGCTTGCCTTCCTTGAGCAGCCATTCGGCAGGGTCCTCAAAGGCTTCGCTGACCATCGCCTTGTCGATGCCGAGCTCGCCGGCAATCGCCGTCAGCAGGCTTTCGGCCTGCTGCGGACCAACCTTGGCGTCGCTCTTTTCGTGCGCGATCAGCGACGGATCGCTCCACACCGGCTCGCCGTCGGTGCGCCAGTAGAGCGAAAAGGTCCAGCGCGGCAGGCTCTCGCCCGGATACCACTTGCCCTGGCCATAGTGGAGGAAGCCGCCCGGCGCGAAGCGTTCGCGCAGTTTGCGGATCAGCGCGTCGGCCTTTTCGCGCTTGGTCGGGCCGACGGCGGCGGTGTTCCACTCGGCGGATTCGAAATCGTCGATGGAGACAAAGGTCGGCTCACCGCCCATGGTCAGCCTGACGTCGCCGGCTTGCAGCGCAGCGTCGACCTTGTTGCCGAGCGCATCGAGCGCCTGCCAGCTTTCATCGGAGAACGGCTTGGTGATGCGCGGATGCTCGGCGATGCGATCGACCCGCATGTCGAAACCGAACTCGACATTGGCGAAGCTCGCCATGCCGGAGATGGGAGCGGCGTTGCGGAAATGCGGCGTTGCGGCCAGCGGCACATGGCTTTCGCCGGTGAGCAGACCCGAGGTCGGATCGAAGCCGATCCAGCCGGCGCCCGGAAGATAGACCTCGCACCAGGCATGCAGATCGGTGAAGTCGACGGCGGTTCCGGCCGGGCCATCGAGCGCCACCAGATCGGGCTTCAACTGGATCAGATAGCCGGAGACGAAACGCGCCGCGATGCCCAGGTTACGTAGGATCTGCACCAGCAGCCAGCTCGAATCCCGGCACGAGCCTTTCTTCGCCGCCAGCGTCTCTTCCGGCGAGAACACGCCGGTCTCCATGCGCACGATATAGGCGATCTCGCGCTGCAACCGCGCATTGAGGTCGACGACGAAATTGACGGTGTTGGTGGGGTTGCGATCGATCGTTGCGAGGAAAGCCGACAGCAGCGGTCCGGCCGGTTCCGGTGTGCGGTAAATGGCGAGATCGTCCCTGATCTCTTCCGGATACTCGAACGGAAAGATCTCAGCCGACGGTTCGACGAAGAAATCGAACGGATTATAGACCGTCATGTCGGCGACGAGATCGACCTCGATCTTCAGTTCCGTCACCGGCTCCGGGAAGACGAAGCGGGCGAGGAAATTGCCGTAGGGGTCCTGCTGCAGATTGACGAAGTGGTTAGCCGGCTCGACCTTCAGCGAATGGCTGAGCACCTTGGTGCGCGAATGCGGCGCCGGTTGCAGCCTGATCACCTGGGGGCCAAGAACGACCGGACGGTCGTATTTGTAATGGGTCAGATGGTAGACGGCTGCCAGAATTGCCATGGGGCCCCGGAGATCGGCGTTTCTTCAGCCGAACCCTGACACAAGTCCTGGGCATTCTCCAAGCACAGATGTTGCGCTGCACCCAATTTAAGCAGCGTCACCGGCTAAGCTGTCATCCTAGAAGAATGCCTGAATGCCCGTCTGCGCCCGTCCCAGGATCAGCGCATGCACGTCATGCGTGCCTTCATAGGTGTTGACCGTCTCCAGGTTCTGCGCATGGCGCATGACGTGGTAGCCGATCTGGATGCCGTTGCCGCCATGCATGTCGCGGGCCTGGCGAGCGATGTCGAGCGCCTTGCCGCAATTGTTGCGCTTGACGATCGAGATCATCTCCGGCGCCATCTTGCCTTCGTCCATCAGCCGGCCGACGCGCAGCGAACCCTGCAGTCCAAGCGCAATCTCGGTCTGCATGTCTGCGAGCTTCTTCTGGAACAGCTGCGTGCCCGCGAGCGGCTTGCCGAACTGTTTTCGGTCGAGACCATATTGCCGCGCGCGGCGCCAGCAGTCCTCGGCGGCGCCCATCGCACCCCAGGAGATGCCGTAACGCGCCCGGTTGAGGCAGCCGAACGGACCTCCGAGGCCCCTGGCGTTGGGCAGCAGCGCATCTTCGCCCACTTCCACGCCTTCCATCACCACCTCACCGGTGATCGACGCCCGCAGCGACAGCTTGCCGCCGATCTTCGGCGCCGACAGCCCCTTCATGCCCTTTTCCAGCACGAAGCCGCGGATCTCGTCCTTGCCGTTGTCGCCCTTCAGCTTCGCCCAGACGACGAACACGTCGGCGATCGGCGCATTGGAGATCCACATCTTGGACCCGGAGATCCTGTAGCCGCTCGCCGTTTTCTCGGCGCGCGTCTTTATGCCGCCCGGATCGGAGCCGGCATCCGGCTCGGTCAGGCCGAAGCAGCCGATCCATTCGCCCGACGCCAGCTTTGGCAAATATTTCTTACGCTGTCCTTCCGAGCCATAGGCATGGATCGGATACATCACCAGCGACGACTGCACTGACATCATCGAGCGGTAGCCGGAATCGATGCGTTCGACCTCGCGCGCCACCAGCCCGTAAGTGACGTAATTGGCGCCGAGCCCGCCATATTCCTCGGGGATGGTGATGCCGAGCAGGCCCGCCTCGCCCATCTCGCGAAAAATGCCAGGATCCGTCTTCTCATCGAGATAGGCTTCCTCGATGCGCGGGGCGAGCTTGTCGGCGGCAAAAGCCGCGGCGCCGTCGCGCACCATGCGCTCGTCCTCGGAAAGCTGGTCCTCAATCAGGAAGGGATCTTCCCAGACGAACGCGTTCTTGTCGGCGGCCATGGCTCTCGGTCTCTCCCAAATGCATGTCGCCCAAAAGTGTTCAGGGGTTTTTGGACAACGACATGCGCAAACAAAATCTTGGATGCCGGGCTTATCCGCCTCTGCCTCGAAAAAATCAAACGAAATTGCATCATTGATCAATGAGGTTTAGTAATGGATCATGAATGTCCAACGCCGCCTTCTGCCCAACACCGCCGCGCTTGCCGCTTTCGAGGCCGTGGCGCGCCTCGGCTCCTTCACTGCCGCGGCCCGTGAACTCGATCTGACCCAGGGCGCTGTCAGCCGGCAGATCAGTCTTTTGGAAGACCTGTTCGGCCAGCGGTTGTTCGAGCGCGACAGCCGCAATGTGCGGCTGTCCACGGCGGGCGAGATCTACGCAGAGGCGGTCCGCTCAGCGCTCGGCCAATTGCGCGACGCCGCCCTTGGATTGATGAGCAATCGGCATAGTGGTGTGTTGAACCTTGCCATTCTGCCGACCTTCGGCACACGCTGGCTGATGCCGATGATCCCCGATTTCGTCGCCCGCAATCCCGACATCACCATCAACTTCGCCACGCGCATCGGCCGCTTCGACTTCGCCCGCGAGCGGCTCGACGCCGCGATCCATCACGGCATGCCCGATTGGCCGGATGCCGACTGCACGCTCCTGATGCATGAGACCGTGATGCCGGTGGTTTCACCCGAATTCCTCGCTAGCCGCGCCATCGCCACGGCCGCCGATATCAGTCGCCTGCCGCTGCTGCACATGGCGACGCGTCCCGGCGCCTGGAGCGAATGGTTCGAAGCGCAAGGCCTGAGCGCGCCGACCGGGCCCGGCATGCAGTTCGAGCAGTTCGGCACGGTCGCTCAGGCCTGCATGGCGGGGCTCGGCGTCGCGCTCTTGCCGGAAATCCTGATCGCAGGAGAATTGCAGCGCGGCCAGTTGGTGCCAGCGCCGGGTCAACCCATGCAAAGCCGCAGCTCCTACTATCTCGTCGTGCCGCATGACAAACGCGGCCACCCGCCGGTCGCAAGCTTTCGCGACTGGCTGCTCGACAAGGTCGAGAAGGAGCCAGCCTTTCTCGCCTGGTAGCTACTTGCGCTTCATCGCCTCGGCTTCCGGCTGTGAGCGTCGGGTCATTGCGACTTGCGTTTCGGCAACTTTCGCATCGAGCTTGCTTTTGATCCGGGCGAAAGCCTGGTTTCCATCGACCGAACTGCCGCTCGCCATGCCCTCGTCCCAAAGACGCCCCAACTCGTGGACACCCACTTGCTCGAAGCTTGCCATATCGCGCGTCTCTCCACGCACGGATGGTAGATAACGCTCTACCGATTGCAAGGAACCATTCGCAGCTACTTCCGCTTCATCGCCTCGGCGAGCGCCGCGCCGAAAGCACCTTGCGAAGGTTTTTCCGGCTGGCGCTGTGGCGCCGGCGAGCGCGGCGCGGGCTTGCCGCCGCCGTGATCCCGCGGCCCAGTCTTCGACGCGCCGCCCTCGCCGCCATCCTTGCGCATCGACAGCCCGATGCGCTTGCGCTTGATGTCGACCTCGACAACGCGCACTTTCACCACGTCGCCGGCCTTCACTACCTCATGCGCGTCCTTGATAAAACGGTCGGCGAGCTGCGAGACATGCACCAGCCCGTCCTGATGCACGCCGATGTCGACGAAGGCGCCGAAGGCAGCGACATTGGTGACTGTGCCTTCAAGCAGCATACCGGGCTTCAGATCCTTGATTTCGTCGACGCCATCGGCAAAGGTCGCTGTCTTGAAGCCGGGGCGCGGATCGCGTCCGGGCTTTTCCAGCTCGGCGATGATGTCGCGCACTGTCGGCAGGCCGAAGCGCTCGTCGACGAAGACGCGCGGATCGAGCGCCTTGAGTGCCGCGCTATCGCCCATCAGCGCCCGCACATCACGGCCGCAGGCGGCAACGATCTTCTTGGCCACGCCATAGGCTTCCGGATGCACCGACGAGGCATCGAGCGGCTCGCTGCCATTGGCAATGCGCAGGAAGCCGGCGGATTGTTCGAACGCGCGCGGTCCAAGGCGGGAGACCTTGAGCAGCTCCTTGCGGCTGGAAAACGGTCCGGTCGCGTCGCGATGCGCCACGATCGCCTCGGCAAGCGACGTGCCAAGGCCTGAGACGCGCGCCAGCAGCGGCGCCGACGCCGTGTTGAGGTCGACGCCGACGGCGTTCACCGCATCCTCGACCACCGCTTCCAGCGAGCGGCCAAGCCGGTACTGGTCGACATCGTGCTGATACTGGCCGACGCCGATCGATTTCGGCTCGATCTTGACGAGCTCGGCCAGCGGATCCTGCAGGCGCCTGGCGATCGACACCGCACCGCGCAGCGACACGTCGAGGCCGGGGAATTCCGCCGCTGCCGTTGCCGAGGCGGAATAAACCGAGGCTCCGGCTTCGCTGACGATCACCTTGAGCGGCTTCGGGCCTGAACCTGCAGGCATATCGGACAGCATGTCGGCGGCCAACTTCTCGGTCTCGCGGCTGCCGGTGCCGTTGCCGATCGAGATCAGTTCGACCTTGTGCTGGCGGATAAGCGCGGCGAGTTCGGCTTGCGTGCCACGCACATCGTTCCTGGGTGGAAACGGATAGACCGTGGTCGTCGTCAGCACCTTGCCGGTGCCATCGACCACAGCCACCTTCACGCCGGTGCGGATACCGGGATCGAGCCCCATCGTCGGCCGCGACCCGGCAGGCGCGGCAAGCAGCAGATCCTTCAAATTGCGAGCAAAGACATGGATCGCTTCTTCCTCGGCCCGCTCGCGCAGGTCGCGCATCAGATCGAGCGTCAGATGCAGCGAAAGCTTGATGCGCCAGGTCCAGCCGGCGACTTCCATCAGCCAGCGATCGCCCGGCTGCGTGCCGCCGATGGCGTACGCATTGGCGATCATGCGCTCGACCGGCTTCACCGGCGATTGATCGTCGGCATCGACCTCGATGTCGAGCGACAGCACCTCTTCGTTGCGGCCGCGCAGCATCGCCAACGCGCGATGGCTGGGCACGCCGGACCAGCGCTCGACATGGTCGAAATAGTCGGAGAACTTCGCACCAGCCTCCTGCTTGCCATCGACGACTTTGGCACGCAGGAAAGCGCGCTCTTTCATATAGGCGCGCAGCTTGCCGACCAGATCGGCATTTTCCGCGAACTGCTCCGACAGTATGTCGCGGGCGCCTTCGAGCGCCGCCTTGGCATCGGCCACCTCCCCGGTGACATAGGCCAGCGCAAGTTCCGCCGGCACTTTCGAACGGTCGGCCAGGATCGCCTCGGCCAGCGGACCGAGTCCACGCTCGCGGGCAATTTCGGCCTTGGTTCGGCGCTTCGGCTTGTAGGGCAGATAGATATCTTCCAGTTCCGCCTTGGTCGCCGCAGCCAAGATCTTGGCCTCGAGCTCCTCGGTCAGCTTGCCCTGCTCGCGAATCGAACCGAGGATCGTGTCGCGGCGCGCGTCGAGCTCGCGCAGATAGGCAAGCCGCTCGGCCAGGTCGCGCAATTGCGTGTCGTCGAGCCCGCCGGTGACTTCCTTGCGGTAACGCGCCACGAACGGCACCGTCGCGCCCTCGTCAAGCAGCCCGATCGCCGCCGCTGCCTGTTCCGGCCGCGAGCCGATCTCGGCCGCGATGATTGCTGCGATGCGCTTGATGTCCGATGCCATGCCGATCCCTGTCGAAAAGAGCGGCGACCATAGGCCGTGGCGCCCGCCCCGCCAACAACGGTATTTTCATTCGACAGCGAAGGTCCACAGGAAAGCGCGATAATGTGCGTTCAGCGCGACTCTAAGGTGTGTTGAGATTCAGGTCAGGCCGAGTCGAAAACGGTGGCTTTCGAGAACCGGAGCGGAGCGTACCTTTGGGTACGTGAGCACCGGAAGCGGAGAAAGCCGGCGTTCGCAGGCCGGCCTCAACTGAATGTCGACACACCTTAAACCATCGCGCTTAGCGCCTCGAGGAACACCACGATATCCTCGTCCAGCTTGTCGTCGACCGGCTCGGGCTGCGACGACATCTTGGCGATCACCACTTCCGTCTTCGGATTGACGTAGAGCCACTGGCCATGGATGCCGATGCCGCAGAAGGCGCCGCTGTCGTGCCCGGTCTGGTACCATTTGTTGCGATAGCGTCCCTTGGGAAACAGGAACACCATGGTGCCGCGCTGCCAGGCCTCATGGCTGCCGCCTGTGGCGATCGTGTCGCGCACCCAGGACTCCGGCAGAATGCGGCGGCCACCGGCTATGCCGCCCTGCCGCATCATCTCGCCGATGCGGGCAAGGTCACGCGGTGTCATCGACATGCCGCCGGCGGTGCGCGCCGTGCCTTCCATGTCGACGGTCACCGACATTTCGCTCGCGGCGCCCAGCGGCAGCCATAGCCTCTCGCTCAGCAACTCGGAGACGCGCTTGCCGGAGGCTCGCTCCACCAGGATGCCCAGCATGTCCGAATTGGGCGAGCGATAGCGGTAGGTCTGGCCATGCGGCTCGGCAAGCCGCTGGATGGTCATCAGGAACGTCGTCAGGCTTTCCGACCCGCCGCCCGGGTTCCACAGCGTCGAGCGACGATAGCGAGCAAAGGCGCTTTCGGGGTCGAGATAGGCCTCCTCGAAATCGAGGCTGACGGTCATGTCGAGCACATGGCGCACGCTGGCATCGCCATAGGCCGAACCCTTGGCTTCCGGAATGTACTGCGTCACCGGCGCGTTAGGGTCGAACACCCCCCCGCCTTCCAGAATGCCGGCAAGAATTGCCGTGACCGACTTGCTGATCGAGAAGATGATGTGACGGGCGCCGAACGGCATATGCGGCGCCAACCAGTCGCCAATGAAAGTGCCGGCTTTCATCACGGTCAGAGCGTCGGTGTCGGAGCGTTTGAGGAAGCCCTCCACGGTCTCCGTGCCGCCGGCGAAAGCGACCTTTTCGCCGAGCAGGACGCCAAGCGATTTCGCCGGCTCCTCGCCGCCGGGCGCGGCCGCGACATGCGCGCTTGGCACCAGCTCACCGACATTCTGGAACGACCATCGGTTGAACGGCGCCTGCCGCCAGGTTTCGAGCCGCACGTCCTTGCGGGCAAAGCCATATTGGGTTTCGAACGCGGTCTTGCCGGTCACGATCTCTCTCCCGATCTATTCCGATGGGTTTCAGGCCAACGCCGCGGCGATGGCATGCACGGCCTTCAGCGTCGCCACCGAATAGGCCGAGTTGAGGAAATCCGGATAGGTCGAAAGCTTCACAACGACCATCCGCTGTTCCCAGCTGATATGGATCATCTGGCCGAAGACGCCGCGGCACATCAGCGAGCGCGAGCGCTGATCCTCGATCCAGAACTGGTTGCGGTAACTGCCGTCCGGCAGGCTGGGATTGAAATCCGGCGTGTGCTTGCCGGTGCGCGTCGCCTCGATCCAGTCGGCGGGGATAACGCCGCCGCCATTGTCGAGGATCAATTGGCCGAACCGAGCATAGTCGCGCAGCGTCGCGTTGAAGCCGCCATCGGCCAGCGCATAGCCGGCGCTGTCGACGGTAAAGCAGGCGCTTTCGTCGGCGCCAAGCTTTTGCCAGAGCTCTTCGGAGACGAGCTGCGCCAGCCGCTTGCCACTCACCCGTTCCATGATGAAGGCGAGCACATCGGTCTCGATCGAGCGGTACTCGAATTCAGCGCCATGCGGCCGCACCTTGTCCTTCAGCCGCAGGATCAGTTCGAACAGATGTGACGGCCATGGAAAATCAGGATCGCTGCCCGGCGGGATCGGCTTCCAGCCGGTGGCGACATCGACCTGGCCGATTTCGGAATAGCGATCGGTATATTCTTCCGAGAAGCGCACGCCCGTCGTCATGTCGAGCACGTGCTGCACGGTGGCGCCGGCCCACCCGGTTTCGCCAAGTTCGGGAAGATAATCCGTCACCAGCCTGGCCGGATCGATCAGCCCGCGACCGACAAGAATGCCGCAAACCGATCCGGTGACCGATTTCGCCATCGACTGCGACAGATGCAGCGAGCGCTCGTCCATGCCGTTGAAGTAGCGCTCATAGGCGACCTTACCGTCCTTGAGCACCAGAAAGCCATCGGCGTAGGTCTCGTCGAGCAGGCCGGCAAGCGTCGTCGCCGCACCGTTGCTGTCCACGACCGACAGATCGTCAAGATCGACCTCTGCGCGCTCGAGGCGATGACGATGGCCGTTGCCGCGCCAGACCTCGACCGTCGGCAGGAACTCGCGGATATGCTGGAAGGCCCAGCGGTTCCAAGGCGGCCGGTCCCAATCGAGCTTCGGCGGCACAAGCTTGGGCGGCGAGCCCTGCATGATCGGCGGGCGGTGCTCGGAATTGCGATAGGACGTCAAGACTTCCTCCCGAATGCATGTCGCCCAAAGTGCGTGGCGGTTTGGGCAACGGCATGCACAGAAACAGGCAATAAGAAGGGGAGGCCGGAGCCTCCCCTCCTTTCATATGTTCCCGCAAACTTACTTGCGCAGGTTGGTCCAGATCTTGTTGTAGATCTCCACCACATCCGGCGGGCATGGCGGCACGAATTCCGGGGTCGGCGCGCCGGCCGGCGGATTGAGTTCCGGTGAGTTGGCGAAGTCTGGAGTCAGGAATTTGTGGCTGCCGGCAATGCCATTGTCGTAGCCGGCGAAGTCAGAAATCATCGCCGCGTTTTCCGGAAGCATCAGGAAGTCCTGGAACAGCTTGGCATTGTCCAGGTTCTTGGCGCCCTTCAGCACCGCGACATTGTCCATCCAGCCTTCGATGCCTTCCTTCGGATAGGAATATTTGATCGCCGGGATTTTCTGCCGCGAACGGTAGGTCGCGCCGTTCCACTGTTCGGTGACGATCACGTCGCCGGAGGTGATCTTGGTGATGGTGTCGTAGCTGAACGTCTTCCATGACGGCTTGGCGGCCATCAGGATGTCGTTGACCTTCTTCAAATTGGCCTTGTCGGCGCCGCAGCGCGGCACGCCGGCATAACGCTCGGCCGCATGCATGACGGTGTTGACGTCGTCGAGCACGTTGATCTGGCCCTTCAGCTCGTCCGGCGGGTTGAACAGGATGGCCAGCGTGTCGATGTCGCCCTTGTACTTGTCGGTGTTGACGGCGAATGCCGTGGTGCCGAACTGCCACGGCACGGTGTAGTGGCGACCCGAATCCCAGTAGATGTTGAGGAAGCGCGGATCGATGTTCTTGCCGTTCGGCATCGCATTGGGCTCGGTCTTTTCGAGCAGGCCTTCATCGATCATGATCTTCACGGTGTAGTCGGACGGCACCACGATGTCGTAGCCGGAATTGCCGGCGCGCACCTTGGACAGCATCGTTTCGTTGGAATCGTAGTCGTCCAGCGTCACCTTGATGTTGTACTGCTTCTCGAACTTCTCGATCAGCTTCGGATTGGTGTAGTCACCCCAGTTGTAGATGTGCAGTTCACCGTCGGCGAGCGCCGGCACGGCCCAGAGCAGCACGGCCGACGAAACGGCCGCCATCAGTTTTTTTCTAGACATTTTATGTTTCTCCTTGCCTTCCCATTGTTATGTCTTGGAGCTTATTTTGCGCGTCGGCGCGCAATCAGGAACGAGACCGAGACGAACAGGATCGACACCATAAGCAGGATGGTGGAGATCGCGTTGATCTCCGGTGTCATCGGTCGCCGGATCTGATTCCAGATGTAGAGAGGCAGCGTCGTCTGGCCGGGACCGGCGACGAGCTGCGTGATGGTGAAATCGTCGAAAGAGACGATAAAGGCGAGTGCGGCGCCCGACATGATGCCGGGCACCAAGAGCGGCAGCGTGATGCGCCGGAAGGCGTTCCACGGTGTCGCGTAGAGGTCGGCTGCGGCATATTCCAGCGTCAGGTCCATATCCTCCAGCCGCGCCCGGATCGGCATATAGGCAAAGGGGATGCAGAACACGGTGTGGGCGAGGATCAAATTGCCAATGCCGAAATTGAGCCCCAACGTTCCCGCGATCAGCGCGAAGAAGGACAGCGTCGCCACCGCGGTGATGATCTCCGGCACCATCAGCGGCAGGTTGATGACCATGAACGCCGCCGCGAGCCCAGGCCATGGCTTGACCCGCGTCATGCCGATCGCGGCAAGCGTGGCGCAGATGGTCGAGACGATTGTCGCTGTCACCGAGATGATCATCGTGTTCCTGGCGGCGCTGTGGAACTCCTCGTTGAGCAGCGCCGTGCCGTACCAGCCGAGCGTGACGCCTTCCCAATGTGTGACCAGCGAACCGCTGTTCAGCGAGAAGATCATCAGGATCAGCACCGGCACATAGAGCACCAGCAGACAGATGATGGCGATGGTGCGGAAACCTGGCTGGTCCTTGATGTCCATGATGCGGGGCTCACCCATGCTGCACCTTCCCCGACGTGTTGCGGACGTAGAAGTAAAGCGCGACCAGCACCGCGGCCATCAGGATCAGCGCCTGCGCGCAGCCCAGTGGCCAGTTGCGCCCCGAGCCGAACTGCTGCGCGATCAGGTCGCCGATCATCAGGTGGATGCCGCCCCCCAGGATTAGCGGCGTCACATAGGCGCCGAGCGCCGGTATGAAGACCAGCAGGCAGCCGGCGATGATGCCGGGCTTGGACAGCGGGATGATCACCCGCCACAGCACCTGGCGGCGCGTCGCATAGAGATCGTAGCCCGCTTCGATCAACCGGAAGTCGAGCTTCTCCAGGCTCGAATAGAGCGGCAGCACCATGAACGGCAGGAAGGCATAAAGCAGGCCGAGCTGGATGGCGAAATTGGTGTAGAGCATGGTGATCGGCTTATCGATCACGCCGAGACCGATCAGCGCGTTGTTGATCAGGCCTTCGTCGCGGATGATGAACATGATCGCCAGCGTGCGCACCAGAAGGTTCGACCAGAACGGGATGGTGATCATAAGCACCCACCAATTGCGCTGCGCCGGCGGCCGGGTCGCCATGAAATAGGCAGTCGGGAAGCCGAGCAGCAGGCAGATGACCGTCGTCACCACCGCGAACAGGAACGAGCGCAGATAGATGATCAGGAAGTCCGGCGTGAACTGCAGCGTGTCGTCGAAAATGTCGCGCTGGAACAGGAAGTTCAGATAGGCGTCGGCCGAGAAGTGCCATTGCACGCCGCCATAGGGTGCTGCGACAAGGAACGAATAGACGCAGATGATGAGGAGCGGCAGCACGCCGAAAATGCCGATGATGATCAGCGCCGGCAGCGACAACAGCCGGTTGCGCCGCGCGCCGGCCTTGGCCGCCTGAGCTTCGAACAACGCGGCCTTGGAAATCGTGGTTGGAGAAAGGGTTGCTGTCGCCATCAGTCTTTCAGGACGCGGGCGGCGTCCTCCTCGAACTGGATGCCGACCTTGGCGCCGGTCTGATATGTCACCGCGCTCGAGCGGCTGTTTTGATGGCGCACGATGAAATCGTCGCCGCCGCCGTCGAGCTTGACGTAGTAGTGCGTGTCGGTGCCGAAATAGACGATGTTGGACAGCGTGCCGGTGATCGTGCCCTTGCTCGGATCGGGCACGAGGTCGGCATGTTCTGGACGCATCACCACAGTGACCTCGCCCGAGGGTTCAAACCCTTCCGGATAGCCGGCGTTGATCGTCGCATCGCCGCCAAGTTTGACGGTCGCGACACCCGGTTTTTTCGACACCACAGTGCCCGGCAGGAAATTGGTCTCGCCGATGAAGTCGGCGACGAAGCGCTCGGCCGGCCGGTCGTAGATGTCGCGCGGTGAGCCGACCTGCAGGATCTTGCCAGCCGACATCACCGCGATGCGGTCCGACATGGTCAGCGCTTCTTCCTGGTCGTGGGTGACGAAGATGAAGGTGATGCCGGTCTCGTGCTGCAGGCGTTTGAGCTCGATCTGCATTTCCTTGCGCAGCTTGTAGTCGAGCGCCGACAGTGGCTCGTCGAGCAAAAGCACCTTTGGCTGCGGCGCCAGCGCCCGGGCCAGCGCCACGCGCTGCTGCTGGCCGCCGGAGATCTGGCTGGTGCGGCGGCCCTTGAGCGCCTCCATCTTGACCAGCTTCAGCATCTGGGCAACGCGCGCCTCGATCTCGGCCTTCGGCTTGCCCAGCATCTCCAGCCCGAAGCCGATATTCTGCGCCACCGTCATATGCGGGAACAGCGCGTAGCTTTGGAAGACCGTGTTGACGGGACGTTTGAAGGGCGGCAGCGGCGCGATGTCTTGGCCGTGCAGCAGGATTTCGCCGGCGGTTGGAAAATCGAAGCCGGCAATCAACCTGAGAAGCGTCGTCTTTCCGCATCCGGACGGCCCGAGCAGCGTGAAGAATTCGTTCTCCCGGATCGACACCGACACTGTGTCGAGGGCGGCTACCTGGCTTTCGCCCGTTCCAAAAACCTTACGTACGCCGCGAACTTCGATCGCGTTCTTACCCGGTTGTTCCGGCACGATTACCCCATTGAGAAAGCCTGCTCTTGGCGGCAGGTGTGTTCCTGTTTGATTGTCACCACAAGCCAACCGGCTTGGCAACTGCGCAGCAGTGACTCGGTCCGAGTCGCCGTTCAATTAAGCAATTCCTATGCCATCGTTAGGCTTGGTAAGTGACCTTCCCCCCGCAGATGGTGGTCACCGGGCGCACCGTATGGAGTTCTTCCGGCGCAGTCGCCTCGATATCAGCCGACAAAACGACGATATCGGCAAGGTACCCGATCTTCAGGCGGCCCTTGCGATGCTCCATGAATTCCGCATAGGCGCCCTCGACCGTGTAGCCTTCGATCGCTTCCTGCAGCGAAAAGCTCTGGTCCGGCATCCCTTCTGCCCAAGGTTTGCGCATGACTGCCGCCTGGATGCTCAGGATCGGATCAACCGGCGAAACCGGCCAGTCGGATGCAAACACCACACGTGCGCCGGCATTTTTGAGCGTACGCCAGGCATAGCTCAGCGGCCATTTCTCGCGGCCGATGCGCGACAGCGTCGGCTCCAGCGGGAAGTTCAGCGCCCCCGGCGGATGCGCCGGCTGCATCGAGGCCAGCACGCCGAGTTCGGCGAAGCGCGGCACGTCGGATGGCGTGGTTACTTCTATGTGTTCGATGCGATGGCGGCTGTCGCGCTTACCGTTCTTGCCCAGCGCTGCCTGATAGCCATCGAGCACCGCCCGCACCGCGCCGTCGCCGATCGAATGCACCGCGATCTGCAGGCCGCGCCGGTCGGCCTCGACCGCCACCTCGGCGAAATGCTCGGGCGAGAACAGCGGCTCGCCGCGCCAGCCCGGACGGTCGGCATAGTCGTCGACCATCACCGCCGTCCAGGAATCCAGCACGCCGTCATAGAAGACCTTGACCAGTCCCGACGACAGAAACTCGGAGTTGTAGCTCGCCGCCATGCGCGAGGCTTTTTCCAGCATCTCCAGCTTCATGAAATTCTTGAAGTGGAACGGGATCTTGGTGCGGCACAGAAGCCTTCCCTCTTTCTCGAGCCCGGCCAGCAATTCGAGCTGGTAAAGGTTGCCGTCCATGTTCTGGATCGAGGTGATGCCGTGCTTGGCGCACCATTGCAGTCCGCGATGCATGAGGTCGCGGTCGGCGGCAAGCTCGGCCGCTGACGGATAGGGGTCGGGCTCGGCGCCTTCGAGGCCAAGCCGCGTCCGGTTGGCGCCGAAATGGTCAAGAATTGGACCGAAGGCCTCGCCTTCGCGCAACTCGCCGGCGGCAAGTCCGTCCGCGCCCATGACGATCTCGTTGCCCGGGCCGACCTGCCTGCCATGCAGCAGGCCGGCTTCCTCCAGCGCCTTGGTGTTCGCCCACATCGTATGGTGGTCGGACGCCGACATGGCGAAGGGCCGGTCGGGGATGATGCGGTCGAGATGGTGGCGCGTCACCGGCTCGGGCAAGATCGCGTAGTCGACGCCTGCGCCGATCAGCAGCCTGGCGTCCGGACGCTTGGCGGCAAAACCCTGGATCGCGTCGCGCAACGCGTCGAAGCCGTGCACGCCGGCCAGATGCAGATTGTCGAGTTCGGCCGCGCCGCCGAAGAGATGCATGTGCGCTTCGATGAAGCCTGGCAGGACGGAGCCGCCCTGGGCGTCGATCACCCGCGTGTCCGGGCCTTTGTAATCGCGCACGCTGTCGCGATCTGCGATCGCAATTATCTGGTCACCCTTGATGGCAATCGCCTGGGCGCGAGGGGTGTCCGGATCAATCGTCAATATGCTGGCGTTCTCGACGATCAGATCGGCCGTTGGCGGCATCATTTTCTCCCATTTGCGCTTAGGCTAGCAGAGTATTGGCGTCTGGCAAGCCGTCCCATGCTGGCCCCAGGCAACAATTTGCGATGCCTCTTGGCGCGATCGAAAACCTCTGCCACAAAGCTGTATGATACCCGCAGAGACGCAAACTCGAAGAGCGAGCCAACTCCCAAAATGAAAACAGTTTTCTCCCCTCTCCACGCCGGTCACTCAGGACAGATGGAATTGGTCACCTCGGCGATCGTGCCGGGTTTCGAGAAGCCGTCGCGGGCCGAATTCATCAGGGCGCGGGTGGAAAGCGAGAAGCTCGGGCCGATCATCGCGCCGGTCGAGCACGACATCGCGGCGGCCAAGCGCGTGCACGAGGCTCACTATATCGACTTCCTACCGACGGTCTGGCCGGAATGGGTCGCCGCCGGCTTCAAGGGCTCGGCCATGGGCTTCACCTGGCCGACGCGCGGCCTGCGCGGCGACGTGCCGCCGAAGCGTGTCGATGCCCTGCTCGGCTATTATTCCTTCGATGCCGGCGCCACCTTCGTCGAAGGCACGTGGGCCGCGATCAAGTCGTCCTATGACGTCGCGCTGACCGGGGCCGCCCTAGTCAAGGGCGGTGAGCGCAGCGCCTTCGCGCTTTGCCGCCCGCCCGGCCACCATGCGGGCGCCGCCTTCATGGGCGGCTACTGCTTCATCAACAACGCCGCCGTCGTCGCGCAATGGTTCCGCGACCAGGGCGCCAGCCGTGTCTCGATCCTAGATGTCGACTATCACCATGGCAACGGCACGCAGGAGATCTTCTATCGCCGCGGCGACGTCCAGGTGCTCAATTTGCATGGCGACCCGATGGTCGAATATCCGTTCTTCCTCGGCCATGCCGACGAGCATGGCGAGGGTGAAGGCGAAGGCTTCAACGTCAATTATCCGATGCCGTTCGGCACCAACTGGGACGCCTGGAACGCCTCGCTCGAAGACGCCTGCGCCAAGCTTGCCGCTTACGCCCCCGACGTCGTCGTGGTGTCGCTTGGCGTCGACACGTTCGAGAAGGACCCGATCAGCCAGTTCAAACTGAAGAGCGAGGACTATCCCAAGATCGGCCGCCGCATCGCCAAGCTTGGGCTGCCGACTTTGTTCGTCATGGAAGGCGGCTACGCCGTGGAAGAAATCGGCATCAACGCCGTCGGCGTGCTGACCGGCTTCGAGGGCCGCTGAGGCGGCAAAACATCGAAGAAGAGCGCCGCCGGATCGACCGGCGGCGCATTTCCCGATGATCCCGCCGCCAGATCATCGGCTCGATTCAGCCCGGACACCATCTTCAAGTAACGCCAGGAACGGCTACTGAGTCGCAAAGCGAGTCGGCCAGATTCGATTTTGTCAAATCGCGTTTGATGTCGGATTCATCTGCGGGTAGATTAGACCCGAATCAGCCGGTCCTAGGGGGGCGCGGCGACCACCCAGAGTCTCAAGTTCCGGCATTTGGCCGGTGCCAGACGCGGACGGCTTCGCGTTCCCTGAATGGATTCGGCGATCCGCGCGACCTCGCGCTGTGCGTGTGCTTCGTAAACGTGATGCGTATTCAAGTTCGGCCGCTGGCGACGCCAGCATCCGGGCTCAAGAAAAGATTCCGGCCATGACATACAACCAAAGCATCCAATGAGCAGCTCCGCCGCGCTCCTGCAACCAGACATTTTGGGCGCCCGCCTGACGTCGCGTGGCGATCTCACCACTTTCTTCATGCAGCTTGCCGCCGATATCGGCGCCGACAACTATATGCTGGTCGCCATCGTGCATGACCAGGACCGCAACGATGCCCGCATCGTGTCCTCGAACTGGATCTTCGACGGCATCGAACTGATCGGCAAAAGGCTGATCGCCAGTTTGGCGCTGGGTCCCCTGACGACAGCCCCCGGCGTTCGCCCCAAGCCTTTGGTGACGGCGCAAGCGCCTGACGCCGGCGCGCTGCTGACCGGCGAAGAGGCGCGCCTGCTCGACGTGCTCGGCCATGCCGAGATTTATTCTCTGCGGCTGAATGTCGGCCGCCAGCGCCTGTTCGTGCTGTTTTCCGCCGGCGAGCCGGACAAGATCGAGCTGACCGCCCTGATGAAGGCGCAACTCAAATGCTGCTACGCGCTTTCCAGCATTCCGCAGCTGATCGCGGCGGCTTCCATGCAGGATCCGTTGTCGGACCGGGAGCGGGAATGCCTGTTCTGGGTTTCGGAAGGCAAAACCACCGATGAGGTGGCCGTCATCCTCGGCGTCTCGTCCAACACCGTCAACAGCTACATCACGCACGCCATCCAGAAGTTCGCGGCCAGCAACCGCGCGATGGCGATCGCGACAGCGATCAGGAGCGGCATCATTTGAAGCACGCACAGATAAGAGAGGCGGCGGCCGCCCTTTTCAACGACCAGCGCAATCCGTTCGGCGCTTTCTCGCTCGGCTCGGAGACGCATCACGCCGCCACGATTCCCGATGCAGTGCGCCGTTGTCGCTGGATCGCCGTCGACATCAATGCTTCGGCGTTCGGGCTCTATTTCGTCAGCCCATCGCCGGAACGCGCGCGTCTCGTCGCCTGTTTCGATTCCGATTATCCAAGCACCGCCGTCGCGACCAAATTCATCTCCGGCGCCAGCGGCGAGGATATGGTGCGCCACAGCAGCATTTCGACGACGCCACGCTGGTGGGCCGACGACGGCGTCCCCGGTTCCAGGCAGGCCTTTCAGCCCCTCGCCTGGGCCGAACCGACAGCCCCGCTGGCGCCAGGCACCAATGGCATCGCCCTTCCGGTGCATGCCGATCGCGGCCAATGCGGACTGGTCGTTTTCCTGGGCTCGGAAATCACGCTTTCGGACGAAATGCTCTGCGAAATCCACGCCCGCTGCTTTGCACTGTTCGCCGCCGTCGCGCGCATCCGTCCCGGCGACAACACCGGCCGGACGCGGTCGATCTCCAAGCGCGAGCTCGAATGCCTGAAGCTGACCGCCAACGGCAACACCAGCGAGGAGATCGCCAAGCTCCTCAAGCTCTCGGTGCACACCGCCAACCAGTACCTGACCCAGTCGACGCAGAAGCTCAACGCCACCAACCGCAACCAAGCGGTGGCCAAAGCGCTGCGGCTCGGCTTGATCGAATAGTCGAACGCTCCGAAAAGCGCCCTCAGGAAAAGGCGAGTGGCTCAGGCTTGCGGATGCGGGCCTCGTCGATCGCGTCCTTGAGCAAGGCGGTGTTGTGCTCGGGCGTCTCGCCAGGCTTCTCGAACGACACGTAGTTGACCACAACGGATGTGCCCTGGCCGGTCAACGTCAGCTGGAAATAGATATTGACGCCGCGCGGCCGAAGCTCGAGGTCGAGCACGATGCGCGGGCTGCCACCCCAGTCGACATGCGCTTCCCCACCATGGCCGAGCCGCAGCGTGCCCGGATGGAAGTAAAGTTCGGCAGCCGAATCCACCAGGTCCGACAGGCAGGCGATATGCTCCAGCCGGATGAACGCGATGTAGTCGGCGACCTCGATCAGTCTGAGTTCGCCCACCACCGGCTCGATGGCGTCGGCGACGATCAGCTCACGGGAATTAGCGTGTGGTTGCCGGTTCATGGATTACAAGCCGCATCCGTTCATTGAGTTACTTTGCGCTCGGTCTTCTTGGAGTAGACGATCCGCACCAGCTCGGCGACCGCCTGGTAAAATTGCGATGGGATCACGCTATCAACCGAAACTTGCTTGTACATGGAGCGTGCAAGCGCCACGTCCTCGAAGATCGGGATGTTGTTCTCCCTGGCGATCTCGCGGATCTTGAGCGCGACAAGGTCCTGGCCCTTGGCGAGCACTACCGGAGCGGAGTCCTCCTCGCGCACATATTTCAGCGCGATCGAATAGTGCGTCGGGTTGGCGATGATCAGCGTGGCGCGTGGCACCGCCGTCATCATGCGCTTGCGCGCCCGGTCGCGCGCCAGCGAGCGCAGTCGCGACTTGACGATCGGATCGCCTTCCGACTGCTTCAACTCGTCCTTGACCTCCTGCTTGCTCATGCGCAGGTCGCTTCGCCAGTGGAAGCGCGACCAGACGATGTCGATCACCGCGATCAGCCCCATGACGAAGACGATCGCCACCAATATGTCGACAAAGATGCCGCGGATGACCATGCCGAAAGCCATCGGATTGGTGATCATGCCGGCGAGCAGCTTGCGATGGTCCTGGGACAGCGTGAACGTCAAGACCGCGATGGCGAAGCCGAGCTTGGCCAGCGACTTCAGGAACTCGACCCAGCCCTGCACGCCGAACAGCCGGCTCCAGCCCTTGGCGATCGAGATACGCGACAGCTGCGGCCTGATGCGTTCGCCGACGATCTGCGGCATGTTCTGGAACACCGAGGCTCCGATGCCAGCGACCACCAGAAGCACCATCAGACTGAGGACGGCGCTGCCGATTTCGGTCATCACCTGTTTGTAGAGCGAGATGACATCGGTCTCGGTGTCCATCGGCCAGGCCTCGGGCTTTTCCAAAAACGACGACAGGAACATGCTGAGATCGACGATGGTGTCCTTGGCGTAGAAGACGGTGAAGACCAGGATGGCGAGGAAGGATGCAAAGAGAGCGGTCTCACGCGAAAGGGGCAGCTTGCCCTGTTCGATCGTGTCGCGGATTTTCTTTTCTGTGGGTTCCTCGGTTTTGGAATCCTTGTCGACCGCATCAGCCATGGTGCCCTGACCGTGTTTCTATCGTCAGGCGGCTTCGGCGGCGGGGCTCTGCGTCGAAGGCAGATCGAACGCCCCTTCGCGCGACAGCCGGATGGTCGCGACCGATATCGTCTTGCGGGCTGCCATGATGTCGGCCAGCGCGATGCCTTCCGATCCCTGTCCCAGTTCGGATTCGATCATACGGCGCGAACGCGCGCCGATCGCCGACAGCACAGCTTCGGCAAGTTCCGGCGGCGCGCCGCGCAACGCCAGCGTGACCAGTTCGGTCGACAGCCCGTCGAACAGGAGCACCCTGGCCTTCTGCGGGAGCAGCGGCAGATCGTCGAAAGCGAACAGCCGGGACTTGACGCCGGCGAGGTCGGGGGTGCCGACGTCCTCCAGATCCTGCATGAGCTCGTCGAGCTCGGGCTTGGCCATCTCGTTGAGCATGCTGGCGACACGTTCCTGGCCGGCCGAAGTGTCCTTGGTCGCCTTTTGCGACAGGACGCTTGCGCGCAACTGGTTCTCGACGATCCTGGCCGCGGCATCCGGAATGTTGGCCATCGTCACCATGCGCTTGATGATCTGGCCACGCATCGGCTTTTCCATCGTGAGCAGGACATTTGCGGCCGTCTGCGGCGCAAGTTTCGACAGCACCATGGCCGAGGTCTGCGGATGCTCGCCGGCAAGGAAGGCGCCGAGCCGGGCCGGCTCGAGCTTTTCGAGGTCCGGCCAGATCGGCGGCGGTCCTTCCTGGACCGGCTCGAACTTCCTGTCGCCCATGATGGCGCTCATTTCCTCGGGCGAGAGCGACTCGTTGAGGATCGTATCCATCCGGTCGGCCGAATCGAGCAGGCCGGCCCCCTCGGTGAACTCGGCCTCGAACTCGGCGACGATGCGCTCCAGGTCGGCCTGCGGGATCGTGCGCAGCAGACGAGCGCCCTCGATCAGCGCCTTCAGCTCATCCTGCTTGAAGAATTTGAGCAGGCGGCTCGCGGCGGGCTTGCCCATCGCCACCAGTATGGCCGCCGCCTTTTGCGGACGTGTCAGCGCCAATGCCGTCGTCATGCCTGTTGCCCTTGCTGCCGATTGGTCCGCCCGTTCACCACTTTCAGGCGCTCTTTGCGGCCGCGATGATTTCGGTCAGCCTGATGCCGAAGCGCGTCGGGTCGCTCTCCAGCACGGTGATCTCGCCGCGTGCGATCCGGCGGCCGTTGACCACGACATCAACCGGCTCGCCGATACGGCGATTGAGCGCGACCGTCGAACCCTTCTGCAGCGCCATCAGGTCCGAGACCGGCATCTCCGTGCTGCCAAGGATGATCTGCACGTCGACCGGAATGGTCATGATAATCGAGGAATTGGCGCCCAGGGCGGCCTCCGGGCGGCTCTCCTCTTCCCGCAGCACGCCGCGCAACTCCTCGATGGCGCGATCGAGCTGTTCTTCGGGCTGGTCGGGTTCGGCTTCCACCTTGGTCTTTGCCATTTGTCGTCTCCATAAATCTCGGACCCGGCGTCAGCCCGGTATCAGTCCGTCGATGAAATCCTGCCCGGCATCATGAGGGTGGCTGACGCGTACAGTGTAATTCTGCCCGAGCTTGCCGAACTCGCATACGAACAACGTCTTGTCGCGCGCGCTGAGCCTGGCGTTGATCTGGGCGTTTTCCTCGAATTCGATGATCTGGCCGGGTTGGAAACCCGCAAGCTCGCCCAGTGTCAGCCGGGCAAGCGGCATGGTGGCTTCGAGGCGCACGGTCGAGCGCATCACCTCTTCGGAAAAGCGCGCGCGCCAGTCGAACTGCGTGGTCCGGTCATCCTCGCCCTTATCGGCGACGGCTCCACGCGTGGATAGGAGCACGCGCTGCGGGATCATCACCGTGATCGTGCCGCTGTCTGACGGTGTCGACACGCCGTAGACAATCCGCACCGCTGCGCCGTCGCGCAGCACGCGTCGTCGCGCATCGTTGCCCGAGATGGCCTTCGACACCGGCAGGCGCAGTTCGAGCGAGCGCTTGCCCGATCCGTTGAGCGCCATTGCGACCTCCTGGAACACGGTGGTCGCGACATCGGCCTCGATCTGCGACAGGTCGCGCTCGATCGGCGAGACCGGCTGGTCGGGATCGCCGCCGAACAGCGCACACACCATGACGGCGACGGCCTGCGCGTCCATGACCAGGGTCATGGCGTCGGCCGAGGCCGGCGACGGCACGATGCCCAGCGCAAAAGCCTCGCCGGCCTGCGAACGCGCGTCGGGAACGCGGCCGACCTCCACCGTTTGCAGGTCGACCGTCACCGGCGCGCCGAGCTCGCCGGCAAGCGCCTTCTGCAGCAGCGGCAAGGCGCGCTCGGCCATGCCACGCCCGACGCCGATCACCTGTGCGGTCTCGCCGCTGTCGCCGACGAGGCGTTCGATGATCAAGGCCCGGGTCTGCGACGGATTACCCGGACTGGTCATGACGGCAAGCGGTCCAGTCTGTCTTTGCACATGTCTTTGTCTTCACGCATGCTTACGCCGCCTTCTTCTCGGCGCTGCCGGTGTTCATCGTGCTCTGCTCGACGGCATCGATCGTCGGGCGCTCATAGGATGAGATTGTCTTGCGGCCGAACTCGATCGCCACCTGCGGCAAGGCGCCGTTCATGTAAGCAAGCAGCGTCTGCTTGACGATGATGTAGAGCCGGTTCTTCTTCTCGCGAACCGTCTTGATCTTGGTCGCGACCGGGCCGACCACGGCATAGGACAGGAAAATGCCAAGGAAGGTTCCCACAAGCGCCGCGCCGATCAGGCCGCCGAGGATTTCGGGCGACTGGTCGAGCGCGCCCATCGCCTTCACCACGCCGAGCACGGCGGCAACGATGCCGAGCGCCGGCAGGCCGTCGCCGACCGCGACCATGGCGTGATAGGCCTTCATCTTGTCGGTGCGGATGGTCTGGATCTCTTCATCCATCAGCGCTTCGATCTCGTGCGAGCGGGCGTTGCCGATGATGATGATGCGACAGTAGTCGCAGATGAAGTTCATCAGGTCGTGGTTCTTGAGCACGGTCGGAAAGGCCTGGAAGATGGCGGACTCTTCCGGATTGTCGATATGCGCCTCGACCTCGCTGCGCGACTTCGAGCGCAGCTCGCGCATCAAGCTGTGCAGCACGCCGAGCGTTTCGAGATAATCGCGTTCCTTCGGCACGGCCTGCTTGAAGGCTTCAAGGATGCCCTTGCCGGTGTCCTTGACCGTCTTCATCGGGTTGGCGACGAGGAAGGTGCCGAGTGCCGCGCCGCAGATGACCACGGCTTCCCATGGCTGCAACAGCACATGCAGATGGCCGCCCATGGCCATGAAGCCGCCGAGAACGCAGCCGAGCGTCACCACTAGTCCAATCAGAATACCCACGGCAGGTCCTTCCGCATGTCACATCGTGGATCAGGGATAGTCCTCGTGCCTTGTGTGAGGCTTGAATCGAAACCGGCGGATGCGATTCAGTTTCGCGCAAGGAAGTAAGCTTATTGTGCCGGGATAGCTTCGGCCGGAGGCGTATCCTTGCTCAGTACCTATCTCAGCTACCAGTTGATCACCAAAGATATCAACAAATCGATCGACCAGGTCGAGCAACAGCCGACGGTCGATCGTGATACCCAATACTATTTGGCCAACATCGGTAAGGTGAAAACGATTGACGATTTCGTCAACAACGACCGCTTGTTCAAATATGCCATGAAGGCCTATGGGCTGGAGGACATGGACTATGCCAAGGCCTTTATGGTCAAGGCACTCAAGGAAGGCGTAACCGACCCCGACAGTTTCGCCAACAAGTTGACCGACAAGCGTTACGCCGCCTTCGTCAGCGCCTTTAATTTCGCCGCCAACGGTGCCGATGCGACCGTCTACAACAAGGCACAGCAGCCGGTGACCAGCAACTATGCGCTGCAAGTCAAGATCGGCGCCTCACAAGCGGGCCTTTCCTATTACCAGAGCGAAACCGCCTACTACGTCACCAACATTTCCAGCGTGAAATCGGTGGACGATCTGATGGGCAACTCTCGCCTGCTGACCTATGCAATGGCGGCATTCGGGCTTGACGCCACAACCGAGCCGGCTGCTACCGTCAGGGCGATGCTCGAAGGGGGCGTCAGCGACCCCAACAGTCCCGCCAACAAACTGACCGACAAGAGCTACGCCAACTTCGTGTCGGCATTCGACTTCGCCCAGTATGGCGATCAGACAACCACCCGCACCGATGTCCAGCAGGCCGTTCCACAAGGATACGTGACCGGAGCCGCACTGAAGCTGGTCAAGCCGAGCGCGCAGTACATCAAGGGCGAAGCCGATTATTACGCCGCAAATATCTCCAATGTGAAGTCGATCGACGACCTCATGGCGAACAAGCGCCTGCTCACCTTCGCCATGGCTTCCTACGGATTGGATGCGTCAACGGAAAAACCGCAGCAGATCCGCACCATGCTCGAAGGCGGCGTCAGCGACGCCAACAGCCCGGCGAACCAGCTGACCGACAAACGCTACGCCAATTTCGTCGCCGCCTTCAACTTTGCCCAATATGGCGACCAGACAACGTCGCGCGACGTGGTGCAGAAAGACACGCCGAAGATCTATACGACGGAGTCGGCGCTTGGTCTCATCCCGCCGAGTGCGGACTACATCAAGTCGGAGACCGCGTACTATCTTGCCAACGTCACGAACGTGAAATCCATCGACGACCTGATGGCCAACAGCCGGTTATACAATTACGCGCTCTCGGCCTATGGGCTCGACCCGTCCAAGGAGAGCAAGGACCTCATCCGCAGCGTGCTGACCGGCGGCATCCGCGACCCCAACAGCGTCGCCAACAAGATGACCAACAAGGCCTATGCCGGGCTCGCGGTCGCCTTCAACTTCGAACAGTATGGCGAGGCGGCAACCACCATCAATCCGGCCCAGCAGCCTACCGTCGACATGTATATGCGCCAGACGCTCGAGGAAGACGCCGGTAAGACCAATGAAGGTGTCCGGCTAGCCCTCTATTTCCAGCGCAAGGCGCCCACCATCACCAGTTGGTACGACGTGCTGGCCGACACCGCTTTAGCCAGCGTCGTCCGCACCTCGCTCGGCCTGCCCGATTCTTTCGCTACCGCCGATATCGACAAGCAGGCGCAGCTGTTCGGGCAGAAGCTTGACATCACTGATTTCACCGACCCCGCCAAGCTCAGCAAGTTCCTGACCCGTTTCACCAGCATGTATGAGATCAACCACCCGACCTCGACCGCCGTGTCGTCGGTCAGCGTGCTGTTCTCGCAGCCGACCAGTGTCGGCATCTCCACCGACCTGATGATGGCCATGCAGCAGCTGAAGTTCTGAGAAGATCATGCAAGATAGCCTTTACGTCGCCCTCTCCTCGCAGATCGCGCTCGAGCGTCGCCTCGACACCATTGCCGACAATGTCGCCAATGCCTCGACCATCGGCTTTCGCGCCACCGGCGTGAAGTTCGAGGACGTTGTCTCCGGCACCGGGCAGAAGTCGGTCTCCTTCGCCTCCTCCGGCAAGACCTATCTTTCCACCGCGCACGGCGCGATGACCCAGACCGGCAATCCTTTCGACTTCGCCATCCAGGGCGATGCCTGGTTCGCCATCGAGACGCCCGCCGGGACGGTGATGACGCGCGACGGCCGTTTCTCCATGACCGAGAATGGCGAGTTGATGTCGATCGAGGGCTATCCGGTGCTCGACAGCGGCGGTGCGCCGATCCAGCTCGATCCGCGCGGTGGCCCGCCCAAGGCTGGCGCCGACGGCTCGCTCAGGCAGAACGGTCAGTTGGCCGGCGCAATCGGCCTCTATAATTTCGACCCCGGCGAGAATTTTGTTCGCTACGGCAATTCGGGCGTCGTCCCGCCACGAACGCCCGAACCCGTCACCGACCGCTCCGACGTCGGTATCGCGCAGGGATTTCTCGAGGAGTCCAACGTCAACCCGGTGCTCGAGATGACCAAGCTGATCCAGGTGCAGCGGGCCTTCGAAAATACCGCGGCGCTGATGAAGAAGGCCGATTCCTCCACCGACGACGCGATCAAGACGCTCGGCTCGAAGTAACGGCATGGCGACCGGCTCGTCCCTGCTGCGCGCTTCCGAGGCTCCGGCGGACACCGGGCGGGCGGACCGGCTGGCCGCGCTCGAGCGCGTCTGCCAGCGTTTCGGCGATCCGGAAATGCTGCTGTCGCGTGGCGGCCGGATCGTCGAGATTTCGTCGACGCATTACAAGGTCCGCGGCCTGTCCGGGATTGCCAGGCTGGGCGACATCGTCGAGCAGCGCGGCAACGCCGGCACCCGTCGCGGCGAGATCGTCAAGATCGGCAGCGATGAAGTGGTGGTCGCGCCCTTCGAACGCAGCGCCGATGCCGGCATTGGCGACGCCGTCTTTCGCCGGGGTCCGCTTGCGGTGACGCCACATGTCTCCTGGCGCGGACGCGTCATCGATGCCTTGACCCGCGCCATCGACGGTGGCCCGCCTTTGATCAGGCCGAATGCCGCCGACAGTACCGCAGCGGTCACGCCCGGCGCCATGTCGCGCCAGCGCGTCGACACCGGCTTCATGACCGGTGTGCGTGTCATCGACATTTTCACCCCGCTCTGCCTGGGCCAGCGGCTCGGCATTTTCGCCGGCTCGGGCGTCGGCAAGTCGACGCTGCTTGCAATGCTCGCCGGCGCCGAGGCCTTCGACACGGTGGTCGTCGCGTTGATCGGTGAGCGCGGCCGCGAGGTGCGTGAGTTCCTCGAGGATACGATCGGCGTCGAGAGCATGGCCAAGACCGTCGCCGTCGTCGCCACCAGCGACGAAAGCGCCATGATGCGCCGGCGCGCGCCCGACACCGCCATGCGCGTCGCCGAACATTTCCGCGACCAGGGCCATCGCGTGCTGCTGGTGCTGGATTCCATCACGCGCTTCGCGCATGCCTTGCGTGAGGTGGCGACGGGAACCGGCGAGCCGCCGGTGGCGCGCGGCTATCCGGCCTCGGTCTTCACCGACCTGCCGAAGCTGCTTGAACGAGCCGGTCCGGGCGCCGAAGGCCCAGGTGTCAAGGGCATGGGTTCGATCACGGCAATCATTTCCGTGCTGGTCGACGGCGACGATCACAACGATCCAGTCGCCGACTCGGTGCGCGGCATCCTCGACGGCCATGTCGTGCTCGATCGCGCGCTGGCCGAGCAGGGCCGCTATCCGCCGGTCAATCCGCTGTCGTCGATTTCGCGTCTGGCCGACAAGGCCTGGAGCGCGGAGCAGCGCGTGCTGGTGACGAAGCTGAAGTCGATGATCGCGCGCTTCGAGGATACGCGCGACATCCGCCTGCTCGGTGCTTACCAAAGCGGCGCCGATGCCGAACTGGACATCGCGGTGCGCCAGGTCCCGCTGATCTACGAAGCGCTGACGCAGTCGCCGAGGGACCGTGCCTCCGCCGATCCTTTCGCCGATCTTGCCCGCCATCTCAAGGGGAAGCCGAATGGCGATCAAGGAAACTGAGCTGCAATATACCGAGCGTATGTTGCGCGACATGCTCGCCGAGGCCGAGGCTATGGAACGAGCCAAGGCAGATGAGGCAAGGACTGCAAAGCAGAAAG
Organism: Mesorhizobium sp. RCC_202; assembly: GCF_041355295.1. Classification (NCBI taxonomy): domain Bacteria; kingdom Pseudomonadati; phylum Pseudomonadota; class Alphaproteobacteria; order Hyphomicrobiales; family Phyllobacteriaceae; genus Mesorhizobium; species Mesorhizobium sp. RCC_202. The sequence continues at coordinate 502,959 of NZ_JBFUPO010000002.1, forward strand.
CAGCGCGCGCCAAAGCGGAAAAGGCAACAGTGGTGTTGGCCAAGGCCGACAGACCGCATTTGCCGAGGGCGCCGGTTGCCCAGCCCTCCGATGTGGCACAGGCCAGCCGGGACTCCTTGATCGACGGACTTTTTCCAATCGCGGAGTGGCCGCAGCCACCCAAGCCGCAATTCCCGCGCCTGATCGACAAGAAAGCCGACCGGCGCAGTGATTTCGTCATCGCCGCGCTCGGCGTCACGCTTGGCCTGATTTGCGCGCTGTTTCCCTGGTACATCTTCTTCAACCAGGAGCAGTTCGGCGTGCAGACCATCAAGTTCGGCGGCAGCGGCAGCAATGCCGGCCGCGTCGCGGGCGGTACGCAATTGGTCAATATCAGCTCAGCCGATGCGCCCAAGACCGTTCCCGATCTCGACCTGTTCGCCACCGGAACCTTGCCGGACGAACCGGAAGATCCCGACAAGGCGCCGGGCCTCGACCAGCAGCCTTTCCCAGCCGCCGCTTCGGACTTCAAGATGGTGCACGTCGCCAATGGCCGCGCCATGATCGAGGACGATACCGGCCTGTGGATCGTCCAGCGCGGCTCGGTGCTGCCCGATTCCAGCCGCGTTGCCTCGATCGAGCAGCGTGGCGGCAAGTGGGTGATGGTCACCAGCGCCGATAAGGTAATTCAGCTTTCCAAATAACACATGTGGGCGATCTAGCCCCTGCCCGCGCAAGGTCCGCGCAAGACTGGCCGCCTAGTCTTGTGTGTACACGCTCGGGAGAATCCCATGGAACCCGTAAACCTTTTTGATCTCGCCACGCGGCAGTCACAGTGGCTGGCCGTGCGCCAGTCGGCGATCGCCTCCAACATCGCCAATGCCAATACGCCGGGCTACACGGCCAACGATGTCGAGCCTTTCGAGAAGGTTCTCGACCGCACCGCTGTGAAGCTGGCCGCGACCGCGCCCGGCCACCTTGGCGCTGAAGCGGCCAATGCCGGCTTCAACGTCAAGCCGGAGGATCCCACCGGCGCGATCATGCCGTCGAAGAACACCGTGGTTCTCGAGGACCAGCTGATGAAGGCCGGTGAGGTCCGCCGCTCCTTCGAGCTCAACACGGCGATCGTCAAGGCCTTCCATTCGATGATGTCAATGGTGGTGAAGAGCTGACCATGGACGCGCTCACAGCAGCCCTCAAAGTCGCGGCATCCGGCCTTGGCGCTCAATCGGAGCGCATGCGTGTGGTCTCGGAAAACCTCGCCAACGCGCAGTCGACTGGCAACACGCCGGGCGCCGATCCCTACCGCCGCAAGACGATCACCTTCCAGTCCGAGGTCGACCGCGCCAGCGGCGGCTCGCTGGTCGAGGTCAGCTCGATCGCCCACGATCCGTCGGACTTCCCGATCGAGTTCCAGCCCGGCAGCCAGGCCGCCGACGACAAGGGCTACGTGAAGATGCCGAACGTCAACACGCTGGTCGAAATGTCCGACATGAGCGAGGCGAACCGATCCTATGAAGCCAACCTGCAGGTGATCAAGCAGGCTCGCGATCTGATTTCCATGACCATCGACCTGATGAGGAACCAGTAATGATCGGCGGTATCGGGGCAATACAATTCAAGACAGCGGTTGATGGCGCCGAGCAGGCGTCACCCAATCTGCTGCAGGGCGGGCTCGGCACGCAGGCCAGCGAAAGCGTCGGCTCAAGCTTCGCCGAGGTTCTCAGCCAGGCGGCGACCAAGACCGTCAACACGCTGCAAGGGGCCGAGCAGATGTCGATCCAGGCGCTGAAAGGCGACGCCGACACCCGCCAGGTCGTCGATGCGGTGCTGAGCGCCCAGCAGGCGCTGCAGACCACCATCGCCATCCGCGACAAGGTTGTCTCGGCCTATCTCGAAATCAGCCGCATGAGTATCTAGCGTCATGAAAGCACTCGCCATCGCCGCCACCGGCATGAATGCCCAGCAGACCAACCTGGAAGTCATCGCCAACAACATCGCCAACATCAACACCACCGGTTACAAGCGCGCACGGGCCGAATTTTCCGACCTGCTTTACCAGGTCGACCGCACACAAGGCGTGCCCAACCGCGCCAACAGCTCGATTGTGCCAGAAGGCGTCTCGATCGGCCTCGGCGTCAAGACGACGGCGGTGCGCAACGTCCACACGCAAGGCGAGCTCGCCAGCACCGGCAACAGCTTCGACATGGCGCTGACCGGCAGGGGCTGGTTCCAGATCGAAGGCGCCGACGGCGGCACGCTCTATACCCGCGCCGGCGCTTTCAACACCAATGCCACCGGACAGCTGGTTACGGTGGACGGCGCCAATGTCATTCCGGCCATCACCGTGCCCACCGACGCCGTCGAGGTCATCGTCAACAAGACCGGCCAGGTCTTTGCCCGCATCGACGGTCAGACCGACCTGCAGCAGCTTGGCCAACTCCAGATCGCCAACTTCGCCAACGAGGCGGGCCTGGCGCCGCTCGGCGACAATCTGTTCCAGGAAACGCCGGCTTCCGGGCCGGCCAATGTCGGCGTGCCCGGCGACCCCGGTTTTGCCTCCATCCAGCAGGGCTATCTGGAATCCTCCAATGTCGATCCGGTCAAGGAGATCACCGAGCTGATCTCGGCGCAGCGCGCCTATGAAATGAACTCCAAGGTCATCCAGGCCGCCGACGACATGGCCTCGGTGGTCTCCAAGAACATGAGCTAACGGACGATGGCTATGGCGATCTCCTGCTCCGCATTCCGCTGCGCCGCGCTGGCCATCGCGCTGGTGGCCGGCGGCATGCCGGCATTGGCGCAGGAGACGGGCCAATCGGCAACCGAGATCGCCGCCAGCCAGGCTGTCGGCGAGGCCGTGCTGATCCCCAACCGGGTTATCTATCCCGGCGAGACCATCGAGAGCGCCTCGCTCAAGCAGGTGACGCTCGTTCCCGGCAAGCACAAGCCGGACGGCATGGCGACCAGCCTTGAGGAGCTCCAGGGCAAGGTCGCCAAGCGCACGCTGGTACCAGGCCGCTATATTCCGGTCGCCGCCATCCGCGACGCCTGGCTGGTCGAACAGGGTGCTTCCGTGCAGGTCTATTTCACCGTCGGCGCGCTGACCATTTCGGCCGCCTGTATCACGCTGCAGCCGGGCGCCGCCGGCGACCTCATCAAGGTCCGCAACACCGACAGCGGCAAGATCATTTCCGGCACGGTGATGGCCGACGGCACTATCCAGGTCGGCGCATCGTGATGCGTGCCTTTGCCCTGTTGCTTGCAGTCGCCACCGGCGTCCAACCGGCATTGGCCGATGGCTTGACGCCCAAGGCCAAGCGCGATCTCGCCGCCAAGAATGGCGGCGTCTATGACGATCCGCAATACGATCCCGCCACCACCACGCGCATGTTCCGCGTGTCGACGGGGCCAAGCACGTTGCCGCCCGGCCAGGTCGCCGCGCGCATCAAGGACATCGCCCAGCTGCAGGCCTCGCGCGACAACCAGCTTGTTGGCTACGGCCTGGTCATCGGCCTTGCCGGAACCGGCGACAGCCTGCGCAATTCGCCGTTCACCGAACAGTCGATCCGCGCCATGCTGGAAAATCTCGGCATCGCCACCGAAGGCGGCAGCGCGCGCGCCAAGAATGTCGCCGCCGTCATCGTCACCGCCAACATGCCGCCTTTCGTCCAGTCGGGCAGCCGCATCGACATCGACGTCTCCTCGATGGGTGACGCCACCTCGCTTGCCGGCGGCACGCTGGTGATGACGCCGCTGAAAGCGGCCGACGGTGAAATCTATGCCGTCGGCCAAGGCTCGGTGATCGTCGGCGGTTTCGTCGCGCAGGGCCAGGCCGAGCAGTTGACGCAAGGTGTGCCGACCGCCGGCCGTGTGCCGAACGGCGCCATCGTCGAGCGCTCCGTGCCGGCCGAGTTCGACGACCAGAACGTGCTGACGCTGCAGCTGCGCAATCCCGATTTCTCGACCGCCATCCGCATCGCCGACGCCATCAACGACTACACCTCGCAACGCTTCGGCGCGCGCGTCGCTGCCGAGCGCGATGCCCGCACCGTTCAGATCAGGCGGCCAAAGAATATCTCCGCCGCGCGCTTCTACGCCGAGATCGAGAATCTCGTCGTCGAGTCGGATGCCCCTGCCCGCGTCGTCATCGACGAGCGCACCGGCACCATCGTCATCGGCAGCAATGTCAGGATCTCGCGCGTGGCCATCAGCCATGGCACGCTCACCGTACGCATCACAGAGGCGCCACGGGTCGTCCAGCCGGAGCCCTTCTCCAAGGGTGAGACCGCGGTCGAGCCATCCACCGCCATCGAAGCGAGCCGGCCCAACGCGCGCGTCGCCGTGCTCGACGGCCCCGACCTCGAAACCCTTGTCTCCGGCCTCAACCGCCTCGGCGTGAAGCCTGACGGCATCATCGCCATCCTGCAAGGCATCAAATCGGCCGGCGCCCTGCAGGCCGACCTGGTCCTCCAATAGGCACGCCGATGATAGAGCTCTTCTCCTCAAGACCGCATCGTCACCTCGGCCTCTGCGCCGCCGGGGCGATCGTTGCTCTGCTCAGCGGCACCGCCGGCCACGCGGACGAGGTCCGTCAGGTGCTGCCCGGCGGCCAGGCGCCGCTTCAGCCGGCGCAGCTGACGCGCGAAAGCCAACCGGCCCAGCCGGTCGCGCTCGCAGGCGGGAAGGCGCCGGACGAGAGCGAGATCCAACGCTTCTGCTCCAACATCGCCGATGCAGCGCGCGACCGCCGCTATGCGCTGCAGGCGGAGGAGTTGAAACAACTGCAGGCCGGCATAGACGAGCGCATGAAAGCGCTGGATGCCAAAAAGGCCGAATACGAGGAATGGCTGAAGCGCCGCGAAGTGTTCCTGGCGCGCGCGGAGGACGGCGTCGTCAAGATCTATGCCGGCATGAAGCCCGACGCGGCGGCCGAACGGCTGGCGATGGTCAATGCCGAACTCGCCGCGGCCATCCTGATGAAGCTCGATTCGCGCAAGGCAAGCGTCATCCTCAATGAAATGGACCAGAAGGCGGCGGCGACGCTCACCGGCATCATGGCCAGCGCAGCGCGAAGGGTTGACCCGTCATGAAGTTGAAATTGCTAACCCTTATCGCGCTTGCGGCCCTGACCGGCTGCGGCACCGACTTCAAGGAGATCGGCAGGGAACCGTCCCTGTCGCCGGTCGGATCCGGGCTCGGCAATGGTGGGTCCGGCCCATACAGCTATCCCGAGCCGCCGGCGGCGCGTCCGAAGAAGTTCTCGCTGTGGGACGACCGCCAGAGCCGGCTGTTCACCGACCCGCGGGCGCTGCGCGCCGGCGACATCCTGACCGTCAACATCAAGCTCAACGACAAGGCCAATTTCAAGAACCAGAACGACCGCAGCCGCACCGCCGCGCGCAAGCTCGGTTACGACATTTCGCTCGGCTGGGAACAGGCAACCACCAGCGGCAAGGGCAACGCCGGTCTGAGTTCCAACACCGAGACCAATGCCGACGGCGAGATCAAGCGCTCGGAGGACCTCGCGCTCAATGTCGCGGCCGTCGTCACCGACGTGCTGCCCAACGGCAATCTGATGATCAGGGGTTCGCAGGAAGTTCGCGTCAACTACGAGCTCAGGGTGCTGACCATCGCCGGCATGGTGCGTCCTTCCGATATCGGCGCGGAAAACACCATCCCCTACGAGCGCATCGCCGAGGCGCGCATCTCCTATGGCGGCCGCGGCCGCATAAGCGAGGTCCAGCAGCCGGCCTATGGCCAGCAGATCCTCGACCAGGTTCTTCCTTTCTAGGATAGAGAGACGCCGCCGTGGCCAATGTCGAGCAGGCACAGCCCAAAAAGGGACCTTCACTGGTCATCCAGCTCGCCATGCTTTTGGCAGTGACGGGCGCTGCCATCGGCATGGGCTGGGTTTCCGGCGGCTATCTCAAGCAAGGCGACGCGCCGCCGCCGGTGCCCGCCGCCCCGGAAAACTCGGGCACCGCCGAAAAGCCCGCCGCTGACGGCAAGACGGTGCCAGGACCGACCGTGGTGCAGATGGCGCCGATCACCACCAATCTCGCTTCGCCGTCGGAGATCTGGCTCAGGCTGGAGGCGTCGCTGCTTTACGACGCCCCGCAGCCGCCGGAAATGACGGAACAGATCCAGCAGGATCTGCTGGCCTTCGTGCGCACGCTCAAGATGCATCAGATCGAAGGCGCCAGCGGCTACCAACATCTCAAGGCCGATCTCGAAGAGCGCGCGGCGTTGCGCAGCGGCGGTCATGTCAAACAGGTTCTCGTCAGGACGATGCTGCTCGAATGAGAAAATTCCTCGTCGCCACCGCGCTCATCGTTGCCACCACCTCCGTCGCCGCGGCCCAGCAGCTCGACCTGGGCGGCATCGGCAAGGCCGACGGCACCACCGTAGGCTATCTCATCCAGATGTTCGGCCTGCTTACCGTGCTGTCGGTGGCGCCGGGCCTTTTGATCATGGTGACGAGCTTCACCCGCTTCGTCATCGCGTTCTCGATCCTGCGCGCCGGTATCGGCCTGCAATCGACGCCCGCCAACCTGATCCTGATCTCGCTGTCGCTGTTCATGACCTTCTATGTCATGGCGCCGACCTTCGACCAGGCCTGGAACACCGGCGTCAAGCCGCTGATGGACAATCAGATCACCCAGGCCGAGGCGTTCGAGAAAATCTCCGACCCGTTCCGCGCCTTCATGCTGCACAATGTGCGCGACAAGGATTTCGATCTCTTCGCCGATCTCGCCCGCGAACGCGGCCAGGTCGTCGCAAAAGAAACCGTCGATCTGCGTATCCTGGTCCCGGCCTTCATGATCTCGGAAATCCGGCGCGGCTTCGAGATCGGCTTTCTCATCGTGTTGCCGTTCCTGGTCATCGATCTTATCGTCGCTACCGTCACCATGGCCATGGGCATGATGATGCTGCCGCCGACAGTGGTGTCGCTGCCGTTCAAAATCCTGTTCTTCGTGCTGATCGACGGCTGGAACCTGCTGGTCGGCAGCCTGGTGCGATCCTTCAACTGACGGCGTCGCAACAAGCGTCGGACGCGGCTCACGCTCCGCTCGAATTTTAAGCAATATATTTTCGATTAACCGTCCGATTTAGCCCTTTGGTAGGGACTTGCCGCCATAGTCGCTCGCAGATGGCGGGTGACCCAACGCAACGGTCATTGGCATGATGCCGCTCCGTCATACCGGACATGCCGGTATGTCAAAAAAATCCGTGTAAAAACAAGGTACGAGTAGCCATGGCCAGTATCATGACCAACGCTTCGGCGTTGACCGCTCTGCAGAGCTTGAACGCCACCCAGAAGAACCTCGACACCACCCAGGCCCGCATCTCGACGGGCTATCGCGTCTCCCAGGCTTCGGACAATGCCGCTTACTGGTCGATCGCCACCACGATGCGCTCCGACAATCAGGCCATGTCCACCGTTTCGGACGCGCTCGGCCTCGGCGCCTCGAAGGTCGACACCGCCTACACCGGCATGGACAGCGCGATCACGACCATCAACCAGATCCAGCAGAAGCTGACCGCATCCTACGGCCAGACCGACGCTGCCAAGGAAAAGACTCAGGTCGAAATCGCAGCACTTCAGGCGCAGTTGAAGGGTTACGCCGATGGCGCTACCTTCTCCGGCACCAACATGCTGTCCGTGAACAGCGGCGCGACGGCCACCACCGCCGCCGACGTCAAGGTCGTGTCGGCCTTCAATCGCAGCTCCGCCGGCGCGGTTTCGATCTCGACGATCGACGTCAACGTCGAAAGCATCAAGCTGTATGAGGCCGGCACTGCCGCGACCTCGAAGGGCATCCTGGACGCCAATCGCCTCGGCACCACCGGCGCTGAAACCGCCACGGCACAGAACGCGACTGCCGGTAACGCCGTCGTCGCCGGCGACACCTATTCGGTCGCCACCCTGAAGATCTTCGACACGGCAACGGGCAAGGGCTTCGGCGACGATCAGATCGCGCAGATGATGACCGTCGTCGATGCCGCGCTCAAGGACATGACGACCGCCGCCACCAAGCTCGGCGCGGCCAAGAGCTCGATCGACCTGCAGAAGACCTTCACCTCGAGCCTGATGGACTCCATCGATCGCGGCGTCGGCCAGCTCGTCGATGCCGACATGAACAAGGAATCGACTCGCCTGCAGGCACTGCAGGTGCAGCAGCAGCTCGGCGTCCAGGCACTGTCGATCGCCAACGGCTCGTCGCAGTCGATCCTGTCGCTGTTCCGCGGCTAATCGCTCTGGACTGACCAATCAGGACAATCGGGCCGCGCCAAAAGCGCGGCCCGATTTGCGTTTCTTTTTGCGTCTGCTCAAGGCTCGCGCAACCCTCGTTTCTTAACCTCTCGAATGCCACTTTTAACACGCCATTAACCATATCGAGCTAGGTATGGTTAACCAATGACTTACGACAGGTTGTCGATCGGCCCGACCGGCACGATCGCAACCCGATGGGCAGGCCAATCCGGCCTGAGTGGCACGCCGGCTTAGAGAAGGAGCGAGTTTCTTGGCGAGCATCATGACGAACGCTGCGGCGTTGACTGCACTTCAGAGCCTCAACGCTACCAACAAATCGCTCGAACAGACGCAGGCCCGGATCTCGACCGGCTATCGCGTCTCCGAGGCCTCCGACAACGCCGCCTACTGGTCGATCGCCACCACCATGCGCTCCGACAACCAGGCGCTCTCGACCGTGCAGGATGCGCTCGGCCTCGGCGCTTCGAAAGTCGACACGGCCTATACCGGCATGAACAATGTTTTGACGACGATCGGAAACCTCAAGACCAAGCTGCTGTCTACCATAGGCCAGACGGATGCCAGCAAGGCAAAGACGCAGACCGAGATCACCTCGCTTCAAGCGCAGATGAAGTCGTTTGCCGATGCGGCCACTTTCTCCGGCTCGAACTATCTGTCGGTGACATCTAAGCAGGTCGCCGCCGCCAATGACGGCGTCCAACCTGACTCCCAGATCGTGTCCTCGTTCAATCGCTCTTCGTCGGGCGCGATCTCGCTCGGCACGATCGATATCGATGTCGAGAGCACCAAGCTTTTCGACAGCGGGCTTCCCACCGCCGTCAAGAACCAGGGCATTATCGACCGTACAACCTCGGTCTACGCCACGGCCGCGGCCCAGGACCTTTATGATACCGCCTATGCCGCCTCTATCGCCAGCGGCAGCACCGACATCGCGGCCAACACCGCCGGTCAGACCGCCGCGGGCACGACCGTTGCCAGAATCGACAACGTCTCGGCCTTCAATCTCGACATCACGGCGCCTGGCGTGACCGACGACATCATCACGCAGATGGTCAACAAGATCGACAACGTTATGAGTCAGCTTACTGACGCCGCCACCGTGCTCGGCGCCGCCAAGAGCTCGATCGACTTGCAGAAGACCTTCACGCAGAGTCTGATGGACTCCATCGATCGCGGCGTCGGTCAGCTCGTCGATGCCGATATGAACAAGGAATCGACCCGCCTGCAGGCACTGCAGGTTCAGCAGCAGCTCGGGATCCAGTCACTGTCGATCGCCAACAGCTCCTCGCAGTCGATCCTGTCGCTGTTCAAGAACGGCTAAGCGGCCAGCTACTCCGACAAATGAAAAAAGGCCGCGCTCCGAGCGTGGCCTTTTTCATTGGAGGTCGGAAGTTGCCGGTTCGGTCTTTGCCGGTTCTTCGGCGGTACGATCTATCATCCTCGCACAAGCTTCGCAGTCTAGTCTTCCGCCGGACAGTCATGCTGGGGACAGTTGAATCGTGCCGGAACAGATCCAGAGCATCATCGCGAATTTGAAGAACTTCGGCGTCAGGCGCCTGGCGCTCATGGGCGGCATCGCGGCCCTGGTCATGGCCGTCATCGGCATCGGCTCGGTCTATCTCAACCGCCCGGCCTATGAGACGCTCTATGTCGGCCTCGATCGCTCCGACGTCAACCAGATCGGCCTCGTGTTGGCCGATGCCGGCATCGGCTTCGATGTCGGCTCGGACGGAACCTCCGTGCTGGTACCCTCCGGCACCACCGCGCAGGCGCGTATGCTGCTTGCCGAAAAAGGTCTGCCGACCAGCACCAATGCCGGCTACGAGCTGTTCGACAATGTCGGCTCGCTCGGCCTGACCTCCTTCATGCAGCAAATCACCCGCGTGCGCGCCCTGGAAGGCGAGATCGCGCGCACCATCCAGTCGATTTCCGGCGTCAAGGCGGCGCGCGTCCACATCGTCATGTCCGAGCGCGCCAACTTCCGCCGCGACGAGCAGCAGCCTTCCGCCTCGGTGGTCATCCGCTATGCCGGCAACGACGCCGAAAAAAGCGCCATGTCGATCCGCCATCTGGTTGCGGCGGCGGTTCCGGGCCTTTCGGCCGACAAGGTCACGGTGCTCGATTCCAACGGCAACTTGCTGGCCGCCGGCGACGACCCGTCCAACACCAGCGCCGCGCGCACGCTGGGCGTCGAGCAGACGGTCGAGGCGCAGATCGGCGACAACATCCGCCGGGCGCTGACCCCCTATCTCGGCCCCGACAATTTCCGCGCCTCGGTCAAGGCCGACGTCAACACCGACACCCGCCAGACCGAGGAGACGATCTTCGATCCGAACTCACGCGTCGAGCGTTCGGTGCAGTCGGTGAAGACCAACGAGGCCAGCAACCAGAAGCAGGCCTCGACCCCGACCAGCGTCGAGCAGAACCTGCCGGAGACGCAGACGACCAGCACGGAAGGTCCGCAATCCACCTCGCAGAACGACCGCAAGGAAGAAATCACCAATTACGAGATCAATTCGAAGAAGATCGCCACAGTCTCCAACGGCTACACGGTCAACAAGATGTCGATCGCCGTCGTCGTCAACCAGGATCGCCTGAAGACCATCCTGGGCAAGGACGCCACGCCGGAGCAGATCGCCACGCGCGTTGCCGACATCCAGAAGATGGTGGCCTCGGCGACCGGCTTCGACGACAAGCGCGGCGACGTCATCGACGTCTCGGCGGTTGAGTTCATCGGCGGCCTCGACGGCGAGCCGATCGACCAGCCCGGCATCCTCGCCTCGATCGGCACCTATGCCGGCACGCTGATCAACGCCGGCGCCTTCATCGTCGTCGTTTTCCTGGTCGCCTTCTTCGGCCTGAAGCCGATGGCTGCCGCGCTGACCGCGCAGGCCAAGCCCGCGGCGATCGCCGGCCCGAGCTTCGACGATGTCCAGCGCTCGCTGCCGACGCCCGAGCCGGTCCCCGCGATTGCCGCGGATGCATCGGCCGGCTCGGCCTTGCCTGGCGCCCGCGGCAACCCGCTCGACGACCTGCGCCAGAAGATCCGACCGGCGCCGCAGGAGCGGCTGGCGCGCATGGTCGACCTCAACGAGGAGCGTACCGCGCAGATCCTGCGCAAATGGGCAGCCGTTCCGGAGGCCGTGGGTTAGGCCATGGTCTCGGCAGCCCTGTTCGATCTCCTGCCCGATTTCGCTTCGCGCGCCTCGTCTGCCGCTCAGGCGCCGGCCAAGCGCGATGCCGAGCACATGCCGGCCGCACCGGCGCCGCAGGCCGATATCGGCGCGCTGATCGCCGAGGCGGTGGCCGATGCCGAAGCCGCGCTCGAAGCCCGCCTTGCGCTTGCCCATCAGGCGACGCTCGAAGCCGAACGTCAGGCCAATGACGATGCGGCGAAGGCCTTCCTCGAAAGCTTCGGCGGCGATCTAGGTGCCGCGGTGGCGGGGCGTATCGACGCCATGGAAGCGCAGCTTGCCGAACTCACCGGCGCCGCCGTCGCCCGCATCGTTGGCGGTATTGTCAGCGACGATCTGCAGAAGCGCTCGCTCTCGGCACTTGCTCGCGCCATCAGCGCCGCGGTTGCCGACAGCGAGGCCGTGCGCATCGGCGTGCGTGGGCCGCTGTCCCTGTTCGAACCGCTCAAGGCGGCTCTTGGACCGCGCTCGGTCAATCTCGATTTCACCGAAGCGCCGGGCCTCGACCTGACCGTGACCATCGACGAAACGGTGTTCGAGACGCGTGTCGCAGAATGGTCGGCTTCGCTGTCGGAGGTCTTGTCGTGAGCGCTGTCGAGCATGCCGAGCCCAGGCACGAAATCATCATCGTCAGGCGCGGCCATGACGATCACGATGACGGCCATCACGGGGGTGTCTGGAAGATCGCCTTCGCCGACTTCATGACCGCGATGATGTGCTTCTTCCTCGTCATGTGGCTGATCAACGCCGCCAACGAGCAGACCAAGGCAGCCGTCGCCAGCTATTTCAATCCGGTCGAGCTCATCGATCGCAACTCGAGCCGCAAGGGTCTGGAAGATCTCGGCGACGGCCCGAGCAAGGTCGGGCTGACCGCCGACAATCCTCAGGATGGCGCGACCAAGGCGGGCGACGACGGCAAGGGCGGCGCGGGATCCTCAGAACGCAGGCAGACCAAGGAAGGCAAGCAGGACGCCGATCTCTCCGATGAGCACCTGTTTGCCGATCCTTACGCGGTGCTGGCGGAGATCGCCTCCGATACCGGGGTGATGCAGAATGTCAGCGCCAAGGGCGATGGCGGCGCGCAGGCCGCCGGTCCGGCGACCGGCGCCTCCGGTGGCGAATCCTATCGTGATCCTTTCGCGCCCGACTTCTGGTCGCAGCAGGTGGCGGCGCCCGGCGCCGAGGCCACGGCCGAACGCGCCAGGATCGATGGCGACCCGGTCAAGCCGGGCGACAAGGTCGCCACAACAGCGGTGCCGAAGGTAAAGGTCGTTCCGGCTGCTCCCGCGCTGGAAGCAGCGCCGCTGGAGCCGTTGGCAACGCCAGACAAGACCGAGGCCAAGAACAAGCAGACGGCGGCCGAAGGCAAAGCCGGCAAGGCGCAGAGCGAACAGGCCAAGAGCGACAAAGCCGAAGGCGAGAAGGCCGAGACGGCAAAGGCCGAACCAGCGCCGCCCCCTGACAAAGCTGACAAGGCGCCGAGCAAAGCCGTTGTTCAGGAAGCCGCGCAGATCAAGCAGGAGCTCGCGAAAGCCTTCCTGCCCGGCGAGAAGCTCGCCGATGGCGTCTCCGTCGAGGCGACCGACAAAGGCGTCGTCATTTCGATCACCGACCAGCTCGACTTCGGCATGTTCGAGATCGGCTCGGCTTTGCCGCGCCGCGAGCTGGTGCTGGCGATGGAAAAGATCGGCCGCATCATCAACGAGAAGAAGGGCACCATCACCATCAGCGGCCATACCGACGCACGGCCGTTCCGCAGCGACACTTACGACAACTGGCGGCTTTCCACGGCGCGGGCTCATTCCGCCTATTACATGCTGGTGCGCGGCGGCGTCGACGAGAGCCGCATCACCGAGGTCGCGGGCTTCGCCGACCGGCAGCCCAAGATCGCATCCGACCCGATGGCGGCCGCCAATCGCCGCATCGAAATCCTGATGGCGGCCGGCGGATGAGAGGCAGAGGCGTCATCGGTGGGCTGATAGCGCTGCTGTTGCTCACTGCGGGGTCGCCATCGGCGGCCTTGGCGCAGGACGCGCTGCAGCCCTATCAGCTGGTGCGTTCGCTGCAGCTGATCCAGGACCGCATCGCCGCCGGCGACCATGCCGCGCTGCCGATGCAGGCCAAGCTTCTCGAAATGATCGACGCCCGGTTGCGCGATGCCGATGCCGAGGATTTCAAGGAACCGAAGAATTTCCGCGCCTTGCTCGTCTATGGCATGAGCGGCGGCAATCCCGTGACGGTCGAATCGGCGGCATCGCGCGCGACCAGCGACCCGCAAAACCTTGCCATAGCCAAGGGCATCGTCGCCTATTTGAACGGGCAGCCTGCCGCGGCAATCGAAATCCTGAAGCCGATCGATCCGATGACCGTGCCGAGCGACCTCGGCGCCTTCCTGGCGCTGGTCAAGGGCTCGCTGCTTGCCACCGATCAGCCTGCCGCCGCGCTCGTTCTCCTCGATCAGGCGCGTCTGCTCAGCCCGGGCACATTGGTCGACGAGGCAGCACTTCGCCGCTCGGTCGGCATCGCGGCCGCGCAAGGCGACGCCGCCCGTTTCGCGCTGGCCTCGACCCAATATGTCGCGTCCTATCTCTATTCGCCCTATGCCAGCCAGTTCGCCGATGCCTTTGTTTCCGGCGTCATCACGCTGCATATGGCGATCAGCCAGGACAAGATCGCCGACATCACCTCGATGATGGACCCCGAGCGCGAGAAGGTGATCTATCTGCGCATCGCCCGCCGCGCTGCGATCGACGGTTTGGCTGAGCTCTCGGCTTTCGCCTCGGCCAGAGCGGAACAGGGCCGCGACGGCAACGGCAACCAGGACGACCCACGCGCCCAGCTCTATTCCAGCCTGTCGACAGTGACCTCGGCCACCATAGATGACGTGCGCGCCAAGCTCGGCAGGATCGATCGCGGCAAGCTCTCGCAGAGCGACCGCGACTTGCTTGACGCGGCGCAGGCTGTTGCCGGCGAAGTGGTGGCGCCGGTGAAACCAGCGGCCAAGCAAAAATCCGCGCCGATAGCCAAAGCCAAGGGCGGCGAGACGAAAAACGAGGCCGATGCGTCCGCCGACGCCGACCTGCCGCCAGTCGAAGGCGCAATGCCCGAGCAGCTTGCAGTTTCGGCGCCAGCCAAATCGACGGCGGACAGCCAGCCGGCTGTGCCGCCTGCCCCACCAGCAACCACGCAGCAATCAGAACAGGCGCCAGCCACGGCTCCAGCACCAGCCGTCGCAACCGCTGCCGCGCCTGCACTGCCTGTGTCGGCCCCGGCGTCAAGCCCGGGCACCGACGACCACGACCCCATCGATGCAGCGATGACCAACACACGCCGTCAACTCGACAAGATCGACCTGCTACTGGGAGCCGCACCGAAATGACCAGCGTCAGCCAGGCCCTGCCGGGGTTTGCTTCGACCCAGTCCCAGCCCAGGCAGAACGCTGCCGGCGGCCACGACAAGGATCGCGATTTCGGCGAGATGGTGCATGGCAACGAGAAGTCCGGCCGCGCGCAGGACAGGCACTCGACCGCACCGGTCCCGCCAGACGCGCATCTGTCAAAGCGTGCATCCGCCAATGCTGGCAAACAGGATGCGGATCAGGACACGCAGGGCAGACCCGCGTCACAGAAGGTGGCCACCGGCAAGTCCGCAAAGGGCAACGCCCAAGCAGAGCATGGCAAAGCGGCGACTGCCGCTGACACGTCGACGCAAGCCGACAATTCGGCGCCGTTGCAGGACCGGCTGCCGTTGCTGATGGCGTTGAGCGACATGAAGCATTTTGCTGCATCCCCGGGCGCTGGCGGCAAGGACACCGCCGCCGGCGAACAGGCCGATGGGGTCAGCCAACCCTCATCGCTCGAATTGCGGCTGCGTCAGGGGAAAGGCGCGGCGATCGACAATTCCGCGGAGCCGCCGGCGCGATCCGCTCGCTCGACCCCGGCACAAGAAGCAGGACCCGATTTCGGGCAGAAGCCGGTAAAGGCGGCGGCGGATCTCGAACTACCGGGCCGCTCCGTCAGCGACGATCTGTCCGCGCAAGGGGACCAGGCGCAACCCGACGGTGTGCTGCCGCAAGGCTGGCGTCCGGCCTCGGCCAAGGTCTCGCAGCAGTCCCAATCCGCGGCGCAGCAGGCTCAGGGCAAACCGTCTTCCTCCGCCAGCCGCACGGAAGTCGTCAGCCAGCAGAGCTTCCCCGCCCCGGCGCAAAACCCGACGAGCCAGACCGCATCG
This sequence comes from Mesorhizobium sp. RCC_202, assembly GCF_041355295.1. Lineage (NCBI taxonomy): Bacteria > Pseudomonadati > Pseudomonadota > Alphaproteobacteria > Hyphomicrobiales > Phyllobacteriaceae > Mesorhizobium > Mesorhizobium sp. RCC_202. The sequence goes on from NZ_JBFUPO010000002.1 coordinate 518,640, forward strand.
GCCCTGGTTGACGCGATTGCCTCGGACAAGGGCGTCCAGCAGAGCTTCTCAAGCACCCCGGCAGGCTCACAAACGAACAATTCTGTTGCCGTTCCGACACATGTCCTGAAGATCGAGCTCCACCCGGCCGAGCTCGGCGCGGTCACCGCCAGCCTGCGGCTCTCGGGGGAGCAACTTTCAATTGAGATGAAGCCGGAAACGCACGAGGCATATCGACGTCTCACAACCGATAGCGATGCCATCATCAAGTCGATGCGCAGTCTCGGTTTCGACGTCGACAAGGTGACCATCCTGCAACCCTCGATAGCAGCGCACGCAGCCAGCCGCGCTGATTCAAACAGCGCCATGCCGATGTCGACAGGTCGTGATCAGCCCTCGTTCCAACCGGGAAATTCGGGCGGCAACAACGCCGGCGGCGGCCGGCAACCGGGAAGGAACGAGGGTAATGGCGCACAGGAATTCGGCCGTGTCGCTTCGCCTCTGCGCGAGCGCGCTGGCGACGATATTTATATCTAGCTTCGCCGCCGACGTCGCGGACGCCGCCGCCAATCCTTGCGAGCCGGAAATCCTGCGCGCCGCCGATCGCTACGGCGTACCCGCCGGAATTCTCTACGCGGTCGGCCTGACGGAAACCGGGAAGAAAGGCAGCCTTCAGCCTAACGCCCTGAATATAGAAGGAAAAGCCGTTTTTCCGCGCAGTCGCGGCGAAGCCCTCGCCACATTCGAGAATGCCCGTCGCGAGGGCAAGACGTTGATCGATCTCGGCTGCATGCAGATCAACCATCACTATCATGGCGACCATTTCCGCAGTGTCCAGGACATGCTCGATCCGCATCAGAACGTCGACTACGCGGCCCGCTTCCTGGCGAGCCTGCGTGCCCGTCACCTGACCTGGTCGATGGCTGTCGCGCGCTACCACGCCGGCCCCGACAATGACCCGGCGCAGAAGATCTATGTCTGCCGCGTCATTGCCAACATGGTCGCCACCGGCTTCGGCAAATGGACGCCAAACGCCAGCGCGTTTTGCAATCAGTAGTTGTTGTCTCCTGATGACCGATCGCCAGCCTTGCCGACGCATCTGCCGGCATCGATGCGGTCTGCACGTTGCTGTCGAAATACACGCGCACAAATGCTTTTATTACGCCTCTCAAAAAAACTCCCAAGAAAATAGCTACAAGAAATGACGGTTTTTCAGGATTCACCGCGCCGAGTACCCCTTTTCGCACGGGGCAGATGAGCTGATTCGGGGGCGGGTCGATGATCGTGATTGTTGATGAGCGAGAGCTCGTAACGGAGGGCTACAGCTCGCTGTTCGATCGCGAAGGCGTCGCCACGGCGGGCTTCGCTCCGGGCGAATTCGGCGAGTGGGTCAGCTCCGCCGCAGATACCGATCTCAGGTCCGTCAGGGCATTCCTGATCGGCGACTGCCGTGAAGGCAGCGTGTCGCCCCGCCAGATCCGCGACCGCACCGGCGCTCCGGTGATCGCGCTGAGCGAACAGCATTCGCTCGAACATACGCTGCGCCTGTTCGAGAGCGGCGTCGACGACGTCGTGCGCAAGCCGGTCCACATCCGCGAAATCCTCGCCCGCATCTCCGCCATCCGCCGCCGCGCCCATGAGGAGGCGGCCTTCACCGAGGTCGGCGCGATGCGCATCTTCATGGATGGCCGCGATCCGGAGATCAACGGCGAGCCGCTGCCGCTGCCGCGTCGCGAGCGGCGCATCCTGGAATATTTGGCCAGCAACCGCGGCCGGCGCGTGACCAAGACGCAGGTGTTCAACGCCATCTACGGCATCTTCGACGAAGAGGTCGAGGAGAACGTGGTGGAAAGCCACATCTCGAAGCTGCGCAAGAAGCTGCGCGAGAAGCTTGGCCACGATCCGATCGATTCCAAGCGGTTCCTCGGCTACCGGCTGGTATTTTGATGCCCGTCGCCGACGCATGTCGCGCCAGCCTCGCGCAAGACACGAGGCATAGCTTTAAGGCCTGCTATCCAGGCACTGCGGAGATCGATCGATGAGCCTCTATGGAATGATGCGGACCGGCGTTTCCGGCATGAACGCGCAGGCCAACCGCTTGTCCACCACGGCCGACAACATCGCCAATTCGGACACCACCGGCTACAAGCGCTCTTCGGCCGAGTTTTCGACGCTGATCATGCCCGGCACCGGCGGCGCCTACAATTCCGGCGGCGTGACGACGACGATCCGCTCCGCGATCAGTTCGCAAGGCGTCATGCAATACACGACCTCGGTCTCGGACCTCGCCGTCAATGGCGACGGCTTCTTCGTCGTGCAGGACGCCGGCGGCACGCCCTATATGACGCGCGCCGGCTCGTTCGTTCCGGATGCTCAGGGTAGGCTTGTCAACGCGGCCGGCTACCAGCTGATGGCCTATAGCTACGCCAATGGCGAACCGGCCGCGACCGCCAATGGCTTCGAGGGCCTGGTGCCGGTGCAGATCTCCGACCAGCAAATGACGGCGACGCCGAGCACGGCAGGCAACTTCGCCGGCAACCTGCCGGCGGGAGCGACGCCGCCTTCCGGTCCACTGCCCTCCGCCAACGATCCGGCCTCGCAGTACACGTCGAAAACCTCATTGGTTGCCTATGACAATCTCGGCAACAAGAAGCTGCTCGACGTCTATTTCACCAACACCGGCGCCGGCACATGGCAGGTCTCGGTCTTCGACCAGTCGAAGGCTACCGCGGGCACCTCCTTCCCCTATACCGGCGGCGCGCTGGCATCGCAGAACCTCACCTTCGACGCCACGGGCAAGCTCACCGGCACCAGCAACATCTCCTTCACGGTGCCAGGCGGCTCGGCCCTCACCCTCGATCTTTCCAAGCTGACCCAACTCGGCACCGGCTTCACCGTCGCCGACGCCAAAGTCAACGGCAACGCGCCGAGCTCGATCCAGAAGGTCCAGATCGGTCAAGACGGCGTCATTTACGCGCAGTTCGAGGACGGCTCGACCAAGGCGCTCTTCAAGATCCCGCTGGCCGACGTTCAGAGCCCCGACAACCTCACCGCGATGCCGGGCAACGTCTATGTGCAGAGCACCGATTCCGGCGCCGTCCGCATCGGCTTTGCCAATGAAGGCAAGCTCGGCTCCATCGTTTCCGGAGCCCTTGAAAATTCCAACGTCGATATCGCCGAGGAACTGACCAATATGATCGCGGCGCAGCGCAGCTACACCGCCAATTCGAAAGTCTTCCAGACCGGTTCCGACCTGATGGACGTCCTTGTCAATCTGAAGAGATAAACGACGGGCGCCGGCCCGTGAAAGATCAGCATGTCGCTTTCCTCCGCACTAAGCATTGCCCAGTCGGCGTTGCTGGCCACGTCCAAGCAGACCAGCATCGTGTCGCGCAACGTGGCCGACGCCTCCAATCCGGACTACACCCGCCGCATAGCTGTCGTCACCAGCACGTCGCCCGGCGCCCGGGCAGTGGACATCCAGCGCGCCGCGAACGATCTTCTTTTTCGTCAGAACCTGTCGGCGCTTTCAGCCTGGAGCGGACAGAGCACGCTCTATAGCGGCATGGATCAGCTCGGTGTGTCGGTCAACGGGGTCGATAACGCGTCTTCCCCGTCGAGCGCCATCACCGATCTGCAAAAAGCGCTGCAGCTTTACGCCACCACGCCGTCGAACCAGAATCTCGCCACCAGCGTCATCGACGCCGCCAAGCAGGTGGTGAATTCGCTGAACAGCGGCACCCAGGCGATCCAAGACTTCAGGACCCAGACCGACGGCCAGATTTCCGCCGCCGTCAGCGACCTCAACTCGCTGCTCACCCAGTTCCAGGACGCCAACAAGGCTGTCATCTCCGGCACCCGTTCGGGCACCGACGTCTCCGACGCGCTCGACCAGCGTGACGCGCTCCTCAAGAAGATATCGGAATACGTCCCTGTCTCGACCTTCACGCGCGGCGACAACGATATGGTCGTCACCACCAAGGACGGTTCAACGCTGTTCGAGACGGTGCCGCGTTCAGTCACGTTCGCGCCGTCGGCGGGCTACAGCGCCGGCGCCCCCGGCAACTCGGTCTACATCGACAATGTGCCGGTTTCGGCCGGCGCCGGCGACGGCACCGCCGCGGACGGCAAGCTTGCCGGCTTGCTCAAGCTGCGTGACGGCGTCGCCTCGACCATGCAGAGCCAGCTCGACGAGACCGCGCGTGGCCTGATCACAGCCTTCGCTGAAACCTCGCCGTCGCAACCCAACGCGACGGGCCTCTTCACCTGGTCCGGCGCCCCGGCGATTCCCGCCGCCGGCACCTTGATCAACGGCCTCGCCGGCTCGATCAAGGTCAACGCGGCCATGGATCCGAGCGCCGGCGGCAACCCGTCGCTGCTGCGCGACGGCGGCGCCAACGGCGCTGCCTATGTCGCCAACACCACGGGTGGCGCGTCCTATTCGGACCTGTTGATCGCTTACGGCAACAAGCTGGATCAGCCGATGACCTTCGACACTTCGGCCGGCATCGCCGTCAACGCGAGTGTCTCCGACTACGCCGCCAATTCCATCGGCTGGTTCGAAGGCGTACGCCAGCAGGCGTCGACCAATTCCGACGCCAAGGAGGCGCTCGCCTCGCGCACGGCCGAGGCGCTGTCGAACGACACCGGCGTCAATGTCGACCAGGAAATGTCGCTGCTTCTCGACCTCGAACACACATATCAGGCCTCGGCCCATATGATGAAAACGGTCAGCGACATGCTGGACTCCCTATTGGCCGCAGTAGGATAAACCATGAAAGCGACAGGCGTTTCCTCAGCCGCAGTTTCCAACGCGTTGCGTTATCAGCAGGCGAAGATGCAGGCCGACCTCATCAACGCGACGAAGGAATCCCAGACCGGCAAGGTCGCCGATGTCGGGCTGGCGCTCGGCAACCGCACCAGCCAGGCAGTGACCTTCCAGCGCGACCTCGACCGGCTGAACGGCATCGTCGATTCCAACGCGCTGGTCGCGGCCCGCCTGACGTCCACGCAGGATTCGCTCAGCCAGCTCTCCACCACCGCGCAGAAGTTCCTGTCCGCGCTGACCACCGGCGTCTCGGGCGATGCTTCCACCAATATCCTGCGGACCGCCGGCTCCACGGCGCTGCAGCAGATGACCGGCATCCTCAACACCAGCGTCAACGGCGAATACCTGTTTGCCGGCACCAACACCGACGTCAAGCCGATGGACGATTTCAGCGCCGCCGGCTCGCCGGCCAAGGCGGCGTTCGATACCGCCTTCACCAGCTATTTCGGCTTTACGCAGACCGACCCGGCGGCGGCAAACATCACATCCGCGCAAATGGACGACTTCATCACCACCACGGTCGAACCGCAATTCCTCGGCGCCGGCTGGCAGGCCAACTGGTCGAGCGCCACCGACGACCAGATCACCACCCGCATCTCCTTGAACGAGACCACCCAGACCTCGGTCAGCGCCAACGAGCAGGGCATCCGCAAGCTCGCCATGGCGGCCGCCATGGTCAGCACGCTCGTCACCGGCAACATCAGCCAGGCCGCTCAAAGCACGTTGATCGACCGCGCGCAGAAGATGGTCGGCGAAGCGATCGGCGGCCTGACCCAGGTACAGTCCGAGACCGGCCTTGCCCAGCAGCGCGTTACCGACGCCAGCGACCGCATGAAGACGCAGGTCGACCTGTTCGAGAAGCATATCCTCGACCTCGAAGGCGTCGACCCGGCCGAAGCGGCGACCCGCGTGGCCGACCTGACGCAGCATATCGAAACGTCCTTCGCCTTGACCGCGCGCATACAGCAGCTCAGCCTGCTGAACTACCTGACCTGAATAGTTTCACCGGAACGCTAGAGCGCCGACGATGTATCAATTCTCCTACGCAGACGTCCAGACCGACTCCGTCGCCGACGCCAAGGACAGGGAGCGGCAGCTTCTCACGCGCTCGATCGACATGTTGGCGGCGGCAGCCGCCGTCGGACCCGAATCGATGGAGGCGATCGAAGCGTTGCACTTCACCAACCGCGTCTGGACCACCTTCGTCGAGGATCTGGGCTCCAGCGACAACGCCCTGCCGAAAGAACTGCGCGCCAATCTTATCTCCATCGGCCTGTGGCTGCTGCGTGAAACGGAAGACATCCGCCAGGGTCGCACCAACAATTTCGAAGGATTGATCGAGGTCTCGCAGATCATCCGAGACGGCATCCAATGACCAACACGCTGAAGATCTCGCTCAAGCCGAACGAGAAGATCTACATCAACGGCGCCGTCATCCGCGTCGACCGCAAGGTCACCATCGAGCTGATGAACGACGTGCAGTTCCTGCTCGAAAGCCATGTCATCCAGGCTGAGCAGGCCTCGACGCCGCTCAAGCAGCTTTATTTCATCGTGCAGATCATGCTGGTCAATCCAGCCGGCGCCGCTGAAGCCCGCGATATGTTCCGCCGCTCGCTGCCGATGCTGATTGCAAGCTTCGACAACCAGGACATCTGCAAAGCCTTGAAGCAGATCGACCGCATGGTCGGCGAGAATGACATCTATGAGGCGCTGAAGGCGATCCGCGCGCTATATCCGCTCGAGCGCAAGGCGCTCGAGGACAATGACGATCGCCCTGAAGCGCCGCGCGCATTGGCTGTAGGAGCATAACATGACCGTGGACATGACAACGACGATCCCGGTTGGCGCCAACCAGGCCAGCCAGCAGACCTCCAAGACGGCGGTCGACTATCAGTCGTTCCTGAAGCTGCTCATCGCAGAGATGAAGAACCAGGATCCGACCAAGCCGATGGATTCGACGCAATATGTCGCCCAGCTCGCGACCTTCTCGCAGGTCGAGCAATCGGTGCAGACCAACACCAAGCTCGACCAGATCATGTCCTCGTCGGCGCTATCGCAGGCCGACGCGATTATCGGCCGCTCGATCACATCGGCCGACGGCAAGACCACCGGAATCGTGGCTTCGGTGACGCTCGCCAGCACCGGACTGATCGCAGTGCTGCAAGATGGCACCAAGGTCCCCGTCGGCGCGGGCGTGTCGATCAAGCCGGCAAGCTAGGCTAGCCGCCCACATGAATGAGGCCGACGCCCTCGATATCGTCCAGTATGCGGTGTGGACGGTGCTCGTCGCTTCCGCCCCGGTGGTGCTGGTGGCGATGGCCGTCGGCATCGGCATCGCGCTCATCCAGGCGCTGACGCAGATCCAGGAAATCACCCTCACTTTCGTGCCGAAGATCGTCGCCATCATGCTGGTGGTGGCGCTGACCGGCCCGTTCATCGGCAGCCAGATCTCGGCCTTCAGCAACGTCATCTTCGAACGCATCGAGCACGGCTTCTAGAGCAATTTCAGGAAAAGTGGGAGCGGTTTTCCGCCTGGAAATTGCGACAAAACAAAGAGATAGAGCGGTTCGCCGTTTCCGTGGAACGGTGAAACGCTCTAAGACGCGGCAGCCGCGAGTGTGGAGCGACATGCGCGTGAGCTGCAAGATCGCTTGCGGCTGGACCCGTTGCGGCTAGATTGTAGATCGGGCTGTTATCGGCCTGGATCTTGGACTTCAGGCGCTCTTCGGGAAACGATGAATCAGGCAAAAGCGGCCGGCGGATCATGTGCGGAATAGCCGGCGTCTGGCGAAAGCGCGATCCGATCGGCGGCGGCGACCTTTCCGATGTTGCCCGCATGATGCAGGCGCTGGCGCATCGCGGCCCCGACGATCACGACAGCTGGAACAATGCCCGCCTGGCGCTCGGCCACCGCCGGCTGACCATCATCGACCCGTCGCCTGCCGCGCGCGAGCCGATGCTGACCGCCGCCGGCGATGGCGTGCTGTGCTATAATGGCGAAGTCTACAATTACCGCGCGCTGCGCAAGGCGCTCGAAGCGGAAGGCCTGACCTTCCGCACGGTTTCCGACACCGAGGTGGTGCTGCAGGCGCTGCATCATTGGGGACCGGAAAAAGCGGTGCCGATGTTCGACGGCATGTTCGCATTCGCCTACTTCGATGCCCGAAATAGTGCCTTGTGGCTTGCCCGCGACAGGCTCGGCATCAAGCCGATGTCGGTCGCCGAGACAGGCGACAGGCTGCTGTTCGCTTCCGAGGACAAGGCGATCCTTGCTTGCGCCGATTTTCCGCGCCGCATCGACACGCGCGAGCTCACCTTGCGGCTTGCCTGGCAATGCCGCGATTCCAGCTACAGCGTGTTCGACGGCATCGAGCGCCTGCCGCCGGCCGGCCTCTGGAAGATCAATGGGGATGGCATCGAGAAGCGTTGCTATTGGCACGTGCTCGATGTGCTGGAGACGGCGCGCATTTTGGGCGACAGGGCGTCCGACTCCGACCACATGGCGAGCCTACAGACCCTGCTCAACGAAAGTGTCGAGATGCATTGCATCGCCGATGCCAGTCTCGCCACCGCGTGCAGCGGCGGCATCGACTCGGGCATGATCACAGCACTTGCCAAACGCTTCCGGCCGGAGATGCACGGCTATGTCGTCGACCCGAAGCTCGGCCACAGCGAGGCCGCGGATGCCGAGCGGACCGGCCGCCACGTCGGCGTCAGCCTGCGCCGGGTGCCTGTAGATCGGGACCGTTTCTTCGAGCTCTGGCCGCGCGCGGTGTGGCATCTTGAAACCGACGGTTGGCATCCCAGCCATTCCGGGCTGCTCGCGCTTGCCGAGCAATGCCGGGCCGACGGCGTCAAGGTGCTGCTCACCGGCGAGGGCTCGGACGAGCTCTTCGGGGGCTACAGATGGCAGGCATCGACGATGAAATTGTGGCGCCAGTCGTGGCTGCGGCGGCTGTTCCGATCGAAGGCCAGAAATGACCGGAAATTTGCCGAGCTTCGTCGCGCGCCGTTCCGCAATTCGCTCGGCCGCGCCTCGTCCTGGGATCGCAACGTCGTGCTGCGGTCGCTGTCGCCGGAGCTGAACTTTCTGCAGACCAAGCTGTTCGACAGGCTGGACGGCGTCGCGCCGCCCGGCGACCGTGCCTTCCTCGCCAGTTGTTTCTACGACCTCTATTCGCACCTGCAGGATCTGTTGCACCGGCACGACCGGCTGAGCATGGCGGCATCGGTCGAGCTCAGGGTGCCGTTCCTCGAAAACCGGCTGATCGACTTTGCCATTCATCTGCCGAGACGGCACAAATATCGTGGCGGAACGAGCAAATGGCTGCTGAAAAGGGTCGCCGAAACGCACCTGCCGCGCGAAAACATCCGCGCGCCAAAGAATGGTTTTCAGATGTCCGAAGCCTTCTCGGCCGGCACCCAGGGTCTGCTGCGCGGCGGCCTGCTGCGCGATGCGATGAGATGGTCCTCTGCCGAAGTGGAAGACCTTGTCGCGATGGCGCGCAGCCAGGAGCCGACAAGGCTGCGTCTGGTCGGCATGGAAATGCTGCTCAGGCTCTATCTGGGCGGCGAGACGCCGGACCGCCTCACCGAGGCGCTGCATGCCGAAGTGGCAGGCGCAAAATAAGTTGGTCCAGACCGGCAAGATGCTTGGCTTAAAGCTTCGCCGACGCATTTTTGCCTTTGCCTTCCTGTTGTTGGGTCGCACTCTTTGACGACTCGCCAAAGGCGAGGCAGGCAGAAGGCGAAACGGCAGTGATGATCGACGACGAGCCGGAAAGCGAACGCGTTTCGGCGCTGGCGCCATTCCGGCACGGCATCTTCCGCGCCGTCTGGTCGGCCAGCCTGGTGTCGAATTTCGGCGGCCTGATCCAGGGCGTCGGCGCCGCCTGGATGATGACGACGATCGCCACCTCGTCTTATCAGGTCGCGCTCGTCCAGGCCTCAACGACCTTGCCGATCATGCTGTTCGCCCTGGTGGCCGGCGCCATTGCCGACAGCTTCAACCGGCGCAAGGTCATGCTGGTGGCGCAGACCTTCATGCTGGTCGTCTCGGCGCTGCTCACGGTCTTCACCTGGTATGGCTGGATGACGCCTTGGACGCTGCTTGCCTTCACCTTCCTGATCGACAGCGGCACGGCACTGAACAGTCCGGCCTGGCAGGCATCGGTCGGCGACATGGTGCCGCGCGCCAAGGTTCCGGCGGCGGTCGCGCTGAATTCGCTGGGCTTCAACATCACGCGCAGCGTCGGCCCGGCCATCGGCGGCGTCATCGTCGCAGCCGCGGGTGCCGCGGCCGCCTTCGCCGCCAACGCCATCAGCTATATCGGCCTGATCGTCGTGCTCGCCCGCTGGAAGCCGGAAGAGCCGGCGCAGACCTTGCCGCGCGAGTCGCTGGGCGCCGCCATGGGCGCCGGCCTGCGCTACGTCGCCATGTCGCCCAACATCGCCAAGGTACTGGTGAGAGGATCGGCCTTCGGCTTCAGCGCCGGTGCCGTCTTGGCGCTGCTGCCGCTGGTGGCGCGCGACGTCGTCAAGGGCGATGCGCTCACCTACGGCATCATGCTCGGCGCTTTCGGCATCGGCGCCGTCGGCGGCGCGCTGATCAGTGTGCGACTAAGGCAGTTGCTGTCCAGCGAGGCGATGGTGCGCATGGCCTTTGCCGGCTTCGCCGTCTGCGCCTTCAACGCCGCCGTCAGCCACAATGCCTGGCAGACAGCGGCTGGCCTGCTCATCGGCGGCGCCTGCTGGGTGATCGCGCTGTCGCACTTCAACGTGACGGTGCAGATGTCGACGCCGCGCTGGGTCGTCGGCCGCGTGCTGTCGATCTACCAGACGGCGACCTTCGGCGGCATCGCCCTGGGCAGCTGGATATGGGGCGTGGTTGCCGACGCGCATGGCGCCGAGACAGCGCTGACCGCGGCGGCGATCACGATGCTGGCCGGCGGCGCCATCGGCCTCGTCCTGCCGTTGCCGCGCCAGACAGTGCTCAACCTCGACCCGCTCAACCGCTTCAAGGAGCCGATGCTGGCGCTCGATCTGAAGCCGCGCAGCGGGCCGATCGCGATCATGATCGAATACATCATCCGCGAGGAGGATGTGACGGAGTTTCTCGCCACCATGGCCGAGCGCGGCCGCATCCGCCGACGCGACGGCGCCCGCAACTGGACGCTTGCGCGCGACCTCGAAAACCCCGGCATCTGGATCGAGCATTACCACACGCCGACCTGGGTCGAATATATCCGCCACAACCGGCGCGCCACCCATGCCGATGCCGTTGTCGGCGAGCGCATACGCGCGCTGCACAGCGGCGAGGACCCGCCACGCGTCCGGCGCATGATCGAGCGCCCGACCACGGCGGGCACGACGCTTGTCTCGCCGAAGGGCCCGATCGATCACTGATCTTTTGGCCGGTCAGTGGCCCGTGATGCTGTCGGCGAGAGCGGCCAGCCTCGAAGTGTGGCCGAGCCCGGCCGCTTCGCGTTGGTCGGCGATGCGATAGAGCTGGTACATCGAATGCACGCCAAGCCAGCGCAGCGGCTCCGGTTCCCAGGGCCTCACCTTGCGGTTGACCCAGGGCAGCCGCGTCAGCTCGGTATTTTGGCCCAGCACGAGATCGGTCAACGTTCGCCCCGACAAATTGGAGCTCGAAACACCGAGCCCGACATAGCCGCCGGCCCAGCCGATCCGCGTCGCGGGATCGAGGCCGACCGTCGTGCACCAGTCGCGCGGCACGCCGAGCACGCCGCACCACGAGTGCTCGATGCGGCTTGCCGCCGTCTGCGGCAGCAGCGTCGTCAGGATGGTGTGCAACTGGTCGATCGTCGCTTGCTGCGTCTGGCCGTTGACGTCGGTGCGTGAACCATAGCGGTAAGGCACGCCGCGCCCGCCCATGGTGATACGCCCTTCGCGCGTTCGCTGCGCATAGCAATAGGCATGCGCTGCGTTGCCGAGCAGCTCATAGCCGTCCCAGCCGATCTGGCGCCACAATTCCTCGGACAGCGGCTCGGTGACGATCTGCGCACTGTTCAGCGCCAGCCAGGTGCGCTCCTCACCCGGAATGCCGGCGGTGAAACCTTCAGTGGCGCGGATGATCGTCTCGGCCCGGACCGTGCCGCGATCCGTGGTGACGTTGCCCTTGGCGATGGAGGTAACGGTCGTCTTTTCATAGATCGTCACGCCAAGACGCTCGACCGCTTCAGCCAGACCGCGCACCAGCTTGGCCGGCTGCACCCGCGCCTGGCCATGGATGACGAAGCCGCCCAGGACATTGTTGATGTTGATGCGCGCGCGCGTCGCCGCGGCATCGAGCGGTTCGATGCGGCCAGGATTGACATCCCAGGAGCGGATCGTCGCGCATTCCTCGCGCACGCGCTCCAGCTGCGCCGGATTGGTGGCGACCGTCAGATTGTCGACGCGGCGGATATCGGCATCGATGCCTTCCTCGGTCGCGACTCGGATCACTTCGTCGACGCAGCCGGCCATCGCCTGCTGCATGGCGACGACGCCCTGCCGGGTCGAGGTCTTGAGGTATTTCTCGCGCGACCAGCCGAAACCGCCCGACAGCCAGCCGCCATTGCGCCCCGAGCCGCCGAAACCGGCAAACTCACGCTCCAGCAAAACGATGCGCAGCGAGGGTTTTGCCTTCTTCAAATAGTAAGCTGTCCAGAGCCCGGTATAGCCGGCGCCGACAATCGCGACATCGGCCTCGATGTCGCCGGGCAGAGGCGGGCGTGGTGCGGGAACCGCACCCAGATCCGCATACCAGAACGAGATGTCGCCGTTGCGCTTGACTTGCATGGAGATGGTTTCCGGAAATGCTCGTCTTATTGGCGAGGCTGACGATCGGGTCAACCTTCGCCGGCCAGATCCCGGCGCGCCTTGTCGAGTTCCTCGGCGTAGCGGCGCATCAGATGGCTTTCGGTGAGCAGGCCGAGCACGATACGCTCGTCGAAATCCTCCACGACGGCGAGTTCTTCGGCGCCGGCGCGCTGGAAGGTTTCGGCGGCGGACTGGACGTTCATCGACGGCACCAGCACCGCATCCTTGAATTGGGCGAGCGCGCTGACCGGCGTCGCGCCGTCGGAGCGATCGCTGTGCAGTTCGGGCACGAGCAGCATGCCGACATAGCGGTCCTCCTGCTCGACGGCGATGACGCGCTGCGCCGAGCCGAGCGGGATTTGTTTGCGGAACTCGTCCAGCGTGGTCGAGGCGTCGATCATGCGCACGTCGCTGCGCATCATCGAGCCGACGGTCAGGCTGCGCATCCAGCCGACGTCATGCGCGCTGCGGATCGTTTCGCCACGCAGATGGAAGCGCCAGGTCGAGAACGAATAGCCGAAGGTTTCGCGCACCAGGATCGCCGACATGATCGACGCCGCCAGCACCACGCCCGTCAGCGTCAGGTCGCGCGTGGACTCCAGAGCCAGGAAGGTCATGGTCAGAGGGCCGCCGACAACGCCGACGGCAAGCGATGTCATGCCGACGACGGCGGCGACCGACGGATCGAGGCCGGTCGACGGCGCCGCCAAAACCATGACGCCGGCAAAAAGCTTGCCGAGCAAGGCTCCGAGGAACAGCGAGGCAAAGAACAGACCGCCGCGGAAGCCTGAGCCGAGCGAGACGGCCGAGGCCGCCAGCTTCAGCACGAAGACGCTCGCCACCACCGGCAGCGCGTAGTTCATCGCGAACTCTCGGTGCAGCGCACCATGGCCGCTGGAAAGCACTTGTGGCGTGACCAGTCCCAAAAGCCCGACAAGGATGCCGCCAATGAACGGCCGTACCGACGCATCGATCGACAGCCGCACAAAGAGGCGCTCGACGAGGCTCACCAGTTGCATGATGGCGATCGATGCCGCGCCGCCGAGCAGCCCGAGCAGCAGGAACGGCACATACTGGCTGGCGGTCAGCGGCGGCAGCCCGGCAAGCTCCAGCGGAAACGGCGCGCCGCCGAAGATTTCCGCCGTCAGCGAGGCGGCGATGGCGGCCGTCATCACCGGCGCGACATTTGCCACCGAATAGATGCCGATGACCAGTTCGAAGCCGTAGAAGGCGCCAGTCAACGGCGCGTCGAAGGCGGCAGCGATGGCGCCGGCGGCGCCGCAGCCGACCAGGATGCGGACATCGTTGCGGCGCAGGCGGAAGGCGCGGGCAAGCCGGGACGCTATGCCGGAGCCGATCTGCGTGTAGCCGGCCTCCAGCCCGACCGAAGCGCCGAAGCCGCTTGAGATCATTGTCTGCGCGACGATGATGAATGTATCGGTGAGCGACATGCGCCCGCCATAGAGCGCATTGGCCTCGATCGGATCGACCGGAGTGCGGAATTTGTAGCGCCGCAGCCAGATCACCGAAAGGCCGAGCAAAAGGCCGCCAATGGCCGGAAACATCGCCTGCACCGGACTGGCCAGCGAAAACATCGCCGAAAGCCGCCCGCCCGGCTGCACGTCGAAGAGCAGATAGTGCATGCCCTGCACCAGCGCGCTCATGCCGGTGACCAGCAGGCCGGCAATCACCCCGACCACGCCCGCCATCAACACGATCACGATGCCCCGCGCCTCGAGCACGGGGATCGAGTTGATCAGCACCGCGCGAAGCCGGCGGGCGTAGACTTGCGGTTCGTTTCTTGGCGGTTCGTTTCTGGCAGGCAACGGATCGGCTCGCCGATATGCGGAGGAATGGAAGCTGCCGTGCCTGATACGCCCGGCGGCATTGCGTGGCAATCGCAATGCCGACTGCTCGTGGCGCCATTTTGGCGTTGTGCAAATTGGCCTTATCGAAGGCGTGCCGCCGGGACCAAGGAGATAGACTTAGTCAGGAACAGGGATCGTCAGCGGACCGCAATCGTCCTCGGCGACGAAAATCGCCAGCAACTCGGCCGGCTCGGTCGCGCTGGCATTCTCGGCGAAGGCGTGGATCGCGCCCGGCGCCTCGAACCAGGTCTGACCCGTTGTGTAAGTGACGGCCGGTCCGCCGTCCATCTGCGAGCGCAGCGCTCCCTTGACGACGAAGGCGGTGACCGAGCCGGGATGCTTGTGTCTCGGCGTGTAAGCATTCGGCGGGAATTCGACCAGTGCAGTGGTGATCGAGTGGCCAGCGACGTTCGGCAGCTTCTCGCAAGAGAGCGGCTTGACCGTCGTGCTCGGGCGCGCCGATGCGCCGGCGTTGGCCGCCATCAGGTGGACATGCGCATCGATGTCAGCAATCGCGTTGATGGTTCTGTTGCCGGGGACGACGGCCATGCCAAGCAGCCCGGAAGCGATCGCGGCAACGCCGATCAGCGCCAGGTTTCGGGAAGAAGCAATCATGACAGCGGCTCCCTTGCTCACCTGGCCAGCCGGAAGTCGGCCCGCCAGCCGAGTTCGCTGATCGCCTTGTCGGTCGTGACATGGCTATTGTGCTCCGCGACATTGAACGCGCCCTGTGACCCCTTTTCCACGGCAAGCAGAGCCGCGAAGGCTGCCGCGTCGACATGCAGCGCCGGATCGGCGCCGGTCTCCGTACCTGTGCCCGGCCCGTAAAGATGTCCATAGCGAAGCACGATGCCGGTCATCGGCGAGGCTTCCAGCACATGCCGTTCAAGCGCGATGACGCCGCCGACGCTGACGGCACGGCCGCCTTCGGCATTGCTGTCGAGGGGATCGGTCTCGGCATGCGGCTCGGCTCCGGGCGCATAGGCCCAAGCGATGCTCTGCGCGATCAGCCGCCGGACGCCCGTCGCCTTCGCCGCGTCGACCAGATTGCGGGTGCCCTCATCGCGGACATGCGCATTCCTTGTGATCGCCTCGGCCATACGTGACGGATCGAGCCCAGCCGGCAGGTCGGTGAGCTGATGGATGACGATCTGGGGCCTGGCGGCCATCACCGCGTCACGCAACCCTGCCGCATCGAAGACATCGACCACCACCGGATCGGCTCCGAGAGCACGCAGCTCTTCGGTCTTCGCCGCCTGCCTTGTCGAGGCGGTCACCTGATGGCCGGCCGCGAGAAGCTGCGGGATCAGGCGGCGGCCGATCGCACCCGAGGCTCCGGCAAGAAAAATACGCTTGCCCATCGTCTTTCGCTCCTTGCTGCGATAATATCAGAGTACGAACAACATATAAGAGCACTGATATCATGCGCAAGAGGAATCCGAGCATTCCAGCTCCCGGAGAAGGCAAGCGCGGCGAGCAGGGCTATCTCGGCTATCTGCTGCGACAGGCGGCCGGCGCCTATCGGCTGAAGGTGGAACGGGCACTTGACGAGTTCGGCGTAACGCAGGCGCAGTTTGCGGCTCTCACCATGATTTCGGCTTATCCTGGTCTATCCAACGCCGACCTTGCCCGGCTCGCGGTGCTGACGCCGCAGACGGTGAGCGTAATCGTCGGCAATCTGGAGAAAGCCGGCTCTCTCGTTCGCACGCCGCATGCCATCCATGGCCGCATCCAGCATCTCGACCTCTCCGACAGCGGCCGTGCCTTGCTAAAAAAATGCCGTGAGCGGGTCTACAGGCTGGAGGGAGACTTGGCCGCGGGGCTTTCCGCCGCCGATGAACGCGCGGTGCGGCGTTGGCTGGTCAACGTTGCGACGGCGGAGGCGACGCAGACGTAGTCAGCTAACTGTCAAGTCGGCGCGCCGCCATCCGTTTCGTGGAGCGTGAGCTTGCGATCGCTGATGCCAAGTGCTGCCCAGCTCGCGCGCCATTCGGCAATATGCGCCGACTTGAAATGCGCATCAAGCGCGGAGCGATCGCTCCATGCCTCCGAAACACGGATAAGCCCTGGGTCGAGCACGTCCTGCGCATAGGAATAATCGAGGCAGCCGGGCTCGGCGCGGCTTGCCGAAATCATCCGTTCCATCGCCGGCTTTGCCTGTTCGAGCCTGTCGGGCGGCAGCCGGACCGTGCCGATGATCAGCAGCATGCGATTTCCCTTTCAGGTGAGCCCAGGTCAGGGTCCGTAACCACTCTCCCACCTTCGCGCAAGCTTGGCCGGTTACGGTCGAAGGCCTGCCCTGCGTGGCGGCTGTGGATTTGGGGACGATATGGCGATCAGCGAAACACTTGCGCCCGGCGCGGTAGCCAAGAACGGCCGCGACGTCTTCTTCGCGCTCGGCATCGTCATCATCCTGGCCGTGCTGTTCCTGCCGATCCCGGCTTTCCTGATCGATATCGGCCTCGCCTTCTCGATCGCGCTGTCGGT
Organism: Mesorhizobium sp. RCC_202; assembly: GCF_041355295.1. Classification (NCBI taxonomy): domain Bacteria; kingdom Pseudomonadati; phylum Pseudomonadota; class Alphaproteobacteria; order Hyphomicrobiales; family Phyllobacteriaceae; genus Mesorhizobium; species Mesorhizobium sp. RCC_202. The sequence continues at coordinate 535,626 of NZ_JBFUPO010000002.1, forward strand.
GTTGATCCTGATGGTGGCGCTGTGGATCCAGCGTCCACTGGATTTCTCGTCCTTCCCGACGGTGCTGCTGATTGCCACGATGCTCAGGCTGTCGCTCAACATCGCCACCACGCGTATGATCCTGTCGCACGGCAATGAAGGCACGCACGCCGCCGGCTATGTCATCAGTGGGTTCTCCAAGCTGGTGATGTCGAGCGACTTCGTCATCGGCCTCATCGTCTTCATGATCCTGATCGTGGTGAACTTCATCGTCATCACCAAGGGCGCCACCCGTATCGCCGAGGTCGGCGCGCGCTTCACCCTGGACGCCATTCCCGGCAAGCAGATGTCGATCGACGCCGACCTGTCCGCCGGCATGATCGACGACAAGACGGCGCAGCTGCGCCGCCGCGAGCTGGAAGAGGAATCCTCCTTCTTCGGTTCGATGGACGGCGCCTCGAAATTCGTGCGCGGCGACGCCATCGCCGGCCTTATCATCACCGCCATCAACATCGTCGGCGGCATCGCCATCGGCTACATCAGGCACGGCATGGGCCTCGGCCAGGCGGCCGACGTCTTCATCAAGCTCTCTGTCGGCGACGGCCTCGTCACCCAGATCCCGGCGCTGATCGTCTCGCTTGCCGCCGGCATGCTCGTCTCCAAGGGCGGCACGCGCGGCTCGACCAACCAGGCGGTGTTCGGCCAGCTTGGCGCGCATCCGCGCGCGCTCTATGTCGCGGCCTCGCTGCTGGTCGTGCTCGGCCTGATGCCTGGCCTGCCGCTGTTCCCGTTCTTTGCGCTTGCCGGCGGCATGGCAGCTCTCGGCTACATCATTCCGCTGCGTGCCAACCGCGCGATTGCCGCCGCCGAGGCGGTGAAAACCCAGGAGAAGGCAAACAAGGTCGAAGAGGAAAAGAACTCGGTCAAGGCATCGCTCGCCACCGCCGAGATCGAGCTCCTGATCGGCAAGCAGCTCTCGACCAGGCTTCTGGTGGCGCATCAGGAACTGGTGTTCCGCATGTCGAAGATGCGCAAGAAATTCGCCCAGCAATACGGCTTCGTGGTGCCCGAAATTCGCGTCGCCGACGACTACGCCATCCCGCCGAAGAGCTACCAGATCAAGGTCCACGGCACGGTGGTCGCCGAATATCAGATGCGCGTCGGCGAGGTCATGGTGCTGCTTGGAACGCGCGGCGTGCCGGAGATCCCCGGCGAGGAAATCCGCGAGCCGGCCTTCGGCATGCGTGCCTATTCCGTGCTCGAGACCTTTTCCGAGGATCTGAAGCGCGAGAACTTCACCTTCGCCGACAACATGTCGGTGCTGCTCACCCATCTGTCGGAAGTCATCCGCAACAACCTGCCGCAGCTTCTGTCCTACAAGGACATGAAGGCGTTGCTCGAGCGGCTGGACCCGGAATATCGCAAGCTCGCCGACGAGATCTGCACCTCTCACATCTCCTATCCTGGTCTGCAGGCGGTGCTGAAGCTTTTGCTGGCCGAGCGCGTGTCGATCCGCAATCTGCATCTGATCATCGAGGCCATCGCCGAGATCGCGCCGCATGTGCGCCGCACCGAGCAGATCGTCGAGCATGTGCGCATCCGCATGGCGCAGCAGATCTGCGGCGATCTTTCCGAAGGCGGCATGCTGAAAGTGCTGCGCCTCGGCAACCGCTGGGACCTCGCCTTCCACCAGAGCCTCAAGCGCGACGCCAAGGGCGAGGTGCGCGAGTTCGACATCGACCCGCGTCAGCTCGAGGAATTCGGCCAGGACGCCACCAAGGCGATCCGCAAGCATCTCGAGGCCGGCGAGCGCTTCGTGCTGGTGACGGCGCCCGACGCGCGGCCTTATGTGCGCATGATCATCGAACGGCTGTTCACCACGCTGCCGGTGCTCAGCCACGTCGAGATCGCCAAGGGCGTCGAGATCAAGGTGCTCGGGACGATCTCGTGAACGCGCTCTCGCAAGGCGTCGTCATCGCCGCCTTCCTCGCCTTCTGCCGCATCGGCGCCTGCTTCATGCTGATGCCTGGACTGTCGAGCGCGCGCGTGCCGCTGCAGATCCGACTGTTCGTGTCACTCGCCGCCACCGGTGGCCTGCTCGCCTTCCTGTGGGACAAGATCTTTCCCTATGTCGATGCGCGCCCGCAGATCCTGGCGCCGATGATCGTCTCCGAGCTGCTGGTCGGCGGGCTGATCGGCGCCATGACCAGGCTCTACATGGAAGCGCTGCGCTTCATGGGCTCGGCCATCGCCATGCTGATCGGCTATGGCGGTTCAGGCGGCCCGGCGATCGAGGAGCCCGAACCGCAGGCCGCGCTTGCCGCCATCATCTCGTTTTCGGCGCTGCTTTTGCTGTTCGTCTTCGACTTCGACCATGAGATCATCCGGGCGCTCGTCGCCTCCTACACGGTGGCGCCGGTCAACGTGTTCTTCAATCCGCAAGCCGCCCTCGTCGACGTCACCGATACTGTGTCCGACGCCTTCTTCCTGGTCATCCGTCTCGGCAGTCCGTTCGTCGCCTATGCCATCCTGGTCAACATGACCATCGGCTTCGTCAACAAGCTGACGCCGCAGATCCCGGTCTATTTCATCTCGCTGCCCTTCGTCATCGCCGGCGGCCTGATCATGTTCTATTTCGCCATCGGCACCTTGCTGACGCTCTTCGTCGACGGCTTCGTCGACCTTACGCTGGCCAGATAGGCCAATGACCGCGCGCAAGGACCGCCTGAAGAAACTGGTCAAGGTGCAAGAGCAGTTGCAGGCCTTGCACGAAACCCGCCATGCCGGTTTCCTCGCCGGCGCCGCCAAGGCGGAATCGGAGGCCAAGGACCTGATCGAGCACTTCGACACCGAGGCCTCGCTGGGCAGCCTCTTTCCGGAAATCTACCATCGCCGCATCACCGACGCGCTCGGCCGCCAGAAGAAGAACCTGGAGGATGCCCAGCAGGAAGCAACGCTGGTCGCCACCGCGACGGCGCGCACCAACATGGTCGAGCGCGCCTACAAGGACGTCCGCCGCCGCGACGAACGCGAACGCTCCGACCGCGAACGGCTCGATCTGATCATGCAGAAGCGGCAGGAAAACTCGTAGATCCGTGCCTGGAATGTGACGTCTATGGCGCCGCCCTCAGGCACGTCGAACAGGTCGGGCCCATCCAACACAATGGCCTCGAACGCGTGGCCGATATCGTCGATCCATTCGCGGGACGTATCCCTTGTCAGCGGTTGCCAACACTCTGGTGTCATCGGGCGGACGATAGTGGCGTTAGTTTCCACCCGAGATTGGCGAACGGCTCAGTGCTTTGTCGACTGCACATAAATCGCCCAAGCCACCGCTACTGCGCGCAAGCCTGCCACAAGCTTGTTCAGTCATTGTGCGGACGACAAAACCGACAAAGGGCGGACTTTCGTGGCCATTTCCCCACCCAGCGACATCGTCATGGACGTTGCCCGCGCGGCGGAGCCGGCCGATATCGAGGCCGCGCGGGCAGCGCTTGCCAAACGAGCAAATGGCACCGCGGTGCCATTCTCGGTCGATCCATCCGCTACCGTCGATGCCGGTTCGGTGCTGTCCCGCGCCACCGCCGACAAGGTGGAAGCGGCAAATCCGGCAAAGAAGTTCCAGCGCTTCGAGGCGATGGTGCTGACGACCTTCATCCAGAACATGATGCCCAAGGATACCGAAGGCGTTTACGGCACGGGGCTGTCCGGCGACATGTGGAAGTCGCAGCTGGCCGAGAAGGTTGCCGATGTCATGGCCGCCCATGGCGGCATCGGCATCGCCAAATCGATGCTGGCCGACCACTATCTCGACGGCAAGCGAAAAGTGCCGGTCGGCCCCGTTGCCGGCGGACCGCAGAAGACCGAGATCGACCAGCAGACCAGACTTTCGACCTCGATGGTCGAACAGCTCGAGCGCAAGGCCGCGCGGTCGATCACCGGTGACGACACAACCATAAAAACGGATATCAAGATCTAGGGACCTACATGGCCGACCAAACGGACCTTTCCAACCTGCCTGCACCGACCCCCGCAACGGAGGCGCCGGTCGTGTCCGCACGACCCGGCAACCTCGCCGCCATCATCGGCCGCATCGAGCAAGCGGTGGAGGAGGAAACGGCCGGTATCCGCAGCGGAGTGGGTTACGACCTCAAGGCCTCGAACGCCCGCAAGAGCCGGTATCTCTATGAGCTGAACCGCGCGTTGAAGGGCGCCAACGAGATCGAATTCCTCGAGCAGCATCGCGAAGGCCTGATGCGGCTGCGCCAGAAGCTGGCGAAGAACGAGGCGGCGATCCTTGCCCACCTCAACGCCGTCAACGAGGTCGCCACGCTTCTGAAGAACGCCATCCAGCGCGCCGACACCGACGGCACCTATTCGGTGGGCGAGTTTGGCATGGCGCGAGCCTGATTGAGATGATCGAGGCGCAAGGAAAGCTCGGGTGATCAAGTTCATCGCCGCCGCGCTGTGGATCTGCGCCGTGACGCTGGGCGCGGTGTTCTATTCTTTCCAGGCGGCTGGCGAGCGTGGCGTCGGCGAAACGCCGAAGCCGATGCTGGGTGGCCTCGACTATGTCAAGACCGACATGATTTCGGTGCCGCTGCTGCGCAACGGCACCATCGACGGCTATTTCCTGACCAAGCTCGTCTATACGGTGGAACCGGCGGAGATAAAGAAGCTGTCGATCCCGGCGCAAGCGCTGATGACCGACCAGGTCTATTCCTACCTCTACGCCAACCCGCAGATCGATTTCACCAAGAAGGAATCGATTGATCTCGACGCTTTCCGCAAATCGATCCGCGACACCATCAACACCCGGGTCGGGGTCGAGCTGGTGCACGAGGTGCTGATCGACCAGGTCAACTTCCTGTCCAAGGACGAAATCCGCGACAACGCGCTTCGCCGTCGCAAGAATGCCGGCGAGACGGCGGCAGCGATGACCAAGGCTTTCGAGCCGGCGCCGGAGCACTGATTGCCCCGGCAAAGCGATTTCCGAGGCTCCTACCTACCCCCTACCGCAATATGACGCATCGTCACCGCGTTGACGTTAACGTCAACTCAAAGCTATATGCGCCGGTTACCCGCGCGCTCGCGCGGCACACCCTCGCCCAGCGGCCGAGAGAGCCGGTGCGCGTCAACGCAACCAACGAGGAGAACCGCCATGGGCGTTCAGGAGATTGCCGACAAGATCAAGTCGCGCGTGGCAAGCGCGGGCTTCGAGCACTCGGTCAAATTCGACACCGGCGGCGACGGCGTCATCGTCATCGACGGCGCGACCGTCTCGACCACCGATGCGCCGACCGATTGCACCGTGAAGCTGTCGCTCGACGATCTGGATTCGCTGATTGCCGGCGAGCTCAACCCGACCATGGCCTTCATGGCCGGCAAGCTGAAGGTCGAGGGCGACATGACGGTCGCCATGGCGCTCGGCCAACTGCTCGGCTGATCCTTCGCAAAAACACAGCGCCGCCCGATGGGCAGCGTTGTGTTTTTGTCGAACCGAAGGCTCAGGCGACAAACTCGATCGCCTGTCCCTTGAGCTTGCGGCCGGCAGCCTTGATCGTGCCTTTGGCGCCGTCGAGCGCGCCATCCTTCAGCTCCAGCGCCAGCAGCCGGTGCCGCTCATAAGGTCCAGGCATGGCCAGCGCGCCGGTGCGCTCGGCCGAAAAGCCGAAGCGACCGTAATAGGGCGCATCGCCGACGAGCAGGACCGCGCCATGGCCAAGCCGCGCGGCTTCGGCAATCGCATGATGCATCAGCGCCGAACCGATGCCGCCGCCCTTCAATCCCGGCTCGACCGCGAGCGGGCCGAGCAGCAGCCCGGCCGGACCGCTCTCGCCCAGTTTCACATCCCACAGCCGCACCGTGCCGACGACCGCGCCTGAAGCGTCGCGCGCGACGAAGGCCAGGCCTTCCGAAGGCCGGCGGCCGCGCCGCAGCCTCTCAGACGATTTCTTGCGCCGCTTCGGGCCCATGGCGCGATCAAGCAACGACTCGCGCGCCACGACATCACCGGCGCCTTCGCCAACGATGACGAAGGCCGGCGCCTGGGCGGCCCCCTCGTCCGGCGCGCTGCGCGAGCCAGCCAATGCCCCATGGGCAAGGGAGGGCGCAAGCGCCGCCATCGGGCGTTTCTCCCCCGCGGAGAAAAGCGCACCCGACAGTCCGAACGAGGGGGCGATTTCAGTGGCCGCAACGGCCGGTTTGATCAGGTATTCCATATCCGCGATCCTTCACGAGCGGAGATTTGTTCCACAAGCGAGCCGAGGCGGGCGATCAGCATCGCCCGCGCCGGATGATCTGGCCAGCTCTTACGAGCCGGTCAGATCACGTAGGATCGGAGAGGCTCGAAGCCGTTGAAGGCGACCGCCGAATAGGTGGTCGTGTAGGCGCCTGTGCCTTCGATCAGCACCTCGTCGCCGATGGTCAGCGACAAAGGCAGCGGATAAGGCGTCTTCTCGTACATCACGTCGGCCGAATCGCAGGTCGGGCCGGCGAGCACGCAAGGCGCGGTCTCCGAGCCGTCATGGCGGGTGACCAGCGGATAGCGGATCGCCTCGTCCATGGTCTCGGCGAGACCGCCGAACTTGCCGATGTCGAGGAACACCCAGCGCACATTGTCGTTGTCGGCCTTCTTGGAGATCAGCACGACTTCCGACTTGATGACGCCGGCATTGCCGACCATGCCGCGGCCCGGCTCGATGATCGTCTCGGGAAGCGCGTTGCCGAAATGCTTGCGCAGCGCCGAGAAGATCGCCTGGCCATAGGCCTGCGCCACCGGCACGTCCTTCAGGTAACGGGTCGGGAAACCGCCGCCCATGTTGACCATCTTCAAGACGATGCCTTCGTCGGCAAGCGTCGCGAACACCGTCTTGGCGTCGCCCAGCGCGCGGTCCCAGGCCGACAGGTCGGTCTGCTGCGAGCCGACATGGAACGACACGCCATGGGCATCGAGGCCGAGCTCCTTGGCATGGCGCAGCACATCGACGGCCATCGCCGGCACGCAACCGAACTTGCGCGACAGCGGCCATTCGGCGCCCTCGCCATCGGTCAGCACGCGGCAGAACACGCGGGCGCCAGGGGCGACACGGGCGATCTTCTCGACCTCCTCGACGCAATCGACGGCGAACAGCCGGATGCCGAGCTGATAGGCGCGTGCGATGTCACGCTCCTTCTTGATGGTGTTGCCGAAGGAAATGCGGTCCGCGGGCGCGCCCGCGTCCATCGCCATCTCGACTTCGGCAACCGATGCGGTGTCGAAGGACGAGCCCATCGCAGCAAGCAGGCGCAGGATTTCCGGCGCCGGGTTTGCTTTCACCGCATAGTAGATCTTGGAATCTGGCAACGCCTTCTCGAAGGCGCGGAAATTGTCGCGCACCACATCGAGATCGACGACGAGGCAAGGGCCATTCGGACGTCGGGTGGCGAGGAAGTCAAGGATGCGCTGGGTGGCCATCGGGTTCTCTCCATAAACGCCTTGCGGCGCGCAATAAGGCTGCCGGACGCGGGCTGTCGGCCTCGCGAACTCGCGGTCAAACAAAGGCGGGACGAAAATCCATGGAACCAGCCGGTGGAGACCCCGGAACCATGAAGCGCCGTCTCGCGGCGGTGAACCTTGGCCTTGCCCGGCCTCGGTTCGCTTTGTCTGCCTTGGCTTGGATGGGAGAACCCCGTTCCGCACTGCCGGCAATGAAGGTGTGCCTCTTTAGTAACCCCGGTCTTTGGACGACCGGAAGAGAACCAGAAAGGCCCGCACCGTCGTTGCTTCAAGGTGTCCTCGGGCTGGCGGTTGGCCGCTAGACCGACTGGAGGGGTTGGCTCCAGTTACCTTACCGATTGCCCTCACCATTCGAGGATCGGCGGACACCCACAGGCACGTGCGACTTTGGGCAAGCGCGATATAGGAGCGAAGGGTTTCACAATCAATAAAAATCGTAAGCGCAGGTTGTAAAATTTCTGGCATCGAACAATGTACGTGCCACCGTATCCGGATATCGAACGATGCCAGGAACCCAAGGCCCGCTCAACGCCTTCCTCGATCTGCGCCAAATGCCTGTGGCGAATGCACAATTGGGCCCGCTGGCCGGCCTGCGCCTGGCCGTCAAGGACATTTACGACGTCGCCGGCTACCGCACGGGCTGCGGCAACCCGCAAAAGTTCAAGGAAGCGCATGCCGCCTCACGGACGGCCGAGGCGGTGCAGATGATTCTCGATGCCGGCGCGCGCTTCGTCGGCAAGACGCAGACCGACGAGCTCGCCTTCTCGCTGTTCGGCCAGAACGCGCATTTCCCTTTTCCGGTCAATCCCGCAGCGCCCGATCGCGTCACCGGCGGCTCGTCGTCGGGCTCGGCGGCCGCGGTTGCCGGCGGCCTTGCCGATATCGCCACCGGCTCCGACACCGGCGGCTCGATCCGGGCGCCGGCAAGCTTCTGCGGCCTGATCGGCCTGCGCACCACGCATGGCCGCATCTCGCTTGAGGGCGCGATGAAGCTGGCGTCGAGCTTCGACACCTTTGGCTGGTTTGCCGACGACATCGAGACCTATGAGGCGGTCGGCAAGCTCTTGCTTGGCCGCGATCCGCACCAGCACCCGCTCAACCGGCCGCTATCCATTCGCTGGCTGGACGCGTTCGTCATGGGTCCGGCGGAAGCCGCGGAATATGCCCGCATGAAGGCGCTGGCCGCCTCTATCATCGGTCAGCCGGCGGAGACCGAATACACCTTCGCCTCGTTCCCCGACGAGCTCTATTGGTGCTTCCGCCGTTTGCAGGCTTTTGAGGCTTGGCGCGAGCACGGCGGCTGGATCGGGGCCGGCGGCGGCCCCCACCTCAACCCGGGCGTCGAGGAACGCTTCGGCTTCGGCCGCGCCATCGACGCCAGGATGGCCGCCACCGAGGCGGCGCGGCGGCTGGCGTTCCGCGCCGAGCTCGGCGCCATGCTCGGCAACAACGGCTTTCTGGTCCTGCCTACCGTTCCCGGAGCGGCGCCGCTGGCCGCCGGTACGCCGGAGCAGTTCCAGACCTATCGCGAACGCGCGCTGCATTTGCTGTGCCTTTCCGGTCTCTCCGGCTTCCCGCAGATCACCTTGCCGATCGGGTCGGTCGATGGCGCTCCCTTCGGCCTCTCACTGCTCGGCCCTTCCGGCAGCGACGTTGCCCTGATACGGCTCGGCCGCAAGATTCTCGACGCGGCTCGAAAGGTCTGACCGATGGATACACTGACCCGCATGCGCGCCTTCATCGACGTCGTCGAGGCCGAAGGCTTTTCGGCCGCCGCGCGCAAAATCGGCCGCTCCAAGGCGCTGCTGTCGAAATATGTGCGCGAGCTGGAGGACGAGCTCGGCGCGCTGCTTTTGAACCGCACCACCAGGCAGTTCTCGATGACGGAGGCGGGCCACACCTATTATCAGCGGGCCTCCGAGATCGTGCGCGAGGTCGACAGCCTTGCCGACGCCGTGCGCGAATCCTCCGGCGATGTGCGCGGCAGGATCAAGCTGTCGGCGGCGCGGACCTTTGCAGACGCACCGATCGGCCAGTCGCTGATCGACTTCGCCAAGCAGTATCCCGACATCGTGCTCGACGTTCATCTCGACGACCGTTTCGTCGATCTGGTCGAGGAGGGTTTCGATCTTGCCGTACGCATCTCGCGGCTCGAGAACTCCTCGCTGATCGCAAGGCGCCTGGCGCCGTTTTCGGTCAGGCTGTGCGCATCGCCCGAGCTGATTGCCAAACATGGCGCGCCGACGCGTCCGCAGGATCTTGCCAACATGCCCTGCATCGTCGACACCAACGGTCGTTCTTTGGCCAACTGGCGTTTCAAGGGGGAAGGCGAAGAGTCCATGAGCGTCACCGTTTCAGGCCCGATCGAGGTCAACAGCCCGATCGTGGCGAGAGCCGCGGCACTCTCCGGATTGGGCTTCGCCATGCTGCCGGACTTCATCGCCGCTCCCGACATCGCCTCGGGCCGCCTGGTCACCGCGCTGGACGACCGTTTGCTGTCGGGCACCGGTATCTTCGCGGTCTATCCGCATCGCCGCTATCTGCCGGCCAAGGTGCGCGTCTTTGTCGATTTCCTGGTGCAATGGTTCAGGACGCGCGACACTGTATGATCCATGTTGCCCGCAAGTGCGCGGCGGTTGAACCTGAGGCACGTCCCAATTTCGCCCCCTTTTTGATAACTGTCGGGTGCGCTCCGGAAGTGGATGGAATCGCGGCCCAGAATGCACCTTAAACGGCAAGCAACCATGCTGGCTTCGGCCCTTGCGGCGACATTCGCCGCAGTCGAGCCGGCCGCGGTGCACCCGCACGTCTTTGCCGAGGCCCGGCTCGACGTCATCCTCAGCAAGGATCACCAAAGTGTGACGGCGTTGCGCCACCTTTGGCGCTTCGACGACCTGTTTTCGAGTACAGTGATGATGGAGTTCGACAAGAATTCCGATCTGAAGCTTGACGACAGTGAGCTCAAGGAAGTGGCCGACACCGTCCATTCCTCGCTGGCCGAGTTCAACTACTTCCAGCTGGTCACGCAGGACGGCAAGGACGTGCCCATGACCCCGCCACCGCATCTGATGGCGAACTTCGACAACGATCAGCTGATCATCCTGTTCGAATCGCAGCCGAAAACACCGATCAAGCTCACCGGCAAGATCGACATCGGCGTCTATGATCCGACCTTCTACACCGCGATCGACTTCACCGAGGATTCCAACATCACAGTCGAAGGCCTGCCCTCGACCTGCGCCAGCAAGGTCATCCGGCCCGACCCGGACGAGGCGATCAAGGAAAACCAGAAGACCCTAACGGATGCGTTCTTCAACGACCCGACAGGCACCGACATGAGCAAGATCTTCGCCACCAAGCTCGAACTGAATTGCTCGCCGGAAGGATAATTTTGGTGATGAAACCGTCGCTGCGCGCAAGCAGGTTCCGCAAAAGTGTCCCACGGTTTTGCGATCGGAGCCTGCGACAGACAAAGGAATCTAAGCGGATATTCGTGGGGCATCCCACGAATATCCGCTTAGCGCTCGGCCTGTTGGCCGCCACCTTGGTGATCACCCATATGCCCATTGCGGCGCACGCCCAAAGTTCGCTCGGCATCGGCGTCAATGACGGCATGGCGCCCACCACCGGCCCGTTTGCCCATATCCTGATGTGGATCAACGTGCGCCAGCAGGAATTCTACCATGCGCTGGCCGCGGCGATGAAGGCCATGCGCCAGGACGGCAGCAAGTTGTGGCTGCTCATCGGCTTGTCCTTCGCCTATGGCATCTTTCACGCTGCCGGCCCCGGCCACGGCAAGGCGGTGATCTCTTCGTACATGGTCGCCAACGAAGTGGCGCTGCGGCGCGGCATCATGCTCTCTTTCGTCTCTGCGCTTTTGCAGGGCCTGACCGCGGTCGTCGTCATGATGCTGGCCTATTTCGTGCTGCGCGGCACCGCCATCTCGATGACCGACGCGGCGTGGTTCCTCGAAATCTCCAGCTATGTGTTGGTGACATTGTTCGGCGCCTGGCTTTTGTGGCGCAAGCTCGGTCCGTCGGTCCGGCGTCTGCTCGGCAGGGCTCCTGCCTACAGCCTGTCGGCGGCCCACGCCGGCCATTCGCATGGGGGCCACTCGCACGCCCATGCACATTCCCATGCAGGCCACGCCCACGCGCATTCGCATTCCGTGGCGTTGCATGTGCACGACGACCACGATCATCATGCCCATTCGCACGCGCATAGCCACGATCACGGCGCGCACGACGATCATGCCGGGCATGATCACGCGCACCACGATCATGGCGCCGGCGAAGTCTGCGAGACCTGCGGCCATTCGCATGCGCCGGATCCAGCTATGCTGTCAGGCGATCGCTTCGACTGGAAAACCGCCTGGTCGGCGGTGGCCGCCGTCGGCATCCGCCCCTGCTCCGGCGCGCTGATCGTGCTGAGCTTCGCCCTGCTCAACGGCCTGTGGCTCGGCGGCCTGCTCTCGGTGCTGGCGATGTCGATCGGCACCGCGATAACCGTCTCGGCGCTGGCGACGATCGCCGTTCTGGCCAAGAACTGGGCGGTCTATTTCGCCGGCGACGGCCGCATCGGCAACAGCATCCATTCGATCGTCGAGATCGGCGGCGCGGCGTTCATCTTCCTCGTCGGCCTGCTGTTGCTGTCCGCCAGCCTGTCGGGCGGCGTCTGAACCGGCGACGTCGCGACACTGTCGAGCTGCTGAGAACAGATCGCCAATGCGACGACATGGCATAGAATTATATTAACGATTTACAGCGTTTTGTGGGTGTCGCCACTGTCGTGGGATTCCACATGAATCGTGATATAAAGAAACTGCTGATACGTCTTTTACTTGGTGTCCTGGGCGCCATTATAGGAGTTATTTTTCGTCCGTTTTGGTTGTCCGACTGGGGAATGCCCACGTTTATTTTTCTGGTTTGGCTGATCACATTGATCGCATTGGGATGGGCAGGAAAGCGCCAGCAGCATTCCTTTCGCTTCGGATTCATTGTGGGAAGCGGTTTTGCTTTGTCCCTTATCGCGACAGTCCTGACCAAAAGCGTCGTCGTCGGAGCAGGGCTCATTGCTGTTCTGGCTTACATTGGGATAAAGGCAAAATTCTTTGCCCGATGGGGCAATGAGCCGATCTCTCGCCCAAAACAGTAGCTTCCGCTGCAAAAACGTATCGGCTTACTTGAGTTCATCCTCGATATGAGCACGGATGATTTCGTCGAAGCTCGCCTCCGCCACAAAGCCGAGGTCCCTCGCCCGCCTTGCCTCGAAGCGCGTCGGCCAGCCTTTGACGATCGCCCAGATCGTTTCGTCGGGCTCTTCGCGGATGCGCTTCGCGACCTCGGCGCCGGCAATGCGTTCGAGCGCTTCGATCTGCTCGCCGACGGTGACGGCGACGCCCGGCATGGTCAAATTGCGGCGCGGCCCGATCCTGTCGCCATCGATTTCCGCCGCATGGATGAGGAAGCCGACCGCCGAGCGCGGGCTGGCATGCGTGTGCAGCACCGAACGCGGCACCGGCAGGATCGCTTCCTGGCCGGCGAGCGGTTCGCGGATGATGCCGGAGAAGAAGCTTGAAGCCGCCTTGTTCGGCTTGCCGGGACGCACGCAGATGGTCGGCAGCCGGATGCCGACGCCGTCGAAAAAGCCGCGTCGAGTATAGTCGGCCAACAGCGCCTCGCTCATCTGCTTCTGCGTGCCATAGGAGGTCAGCGGTGTCGGGTGGAAGTCATCCGCAATGACATCCGGGAACGGCGCGCCGAACACCGCGATCGATGAAGTGAAGACCAGGCGCGGCGCAAATGCCGCCAGCCTCACGGCGTCGAACAGCGCACGCGTGCCGTCGAGGTTGACCCGGTAGCCGAGATCGAAATTGGCCTCCGCTTCACCCGAGACGATACCGGCCAGATGGAAGATCACATCCGGCCGCGAAGCGATGAGTTTTGCCGCAGCGCCGGGTTCGGAAAGATCGCCGGTGTGGATCGCGACATCGACGCCCGCCAATGCGGGTGCTTGCGGCGGTACGATGTCGTGCAGGTCGAGCGCATTTATCTTGCGCCCGCGCAGTGACCCGTCCTTGGCCAGCCTCGCGATCAGCTTGCGGCCAACCATTCCCGCCGCGCCCGTAATCAGAATTCGCATGCTCTACAGACCCTTCTTGCGTTGGCTGCGCCCGCGCAGCCACAGGACGACAAACAGCCCAAGGACAAAGACGATCGCAACCAGTGCGGCAAGCACCGTCGACACCTTGCCGACGGCAAGCATGATGGTCGGCAGGTAATAGGCGGCAAACCCGAACACCAGCAGCACGCAGGCTGCCGCGATCGCCGCGTTGCGTGTCTCGCTATCCATATTTATCCACTCAACGCGGTCAATGAAGATGACGGCGATCGCGCGGCGCGTCATGCGCGTGATCATGATCATGGTGATGGTCGTGCTCGTCGTGACTATCGGCGCACTGGCCGAACTCGGGTTCGACCGTCGTATGCTCGATACCGTGCTCGACCGCCAGCCGCTTCTTGATGGCGCTCACCGCCATATGCTGATCGACGCCGTCGTTCAGGCAGGCGTGCAGCGTTGCCATGTTGGAGGTGCCGTCAAGCGACCAGACATGCATGTGATGCACCTCGCGCACGCCCTTGACCGTGGCCTGGATATCCTTGGCGATGAGGTCGCGATCAAGGCTCGCCGGCACGCCTTCCAGCAGCACATGGGCGGCCTCGCGCATCAGCGACCAAGCGGTGGACAGGATAAGCAGCGACACCAGCACCGAGAGGATCGGATCGATCGGCGTCCAGCCGGTGGCGATGATGATGATCGCCGCGACAATCGCCGCCGCCGAGCCGAGCAGATCGCCCAGGACATGCAGGATCGCGCCGCGCATGTTGAGGCTCTCGCGGTCGCCGCCATGCAGCACGAAGAACGAGGCGATGTTGACCAGGAAGCCGGCGACCGCCACCACAAGCATCGGACCGCCAAGCACCGGCGACGGGCTCATCAGCCGCCCCCAGGCCTCATAGACGATCCACAGCGCGATGACGAAAATGGCGATGCCGTTGGTGTAGGCAACCAGCGTCTTGACCCGCGCAAAGCCATAAGTGAGACGGCCGGTGGCCGGACGGCCGGCAAGATGGAAGGCGTACCAGGCAAGGCCGAGCGCGATCGCATCGGCCAGCATGTGGCCCGCGTCGGCGACCAGCGCCAGCGATCCGGTCAGCCAGCCGCCGAGCGCCTCCGCGACCATGAAGCCGGCCGTCAGCAAGGTCGCGATCAGCACCCTCTTCTTGTCGGTCGAGCCGTGCACATGGCCGGGACCATGGCTATGACCGGCTGCGTGTGCGCCATGGTCATGAGAACCGTGATCATGCGCCATCGCCGAACTCCTCGTTGCTGACCATGATCTTGTCCGAAACCGGTTTCCCACTTTTCGGGATCATGGTTCTACGCACCAAACTCGGCGCGGAAATCCTCGAGCCGCCGCCTCTGGCCGCCTTCACTATCGAAGTTCGCCGGATCGAGCCAGGCCTCATAGGCGTTGCGCAGTGCCGGCCATTCCGTGTCGATGATCGAATACCATGCGGTATCGCGGTTTTCGCCTTTTACCACAAGATGCTGGCGGAAGATGCCCTCGAACTTGAAGCCGAAGCGCTCGGCCGCGCGCTTCGACGGTTCGTTGCGGTTGTTGCACTTCCACTCGTAGCGGCGATAACCGAGATCGTCGAAGAGATATCTTGCAAACAGGAACTGCGCCTCGGTCGCCGCCGGCCTGCGCGCGATCAGCGGCCCCCAATAGATGTTGCCGATCTCGCCTACGCCGTTGTTGGCATCGATGCGCATCAAGGTCTGCCGTCCCGCGATCTTGCCGCTCGCCTTGTCGAAGACGGTGAAGAACAGCGGATCCTCGCTGGCCTCGGCCTTGTCCAGCCAGGGTTGGAAGGCGGCTCGCGTCTCCGGCGGGTAATCGGGAAGCCAGGCGAAGCGGCCGCCGGCGTCCGAAACCGATGAGGCCTCATAGAGCCCATCGCCATGCCTGGCCGCGCTCAGCGGCTCGAGCCAGACCGTGCGCCCCGCGATCGCCTTGCGTTCCGGACGCGGGCGCGGCTGCCAATTCTTCAGATTTTCCGACACGCAAAGCTCCAATCCGTTTGACATTTCCTGGCGGACGCTCACAAAAACGCTCGCTTACTGAAAGAACCACAGGAACGGGAAAAATGCTCCACACCATCGCGGCCTTCGACCGGCTCGGCGAGGAAAATGCCTTCGCGGTGCTCGCAAGAGCAACATCGCTGGCGCAACAGGGCCGCGACATCGTCAATCTCGGCATCGGCCAGCCCGACTTCAAGACGCCGCAGCATATCGTCGAAGCGGCGATCAAGGCGCTGCGCGACGGCCACCATGGCTATACGCCGGCAAACGGCCTGCTGGCCACCCGCGAGGCGGTGGCGCGCCGCACGCTGACCACCACCGGCGTCGAGGTCTCGCCGGAGAGCGTGATGATCCTGCCCGGCGGCAAGCCGACGATGTTCGCCGCGATCCTGATGTTCGGCGAACCCGGCGCCGAAATCCTGTATCCGGATCCCGGTTTCCCGATCTACCGCTCGATGATCGAGTTCACCGGCGCGACGCCCGTGCCGGTGCCGATCCGCGAAGAGAACGGCTTTGCTTTCTCGGCTGACGAGACACTGGCGCTGATCACGCCGAAGACCAGGCTGTTGATCCTCAACTCGCCCGCCAACCCGACCGGCGGCGTCACGCCCCGCGCCGAGATCGAGAAGCTGGTCAAGGGTCTGGAGAAGCAGCCCCATGTCGCGATCATGTCCGACGAGATCTACGACGTCATGACCTATGACGGCGAGACGCATTTTTCGCTGCTCAATTTCCCCGAAATCCGCGACCGGCTGATCGTGCTCAATGGCTGGTCGAAGACCTGGGCGATGACCGGCTGGCGCATGGGCTGGTCGATCTGGCCGAACGGCGACAAGGGCGCCCACCTCTACGACAAGGTGCGCAAGCTCGCGGTCAATTGCTGGTCCTGTGTCAACGCGCCCAGCCAGTTCGCCGGCATCGCGGCGATCGACGGCCCGCAGGACGACGTTGCCAAGATGATGCGCGCCTTCGACAACCGCAGGAAGATCGTCGTCGAGGGTCTGAACGCGTTGCCGGGCGTTTCCTGCATCACGCCGAAGGGGGCTTTCTACGCCTTCCCCAATGTCTCAAAGACCGGCTGGAAGGCGAAGAAGTTGGCCTCCGCGCTGCTTGAGGATGCCGGCGTGGCCCTGATCGGCGGCCCGGATTTCGGCATCCTCGGCGAAGGCTATATCAGGCTCTCCTACGCCAACTCCGAGGAGAACATCCTGCGCGCGCTGGAGCGGATCGAGGCGTTTTTGAAGAAGTGAGGTTCAGCCTCCGCCTCGCCGATCCAGATAGGCTCGTGCGATCGACCGCAGCTCGTTTTGGTCGATCGCGACACCATGTCCGCAATAGGCCCGGCCGAACTCGATCCGCAAAAGCTGTTCCATCGTCTTGCGATAGGCTGGCACGTCGGAACCCGGAAGGTCGTCGATCAGTCGCCCGCGATAGATCGCATCGCCGGCGAAGAAATCGCCGTTCCTTTCATCGACAAGCCCGATCGACCCAGGCGAATGGCCGGGTAGGTGCAGCACACGAAGCGACCTGTCGCCGGTTTCGATCCTGTCGCCTGCGTCCAGGATCCGGGTCAGCGGCGCCGGCCTGATTTGGAAACGCAGCGGCGACCATCCCTGATGCGGAGGCCTGCCGACCGCATTCGGCTGCGCCCGAAAGAGATGAGCCAGCGTGTGCTCATCCGCCATGTCTTCGAAAAAAGTGGCCTCCGCGCGGTGGCCGGCTCTCGTCTCGAATTCGCTCAAGGCGCCAACATGGTCGACATGGATGTGCGTTGCAACGGCCACGACCGGCTTTCCCGGTCGCAGGTCCAGTGCCGGCCTGAGAGGCACGAGACCCATGCCGCCATCGATGATGAGATCAACGTCGCGCCCAGCCACATGGAAGATGTTAGCCTGGAAAAACGGATGGACGTGAGATTCCCATATCCGTGTGATGCCTTGCCCCGGATTTTCGAGCGAAAACCAGTGGGACACTTCTGCGTGGGCGGTCGCCGACATCAGCGATGGCCCCGCGCGAGCATGCGCTCGATCTTCATCTGCAAGACGGTCAGAACCGAAACCATCGACAGGTAATAGACCAGCGCCGCGCCATACCATTCCAGGAAGCGAAAGCTGGTGGCGATCGCGAACTGGGTGACGGTCATGAGCTCCTTCAGGGAGATGACCGTCGCCAGCGAGGTCGCCTTCAGCAACGAGATGAATTCGTTGACCAGGGACGGCAGCGCGACACGAAGCGCCTGAGGCAGGATGATCAGGAAGAATATCTGGCCCCGGTGCAGGCCGAGGGCCGCAGCCCCCTCGGATTGGCCCTTGCCGACGGACGCGTAGGAGCTGCGGAGAATCTCGGTCAGATAGGCGATCTCGATCAAGGTCAGCGCGAGAAACGCCGCAACGAAGGGCGTGAACCAGTCCAGGCGGAAAACGGCCGAGATTTGCGGCAGCCCGTTCCAGATGAACAGCAGCACGAGCAGAGCCGGCGCACCGCGAAAAAGCCAGACAAAGAGACCCACCAGCAGGCGAATCCAGCGCCGCTTGGATGTGGCCAGCGCAGCCGTCGCCAAGGATGTCGCCAGGGCGACGGCCATCACCAGAACCGACAGAACCAAGGTCAGCAAGGCCCCCTTTGCAAGGGGCCAGCCGAACAGCGCGGTCAGGAAGAGCTTGGTATCGAACACGGCCTTTGCCTCAATCGGTCGTGTGCTTGACGTCGGTGGCGGTCTCGGGAAGGTTCCATTTCTGCAACAAGGCCTTCATCTCGCCGCTGGTCTGCAGCGTTTCGATCGCTTTCACCAACGCCGCGCGGTTGTCGCCGCCCTTTCGCAGATAGATCCCGTAGGTTTCGCCGTCCCCATAGTTGTAAGGAATCTGCAATCGGCCCGGCATCTGCTTGATGCGGAATGCCGCCGTCGTGTCCTGGGTAATCGTCGCCGCGGCGCGCCCGACCAGTATCTGCTCGATGACGCCGGAAGCGGATGGATAGGTCTGTATCTGCGCCGGCGCCTTGCCGGCTTTCGCCAGTTCCGCGTTCAAGTCCGCGGCCGTCTTTTCGTAAGTGGTGCCCGCCTCGATCGCCAGGACTTTGCCGCTCAGGTCGAGCGGCGATTTGGTCTCTGAATCCGGGGCGGCCGTAACCATCACCACGTTGGAGACGAAGTAAGGAACGGCGTCATAGGCCTTGAGGCGCTCCTTGGTCACCATGATGCCGCTTGCAACGAGATCGCAGCGCTCGGCGCCCAATGACGGCAAGAGCCCCTTGAAATCACCGACCACATATTTGGTGGTGCCGCCCCATTGCTTGGCGATGGCGTCGACGACATCGACCTCGAAGCCGACCAGCTTCTCGTCTCCGGGGTTGGCATAGTACTGCATCGGCGGGAAGTCGCCGCCGGTGCAGACATTGAGCACGCCGTCGCGCATGAGCCCTGAATCGGCGGCCTGCGCCATCGGCGCCACCGCCGAAAGCGCCGTGACGATAATGCCGCCAAGCGCGAGTCTGGCTGCGGTGGAAACCGGCGGATGAAACATATTCTAGTCCCCTTGTTTTTGTCATGGCTGCCGATCCGGAGGCAGCGCGGGGACGGTATGTTGCGGGTTTTCTGCAAACAAGCTAAATCTTTATAGAGAAATAAGAGCAGTTTTTCTAAACTATAGAGGTCTAATGGCTCTCCCATCGCTTCATTCGCTACGCGTCTTCGAGAGCGTTTCCCGTTTGGGCAGCATCGCTGCGGCGGCCGCTGAGCTGCACGTCACATCCGGCGCCATCAGCCAACAGTTGCGGGCGCTGCAGCTGTCGCTCGGCCTCGACCTGTTCGAGAAGCGGGGCCGCCGTCTTGTCGTGACGGATCGCGGGGCCGCGCTGCAAAAGAGCGTCGGCCTGGCCATGCAGCACATTTCGGAATCGATCCGCGACATCTCGGCGAACGCTTACAGCGCCGCTGACAAGGCCATCCTCACCGTGTCGGCGCCGCCGGTTTTCGGAACGACATGGCTGACGGCGCGGCTCTTTCGATTTCTCGATGCGAACCCGGATATTCGCATGCGGATGCGCACGGCTATCGACTTCGAGGAAGTAGACTGGCGCGAAGTCGATGTCGCCATCGTCTACGGCAAACCGCCCTGGTCCGGATTCTGGTGGCGTTTGCTGCACAGCATCCACGCCTCACCGGTCTGCAGTCCGCAACTGCTGCGCGGCCCGAATGGCATTCGCGAACCCCGCGATGTCCTTCGTCACCGCCTGCTCCACGAGGACGACGGCGACCAATGGCGGCGCTGGTTGACGGAAGCGCGCGTGCCGCACGCCGTGGAGTCGGATATCTATTTCGATAATTTCGCCATGGTTCTGCAGGCGGCGCGCGACGGCCATGGCGTTGCGCTCACAAACGATATCATCTCCTTCAGGGATCTTGATGAAGGTCGACTTGTGCAGCCGCTGACGCTCGGCGTCGCGGCCACCCGAAGCTACTACTGCTTGTGCCACGAGAAAGGCCTGGCAAATCCGGCCATCGGGCGGTTTGTCGACTGGTTGGGCGATCAGGCGTCGAGACCGTCCAGTTGATTCTCTATGTGTCGAGCCGATTGGGCGAGGACTAACCTCTACCGACAAACGGCATCTTCGTCGCCATCACGGTCATGAAAAGCACGTTGGCGTCGAGCGGCAGGCTGGCCATGTGCAGCACTGCGTCGGCGACGCGCTGCACGTCCATCACCGCTTCCGCCGCGATGGAGCCGTTGGCCTGCGGCACGCCCACCGTCATCGGCTGGGCCATCTCTGTCAGCGCGTTGCCGATGTCGATCTGGCCGCAGGCGATGTCGAAGGGCCGACCGTCGAGCGCCAGCGTCTTGGTCAGCCCGGTGATGGCATGCTTGGTCGCCGTATAGGGCGAGGAACCCGGCCGCGGCGCATAGGCCGACACCGAGCCGTTGTTGATGATGCGGCCGCCCATCGGCTGTTGCCGGCGCATGGCGCCAAAGGCGGCGCGGGCGCACAGGAACGATCCGGTCAGGTTGACGCCGACGACATCGTTCCAGACCTCGACCGGGATCTCATCGATCAGCGTCGATTTGTAGCCCATGCCGGCATTGTTGAAGAGCAGGTCGACGCGGCCGAACGCTTCGACCACAGTTTCGAACATCTCATCGACCTCATTGGCCTTGCTGATGTCGCAGGCGACGGCCAGCGCCTTGGCCTCTGTCCTGCCTGCCGCGGCAACCGCTTCATCCAACACCGCCTTGCGGCGGCCGCAGAACACCGTGTTCCAGCCGGCCTTGAGCAGCGCGGTGGCGACGCTCTTGCCGATGCCGGTGCCGGCGCCGGTAACGATGGCGGTCTTCTGTGTCATGGCGGTCATCGTCCTCTCCAAGGCTGGAAGAGACGTGGCATCGCAAATGCTGGAGGTCATGGCAAGCAGCCATCGTCGACAAAAGATTGGGCCGACAAAAAGGGCGGTCATTGGCGACCGCCCTGATCTGAACCGCGCTTGGGAGGAGGATAAGCCGGTCCGACTGTTTAGAATCATGCGCTTGCTGGGTTAACGAAAAGTTAATGGCGGAAGCGCCCGCTAACCCTCTTCTCCATCAAGGAGAACTCGGCGCTCCTCCGGCCGGCACCTTCGCCGCCGAAACGGTCGCCTCGACATGGTCGACCAGCGCGTCCGGCAGCCCGAGGCGGCCGGCGAGCAGATCGAGATAGCCGCGCTCGGCGCGGGTGTCGGGATCGATGGTCAGCCGCGAGGCCGTGTAAAGCTCGAGCTTCTGCGCATCGGTCTTGGCGCCGGCGACCAGCGTGTCGAGATCGAGCGGGCTTTCGAGTTCGGCAAGCAGGAACTTCTCCGCCTCGACGCCGATGCCGGCAAGCTTCAGCTTGTCGGCGATCTTCTTGCGCTCCTCCTCATCGACATGGCCGTCGGCTTTCGCTGCCGAGATCATCGCCCGCACCAGCGTGAGCGTGAATTCGGCCTCGCCTTGCGGCGCCTGCGAGGGATGGAAGGCGGTGTCCGCCGGCGGCGGCAGCAATTCCGTCTCGCTCGCCGGCGGGGCTTGATCCGGCGCCTTGCCGGCCTTGTAGTTCTGGTAGGCCTTGTAGGCGAGGCCGCCAATGGCCGCCAGACCGCCGAGCTTGATGGCGGTGCCGGTCACCTGCCGTCCGGTGCCGGTGCCGAGCAGCACGGCCGCCAGCGCGCCGGCGGCGAGCGGATTGTCCTTTGCCATCTGCACCGCCTGCCCCGCCTTGTCGCGGACAGTCGAGCCGGTCCCAGGGATTTGCGAGCCGAGAAGATCGTCGAGCAGCTTCTTGGGGTCGAGCATCATGCCTCCAGAATTGGCCCGGCCGAATGCGCCCGGGCAAGGTTTCGGACCGGCAAGAGGTAGGCCGCGCGCCTTGACATTACAATGACGAGGCCCATTTCGCCGCCCGATCAAGGCGGCGGAAACAGCCTCGTCATGTGTCGAAATGGCGGATCGCTTCGGCTAGGGTTGCGCCGATTTCAGGGGAGCGATTGGATGACCAATGCAGAAAACCGGGAGCCGGCCCGCGATCCGCAGGATCTCGAGCGCCTGTTGATCGACCGCCAATGGGCCGGCGACATCGAGGGAATGCTGGCGCTGTTCGAACCAGATGCCGTCGTCGATAGCGGCGGTGGCGAATTCACGCGCGGCAGGCAGGCAATTCGTGTGCTTTTCGAACAGGGCATGGCAGCGGGACGCAATTTCCAGCGCGGCGAACAGCGCCCTGCCCTCATCAATGGCGACCTGGCGCTGACCTCGACCAAGCTGCCCGACGGCAGCATCACCAGCGAAGTCGCCCGTCGCCAACGTGACGGCACCTGGCTTTGGGCGATCGACCGTTATTCGGTATCGTTTTAGCTGCCGATGTGGCGGCGGCCGCCTCGCACCTGCGCCAGTTCGACCTGGCGATGGCGCTCGGCATAGCGGGCGCGGTCCTCTTGCGAGCGCACCTCGAAGCAATGCGGACATGAGACGCCGACGGTGAATTGCGGCGACAGCCGATCCTCGGCCGTCAGCGGATGCCGACAGGCGCGGCAGAGTTCCGCCTCGCCCTCGGCGAGGCCATGCGACACCGACACGCGCTCGTCGAAGACAAAACACTCGCCCTGCCACAGGCTGTCTTCAGCCGGCACCTCTTCGAGATATTTCAAGATCCCGCCCTTGAGGTGAAACACATCCCTGAAGCCGAGCGACTTCACATAGGCGGTCGCCTTTTCGCAGCGTATGCCGCCGGTGCAGAACATCGCCACCTTGCGGCCTTCGAGTTCCTCGCGATGCTCTTCGACCCAGGCCGGAAACTCGCGAAAGCTGGCCGTCTGCGGGTCGACAGCGCCCTGAAATGTACCGATCGAGACTTCATAGGCGTTGCGCGTATCGATGAGAATAGTGTCGGCGTCCGAGATCAGCGCGTTCCAATCGGACGGCGCGACGTAGGTGCCGGCGCTGTTCGCCGGATCGATGTCCTCGACGCCCATGGTGACGATCTCGCGCTTCAACCGCACCTTCATGCGATGGAACGGCATTTCGGCCGCGACGCTGTACTTCACCTCCAGCCCGGCCAGTCCTTCGATCGCCTGGAGATGGTCGATCAGCGCGACGATTGCTTCCTCGCTGCCGGCGACCGTGCCGTTGACGCCCTCATGCGCGAGAAGCAGCGTGCCCTTGATGCCGCGGCCGCAGCAGAACGCCGCGAGCGGCGCGCGCAAGGTCCCGTGGCCGTCGAGCCGCGCGAATTTGTAAAGCGCGGCGACGCGAACTGGCTGCTGGGTTACTTTGGCCGTTGTCATCGCAATGCCACTAGACCGTGCTGAAAGCGGTTTCAAGGCGGAGCAAACGAACGGGGTGGCGCGTGACATCGCGACACGCCTGCTTTCGTGGACTTGGCATACCCCTTCTGCTAATCGGTTGAAATCGACCGCAACGGAGACAGACAAATGACCAGCAAGACCGAAAAGCTCCTGTCGCTTCTCGATGGTCAGCCGGTCATACCGGTGCTGAAGATCGCCAATGTCGCTGATGCCGTGCCGCTTGCACGCGCGCTGGCGCGCGGTGGTCTCAGGGCCATCGAGATTACGCTGCGTACCGCCGATGCGCTGGAGGCCATCCGCCGTGTCGCCGCCGAGGTCGAGGACGCGATCGTCGGCGCCGGCACCATTCTCGACGCCAGGCAGTTCGACGAAGCGGCCGCCGCCGGCTCGAAATTCATCGTCAGCCCCGGCATCACCAGCCAGCTTCTCGACGCCGCCAAGGACAGTCCCGTGCCGCTTTTGCCCGGCGCCATCACGCCCGGTGAGATCATGGCCGCGCGCGAGGCCGGCCTGCGCTTCCTGAAATTTTTTCCTGCCGAACAGTCCGGCGGCATCGCGTCACTGAAAGCTTTCGCCTCGCCGCTCGCCGACGTGAAATTCTGCCCGACCGGCGGCATCACCGCCAAAAATGCCGCCGACTATCTCAGCCTGCCCAATGTCATCTGCGTCGGTGGCTCCTGGGTTGCGCCGGACGATCTGATCAAGGCCGGCAAGTGGGACGAGATCGAAGTACTCGCGCGCGAGGCGAGCAAGCTCAAGAAATAATCGCTGCTCTACCAGGCCAATGGACCATTCTCGTCGAAGTAACCGCCGGTTGGGCCGCCGGGCTCCAGCGTTGCCAGGTGCACGATGACCCCGGCAGCTTGCTGCACCGTGCGGCCGCCCTTGTGCGCATTGAGGTCCGTGGCGGTGTAGCCGGGCGCCGCGGCGTTGACCATGATGCCGTGCTGCGAAAGCTCCCTGGCGAAGGCGATCGTGATGGCATTGAGCGCGGTCTTCGAGCTGCCATAGCCCATGACATTGGGCGACTGGCTGTTGCCGGCCGCGCGCGCCATCGAACCGAGATAGCTGCTGACCATGACGATGCGGGCGGCGGGCGCCGCCATAAGCAGCGGCAGCAATGCCTGGGTGACACGGACCGGACCGAAGACATTGACGTCGTAGGTCGCCCTCATATCCGCGACATCCTCCCGGCTTGGTGGCCGCTCATAGCGGCCGTCCGCGCCGAGCGCGTCGACATAGCCGGGAGCTATGCCGGCATTGTTGACAAGCACGTCGAGGCTCGATGTCCGCGCCGCCAGAGCCTTCGCGGCAGCCGCCACGCTGTTATCGCTGGCGACGTCGACCTCCAGCCATTCGACGTCGAGGCCATCGTTGCGCAACGCTTGTGCCGCGGCCTCGCCGCGCTTGGCATCCCGTGCCCCGAGCCAGACCTTGTATCCCATCGTAGCCAGCCGCCGGGCGGTCTCGAGGCCGATACCTTTGTTGGCTCCGGTCACCAGCGCGTTCTTTTGCGTCGTCATGTTCGTGTCTCCTTTTGGTGACCTGGACATGACGTGCGGATCGCTATCGCGCGCGCCGGATTCTCGCGCCTTCTTGCCTAATCCTCTCAACAACGCGTTTTGCACGCCAACCGCGTCCACGCCTCCGCGTCGCCCTGGTTGCGCAGCCCGCATGGATCGGCAATGCTGGAGCGATGGACGAAGCCTTGCAGGAATTGATCACCATCGCAGGCCACCATGCGCGCGGACGACGCACGAAGACGGCTATTCCGCGCGTTACCATCGGCCGCAGCGAGGTTCCGACACCGCCCTTACCCGAGCTATGTCAGCCGACAGTGCTGTTCGTGCTGCAGGGCACCAAGACGGTGCTGATCGGCGACCGCACGCTTGCCTATAGCGCCGGCAGCTATTTCGTCTATGCGCTGGAGACGCCCGCGACCAGCCAGTTGATCGAGGCGAGCAGCGCCCGTCCCTATGTGGCCATCGCTTTCGCCATCGATATCGAGCTGATCGCCACCTTGATCATCGACCACAAGTCGGCGGTGGACGGCGACAGTTTCGTGACCAACCGGGCCGATGACGAGCTTCTCGACGCATGGCGCCGGATGCTGCGGCTGCTCGACCGGCCGGCCGAGATTCCCGTGCTGGCGCCGATGCTCGAACGCGAGATCGCCTTCCGGTTGCTGCAGGGCCCACAAGGCGCGAAGCTGCGCCAGCTCGCGCGTGCCGACGGCCGACTGTCGCAGATCCGCCGCGCCACCGCGTGGATCCGCCAGCACTACAACGAGCCGATCGACGTGGCCGAACTCGCGGCGCTCGCCCATATGAGCAACGCTTCGTTTCATCGCCACTTCAAGGCGGCGACGGCCATGAGCCCGATCCAGTATCAGAAACAGGTGCGCCTGCTGGAGGCCCGCCACCTGCTGATCGCCGAGCCGGGCAACGCCGCGCGTGTCGCTTTCACCGTCGGCTATGAAAGCGCTTCCCAGTTCAGCCGCGAATATGCGCGCCAGTTCGGCTTGCCGCCCGCGCGCGACGCGGCAAGGCTTCTTGCGCGAGGCGAAGCCCCCATGCTGGAAATCGACTGAAGTCACATCAGGCGTTGAACATGAAAAACCGGCCGGCTTGCGCCGACCGGCTGGTTCTGCGTGAAACGCGATTACTTGCAGACCGTGACCTTCTCGGAGACCTTCTTGTGGTGCTTCCAATGCGTGACCCAGGTGGTTTTGCAATGCTTTTCCATACGCATGTGATCATGCCTACGGCCATTGGTCTTCACGACGACCATGGCCGCCTGTGAAGGCGCGATGGCCGCGGAAACCGTTGCCAGAGCAACAGCGGATGCCAGTACAATTTTCTTCATGAATATCCCCGGGTTGGAACGACCAACCTTAACCCATGAAAATGCGCCCTGTTCCGCCCTCACGAGAAGTTCAGTACCGCGTGAATGTTTGTTGGCAGCCGGCCTCGACGGGCCTGGTTCCCGCTCATGGATTCGAACCACGATTCACGCCTTCAAAGGGCGCTGTCCTACCTTTAGACGAAGCGGGAGTGCCTAGCGAATAGTGGAGCCTATCAAACAAAAGGCCGCGCACCAGCACGGCCTTTTGTGGAAGTCGAGTTTTCCTACTTCGTCTGGAAGCGGGCGACCGACAGGAACTTCACAGCATTGCCGGTGAAGCGGCTGGTGTCGGGCGCCTGGGCGTCCGATTGGAAGCCGGCTGTGTAAACCTCGCTCGGCGGCGTATGCACGATGTTATAGGCATAGCGCGGCGCCGTCGTCGCGCTGGAGACGGTGGCGATCGTCTCGCCGCTGCCCAGCGCCCAGCGCGCGGCCTGCGGGGGTGCTGCCACCACCATGGCCTTCGGTCCGGGCTTCAGGTCACGCGCCGAGGCCCTTGCTTCCTTGGCTGTGGTCTTCACGCCGGCGCCGATCGCCTGTGCGGGATCGCTGCCCGCCGGGAGCGCCGCGATGGCCTTGCGCGGCGACGCCGCATCGACGCCCGACGGGTCGTTGAAGGCCGAGCGCGGCTCCGGTTGCGTCAGCGACGCGAGCTGATACTGCGCGCCGCCGTCGTCAGGCGTGACGCTGGCCTGTTCAAGCACGGCCTTGATCTCATCCTGCCTGGCCGGCTGCGGCCTTGCCGTCGGCAGCACCGAGAAGGCGTCGGTCGCGCTCCTGTCCTGCTGAGCCGTGTCCGCCAGCGCCAGAAGCACATTCTGGTCCTTCGACGCCAGCTCCGCCGGCGTCGTGCGGTCGGGACGCCAGGTCGGCAACGGAATGTTGTTGACGGCGACCTGGGCCGGATCGGCTGAAGCGGCCTCCGTCGCGTTGGCCGTGCCGAACGGCACCTTATCGGGCGCCGGCGCCTGCGCAGTCGACACCGCCTGTTCGGTCGTCGCCGAGGCATCTGCCATGGCGAACGGCACGTTCTGCGGCGCCTGCTGGCCAACATCGGCCTTCGGACGCGGCGCGAAATCAGGCAGCGGGACTTCCTTCGGCGGCAGCGCGGCGATGATCGTCTCCGGCGTGTCCTGCTGCGGCTGCGTATCGTCGGCGCTGTCATCCGCGATCTGCGGGATGTTGGCGCGCTTGGCGTCCTTCGGCGACACGATCGCGATGCCTGGAAGATTGCTGTTGCGGGACGTTGCGGCGGAAGCGACCTGAACCTGCTTGACGGTCTTGGCCTGCGGCGTCGGGTTGCTGTCGTCGGCCTCGTCGTCGGCCTCGTCAGAGCCGCCACCGAACCAGGCGGCCAGCAGTCCGCCGGACCGTTTGGTCGAGCCGCCGGCGCTGGCCAGTTCGATGTTGGGCGTGCCGGATCCCTTACGCGCCTGATAGGCGGCTACCGCCTGCTCATAGCCGGGCAGCGGCTTGCCGTCGCTCGGCACATGCAGCGTCTTGCCGTTCGGGAACAGGCTGACCAGTTCCTGGCGGCTGATACCCGGCCAGTGGCGCACATTGCCGACATCCATGTGGACGAACGGGGAGCCGGAGGTCGGGTAATAGCCGACGCCACCGCCCTGCATCTTGAGGCCGATGTTGCGCAGCTTCTTCAGCGGCACGCCGGGAATGTAGAAGTCCATCGCCTTGCCAAGCATATGCTGGCTTTTCTCGGCGACACCGCGACTGCGCGAGCGCAGCAAGGCATTGGTCGACGGCGAGCGGTAACCGCACACGACCTGGATGTAGTCGGTCGCGCCGGCTTCGTGATAGGCCTCCCAGACGAGATCGAGCAACCGCGGATCCATCTTGGTCGGCTCGTTGCGGCGCCAGTCGCGCAGGATGATGTTGATCTTGCGCAGGCCTTCCGGATCGTAGCGCCCGTTGCGCTTGTAAACGATCTCGGCCTTCTCATGCGTATGCAGGTGATAGAGCTTCAGCGAACGAATTTCGGCCCTGGCGCCCGACATGGCCGCTGACAGGAACCCGACGGCCAAAATCACGAACGTCAGCCACCTCGGCCAGACGCTCATGTGAAAATGCCGCCCGTTTTTATGTCGTTCGACTTTGTTCAAATCAAATGGCCTTGCAGGCTGCCGTTTGTCCCCGGATTTGACCAACGGATGTGTGGTTTTCACATCCGAGTATCGATCCTAATGGTTAATCATCGTTTATTGAAGTCGAAATGCGGTAACACCGTGGCGATATCCCGTCAAAAATGATCACCAACATTTCGTGGTAAACCGCTGGTTTAGATCACGAATCCGACTTCGGCCAGAACACGATCTGTTACCGCTGGCCGCAAAGCGTGATCGACGATCGCGAGAGCCCCGGAAAACCGGCAATTCTGAACCGGAAAGCGACAATTTGACTCGGATTTTAAGCCTGCAAGCTGGCCTGAAGCTTGTCTGTCACGACGCCAGCCGGTCGACGCGGCCAGCTTCGGGATCAATGCCATATTCCTTCAACTTGCGGTAGAGCGTCGAGCGCCCGATGCCCAGGCGACGCGCGACCTCGCTCATCTGGCCGTTGTAATGGTCGATGGCGAGCTTGATCATTTCGAATTCGACCTCGGCCAGCGCCCGCACATTGCCGCGCTCGTCGAGCGCCCTGAGCGTTCCAAAACGCGGCTGCAGCCTGGCTGGCGCCTCGCCGTCGGGCAAGGCGGTCCCTGCTCCATGGGGAGCCGCTTCATCCGCCGGTTGGGGGAGATCCAAAGGTGTCTCGGCAGCCGCCGATGCCGGTTCCGCGTCAAGACTGACCGTTCCTTCCACCTGCGCCCGGATCTGCGGGAATTCCTCCTCGGTGAGCAGATCGTCCTCGGCCAGGACCGAGGCTCTGAACACCGCATTCTCCAGCTGGCGGATGTTGCCCGGCCAGTCATAGGCTTCAAGCATGGCCAGCGCCCTGGCGGAAATGCCGGTGGGTCGGCGACGTGGATCGGCCGACGCCACCTTCTCCATGAAATGGCGGACCAGGTAAGGGATGTCGTCGCGGCGCTCACGCAGCGGCGGCACGAAGATCGGATAGACGTTCAGCCGGTAGAACAGGTCCTCGCGGAACTTGCCGTCCTTGACCTGCTGCAGAAGATTGCGGTGCGTTGCCGAGATCAGCCGGATGTCGACCTTGACGGTCGAGCGGCCGCCGACCGGATCGACCTCGCCTTCCTGGACGGCGCGCAGCAGCTTCACCTGGACGTCGAGCGGCAAGTCGCCGATCTCGTCAAGGAACAAGGTGCCGGAATTTGCCTCGACGAACTTGCCGGTGTGCTTGTCGCTGGCGCCGGTAAAAGATCCTTTTTCATGGCCGAATAGGATCGACTCGACGAGGTTCTCAGGGATCGCTCCGCAATTGACGGTGACGAACGGCTTCGAGCGGCGGTCGCCGCTGCCCTGGATGGCACGCGCCACCAATTCCTTGCCGACGCCGGATTCGCCTTCGATCAGGATCGGGATGTTGGAAGCGGCCGCCTTTTGCCCGAGGCGTATCACCCGGTCCATGGCCGGGCTGCGGGTGATCAGGTCCTTGAAGCTGAGGTGGCCGCCGCGGCGCCGCGCCGTCCGCTTGACCTCGTCCTCGACCGCCTCGACTTTCAGCGCGTTGGAGATCGCGGTTTGCAGCCTGTCGGGCGATGCTGGTTTGACGACGAAGTCGAAAGCCCCATGGCGCATCGCCGAGACGACGGTCTCGATACCGCCCTGCGCCGTTTGAACGATGACCGGGATGTTGATGGCACGCTCGCGCATCGCCTTCAGCACGCCAATGCCGTCCAGGCCAGGCATGACGAGGTCGAGAATGACAACCGACACGTCGCGCGCATTGGGCCCGTCGAGCGCATCGAGGCCCGCCTCGCCGCTGCCCGTGACGATCGCGGCATGGCCGAATTTTGTCACCGCGGCCTCGAGCAGCCTGCGCTGGACCGGATCGTCATCGACTATGAGTATGGAACCTGTCATGAGTGTCTGGAGTTGCCTGCCCGAGAAAATCCCCGTGGATCATCTTGGCACAGGGTTCTAAATAAGGTTTCAAAAAACCCGGTGAACGAATTCCTTAGGATTTGACCGGCTTGTTTTTTCCCCTTTGATTCTGGCGACCTCACTCAAAAAAGGATTGTCGATGCGCATGATGGTTGATCAGCGGCTTGCGGCGGCGGCGTCCGGTCAGGGCGCGGCCGGGCTTGGCGATCTGCCGGAATGGAACCTTGCCGACCTCTATGCCGGCATGGAAGCGCCCGAGCTCAAGCGCGACATCGCCAAGGCGGCCAATGACGCCATTGCCTTCGAGACCCGTTGGAAAGGCACGCTCGCGGCCGAAGCCGGGCGTGGCAGCGCTGGCAAACTCGGCGAGGCCCTGAAAGCCTATGAGGCTCTGGAGGAGCTCATCGGCCGCATCGTCTCCTATGCGGGCCTCGTCTATGCCGGCAACACCGCCGATCCGCAGCGCGCCAAGCTCTATGGCGACGTCCAGGAAAAGATGACCGACGCCAGCGCGCATCTTTTGTTCTTCGCGCTCGAGCTCAACCTGATCGACGATGCCGCGATCGAAGGCGCTCTGGCCGCCGACCCGGCCTTCGGCCACTACCAGCCCTGGGTGCTCGATCTCCGGAAGGACAAGCCCTACCAGCTCGAGGATCGCGTCGAGCAGCTGTTCCATGAAAAATCGGTCACCGGACGCGGCGCCTGGAACCGCCTGTTCGACGAGACGATGACCGACCTGCGTTTCGATATCGACGGCGAGGAGCTGACGCTGGAGCCGGCGCTCAATCGTCTTCAGGATGCCAATGGCGAGGTGCGTCGCCAGGCCTCCGAAGCGCTGGCCGCGACCTTCCGCCGGAGTCTGCGCACCTTCACGCTGATCACCAACACGCTGGCCAAGGACAAGGAGATATCCGATCGCTGGCGCGGTTTCCAGGATATCGCCGACTCGCGTCATCTCGCCAATCGCGTCGAGCGCAGCGTGGTCGACGCGCTGGCGGCTGCCGTGCGCGAGGCCTATCCGCGGCTGTCGCACCGCTATTACGCGATGAAGGCGCGCTGGCTCGGCATGGAGGTGATGAACCACTGGGATCGCAACGCGCCATTGCCCGAGACCCCGCAGGCGGTGATCCGCTGGGATGACGCCAGGGACACGGTGCTGTCGGCCTACCAGCGCTTCGCGCCCGAAATGGCCGAGATCGCGCGCGGCTTTTTCGACCACAACTGGATCGACGCGCCCGTGCGCCCGGGCAAGTCGCCGGGCGCCTTCGCCCATCCGACGGTGCCCTCGGCGCATCCCTATGTGCTTCTCAACTATATGGGCAAACCGCGTGACGTGATGACGTTGGCGCATGAGCTCGGCCACGGCGTGCACCAGGTGCTGGCCGCCGGCCAGGGCGCGTTGATGGCGTCCACGCCGTTGACGCTGGCCGAGACCGCTTCCGTCTTCGGCGAGATGCTGACCTTCCGTTCGCTGCTCGACCAGACCACCGACAAGCGCGAGCGCAAAGCCATGCTGGCGCAGAAGGTCGAGGACATGATCAACACGGTCGTGCGCCAGATCGCCTTCTACGAGTTCGAGCGCAAGGTCCATGCCGAGCGCAGGAACGGCGAGCTGACCTCGGACAGGCTGGGTGAATTCTGGCTGGAGGTGCAGGCCGAGAGCCTGGGGCCGGCGATCAAGCTGCGCGAGGGCTACGAGGTCTTCTGGACCTATATCCCGCACTTCATCCATTCGCCCTTCTATGTCTATGCCTATGCCTTCGGCGATTGCCTGGTGAATTCGCTCTACGCCGTCTACCAGAACGCCGAGCGCGGCTTTCAGGGGAAGTATTTCGAAATGCTGCGCGCCGGCGGCACCAAGCATCATTCCGAACTGCTGGCGCCCTTCGGCCTCGACGCCACCGACCCTGCCTTCTGGCAGATCGGCCTGGGCGTGATCAGCGGCCTGATCGACGAGCTGGAGGCGCTCGACAAGTGACGGGCGCTTCGGCGAGCAGCATGGCCAGAACAGTTTAGCCGTAATGCATGTTCGCAACTAAGTTATTCTTGGTCTAAATATTTGTTCCTGAATAACTCTGCGCCCACATTTTTCAATTAGCTTTCGCCAAGCCATATGATAGCGTCCCGCCTCAAGCTCAGCCGGACGCATCGCCAAGGCCAGAGACGGCCAGTGCGGCGCTTCGGCGGATGCGATGATGGCTGCCGGTCACGCGCGCGAAGCCGCAGCCGATAGCCCGATTGAGGCAGGCTGTTCCGCGACAGCGGAATCGGACTGGAGAGAGAAATGAGCACTTTCTTCTACATCCTCCTGGCGTTCATTGTGGGTGTTCTGGTTGGCTGGTTCATCTGGGGCCGCCTGCGCGGTGAGCTCGACAGCCTGCGCGGCGACCTTGACCGCACGCGCAGCGAACGCGACAGGCTGCGTGCCGATACCGATCGCCTGAAGGGCGAACTCGACGCCTGCGGCCGTGCCCGAGCCGACCTTGAGAGCAAGCTTCGCGCA
This sequence comes from Mesorhizobium sp. RCC_202, assembly GCF_041355295.1. Lineage (NCBI taxonomy): Bacteria > Pseudomonadati > Pseudomonadota > Alphaproteobacteria > Hyphomicrobiales > Phyllobacteriaceae > Mesorhizobium > Mesorhizobium sp. RCC_202. Next base: position 568,484 of record NZ_JBFUPO010000002.1, read on the forward strand.
ACACCCGCCGGGGCCGGAACAAGCAAGGCCACCGCGCCTGCGTCGGCTCCGCTGATGTCGACGTCACCGCCCGCCACTTCGACGGCCGCCAAACCCGCGCCGAAAGCTGCTGCGAAAAAGCCGGCATCGGCCAAGACAGCAGCGGCGCCAAAGCCGGCGGCCAAAACGGCAGCGCCAAAGAAAGCAGCTGCTCCGAAAGCGGTCTCCGGCAAGGCCGACAATTTGCGCCGCCTGATCGGCATCGGGCCGGTCAATGAGAGGTTGCTCAAAGGCCAGGGTGTTACGACTTACGCCCAGATCGCCGCCTGGACCGAGGCCGACGTCAAGCGCATCGAGGAGGTGCTCAATTTCGACGGCCGTATCGCGCGCGAAAAATGGATCCAGCAGGCGAAACTGCTTGCTGCCGGCAACGAGACGGAATTTGCCAGGCAGTTTCCGACAGCCGGCACCGCCAGCAACACCTGAGCAGGGGTTTCACTCTCCAGGGCGGCGCTCGTCACGGGCGCCGCTTTTTGTTTTTTGGGCCACAGCCGGCTTTGCGCCGCCCGACGCCGCTCCCTCGATTGCGCCTTGCCGAGCCCCCATATAGAGCGGTCGACTTAGAGCAATTTCAGGAAAGTGTGTGGCGGTTTTCCGTTCGAAATTGCTCCAAACAAACAGTTTGACCGCATCCGAGGCTCATGTCCCTGCCCGCAGCCATCTTCCGCAACGACGAGACAGCTCGTCAGCTGGTCTTCGACCAGCCGCGCGAGGTCATCGTGGCGCGCAACGCCGATGAGTTCGCGCCCGCGCTTGAGAAGGCGCAGGCGGCTTCCGACGCCGGCAGATGGCTGGCCGGATATTTCTCCTACGAAGCCGGCTACCTGCTCGAGCCGAAGCTGGTGCCGCTGCTGCCCGAGGGCCGCCGCGCACCGTTGATCTGCCTCGGTGTCTTCGATGCGCCGCTTGATGAGGCGGTGCCGTCGGCGGGCGGACAGGCGACCAACGGTCCGATATTCGATGCCCGGGCAACATGGTCCGCCGAGGATTATGCCGCCCGCTTTGCGCGCCTGCACGACCATATCCGCAAGGGCGATTGCTACCAGGGCAACCTCACCTTCCCGGTCCGGGCGCATTGGTCTGGCGATCCGCTCGCCGCCTTCAACGCGCTGACCGAAAGGCAGCCGGTGAAATACGGCGCGCTGGTCTCGCTCGGCGATCCGATCGTCTTGTCGCGCTCGCCGGAGCTGTTCTTCGAGATCGATGCCGACGGCATGATCGAGACGCATCCGATGAAAGGCACCGCGCCGCGCGGCGCGACAAAGGCCGAGGACGCGCGGCTCAAGACCTTCCTGCGCAACGACGAAAAAAACCAGGCCGAGAACCGGATGATCGTCGACCTGTTGCGCAACGACATCTCGCTGATCAGCGAAGTCGGCACGCTGGAGGTGCCGGAGCTGTTCCGCATCGAGAGCTACCCGACGGTGCACCAGATGGTGAGCCGGGTGCGGGCGAAGCTTTTGCCCGACCTCGGCATCCGCCGGATCCTTGCAGCACTCTTTCCCTGCGGCTCGATCACCGGCGCGCCGAAAATCCGCGCCATGGAAATCCTGCACGCGCTGGAGCATACGCCGCGCGACGTCTATTGCGGCGCCATCGGCTGGATCGCGCCTGACGGCAGGATGCGTTTTTCGGTGGCGATCCGCACCATCTCGCTCTTTGCCGATGGCGAAGCCGTCTACAATGTCGGCGGCGGCGTCGTTTTCGATTCCACCGCCGAGGAGGAGTATCGGGAGTGTCTTTTGAAAGCGCGCTTCGCGACGGGAACGGCGCCGGCTTCGAGCTGATCGAGACCATGCGCTGGGAGCCGGACGCCGGCTTCCTGCGCTTCGAGCGCCATCTCGCCAGGCTTTATGCGTCGGCCGCCGAACTCGGCTTCGCCTGCGACCCCGGGCGGATCGGCGAGATGCTTTCAAGCGCCGTCGGCGGCCACGAGATCGCTTTGCGGACACGTCTTGCCCTGCAGCGCAATGGCGAGGCGACGGCGGCCGCGCAACCTTACGAACCGCTCGCCGCCGACAAGGTCTGGCGCCTGCAACTGGCACGTGTGAGACTGGATTCCGGCAACATGTTGCTGCGCCACAAGACCAGCCACCGGGAGATCTACCAGCAGGCGCGTGCCGAATACCTCGCCACCCGCGCCGACGAGGTGCTGCTCGCCAATGAGCGCGGCGAACTCTGCGAAGGCACCATCACCAACCTCTTCGCCGATTTCGGCGATGGCGTGCTCGCCACGCCGCGGCTCGACTGCGGCCTGCTGCCTGGAATACTGCGCGGCGCGCTTCTGGATGAAGGCCGCGCCGCGGAAGCGATCTACAGCTTCGAGGATCTGAAGTCGGCGAAGGCGATCTTCGTCGGCAATTCGCTGCGTGGACTGATCCCGGCGCGGCTCGGCTGACTGGAGCGAAACGAGATTTTCTGTTTGAAGAACACATGACCGTCCGCCAGCCGACCCATACGCCCTATGACGGGTCCTCGAAACTCTTCACCGTCGGGCTGAAGCCGCTCGAAATCGACCGCTGGATCGAGGTCGATGCGTTTCTCCTGCCGCACCTTGCCGAGAAGCAGCGGCTTTACGCCGGGATCCCGGAAAATGTGTTTGTCGAGGAAGACGGCACCCGCGACGCCCAACGCGAAGTGCTGGATCTGCTTGGCCAACATCTCACGGCGAAACACCAGCGCACCCATCGCGACGCAGGCTCGGGCGTCGAGGTCGCCGGCCTTGAGAGCACGATCGAAAGGCTACCGCACGCTTTGCGCGAGGCACCGCTCGCAAAGGCATCGCTGCTCGTCCAGGAAGATCTGATCCTCATGCGCCGCGACGAACGCGGCTGGCGGCTCGCCGCCGGCTCGCTGTGCTTTCCCTCATCCTGGTCTCTCACGGAAAAATTCGGCAAGCCGCTGCAGCAGATCCATGCACCGGTGCCCGGCTTCGGCCCGGGGACAAGGCCGGCGGAATTGATCAATCGCATGTTCGATGGGCTGCAGGGGCAAGCCGTCGAGCGCTTCAACTGGTCGATCCAGTCTGGCGACGCGCTCTACCATCCGCTCTCCAACGTCGAACGCGTCGACCGCGCCACCAACCGCCCGACACGCTTCCCGGACGGCGACATAAACGCCCACGCCTTCATCCGTGTCGAACGCCAGACGCTGCGCAAGCTGCCACTGTCGCGCGATATCCTCTTCACCATCCGCATCCATCTCGACCCGATCGCCGTTTTGGCGCGGCACCCGGACCGTGCGACCCTTGCCGCCTCCTTCGCCGAGCAGCTCAACGCCCTCGATCAGGCCCAGCTCGACTACAAGGGCATGACCGCCGACCGGGACCGGCTTGTCGCATTGCTGAACGCGATGACCGGATCGGCTTAACCACAGGCCAAAACGGCTTGGCTGGAGATTGGCGCTTTTCACTGGTTTATGACAATGATCTGTGGTGTAGCGCTTGACCGCTGGGCGAAAAACATCCGGTTTTGCATATGTTTGCCCGGTTTGCATATGTTTGCCCGGTTTTGCTTGTGTTTGAAGGAGTGCGCGAAAAAATGGCGAATGAAAACTGGCCCGTTTACGGTGAGATCACCGGCCCTGTCGTGATGATCGGCTTCGGCTCGATCGGGCGGGGAACGCTGCCGCTGATCGAGCGCCATTTCAAGTTCGACAAGTCGCGCATGACGGTCATCGACCCGCTCGACACCGACCGCAAGCTACTCGACGAACGCGGCATCGCCTTCGTCCAGGAACACGTGACCGAGAAGAACTACAAGAAACTGCTGACGCCACTTCTGACCAATGGCGGCGGCCAGGGTTTTTGCATCAATTTGTCGGTCGATACCGGTTCGGTCGACCTGATGCGGCTCTGCCGCAAGCTCGGCGTTCTCTACATCGACACCGTCGTCGAGCCGTGGCTCGGCTTCTATTTCGACGCCAAGGCCGACAATGCCAGCCGCACCAACTATGCGCTGCGCGAAGCCATGATCAAGGAAAAGCACGACAAGCCCGGCGGCGCCACGGCGGTGTCGACCTGCGGCGCCAATCCGGGCATGGTCTCGTGGTTCGTCAAAAAGGCGCTCGTCAACCTCGCCACCGATCTTGGTCTGGAGTTTTCCGAGCCTGCGCAGGAAGATCGCGAGGCTTGGGCCAAGCTGATGAAGAAGGCGGGCGTCAAGGGGATCCACATCGCCGAGCGCGACACCCAGCGCACCAAGAAGCCGAAGCCGATGGACGTGTTCTGGAACACCTGGTCGGTCGAGGGCTTCATCTCGGAGGGCTTGCAGCCGGCCGAGCTCGGCTGGGGCACGCATGAGACCTGGATGCCGAAGAACGGCAAGAAGCACAAGCATGGCTCCAAGGCAGCGATCTATCTAGAACAGCCGGGCGCCAACACGCGGGTGCGCAGCTGGTGCCCGACCCCGGGCGCGCAATACGGCCTGCTGGTGACGCACAACGAGGCGATCTCGATCGCCGATTTCTTCACCGTGCGCTCGAAGAAGGGCAAGGTGAACTACCGGCCGACCTGCCACTACGCCTATCACCCCTGCAACGACGCCCTGCTGTCGCTGGACGAGATGTTCGGCGCCGCGGGTAAGCCGCAGCCGGTCCACCACGTGCTCGACGAGAACGAGCTGGTCGACGGTGTCGACGAGCTCGGCGTGCTGCTCTACGGCCACGGCAAGAACGCCTACTGGTACGGCTCGCAATTGTCGCTGGCCGAAGCGCGCAAGCTCGCGCCTTATCAGAACGCCACCGGCATGCAGGTCACCTCGGCGGTGCTCGCCGGCATGGTCTGGGCGCTGGAAAACCCGGAAGCCGGCATCGTCGAGGCCGACGAGATGGACTACAAGCGCTGTCTCGAAGTGCAATCGCCTTATCTCGGGCCGGTCCGAGGCTACTACACCGACTGGACGCCGCTGGATAACCGCCCCGGCCTGTTCCCGGAGGATCTCGACAAGGACGATCCGTGGCAGTTCCGCAACATCCTGGTGCGATAGCAGCGGGACCTACCGGCCTCACCGCCTTGCAATCGCCCGGAAATCGGGCGATTGAGAGGGAGCGGCCTAGAGCGACGTGCGTCCATTCGGACGCACAAAGTACGCTCTAGCACTTTGAATGCACGCATCGTGCTTTCCGAAAATCGGAAACCCGATTTTCGGGCCGATGCGAGAGGAGAGGATTTTGATCATGACCATTGCGCGCAAACTGCTTTCGGCAGGCGCCGCGGCAAGCCTTTTGGCCGCTGCCGCCTGTACCACCACCGGCCCTTCCGACCAGCCTTCCATGGCGGCGGCGCCCAAAGGCGTCGAAGGCAATTGGATCGACGCCAAAGGCACCGGGCTTTCGACCTTCAACGCCGGCAGCTTCGCTACCGTCGCCACCGACACCGGCCAGAAGCTGTCGGAAGGCAGCTACACCATGACTGGTGCGACGTCGGTTGAGATCCACGGCACCTCGCTGATCCGCCAGACGCCGGTCAGCTTCAACTGCCTGATGGTTTCCACCAGCCAGCTCAACTGCACCAGCGCCAGCGGCCAGAATTTCGTGCTCACCCGCCGCGCCTGAGCGCAGCAGACATCGATGCCCAACAGGAATGGCGGCGTGAGCCGCCGTCCTTTTTTGTGCCGGCAAAGTACTCCGGGATTTCCGCTTGCATCGACCGGATCGCGATGTGAACATGACCCGAGCTGGCTGTTATTTTCCAGTCAAGCGAGGGCTTTAAGCACCTTCAAGTCAGCTCATCCGGGAGACGAAGATGAAGAAGATTGCCGCCATTCTAGCCCTGTCCGCCTCGACGCTTGGCCTGTCGGCGGGCGTATCTTTTGCCGACTACACGCTGAACATTCTGCATTTCAACGATTGGCACAGCCGCATCGAAGGCAACAACAAATACGAATCCACCTGTTCGGCGGACGAGGAGACCAAGGGCGAATGCGTTGGCGGCGCCGGCCGGTTGATCACCGCGATCGCCCAGGAGCGCAAGAAGCTCGAAGGCCAGAACGTGTTGCTGCTCAATGCAGGGGACAGTTTCCAGGGCTCGTTGTTCTACACCACCTACAAGGGCGCCGTGGAAGAGGAGTTCCTCAACCAGATCAAGCCTGACGCGGTCACGCTCGGCAACCACGAGTTCGATGACGGCGAGACAGCACTTGTGCCTTTCCTCGACAAGGCGAAGTTCCCGATCGTCAGCGCCAATGTCGTGCCCAACGACAAGTCCGGCGCCAAGGGCAAATTCAAGTCGTCGATCGTCGTCGAGGTCGGCGGCCAGAAGATCGGCATCATCGGCGCCGTCACCAACGACACGCCCGAGCTCGCCTCGCCCGGCCCCAACATCACCATTGCCGACGACGTCAAGTCGATCACCGCCGAGGTCGAGAAGCTCAAGGCGCAAGGCGTCAACAAGATCATCGCGGTCACCCATATCGGCTATAACCGCGAGCGCGACGTGATCGCCAAGATCCCGGGCATCGATGTGGTGGTCGGCGGCCATAGCCACACGCTTTTGTCCAACACCGATCCGAAAGCGGCAGGCCCCTATCCGACGATGGTCGACAATCCGGACGGTTCCAAAGTGCCGGTGGTGCAGGCGGCGTCCTATTCGAAATATCTCGGCGAGTTCAAGGTCGTGTTCGACGACAATGGCGTCGTCAAGGAAGCGAGCGGCGCGCCCATCTATCTCGACAAATCGATCACGCCCGACCCTGCCGTGCTCGCCCGCATCAAGGAACTCGGCGCGCCGATCGAGGCCTTGAAGAACAAGGAGGTCGCCGAGACCACCAAGCCGATCGACGGCAGCCGCGAGAGCTGCCGCGCGCGCGAATGCGAGATGGGCAACCTCGTCTCCGACGCCATCCTCGACCGCACCAAGGGGCAAGGCGTCGAGATCGCCATCTCGAATGGCGGCGGCCTGCGCGCCTCGATCGACCAGGGCACGGTGACCATGGGCGAGGTGCTGACCGTGCTGCCGTTCCAGAACACGCTGGCGACGTTCAAGATTTCCGGCAAGGACCTCGTCGCCGGGCTGGAAGGCGGCCTCAGCCAGATCGAGGACGGCGCCGGCCGCTTTCCGCAGGTGGCGGGCCTCAAATATTCCTTCGACAAGTCGGTCGCCCCCAATGCCGGCCGGCTGAAGTCGGTCGAGGTGATGGAGAACGGCGCCTGGGCGCCGATCAACCCGGATAAGCAGTATCTGGTCGCCACCAACAACTATGTCCGCCAAGGCGGCGACGGCTACAAGGTCTTCGCCGAAAAGGCCACCGACGCCTATGACTATGGCCCTGGGCTGGAGCAGGTGGTTGCCGATTACCTGAGCGCGCATCGGCCCTATACGCCGAAGATCGACGGCCGCATCACCGAGATAGCGGCAACCACGGCCGCCGCCCCGGCCGCTGAGCCCGCAAAGCCGGCCGAAACTGCTCCGGCGACGCCTGCACCTGCAGAAGCAGCAAAGCCGGCCCAGACGGCGCCCGCAATGCCCGCATTGCCGGCGAATTCAGGCGACATCGCCAACACGCCGCCGGCCATTTCGACGGAGGGAGCGCCTGCCCCGCCGGCGCCTCCGGCAGCCGCCGAGCCGGCAAAACCGGCCGAAACGGCAACGCCTGCTCCTTCAGCCGAGCCGGCAAAACCAGCCGAGGCAGCGCCTGCCGCGGCCAAGCCGGTCGAGACCAGCCATGTGATCGCCGCCGGCGACACTTATTGGGAGCTGGCCAAGAAGGCCTATGGCGACGCCACCAAGTGGAAACTGATCTCCGACGCCAACAAGGACTACAAGCCACGCCGCCTGCCACTCGGCGCGACCCTGACCATTCCACCCGCCGCGAAGTAACCGCTTCGGCGCTCATTGTCGCACCCGTCCGGGAAACCGGGCGGGTGTTTTCCTTTCTTGGACCGTAACGCGATAGGGTGCGGCCAGACGCAGCCTTGAAAACCGGCGGGGCATCGCTAGTTTCGCGCCGATACCCGGAGACAGTTGATGACGCTTTCCAGCCTCACCGATGCCAAAGCCGCGAAAGCCCTTGGCCCACGGCCGCTCGGGCATCCGCCGGTCAAGACCGGCAAGGTCGGTGTCATGCTGATCAATCTCGGCACGCCCGATGGCACCGATTTCAAGCCAATGTGGCGGTATCTCAGGGAATTCCTGTCCGACCCGCGCGTCATCGAGCTCAACAAGGCGATCTGGTATCCGATCCTCTATGGGCTTGTTCTGACCACCCGGCCGAAGAAGTCGGGCGCCAACTATGCCAGGATCTGGAACCGCGAGAAGAATGAGTCGCCGCTGCGCACCTTTACCCGCGCGCAAGGCGAGAAACTCGGCTTGGCGCTCCGTGACCAGCCGGATGTCATAGTCGACTGGGCCATGCGCTACGGCAACCCTTCGACCGCGAGCGTTGCCGAAAGGCTGGTTGCGCAAGGCTGCGATCGCATCCTTTCGTTGCCGCTCTATCCGCAATATTCGGCGACGACGACGGCGACCGCCAACGACCAGCTGTTTCGCGCTTTGATGAAGATGCGGGCGGCACCCGCGGTCCGCAGCGTGCCGCCCTATTATGACGAGCCGGTCTATATCGAAGCGCTGGCGCGTTCGATCCAGCAGAATCTCTCGACGCTGGATTTTGAGCCGGAAGTGGTCATCGCCTCCTATCACGGCATCCCAAAACCCTATTTCGAAAAGGGCGATCCCTACCATTGCCACTGCCTGAAGACGACGCGGCTGCTGCGCGAAAAACTCGGCTGGGACGAGAACAAGCTGATCACCACTTTCCAGTCGCGCTTCGGCGCGCAGGAGTGGCTGCAGCCCTACACCGACAAGACCGTCGAGAACCTCGGCAAGGATGGCGTGAAGTCGATCGCCATCGTCAATCCGGGCTTTTCCGTCGACTGCATCGAGACGCTGGACGAGATCGGTCGCGAGGCGGCCGAAACCTTCCATCACGCCGGCGGCAAGAACTTCGCTCATATTCCTTGCCTCAACGACAGCGCCGAGGGCATGGCCGTGATCGAGATGCTGGTGCGGCGGGAATTGTCGGGCTGGATTTGACCGAAAACCAGTGCGCAAAAGCCTTCGCTAACCAATATTCGCGATCACCTGATTGTAACGTTGCGGAAACACTCTTAAGTGATTCCGTGAAGTCGGTGCCTATTGAGGGAGATACGAAATGGGCTTCAGCGGTTTCGATATTGCCATCGTCGTTCTTGTTTTCCTGGTTATCATCCTTCTTTTCAAAGGCATCAAAACGGTGCCGCAGGGCTATAATTACACGGTGGAGCGCTTCGGCCGTTACACCAAGACGCTGACCCCCGGCCTCAACATCATCAACCCGATCTTCGAGCGCATCGGCGCCAAGATGAACATGATGGAGCAGGTGCTGGATGTCCCGACGCAGGAAATCATCACCCGCGACAACGCCATCGTCGGTGTCGACGGCATCGCCTTCTATCAGATCCTGAATGCCGCCCAGGCGGCCTACCAGGTCGCTGGCCTGCAGAACGCCATCCTCAACCTGACCATGACCAACATTCGTACCGTCATGGGCTCGATGGACCTAGATGAATTGCTGTCCAACCGCGACGCCATCAACGAACGCCTGCTGCGCGTCGTCGACGAGGCCGCGCATCCGTGGGGCATCAAGATCACCCGCGTCGAGATCAAGGACATCAACCCGCCCGCCAATCTAATCGAATCGATGGGCCGGCAGATGACCGCCGAGCGTAACAAGCGCGCCCAGATCCTCGCCGCCGAAGGCTTGAAGCAGTCGCAGATCCTCGAGGCCGAGGGCCGCAAGGAAGCCGCCTTCCGCGACGCCGAAGCGCGCGAGCGCTCGGCCGAGGCCGAAGCCAAGGCGACGCAGGTCGTGTCGGAGGCTATCGCCAAGGGCGACGTGCAGGCGCTCAACTACTTCATCGCGCAGAAATACACCGAGGCGCTGACCAAGATCGGCTCGGCCACCAACAGCAAGGTCGTGCTGATGCCGCTTGAGGCCTCCTCGCTGATCGGCACGCTTGGCGGCATCGGCGAAATCGCCAAGGAAGTCTTCAGATCCGAAGGCACCGCCGGCTCGCAAAGACAGGCAGCGCGTCCGCCGGTGGTCCGCCCGAACGAAAACTGATGTCTGGAGCGGTTCATGGTTTCATGGAGACACAGAACCGCTCTCCCTTTGCTTTGACGCAATTCCGGACGGAAAGCCGTTTTCTGGAATTGCTCCAATAGGTGGGCATTATGATTGACCGTATCATTTCCGAACTCGGCCCCTGGAACTGGATGGTTCTGGGCTTCGTGCTCATTCTGATGGAGATCGTCGCGCCGGGCGTCTTCATGCTGTGGATCGGCATTGCCGCGCTCATCGTCGGCGCGGTGTCGCTGGCGATCTGGGACGCCGCTTTCTGGACCTGGCAGGTCCAGGTGCTGGTCTTCCTGGTGCTGTCGCTGATCTCGGCCTTCGTCGGCAGGAAACTGATGGCCGGCCGCCACGACGACGCCGACCAGCCGCTGCTCAACCGCCGCGGCGCGCAGATGGTCGGCAAGCTGGCGACGCTTTCAGAGCCGATCAAGAACGGCCGCGGCCGCATCAAGCTTGGCGACACGCTGTGGCGTGTGGCCGGTCCCGACCTGCCCGCAGGCACGCAAGTGCGCGTCATCAGCGCCGCCGATACCGATTTGGAACTTACGGTAGAAGCGGCCTGAGGTTGGACTGGTATGCGTTGAGATTCAGGCGGCACCGATGCGCAGCAGATCGTGGAGGTGGACCAACCCGACCGGGCGTCCGCTCTCGACCACCATCAGGCTGGTGATGGCCGAGGTGTTGATCGTCTGCAGCGCCGTCGCCACCAGCGTCTCGGGCTCGGCCGTCTTCGGCTTCTTCGTCATCACCTGATCGACGCTCATCGACAGAAGATCGCTGCCGATGTGCCGGCGGATGTCGCCGTCGGTGATGATGCCGACCAGCGCGCCATCAGCGCCGGTGATCGCCACGCAGCCAAAGCCTTTGCGCGACAGCTCGGCAATCGCTTCCTGCATGCCGGTGCCGGACGGCACCAGCGGCAGGCGGTCGCCGACATGCATGATCTCGCGCAACTGCATCAGGTTGGCGCCGAGCTGGCCGCCGGGATGAAAGGTGCGGAAATGGTCCGGCGTGAAGCCGCGAGCTTCAAGCAGCGCGATCGCCAGTGCATCGCCCATGACGAGTTGCAGCAAGGCCGAGGTTGTCGGCGCCAGCCCATGCGGACAAGCCTCCGGCACAGCCGGCAGCAAAAGCACGACGTCGGCCGCGCGCGCCAGAGCCGAGCTTTCGCCCGAGGTGATGGCGATCAGCGGGATCGAAAAGCGCCTGGAATAGGCGACGATGCCCATCAGTTCCTTGCTTTCACCCGACCACGACATGGCGATGATGGCATCGTCCCTGCCGATCATGCCGAGATCGCCGTGATTGGCTTCCGCCGGATGGACAAAGAAGGCGGGTGTGCCGGTCGAGGCAAGCGTGGCGGCGATCTTGGAACCGATATGGCCGCTCTTGCCGACGCCGGTGACGATGACGCGGCCTTCGATGTTGGAAATGAGCGCGATGGCGCGTGCAAACGGTTCGGCCAGTCCGTTTTCGAGCGCAGCGGCCAACGCCGCCACACCGGCCTGTTCCGTCGCCACCGTTCTCAGCGCCGATTCGATCGCAGTCTGGCCGTCCGGCTGTTTTCTTTCTGGGGACCCCGCATGCATGCCGCAAGCGATTAGCGCTTTGGCGCGTCCCTGTCCAACAGAATTGCCGCGAGGCGCGTTTCAGGAGCCTCGTAGAGCGGCTCTCTCAACCCTCCGTTAACCATCCGCATTTACGGTTCGGTAAGGATGGCGCGCCTGCGCCGCGCAAGCAGTGGTGACGATGTCCGGGGGCCAGCCTGAAACGAAATTCGGTCGAAAGGGCATTGCCGTCGCGGCACTGCTCATGACGGCAAGCGCGCTTGCCTTGCTGCGGCCGGCGCCGGCCTTCTCCCAGGAGACCGAGCTGCGCGGCGAAGTCTCCGAATCGGCCATCCTTGCCGACCAGCAGCGCAAAGCCAGGCAGATGCGGGCGCAAGGTGCGCAGAACCAGACGCCGCCACCGGCGAGCCCGGCTCTGGACGCGCCGGCAGCCACCTATCAGACGGCAAGTCCGGGCGCCGTTACGGATGATGACCAGGCGGCCGGCGCCACGGGCAGCATTTTCGACCAGCCGCAGGCGAACGACGATCCCCTGGCCGCCAATCCGACGCCGGTGAAGCCGCGCCGGCCCTCGACGGCAAAGCAGCGCGCCGACGACGCCAAGGCGAAAGCCGATGCCAAGACCGCCGACAAGAAAAAGACCAGGAAGAAGACCGGCGACACCACCGACAGCACGGCCACCGGCGCGACGGCTGCTTCCGGCGACCAGACCGATGCCGCGACGGCTGACGACGACGGCGGCAACCGCCGTGCCGTGACGATCGACAGCGTCGACAAGCAGAAGCTCGACCCGGGCCAGGAACGCACCGCCTCGATCGGCGGCCAGAAGGTCAAGCCCGAGGACGATCCCTTTGCCGCCCCCGGCATCAAGGTCGGTACTTTCGTCTTCCGGCCGACGCTGGAGCAGGGCTTTACCGCGACCTCCAACGCCGATTCCAGCAGCACCGGCAAGTCGGCGGTGCTGTCGGAGACGAATTTACGCTTCTCCGCGACCTCCGACTGGCGCGAGAATTCGGCTTTGATCACCGGTTACGGCCTGTTCCGCAACACAGTCTCGGGCGAGAAGATCAATGACGGCCAGGGCCGCATCGAAGGCCAGCTCAATGTCGACCTCGACAACGAGCTGCGCGCCATCGCCAAGCTCGGCTATGAGGCCGCGCCGGAATCGGCCTCTTCGCCGGACGCGATCGCCGGCGTCAACGAGCAGCCGCTGCGCCAGACCGTGGACGGCAGCCTCGGCATCGAAAAGAGCGTCGGCAAGATGCGCTATGCGCTGACCGGCTCGATCTCACATGACTTCTATGGCGACGCCACGCTCACCGACGGCACCAGCATATCGCAGAAGGATCGCGATAACACGCTCTACACGGCGACGCTGCGCACCGGCTACCAGATATCGCCGGCCCTGACACCCTTCGCGGAAGTCGAGACTGGCCGTCGCGTCTATGATCTGCGGCTCGACACTGACGGCTTCGAGCGATCCTCAACCAGGCTCGGCGCGCGCGCCGGCCTTGAGCTCGATATGGGCGAAAAACTGTCGGGTGAGTTTTCCGCCGGCTGGCTGCGCGAGGCGATCGACGACAGTCGCCTCCCGGCAGTCGCCGGCCCGAGCATCGACGCCGACCTCAAATGGTCGCCCGAGCGCGGCACCACCATCGGCCTCACCGGCAAAACCACCGTCGAGACCACCACGACAGCCGGCGAGAGCGGCGACGTCCTCTATTCAGGCCGGCTCACCGGCGAACGGCAGATTCGCGCCAACCTGACGGCAAATGCCGCGCTCGGCCTGGATTGGCGCCACTACACCGGCATCGACGGTCATGATCGGATTCTTAGCGCCGAGGCCGGTCTGACCTGGTGGCTGAACCGCTATGCCGGTCTCACCACCCGCGTCAGGACCGAAAAGCTGACCAGCAACCTGCCTGGCCGCGACTATGTCGCCAACAGCATCTATCTCGGCCTGAAAGTGCAGCGCTGACGCTGCACCCCGAGGCTCAGTACCGGCCTGATCTGACGATAGGCTAAGAGGCAGCGCCGCGCCGGGCCGACGGCTTCATCTCGTCGAGCAATGTGCGGATAACACCGGCCATGTTTTCGTTCATGTCGTTGCGCCAGAGCGCGAAGGCGACATTGGCTTCGACGAAACCCTCCGGCGAGCCGCAGTCGAAAGTGCGGCCCTGGTAGTGGTAACCATAGAAGGACTGCTGCTTTTCCAGCTTCAGCATCGCGTCGGTAAGCTGGATCTCATTGCCGGCGCCCTTTTCCTGGCTTTCGAGGATCTTGAAGATCTCGGGCTGCAGGATGTAGCGGCCGTTGATGTAGAGATTGGACGGTGCGGTGCCCTGCTTCGGCTTTTCCACCATTTCGGTGATGCGGAAGCCATGATGCGTGTCCTCGCCGCGGCCGACGATGCCATATTTGTGGGTTTCGGCCGGATCGCATTCCTGCACGGCGATGATGTTGTTGCCGGTTTCCTCGTAGAGTTCGACCATCGCTTTCATACAGCTCTTCTCCGACTGCATGATCATGTCGGGCAACAACAGCGCGAACGGCTCGTCGCCGACGAGTTCGCGTGCGCACCAGACGGCGTGGCCAAGGCCCATCGGCACCTGCTGGCGGGTGAAGCTTGTCTGGCCCGGCGCCGGCTGCAACCGCTGCAACCGGGCGAGTTGCTCGTCCTTGCCGCGCTGTGCGAGCGTGTCATAGAGCTCGAACTGGATATCGAAATGATCCTCGATGACCGCCTTGTTGCGGCCGGTCACGAAGATGAAATGCTCGATCCCGGCCTCGCGCGCCTCATCGACCACATATTGGATGACCGGCCGGTCGACGACGGTCAGCATCTCCTTCGGAATGGCCTTGGTGGCCGGAAGAAACCGCGTGCCGAGGCCGGCGACCGGGAAAACTGCCTTGCGAACTCGCTTCATGCTGTACCACCCATCCGTTTGGTCAATTATCCGCTCGGCGGCAAGCTCCGCAATCCCCCCGAACGTTTTCACGCCGGAATGTTGAACGAGCGAAGCGCCGATTTGAACGTGCAGCCTAAAAGCCGCGACGCCTGTTTTCGTTCCCGGCGGCACCTATGGTAAACTAAATACTAACCCGGTTCGGCGTTGAATGATCCTTCATGATTTGACGAAGGAGGAAAAGATGTCGGTTCGAAACACGGCCAGGCGCCTGACGGCCCTCGCGACGGCCGCCGGCCTCGCGTTCGCCTTGCTGATGCCCGCCGGACCGGCTTTCGCCGACGCCGGCTTCCGCCAGTGGGTCGCCGGCTTCCGCGCCACCGCGGTGGCGGGCGGCGTTTCTGGATCCCTCTACGATCAGGCCATGCGAGGCATCGAACCCGACCCCGTGGTGCTGGAAAAGGCCCGCACGCAGCCGGAATTTACCGCGCCGGCCTGGGACTATTTCGACAACCGCGTGCACGACCAGTCAGTGGCCAACGGCCAGGCGATGGCGAAGAAGTGGAAGCCCTGGCTCGATCGGATCGAGGCGCGGTTCGGCGTCGACCGCAACATCCTTTTAGCCATCTGGTCGATGGAATCGAATTACGGCGAAATCCTCAAGCGCGACGACATCATGCGCAATGTCGTCCGTTCGCTGGCAACGCTCGCCTATGGCGACCCGAAACGTTCGAAATACGCCCGCACCCAATTGGTCGCGGCGCTGAAGATCCTGCAGACCGGCGACATCGACGAGAGCCATCTGATGGGCTCCTGGGCCGGCGCGATGGGCCAGACCCAGTTCATCCCGACCAGCTACCAGCACTATGCGGTCGACATGGACGGCAATGGCAAGCGCGACATCTGGAATTCGATCCCCGATGCGCTGGCAACCGCCGCCAATTTGTTGAAGAAGAATGGCTGGCAGGCAGGCAAGACCTGGGGCTACGAAGTGACCATCCCGGCCGGCAAATTGCCCGGTGGGGCAAAAACGATCGCCCAGTGGCAGACGCTCGGCGTCGTCAGGGCCAGCGGTAAGCCGTTCAAGAATCTGAGCGACAAGGCAACGCTGAAAGTGCCCGACGGTCGCGGTGGGCCGGCGTTTCTGATGATCAGGAATTTTTCGGTCATCAAGGCCTATAACAATGCCGACAAATACGCTTTGGCCGTCGGCCTGCTCGCCGACGAGATCGCCGGCGGCAGCGGCCTTGTCCAGGATTGGCAGCGTCCCTTCACCAAGCTCAGCTTCGAGGAACGCCAGGAATTGCAGAAGCGGCTTTCCGAACACGGGCTTTATGACGGCAAGTTCGACGGCAAGATCGGTGACGGCACGAAAACCGCCATCATGACCTATCAGGCCAAGGTCGGCTTGACCCAGGATGGCTATCCGAGCATGGAAGTGCTCAAATGGCTTCGCAAGAAGTAGAGTAGGCGAAAAGCGCCCGGCATCCTTTTTCCAGGACAGCCGCGACGCGGTAACGCCTCGGTGCGCATGGCCTCTGATACCGGTCATGCGTCAAGGGATGGAGAGGTGATTGGTTTCGGTTGCGCGTATCCGGCTGCTTTTTCGCCGCGTGCCGATCCTGGTTCTCGCGCTGGCTGTACTGGTAGTCGCTGCCGCCGGAGCTTTCCACACGCCCGCTTTCGCGCAGGAGCAAAGTCACGGCTGGTCGCTGCGCGACCTCCTGTTCCCGCGCCGCAGCGAACGCGTCGAGCCGCCGCTCGACATTGAAAAGGCGAGGCCGAAACCGAAGAAGAAATCGAAACCCCGCCCGCCGGCCGAGCCGGAGACGCCGATCGTCGAAAAGACGACGGACGCCAAGGTCGTGCTGGTGGTCGGCGATTTCATGGCCAGCGGGCTTGCCGAGGGCCTCGACACCGCCTTCGCCGACAATCCGGCCGTCAGGATCGTCGTCCGCAGCAACGGTTCGTCCGGCTTCGCGCGTGACGATTTCTACAATTGGCCGGTCGAGATCAAGTCGCTGATCGAGACCGAGAAGCCGGCAGCCGTCATCGTCATGCTGGGCTCCAACGACCGCCAGCAGATGAAGGTCGGCGACGTGCGCGAGCAGCCGCGCTCGGAGAACTGGACCAAGGAATATGAGCGCCGCACCGATGCGCTGGGCAAGGCCATCCAGGACGCCAAGGTGCCGTTCCTGTGGGTCGGCATGCCGGCTTTCGGTGTCACCAAGATGAACTCCGACATGCTTGCCTTCAACGACATCTACCACTCGGCCGCCCAAAGTCACGGCGGCGAGTTCGTCGATGTCTGGGACGGCTTCGTCGACGAGAACGGCGCTTTCGTCACCTCCGGCCCCGACATCAACGGCCAGCCCGTGCGCCTGCGCTCCGACGACGGCATCAACGTCACCAAGGCCGGCAAGCGCAAGCTCGCCTTCTATACGGAGAAGCCGCTGGCCAAGCTCCTCGGGCTGGCGGCGCCGGGAAGCATAACCACGGTTTCCGCGCCGGCCGGCGCGCCGGTCGAAGCGCCGCAGCCTGCGGCTGCCCCCGTCATCGTCGACCGCACCGCGCCGATGCTGCTCGGCGACCCGGCGCTGGATGGCGGAACGGAATTGCTCGGCGCCGCGCCGGCAGCCAAGGCCGATCCGAACCTGCCAGGCGAAAAGCTGATCATGGAAGGCAAGGCCCCTGCCGCCTCGCCCGGACGCGCCGACGATTTTTCCTGGCCGCCGACGACGCAGCCGCCGGCGACAGCAGCCGCCACGCCGGACGCGGCGACGGCAACTCCTTGACCGACGGTCCTGCCTAGCGGCAATTCCGTGCCGAGCCGAACAATGGCATTATCGGTTTTTGGCCGAACTCAAAGTCGGGGGGCGAATATGTCGGCAACGGGCTACGCATTGCTTGGGTTCGTGACTTGGACCCTTTTATTGCTCACATGGATGGAGATATTGCGCACGCACCTCGTACTGAACGGCCGCATCCCCGCCAATGGATTTGCACCGGATAACGCAGGTCTTTCGCCCTTTTTACAGCGTCTTGCGCGCGCTCACGCGAATTGCATTGAGGGACTTCCAATCTTCGGAAGTCTCATGGCCTTGGCCATGATGACTTCGCGGACCGGCATCACCGACCCGCTCGCATACTGGTTTCTCGTTGCGCGATTGCTCCAGTCCGCCATTCATTTGACGTCGACCAGTCCAAACGCGGTCAAGGCTCGATTTTCCGCGTTTGCGGTCCAGATGGTCATCGGCCTCTATTGGGCGGTTGAGCTGCTGATCAGCTAGAGCAATTTCAGGAAAAGTGTGAAGCGGTTTTCCGTCCGAAATTGCGTCAAACAAATAATTAGAGAATTTCGCCGTTTCCATGAAACGGTGAAATGCTCTGGGGCAGTTCGCGAGAAAAGGATACCGCGGGTTAGAGCAATTCCAGGAAAAGTGTGAGCGGTTTTCCGTCCGGAATTGCGTCAAAACAAAGAGTTAGAGCGCTTCGCCGTTTCCATGAAACGGTGAAACGCTCTAGCCCACTTTAACGCGGCAGCACCGTCGAACCCATCAACGCCTCGTCGATCGAGCGCGCCGCCTGGCGGCCTTCGCGGATCGCCCACACCACCAGCGACTGGCCGCGGCGGACGTCGCCCGCCGCATAGAGCTTGTCGACACTGGTCTTGTAGTCGCGGTCGTTGGCGTCGACATTGCGCGATCTGCGGCTATCGGTGACGATCTTCATCTGCCCGTCCAATTCCGCCGCCACGCCGGCTTTCGCCGGGCCGGCAAAGCCGATGGCGATGAAGGCGAGATCGGCGCGGATGACGAACTCGGTGCCGGCGATCGGCTTGCGCTTCTCGTCGACCTCGCAGCAGCGCACGCCGGTGAGCTGGCCGTCCTCGCCGATGAATTCGAGTGTCGCCACCTGGAATTCGCGTTCCGCGCCCTCGGCCTGCGAGGATGACGTGCGCATCTTCGTTGCCCAGTAAGGCCAGACCGCGAGCTTGTCTTCCTTCTCCGGCGGCTGCGGACGGATGTCGAGCTGGGTGACGCGCACCGCGCCCTGCCGGAAGGCCGTGCCGACGCAGTCGGACGCGGTGTCGCCGCCGCCGACGACCACGACATGCTGGCCGCTGGCGATGATCGGATGCGAGGGCCATGCCACCGACTGGATGGGCTCGCCGCCGACGCGGCGGTTCTGTTGCACCAGATAGGGCATGGCGTCGTAGACGCCGCTGAGATCGTCGCCCGGAATACCCGCCGGACGCGGCGTTTCCGAGCCGCCGCAATAAAGCACAGCGTCATGTTCCTCGAGCAGTTCGGCGACGGTCTTGTCGACGCCGACATTGACGCCGCAATGGAAGGTGACGCCCTCGCCCTGCATCTGCTCGATGCGACGGTCGATATAGTGCTTCTCGATCTTGAAGTCGGGAATGCCGTAGCGCATCAGCCCGCCCGGGCGGCTTTCGCGCTCATAGACATGGACGTCGTGGCCGGCGCGGCCGAGTTGCTGGGCGGCGGCCATGCCGGCCGGGCCGGAGCCGATGACGGCGACCCGCTTGCCGGTCTTCTTCTCCGGCGGATAGGGCCGGATATGGCCGGTCTCATAGGCCTTGTCGGCGATTGCCTGCTCGACGGTCTTGATGGCGACCGGAATGTCCTCGAGGTTCAGCGTGCAGGCTTCCTCGCAGGGCGCCGGACAGATGCGGCCGGTGAACTCCGGGAAATTGTTGGTCGAATGCAGGTTGCGGATCGCATTGTCCCAGTCGCCATTGTAGACGAGGTCGTTCCAGTCGGGGATCTGGTTGTGGATCGGACAGCCGGTCGGCCCGTGGCAGAACGGAATGCCGCAATCCATGCAGCGCGCGGCCTGTTTCTCGACCTCTTTGTCCGACATCGGCAGCGTGAATTCACGAAAATGCCGGATGCGGTCGGATGCAGGCTGGTACTTGTGCACCTGCCGGTCGATCTCGAGAAAGCCTGTTACCTTGCCCATGGTCCAGTTTCCTGCTGTCCAGATGGTGCGGGTTTCGCCGCACCCGTTAATCCCTTGAGGCTGCCGTGGCAACCTTGCCGTAAGAGGTCAAGCTGTCGATGAAGGAGCCGGGAAGCTGGGCTCCCCGGCAATTGCGAAAGTCTATTCGGCCGCGACGCCCATGCGCATGCGTTCCATCTCGATCAGCGCGCGGCGGTATTCCACCGGCATGATTTTCCGGAATTTCGGCCGGAAGTTCTGCCAATCGTCGAGGATCTCGCGTCCGCGCACCGAACCGGTGAAATGCACGTGGTTCGAGATCAGCTGGTAAAGCCGCTCCTCGTCATGACTTGTCATGTCGCCTGAGACGTCGACGCGACCCTTGTGATCGAGGTCGCCGCCATGATGGAGCAGCCTCTCCATCAGGTCGTCCTCTTCCGGAACCGGCTCCAGCTCGACCATGGCCATGTTGCAGCGCGCGGCGAAATCGCCCTTCTCGTCCAGCACATAGGCGACGCCGCCCGACATGCCGGCCGCAAAGTTGCGGCCGGTCTGGCCGATGACGACGACGATGCCGCCGGTCATGTATTCGCAGCCATGGTCGCCGACGCCTTCGACGACGGCCGCGACGCCCGAATTGCGCACCGCGAAGCGCTCGCCGGCGACGCCGGCGAAATAGGCCTCACCCTCGGTGGCGCCGTAGAGCACCGTATTGCCGACGATGATCGATTCCGCCGCGACGATCTTGGATCCTTCCGGCGGCCGAATGACGATGCGCCCGCCCGAAAGGCCCTTGCCGACATAGTCGTTGGCGGCGCCGACAAGATCGAACGAAATGCCGCGCGCCAGGAAGGCGCCGAAGGACTGGCCGGCGGTGCCGGTGAGCTTCACCTGGATGGTGTCCTCACGCAGCCCCTTGTGCTTGAAGCGCTTGGCGACTTCGCCCGACAGCATGGCTCCCGTCGAACGGTCGACATTGCGAATATCGACCTCGATCTTGACCGGCTGCTTGCTTTCCAGCGCTGGCTTGGCCAGCTCGATCAGCTTGCGGTCGAGCACATCGTCGATCGGATGCTTCTGCCGCTCGGTCCAGTGCAGCGCCTCATGCGGCGCATCGGGCTTATAGAACATCTTGGTGAAGTCGAGCCCGCGCGCCTTCCAGTGCTGGATGACGTCGCGCTTCTCGAGAAGGTCGGCGTCGCCGATGATCTGGTCGAGATGGGTGAAGCCCATTTCGGCGAGCAGCCCGCGCACCTCTTCCGCCACGTAGAAGAAGAAGTTGATGACATGCTCGGGCGCGCCCTTGAAGCGCTTGCGCAGGACCGGGTCCTGCGTCGCCACGCCGACCGGGCAGGTGTTGAGGTGGCACTTGCGCATCATGATGCAACCGGCCGCGATCAGCGGCGCGGTCGAGAAGCCGAACTCGTCGGCGCCGAGCAGCGCGCCGATGATGACGTCACGCCCGGTGCGCAAGCCACCGTCGACCTGCAGCGCCACGCGTGAGCGCAGGCCGTTGAGCACCAGCGTCTGGTGCGTTTCGGCAAGGCCCATTTCCCACGGGCTGCCGGCATGCTTGAGCGAGGTCAGCGGCGAAGCGCCGGTGCCGCCGTCATAGCCCGAGATGGTGATGTGGTCGGCGCGCGCCTTGGCCACACCTGCCGCCACCGTGCCGACACCGACTTCCGACACCAGCTTGACCGAGACATCGGCCGCCGGGTTGACGTTCTTCAGATCATAGATCAGCTGCGCCAGATCCTCGATCGAATAGATGTCGTGATGCGGCGGCGGCGAGATCAGGCCGACGCCGGGCGTCGAATGCCTGACCTTGGCGATGGTCGCATCGACCTTGTGTCCAGGCAGCTGGCCGCCTTCACCGGGCTTGGCGCCCTGCGCGACCTTGATCTGCATGACGTCGGAGTTGACGAGATACTCGGCTGTGACGCCGAACCGACCCGAGGCGACCTGCTTGATCGCCGAGCGTTCCGGATTCTTGCCGCCGCCGGGCAGCGGCAGATATCGGTCGGCCTCTTCGCCGCCCTCGCCAGTGTTCGACTTGCCGCCGATCTGGTTCATGGCGCGCGCCAGCGTCGTGTGCGCTTCACGCGAGATCGAGCCGAACGACATCGCCCCGGTCGAGAAGCGCTTGACGATCTCGGCCGCCGACATCACGTCCTCGATCGCCACCTTCTTGCGCCCGGTCTCCTCCGCAAGCCTGATCTTGAACAGGCCGCGGATCGTCTGCGCGCGCGCGGTCGCGCTGTCGATCTGCGCAGAATAGTCCTTGAACGTGTCCCACGAACCCTGCCGCACCGCGTGCTGCAAGGTGGCGACCGCGTCGGGCGACCACATATGCGCCTCGCCGCGCATGCGGAACATATACTCGCCGCCGACCTCGAGGGTGTTGCGCAGCACCGGGTCGTTGCCGAAGGCATCGTTGTGCCGGCTAAGCGTCTCGGTCGCGATCTCCTCCAGGCCGACGCCTTCGATCAGCGTCGCGGTGCCGGTGAAGTACTTCTCGACGAACTCCGACTTGAGCCCGATGGCGTCGAATATCTGCGCGCCGCAATAGGACTGATAGGTCGAGATGCCCATCTTGGACATCACCTTGAGGATGCCCTTGCCGATCGACTTGATGTAGCGGGTGACGACTTCGTACTCGTCGACCTCTTCCGGCAATTCGCCGCGCTTGTGCATGTCGAGCAGCGTGTCGAAGGCGAGATACGGGTTGATCGCTTCGGCGCCATAGCCGGCCAGGCAGCAGAAATGATGCACCTCGCGCGGCTCGCCGGATTCGACGACGAGGCCGACCGAGGTGCGCAGGCCCTTGCGGATCAGGTGATGGTGCACCGCCGCCGTCGCCAGCAGCACCGGAATGGCGATGCGGTCCGGACCGACCTGGCGGTCGGACAGGATGATGATGTTGTAGCCGCCGGCGACCGCCGCCTCGGCCCGCTCGCAGAGCCGGTCGATAGCGCCTTGCATGCCGGCCGCGCCCTCGGTCGAACCGTAGGTGATGTCGATCGTCTTGGTGTCGAAACGGTCCTCGGTGTGGCCGATGGAGCGGATCTTCTCAAGATCGCCATTGGTCAGGATCGGCTGGCGCACCTCGAGCCGCTTGCGGCGCGACGTGCCGACCAGGTCGAAGATGTTCGGCCGCGGGCCGATGAACGACACCAGGCTCATCACCAGCTCCTCGCGGATCGGGTCGATCGGCGGGTTGGTGACCTGGGCGAAGTTCTGCTTGAAATAGGTGTAGAGCAGCTTCGACTTGTCCGACATCGCCGAGATTGGCGTGTCGGTGCCCATCGAGCCGACGGCTTCCTGGCCGGTGGTCGCCATCGGCGCCATCAGGAGCTTGGTGTCTTCCTGCGTGTAGCCGAACGACTGCTGGCGATCGAGCAGGCTGACATCCTTGCGCAGCGCGCGCGGCTCGACCGGCTTCAGATCTTCCAGGATGAGCTGCGTGTTGGCGAGCCAGGTCTTGTAGGGATGCCTGGCCGCGATCTCCGACTTGATCTCTTCGTCGGGGATGATGCGGCCCTTGACGAGGTCGATCAGAAGCATGCGGCCAGGCTGCAGCCGCCACTTCTGCACGATCTTTTCCTCCGGCACCGGCAGCACGCCGGCTTCGGATGCCATGATGACGCGGTCGTCGTCGGTGACGATGTAGCGCGCCGGGCGCAGGCCGTTGCGGTCGAGCGTGGCGCCGATCTGGCGGCCGTCGGTGAAGGCGACAGCCGCCGGGCCGTCCCACGGTTCCATCAGGGCGGCATGATACTCGTAGAAAGCCTTGCGGTCGGCGTCCATGAGCTTGTTGCCGGCCCAGGCTTCCGGGATCAGCATCATCATGGCGTGGCTGAGCGAATAGCCGCCCTGGAACAGGAACTCGAGCGCGTTGTCGAAACACGCCGTGTCCGACTGGCCTTCGTAGGAGATCGGCCACAGCTTCGAGATGTTGTTGCCGAACAGCTCGGAATCGACCGAGGCCTGGCGCGCCGCCATCCAGTTGTTGTTACCGCGCACGGTGTTGATCTCGCCATTGTGGGCGACCATGCGGTAGGGATGCGCGAGCTTCCACGACGGGAAGGTGTTGGTCGAGAAACGCTGGTGAACCAGGATCAGCGCGGTTTCGAAGCGCGGGTCCTTGAGGTCCTTGTAATAGGCGCCGACCTGGTAGGCCAGGAACATGCCCTTGTAGACGATGGTGCGCGCCGACAGCGACACGCAATAGGAGCCGATATCCTGGTTGTTGTTCTCGGCATAGATGCGGCCCGAGATCACCTTGCGCAGCAGGTAAAGCCTCGCCTCATATTCCTCATCGTCCGGGATGTCGGCCGTGCGGCCGATGAACACCTGCCGGTGGAACGGTTCGGACGCCACGATGTCCGGCGCCTTCGACAGCGAGGAGTTGTCGACGGGGACATCGCGGAAGCCGAGCAGCGGCAACCCTTCCGACTGCGCCGACTCGGCGATGATTTCTTCAATATGCGCGCGCAGCGTGGCGTCCTGCGGCATGAACCAGTGACCGACCCCATATTGGCCGGACGGCGGTAGTTCGACGCCCTTGGCCGCCATCTCCTCGCGGAAGAAAGCGTCCGGAATCTGCACCAGCACGCCGGCGCCGTCGCCGACCAGCGGGTCGGCGCCAACGGCGCCGCGATGCGTCAGGTTTTCCAGCACGGCAAGACCGTCCACGACGATCTGGTGCGACTTCACGCCGTTCATGTTGGCGATGAAGCCGACGCCGCAGGCATCATGTTCGTTGCGCGGATGGTAAAGGCCCTGCGCGGCCATGCCGTTGGCAGTTCGGAGATTTTTGGTCAGGACGGTATTTTTAACGGCTGCCGCTTTCGTCTGCGCGGCCTGGCCGTCGATCGCAGATGGCGTCAATTCCGTCATCGTCCTATCCTCCGTTCTTCACCTTGGCCCTGACTGTCTCAGGGCGCTGGTTTGCCTTGGGAAGCGAGAATGCTTCCCCTTGATCCTTGCTGCACGTCTTGCGAAATCCAACCGAACCATACGGCCATACGCCCGGTTCGCATCCGGTATCGTACAGGCCAGAGCCGGGCCGTCTACCCGCCGCTCGCGACAATAGCCGGAATGGCACTATGATACGCCAGTCCAGCCTGTTTTGTGCGACAAAATAAGACAGCACTACTGTCCTAAATTTTTTATGACAGAAATCGGGGAGCCATACAAGACCGATTCACAAAAATCTTGGCCGCGCCGCGACACAAAATTTCGTGACAGGCACCGGAAACGTAAGCTTTGGTCCCGGCGATTTTCGGGCGACAGGCTGGCTTCACCACTTTGCGAAGCGCTGGCCCTTGCGCTTCAACCGCCGAAGCGGTCAAGTCGCGCCGCTTTTGCCAACCATGATACGGACTTCTCAATGTTCTTTGCATCCGACAATTGGGCGGGCGTCCACCCCAGTATCGCCGCCGGCCTGTCAGCCAATGCCGGCGGCTTTTCGACCGCCTATGGCGATGGTGAGCTTGACCGCGCCGTCTACCGGCATTTCAGTGAGGTTTTCGAGCGCGAGGTCGCAGTGTTCTTCGTCGCCACCGGCACCGCCGCCAATTCGCTCTCGCTGGCCGCCTACAGCAAGCCTGGCGGCATTTCCTTTGCGCATCGCGAATCGCACATCATCGAGGACGAATGCGGCGCGCCGGAATATTTTTCCGGCGGCTCGCGCCTGCATGCGGTCGACGGCGCGCTGGGCAAGATCGACCCGCACAATCTCGACCGGGCCATCGCCCGCTTTGCACCCGAGATCGTCCACTGGGGACGGCCGACGGCAGTCTCGATCACCCAGTCGACCGAAGTCGGCACGATCTATGGGCTCGACGACATTTCCGCGATTTCGCAAATCGCCAAGCGGTATTCCTTGCCGCTGCATATGGACGGCGCCCGCTTTGCCAACGCGCTGGTGGCGCTTGAGACGACGCCTGCCGAAATGACCTGGAAGCGCGGCGTCGATATCGTTTCGTTCGGCGGCACGAAGAATGGCTGCTGGTGCGCCGAGGCCGTGATCCTGTTCGATCTCGACCGCGCCAAGGAACTGGCCTTCCTGCGCAAGCGGGCCGCGCAGCTGTTTTCCAAGTCGCGCTTCATCGCCGCGCAGTTCGACGCCTATTTCAAGCACGGGTTGTGGCTGGACACTGCCCGTCACGCCAACGCCATGGCCGCTCGCCTGGCGGCGGCGATCGAGGATTCGGCGACCGCCAAGTTGGCCTGGTTGCCGCAGGCGAACGAGGTTTTCGCCGTGATGAAAAAGACGGAGACCGAAAAGCTGCAGGCAGCCGGCGCAGCCTTTTATGATTGGCACAAGCCGCATGGCTTCGACGGCCATCTGGGCGAGGACGAGCTGCTCTATCGCTTTGTCACCAGCTTTGCCACGACGGCCGACGAAGTCGATCGTTTTGGCCAGCTGATCGCCTGAGCGCCCCCAGATCGAGAACGCGCAGATGACCAAACCGCCCCTCGGCTCGACCATGCGGCTGGTCCACCCGGCGCCAAACGTGCTCGGCTTCTACGACGGCCGCATCGATGGCGTCCGCATCTGGTCGGATGGCCCGAATTGGCTCGACGACGGCGCCTATGCGCTCGGCATCTGCACCTATGCGATTGTCGATGGAGCGCAGGCGCTGGTCTACGACACGCATATATCCCTGCCCCATGCCCGCTTCATCAGGCGAACGCTTGAAGACATGGGCGTGACCTCGATCCGCGTCGTGCTCAGCCACTGGCATGACGACCATATTGCCGGCAACGAGGTGTTCCAGGATTGCGAGATCATCGCCAACGCTCTCACGGCCTCGGCGCTCGAACGCGGCCGCGCCGAAATCGAAGCCGGCGATCCGCCGATCAGGCCGCTGATCCTGCCCAACAAAACGTTCGAGCACAGCCTCCGCCTCACGGTAGGATCGATCCCCGTCGAACTCCGCCAGGTCGAAATCCACAGCCACGACGGCACGGTGCTGCTGATGCCCGACGCCGGCCTGCTGCTGGCGGGCGACACGCTGGAAGATTCGATCACCTATGTCTCCGAGCCGGAACGACTGGCGCAACATCTGGTCGACCTTGAGCGCATGTCCGGTTGGCAATTCGACCGGATCCTGCCCAACCATGGTTCGTTGGAAGCAATCGAGGCGGGTGGCTACGACAGAAGCCTCATCGCCGCGACGCAGACCTATATCCGCAAGCTGCTTGGCTGCCGACACGACCCCGATCTGGCCAGGCAGGACCTGAAGACTTTCGGCGCGGATATGTTTGCAACAACGGCGGTTGAGTACTTCCAGCCATACGAGGCCGTTCACCGACAGAACGTCGAGGCTGTTGTCGCGGCAAAGAACCGGTAATGCGCGCTAGGGCCTGTTGAGAATCAGCGTGAGTTGATGACGGATGCGCAAGCGTAGATCATTGCGCTGAAGTTTCGATCTGT